>CAVOGC010000023.1:0-59316 GCA_963695105.1 uncultured Gammaproteobacteria bacterium | reverse complement strand
GGTGGTTAATGTCTCAGCCAACTACGCGCTGATTTTCGGTCATTGGGGTTTTCCGCCCATGGGCGCATTGGGTTGCGGGATTGCAACTGCCCTCGGCATGTGGGTGATGCTGGCGGGAATGATCACCCTGGTGTGGGTGGATACCCGCTACCGTCGCTATGATCTGTTTCAGCAATGGACTTGGCCGTGCTGGTGGGAATTGAAGCCGTTGCTGGTGCTGGGATTACCTATCGGGGTCGGGCTTTTCCTGGAAACCGCCATCTTTGCCACCGTTGCCCTGTTGCTGGGTCGACTCGGCGCGGTAGCGGCCGCCGCGCATCAGGTGGCCCTGAATGTAGCGGCCATGACCTTCATGATCCCGCTGGGCTTGAGCATGGCCACCACCGTGCGGGTCGGCCATGCCGTGGGGGCCGGCGACCCGCGCGCGGCCCGATTCAGTGGCTTGGTCGGCATTGCTCTGTCGGGGCTGTTCATGGCGGTTATGGCGGTACTGATTTTTACCGGGCGCCAAATGATCGCGCGCTTCTATACCGACGATGCAATGGTGACGGCGGTGGCGGCGGGTTTGTTGCGATTGGCCGCGCTGTTCCAGATTTCCGATGGCTTGCAGGTGGGTGCGCTTGGCGCGCTGCGCGGCCTTAAGGATACCCGGCTGCCCTTGCTGATCGTGTTGGTCGCTTACTGGCTACTGGCCTTTCCGCTGGCTTGCCTGGGGGTTCGTGCGGGCTTGGGGCCAGCCGGTCCGTGGCTGGGTTTAATCGTGGGTTTGACTGTGGCCGCCGTATTGCTGAACCTGCGGTTCTGGCGGCTCAGCGCCCGTCCGGGATGATGGTTTTCAGTCCCCTCAGGTAGGGTCTGAGTACCTCGGGGATCTGAATGTGGCCTTGCTCGTTTTGATAGTTTTCGATCACCGCCACCAGGGTTCTACCCACCGCTAGGCCGGACCCGTTGAGTGTGTGAACCAGCTCCGGTTTCCCCGTGGCTGGATTGCGCCAGCGGGCTTGTAGTCGCCGTGCCTGAAAATCCTCGAAATTGCTGCATGACGAAATTTCCCGGTATTTCTGCTGGCCGGGCAGCCAGACTTCCAGATCGTAGGTTTTGGCCGAGGCGAAGCCGATGTCGCCCGTGCAGAGAGCCATGACTCGGTAGGGTAATTCCAGCCGTTGCAATACGGTCTCGGCGTGGCCGGTCAGCTCTTCCAGCGCCGCGTAGGATTCTTCGGGGCGGACGATGTGCACTAATTCCACTTTTTCGAACTGGTGCTGGCGGATCATGCCGCGCATGTCCTTGCCGTAGGAACCCGCTTCGCTACGGAAACAGGGTGTGTGTGCGGCGTAACGCAGCGGTAAACGGTCGGCTTCGAGGATGCGATCACGCGCCAGGTTGGTGACGGGTACTTCGGCGGTGGGAATAAGGTAGTAGCTCGGCTCGCCGTTTAGCTTGAATAGGTCGGATTCGAATTTTGGCAGTTGCCCGGTACCACGCAGGCTGTCGGCATTGACCAGATAAGGGACATACATTTCCCGATAGCCGTGTTCCTGGGTGTGCAGATCAAGCATAAATTGGGTTAGCGCTCGGTGCAGTCGGGCTAACTGGCCCTGAATTACTACGAATCGGGCTCCAGTCAGCTTGGCCGCCGCTTCGAAATCCAGGCCCCCCTCCGCTCCCAGATCGACGTGATCGCGCGGTTCGAACGCGAGTTGGCGGGGCTCTCCCCAGCGGCGGATTTCGACATTGTCGGCATCGTGGTCGCCGGTCGGTGTGCTGTCGTGCGGCAGGTTGGGAATCTCCAGTTGGAGCGTGTGCAACTGAAGCTGGATAAGGTCTAGCTCGCTTTCTATCTGTTTGAGTTTGTCGCCAAGTGAAGCGACTTCGTTGAGCAATGGTTGAATATCTTGCCCGATGGCCTTGGCGCGACCGATGGCCTTGGAACGGGTATTGCGTTCGTTTTGGAGTTCCTGTGTTCGAACCTGTAGGCTCTTGCGCTGGGCTTCCAGCGAGCCGATGAATTCCACATCCAATATGTAGCCGCGTCGCGCCAGTTTGGCGGCGGTTTGTTCCAGTTCGCCTCTAAGCAGTTTAGGGTCTAGCATGAAGGTTGGTGTTCCTGTGTTCGTTTATCTTGGTTGGCGCGAATTATATCGGAGTTGAAGAGTTTAATTTTTGATGATGATATAAATACAGGGCTTTGATAAGGCGGCCGTTTTAGGGCCGCCCGGACAGGTAAAATTCAGATCGACTTAGACGTCGCGAGTCCACAGTGAAGCCATCGACGGGCCCGTGCCGACGCACAATGAAGCGCCGCCCAGGGACTTGCCCTGCCGCTCCAGTTCGTAGTACAGGCTGACCACGATGCGCAGACCAGTCGAGCCGACCGGATGGCCCAGGGCAATGCCGGAGCCGTTGAAGTTGCAGTTATCCGGAGTCAGGCTCATCCCCTGCTCTTTCAGCATCCGCCCCACGCCCAGCCACTGCGCGGCGAAGGCTTCGTTGACTTCCCAATACTCTATGTCGTTGAACTTCAGGCCCGCCTGCTTGAGGCACTTCGGAATCGCCACCGCCGGACCCAGCCCCATGACTTCCGCTTCGATGCCGGCGTTACAAATACCAACCAGCTTCATCAAGGGCTTGATGCCCATTTCCTTGGCTTTGTCCAGCGACATGATCACCACCGCGCTGGCGCCGTCATTGATGCTGGAGGCATTGGCGGCGGTGACCACGCCATCTTTCTTGAAGGCCGGCTTCAGCTTGGCAATGCTCTCCATGCTGGCGTCGGGGATAAAGTTTTCGTCGACCTCGAAGAAGGTCGAACCCTTCCTGGACTTGAGTTCCACCGGCACGATCTCGCGCTTGAAAACGCCTTCCTTGGTTGCGGTGGTGCAGCGATTGTGGCTGATCAACGCCAGTTCGTCGCATTCCTGGCGGGTAATGCCGTATTTGGCCGCGACGTTTTCCGCGGTCATCGCCATGTGGCCGGGCACCAGTTCGTCGAACAGCCCGTCGTGAATCATGCTGTCTTCGATGTTGCCCTGCCCCATCCGGTAGCCCATGCGGCCCTTGGGCAGCAGATAGGGGGCGTTGGTCATGCTTTCGACGCCGACCGCCAAGCCGATCTCGGTCTGGCCCAGCATGATGTTGTGGCAAGCAATCTCCAGCGCGCGCATGCCGGAAGTGCAGTTCTGGTTGACCGATACGGCGCTGCTGTAGGCCGGCAAGCCAACCCGCATGCTCACCTGGCGGGCCGGCAGGGAGCCCTGCATGCCGGTGTACAGTTGGCCCATGCAGATTTCGTCGATCTTGTCGGCTGGAACGCCAGACCGCTCGATCGCACCCTTGGCCGCGGTTATCGCCAGATCGCGAGCCGATACGTCCTTGAGGCTGCCCATGAATTTACCGATCGCCGTGCGAGCGGCGCTGACAATCACGACTTCTTTAAGAGCCATCAGTTACTCCTCATATATTATGTAGTTACGGTATTGCGCGTTGGCTCGGCCTGTCCCCGACCTTGTTACCGAAGGGTCCTACCTTGCGAGTCCGCGCGTACTTGGCGGCAGCGCGCGAACGGACGTTGGAAAGTAAAGCTTAACCTTGGTATATGTCAATTTTTCCCGCTGCTTGCTGATGTGGGGCATAATTTTCCACTATCAGAAATATGATGATATAAATAAGCTTTATCAAAAATTCCGGTTTTATATTTCAACTGGATGCAACCAATGCCATACAGTCGATCAAGGTTATTAAGCCGCCGCGCCCGGCGCGGCGAATCCTTCGCCAATTCGTTCTGGATGCTCTTTACTAACTGGGTTATCGTTTTATTCTGTGGCTATCATGATAGCCGACAGTGAGTGAGCTATTCTTCCGGCTGGATTCATCGGTTCGACGCCCCACAGCCGGATTGGCGGAACCAAAGAGATACCGTCATGACCCTTGGAAAAGACCCGAATCTGTTTGCGGCGGCGGACACCATCAACGACCATGAGTTCACTCATCTAATCGGCAACCGCGCCTGCCGTTTGCTGCAACTGGCGCATCTATTCTCGACGGAAAGTCCAAACCCCACCTACTTAACCCGTTTTTTTATAGGCGATTTATTATCTCAATCCATTCAATTGGAAGAATTTCTTGATGCTTATGGCGCACGCAACAACCGCCGCTGGTCCCGGTTTCGATCACTGACCGCCACGATCAAGCTGTTTGCCGATGTCTGTTACGAACTGCTCCACATCAAGTACTACCTGCCATCCTACCGGCTGTTGCCCATCGACCGGGACTTCGCCGCAAGCACCGCCCAGTCGTTGGAACTTACCGGCGAGATCCTGGCCACGGCAACCCATTGGATTATCGTACAGGCTGGTCGTCTGGGCCTGCTGGTTCCGGTCGGCGGCACCGCAATGGAGCAATTCACCGAAGAGCTTCCCTCCGGCCGTCTGGCGCGGGACCGGGCCACGCGCAAGGTCAAGAGCGCCTCGGAAACCGTCACCCAACTTGCCACCGCCTATCTGAATCTGGCCGCCGAAAGCGATCTTCTGAACATCGTCGACAGGACCGAACCAGAGGAATATTCCGCCTGTTTTCCGGATCCCATCAGCGAGGACAACCTGCGCTTTTTGAAATTCCGCTTTCACAGCCTTCAATCCCTCTACGACACTCACGTCTCCGAAACTGAAGTCGAAATCTTGGATGCCGGTTTGCCGATCTTGCGCGGCCATATCAGCGTGGTCTATCACCTGCTCGAAATCGCCACCCAACTGGTCCATTACTACGAGCGTCATCTCAATATAGATACGGGCGACTCTTTATTACGGCGAAAATCAGTCATCGCGCCCCAGACTCTGCTGGCCATGCTGATGAATTATTCAATCGCCTTTGCAGGGCTTTACCTCAATCAGGGACGCTCTCTGTCTTACACCATGCTCAGACGGTATGCCGAAGTGGGAAGGGTTATAGTGCCCGTTCCCTGCTACAGAGGACTCCACGTTCGACCGGCTACTTTGATCGCGAGAATCGTGCGCCATTACGGCAGCGACATACGCATGGAGTTGGACGGCCAATCCTACGATGCCAGTTTACCCATGGATATGTTCAGGGCCAATGAAAAGATCAACGCCAAAAAACGGCGCTGGCTGATTCAGGAAATCGGCTACTTTCCGTTGCCGGCCGGCAGCTTGAGCGACCATCAAATTCAAACCGCTATCCTCGATGTCGTGTTCAAACTGGCCGCGCAGGGCAAGCTCTTCATCTATCAACAGCCGCTGCAACTATCGAATGAATTCGATCGAGCGGGGATCCTGCTGGAAAATATCACCGCCGAAATCGCCCATTTGCTGGCCACCGGCCAGATCGACATCAAGACCGACCTGACCATCACGTTCGCCGGCGACAAACGGGTCTTGAGCGACCTGATGCTGTTGGCCCAATCCGGCTACGGCGAGGATTGTTTTGGCAATAACATCGCCCTTCCCAAGGAACTGGCCTACCTGCGCCGCTAGTCAAGCGGTTGGCGCCAACGATCAGTCGATACCGAACCTGGCCGCCGGCGCCCACAACCGCTCCAAGCAGGGCATGTCGTCGCCGAGCAACGGGCGAAGGTAATTGCGGAATGCCTCGGTCACTCCGTTGCCCTCGGCGTTGAGGAACTCGTCGGGCATGTGCCGGGTTTGGGCGGCGATCTCGTTCAGATCCGCCAGTTCGTACTGCGCCGCGTAATCCCCGACGCGCTTGATCACCACCGAACCGCTCCTGTTGTGCCCACAGGCGTAATGGGCTGCCTTCTCCCCCACCTCCCGCGCCTCACGGGCGTCCACATTGGATACCACGCCGGGGAACGAGCGCTGCAAATAACCGAAAGTATCCGAACGTACCCGCTTGATGCCCAGACGTTTCTGCACGACATCGGCGAGTTCGTCGGCCAAAGCGCCGCCGGAGAGCTGGATGTTGCCATGGGCATCGGCCTGCGGCTCGCGGCCGGCCTTGCGAATCAGATCGACCGCGAGCGGAGTCTCCTTGCCCTTCCCGTCCCGGGTCGCCCATACCCCTTCCGAGATGGCCACGACGCAGCGACCCTGTTGCTGATGCACGCGGTCGATGTCGGCGAGATAGCGCTCGATCGAAAACGGTCGCTCCGGTAGGTAAATCAGGTGTGGCCCGTCATCGTCGTGCCGACGCGCCAGCGCCGCGGCGGCCGTCAGCCATCCGGCATGACGGCCCATGACCACGCCGATATAGATACCTGGCAAGGCGATCATATCGGCGTTGATCCCGCTGAACGCGCTGGCGACGAAGCGGGCGGCGGAAGGATAACCGGGGCAGTGGTCGTTGACCGGCAGATCGTTGTCAATGGTCTTCGGGATGTGGATGGCCCGCAGTTCGTAGCCTTCCCGATCGGCGTGCTCGGCGACGATGCGCACGGTATCGGACGAGTCGTTGCCGCCGATGTAGAAGAAATAGCGGACATCGTGCCGCCTGAATACCTGAAAAATACGCTGGCAATACTCCGCGTCCGGTTTGTCGCGGGTGGAACCCAGCGCCGAAGACGGCGTTTGGGCAACCTGTTCGAGATTGTGGGTGGTCGCCTCGGACAGATCGACGAAGGTTTCGGCGACGATGCCGCGCACTCCGTGGCGCGCGCCCCAAACCCGGGTGACTTCGGGGAACTTGCGCGCCTCCAGCGCCGCCCCGACCAAGCTCTGATTGATCACCGCCGTGGGACCCCCGCCCTGGGCGATCACGACCTTGCCTTTTAATCGACTCATAAACACTCTCCCGATGGGTATCGCGATGCGGCGAACAGGGCCGGATTCAAGCCTGGAGGGCTGATTTTGATTAAGAATAGCGCCGGTGGCGGCTGTGGCGATCCAGTTCCCGCAGCCGTTCCAGCTTTTCGCCGATCCGCCCTTCCAGACCATTGGCGGTCGGTTGGTAATAGCGGGCGGCTTGCAGCGCTTCGGGAAAGTAGCACTCGCCAGCGGCGTAGGCATTCGCTTCGTCGTGCGCATAGCGGTAGCCCTCGCCGTGTCCCAGATCCCGCGCCAACGAGGTGGGCGCGTTGCGCAGGTGCGGCGGCACCTCCAGCGTACCGTGCCGTTCGACATCGCGCCGCGCCGCCGCCAACGCTGTATAGACCGCGTTGCTTTTGGGCGCGACCGCCAAATAGACCACGGCCTGGGCGATGGCCAGCTCGCCTTCGGGACTGCCCATCCGCTCCTGCGCCTCCCAAGCGTTCAGCGCCAGTTGCAGGGCGCGCGGGTCGGCGTTGCCGATATCCTCGCTGGCCATCCGCGCCACCCGCCGGGCGAGGTACAGCGGATCGCAGCCGCCGTCCAGCATTCGGGCCAACCAGTACAGCGCCGCGTCCGGGCTGCTGCCGCGCACGGCCTTGTGCAGGGCGGAAATCTGGTCGTAGAACAGATCGCCGCCCCGGTCGAAGCGCCGTCCCGCCCCGTCGCTCATCACCTCCGGCAGCGCGGCTTCCAGCGTCGTGCCTTGCGCGTCCGCCAGTTCCGCCGCCAGTTCCAGCCAGATCAGGGCGCGGCGGGCGTCGCCGTCGGCGGCCTGGGCCAGTTGGTCCCGCACCACTTCGGACAGCGGCCAGCGATCGCCCAGACCTCGCCCGGCGTCGCTCAGGGCGCGGTCCAGCACATGACGGATGGCGGCGGGATCGAGGCTGTTCAGCACGTAAACCCGCACCCGCGACAACAGGGCATTATTGAGGGCGAAGCCGGGGTTTTCGGTGGTGGCGCCGATGAAGGTCAGGGTGCCATCCTCGACATAGGGCAGGAAAGCATCCTGCTGGGCCTTGTTGAAGCGGTGGACCTCGTCCACGAACAGCACGGTGCGTTGTTGCTGCTCGCGCCAGAGCGCCTGCGCCCGTTCCACCGCCGCTCGCACTTCGCGCACGCCGGCCATCACCGCCGAAAGCCGGATAAATTCCGCCCGACAGGCTCCGGCCAGCAATCCCGCCAAGGTGGTCTTGCCGGCGCCGGGCGGTCCCCACAGCACCATGGAATGCGGCTGGCCTCGTTCGATGGCCGCCCGCAGCGGCTTGCCGGGACTCAATAGGTGCGGCTGACCGACAAATTCGTCCAAACAGCGCGGGCGCAGCCGGTCGGCCAGCGGCCGGAGCGCATCGGCGTCGGGCGTTTCAGCCGGCATCGCCGACCACGTCCACGCCGGGCGGCGGGGTGAATTTCAGCAGCGCGGGATCGAGCGTTGGGTTGCGCTCCAGCTTCTGGAAATCCAGTCGGGTGCGCTGGCCGAAATTGTCCTCCAGTTCCAGACTGACCAGAAGGTCGCCCTTGAACGCGACCCGCAGCAGGCGGAATTCGGGCTGCGGTTGCTTGGGCGCCAGTTCGTACCAGGTCAGTCCGTCCTGGCTCAGCGCGTTGCCGACGGCGAAGGTCTCTTCGATCGGCGCCACGCCGCTCAACAGGGCCAGCGGAGTCGAACCCAGCGCCTGGTCCAGTTTGCGGACCGTCACTTGCGCCAGATCGATATCGTAGGCCCACAGCCGGTCGCCGTCGGCGACGATGATTTGTTCGACGGGGGTTCGGTAATTCCAGCGGAACTTGCCGGGCTTTTGCATCAGCATCTGGCCGCTGGAGCTTTGCACGACCCGCGCCCGTTCGTCGAACACCCGCTGGATGAAATCGGCCCGCAGCGATTGAAGATCCTGGAAATAGCGCTGCACCGGCGATGGCGCCGCCCAGACCGGCGACACCAACAGCACACTCAGCGTCAACAACAACAATTGGCGTATCACGATGGGTTCTCTCGTTAAGGTTTCCAGCATAGACCACGCATCGCCGGGTCGTTCCATCGACGATGGGGAAGGGTCGAGTCGCGAGGGAGGTTCCAGCCGGCGGATGCGGGGCGGTTCGGATTTAGTTCAGCGGGCTGACCACGCCCCACAGCCCCGGTTGGGGACGTGAGTGTAGATCATATGTGCTCGGTACGGATGCGGTCATGCTTGAATCGGATGTTGTCGCAAACTCGACCAAGTAACTTGTATTTGACATTCACATCCGCTCCTACTTTAATATTTTTTGAGTAGGCGGCACGTTGCCATGATGGAAAAATCGCGTTTGGTCGATGTGAGAGCTGCCGCTTGCGATCAGCCGATTAGGGTTGTTGTTAAAATAATGCTTATTATATTTAACAGCAAGTTGATTCAAGTCTTTCGGGATTATACGTCAAAATTGACGTAAGATAAGGCGTCGTTTATGAGGTCTACTTCTTGTTAGGCATCTTGGTGATGCCTTTGAATCGCTGAAACTTTTGGAAGGAAACATATGAAGAAGAGACTGATTATTGCCGTTGGCACCGTGCTGTTGGCAAATACTCCCGCCCATGCAATCGACGCAAAATACCGCCAGAAGCTTGAAAGCTCCGGTTGCACGCAAATGAGCGAGATGCAAGGCTGTGACATCAACAAGACCAAGCCGGAAAACGCCAAGGCCGGCTTCGTCACGGAGGCTCCCGCCGAGACCGCCGGCCAGGGCGCTCAGGCCAACCAGTCGCCTTATGCAGGCAATTGGGTGGCGGTTGGCCCCAGTGGCGGTACAGTGGCGGAGATCCATATCGACAACAACGAGCACGTCAAGGTGAATGGCAAGGCAGTTAAGGCCAAACGCAGCGATGGCGCACTGGTCTTCAAGCAAGGATTCATCACCTACACCATCCAGGGAGATCGCCGCCTCAAGGGTGAAGACTACTGGTCCGACTCCGATGCCAAGACCCGTGGCCCCATCAATGCCAAATGAACGAGTTAAATGAAGACAGGGTCGCAATGCCTAACTTTTCATTCAACACGGACTGGCACACTAAAACCGCGCCAGCCGGTTAATTTTGGCGCTAGGCGTAATGGGATCGCCTTAATTTAGTCCCATGTTGACTACGGAGACTGACATGTCTGAGATTGTAAAAAGTTTGAACGTTCAATAGTTCGGACAGTTTTGAGGACCATGAATCAACAGGTTAACCTTCGTAGGCTGGATTAAGCCCTGCTCAAGGGTCTATCCTGAGTTAGATAAAGGCTCAATATGGATTCCGGACAGTTCGCCTGGTTACGCCACCAAGAGTTCCAAGAGAGGTCTGAGCAGACCTTTGCCTCGGATGCGGGTGTTGTGCACGAACTGAAAGAAACCCAAGTAGAGCGGCAGTTTTTCTTGTGAAATGCCCCGATGGGGTCGCAACCAGGAACGCAACAGCGACCAGAAGCCCTCGGCGGTGTTGACGTGGACCTCGTGAAAGCCGTCCCCGTCTTCGTCGCGGGCGTATTCGCCCCGGCTGTGGCACACCGTCCGGTGGTCAAAACCCCACTCGGGCAGGCGATGGTAAATGTCATACTCGTCGGTATACACCCGGCTCCCCGGAACGATGAACCGCTCGATGAGGGGCCGGATAGTGGTTTGCTGGACGTTCTCCAGCATCCGCACCACCACCGCGCCGCCCCGCTGGATCATCCCGAAAATCGGTGGTTTCTCCTTCTCCAAGGTTCCCCGGCCTCGCGCGCCCTTCAGGCGGCGCCGACGCCCCCGGCGACCTTTTTTTTCACCGCGTCCGGACGACCCTTATGACCGGCGACCACATAGACCTCATCGCATTCCACCTCCCCGGCCAGGATCGGTTCGGGCTGGCGGGCGACGATCCCGTTCCGCAACTGCTCGGTCATTCGCTGCACATCGTCCGGGTTCAACCCCAACTCCTGGGCAATCTGAGCGTTAGACAGGTTCAACCCCATGAGATACAAACATAATATCCACACCCGCAACGGTTGATGATGCCCCGCCAACACCGTCTCGGTCAGATCGTCAAAATAGCGATGGCACCCTTCGCACCGATATTTTTGCCGTGCCGGTTGGGTCGTATCTCGACCCTGTTTCGTGATCGTCGCCGCGCCACAGTGGGGACAACGAACCCCGTCGGGCCAACGCAACTGGCGAACGGTTTCGTAACACTTGACATCGTCCAGCAGATTTTGAAGGTGGATCATCGTCGGGAGATCTGGGTCGCGGCGGTTCAGAACCCGTTCAGTGTACCCATCAACCCCGGTCGGGGCGAACCGTGCTCAACCGTCCAGAATCCATATTGAGCCTAGATAAAATACTAACTTGATGATTTAAATCACAAATCATCAAGAGTAGCTCTTCGAGAGCTCAGGCTTGAAAATCATGAGGTTAGGAAAGTCAAAAAATGTCTGACAGTGAGCCTATGAACACAAAATTTTTTTATTTTTAATATCTTGATTTTCTATATAGCTGATACATCCAAAACTGTCCGAACTATTGAACGTTGCGTTTAAGGGGAATTCAATGAGACTTATGAAAGTGCTCTTCGGTGTCGCGCTTGCTATTTCCTTCGCAAGCAGTGCAAGTGCGCAAAATCTGAAGGAGACGGCGACCTGCAAGCTTACGAATACCGCTGAGTCTAAGACGCTGTATGAGGGATCCTGCGAGGTCACGCAATCCATGAGCGGCAGCAATACGATTTTCTCGGTCAAGATGGGCAACACAGAGCCATTCATGTTCGCTGGTGTTCGGGGGCAGAAGAACTGGATGCATGGTCCTGAAGAAGTCCAGTTCACAGATCTACCCAACGGCGGTATTTTTCGCTGGTCGACATTCGCGCTCGTAATCGCCGAGTAGGTGCGTTCGCTTAGAAAAACTGGGGCAGGTCTTGCATTGTGAATTTCACAATCAAGCCTAACCCAACGCTCAAGCGGAGCTGCGCAGAAACGCGCAGCCCGCTTAGCTTTCGTTCATCGGCGCTTCACGCCGACGAACCCTTATTGGAGCGCCACCCCTGCGGGGCGACTTCGTCGTCCCATACTCGCGTCCCCGCCGCCCATCACCATCTGTGGAACTTCATCGTTCCGTGGTCGGGCGGCCAGTCCGCTCCGTGCGGGATGACCCTCAACTCGCGCCCGTTCGGCTTAAAAAGACAAGAATCAGAGGAACAACTTTGAAATCTGACGATATTACTGTTCAGCAACTTTTCCAGGATCGTAGACAGTACATGGTTCCGTTTTATCAAAGGGCCTACGTTTGGACGCTCTCTAATCAATGGGGTCAGCTCTGGGAAGATATTCGGGCTAAAGCAGATGCAAGATTGACCGGGAATATGTTAACTCCTCATTTTTTAGGGGCCATAGTATTAGACCCCCAGCCAAGAGTCGGTCTCATAGGCGTAGATACACTACACATCATTGATGGACAACAACGATTAACAACTTTGCAGTTCGTGCTGAAGTCTATGCTCCTAGCACTGAAATCTGTTAATGCCACAGCGCTATCGGAAATTATTTCGGGTACGTTAAGAAACTCAAACCCAGATACAATGCGTGATCCAAAGGTGGAAGTATTCAAGGTTTGGCCAACATTTCGTGATCGTAACTATTATCAAAAGGCTTTTATGGCGATACAGCGCAATGATTTGAAGACGATTTTTCCCGATAGTTTCACACAAAGTGATACGTTGAGAAAAATCGGAATACGACACCCGTCGCCGTTAGAAGCAATTTGGTTTTTTACTGACCATTTCGAAAAATGGATTCAAGAAGGTGGAGCGGATGAAATAGCAATACGATCAGAGATACTTGCAACATCTATTTTACAAGATTTAAAAGTCGTCTCTATCGTATTAGACAAAAATGACGATGCCCAAGTGATATTTGAAACGCTTAATGGGAGGGGAGCGCAACTTCACGCCACCGATCTTATAAGAAACTTTATATTTATGAGAGCTGACAGAGAAGGAAGTGACTCAGAACAGCTCTATAATGACTTGTGGTCGCGTTTCGAGATCGACTATTGGAACAGTTTGCAACGTAGAGGGCGAATGCAAAAAGCGAGAATAGAATGGTTTATACATGCATTTTTACAGGCTGTAATGTGTGAAGAGGTTGATTTAGGGCGGTTGTATTTTGAATATCGCAAGTACGTTTTTAATGATAGCGTACCTGAAAGAGCTGAATCACAATTGGCTTTGCTGTCTAACTATTCCGATATTTATCAAAGGTTGGTGGATGGTAAAGGGGAAGATTCAGTAGCTAATTTTGGCTTGAGAATTACTGCATTCGAAGTTACTACAATTCATCCGCTAGCTTTATTGATAGGATCTTCTGGTCTTCATGATGACGATAAAAGCAACATGTACGATCTACTGGTTTCATATGTGGTTCGTCGTTCAATCTGTGGGTTGACACAGAAAAATTATAATAATGTCTTCATTTCTCTTTTGCGCAATCTTGCAAAATCTGAGCTGAGCACAGATTGCTTACGTGGTCTTCTTATGTCATTGAAAGGAGAAGGTTCTCGCTGGCCGAGAGATGAGGAATTTGAGCAGAACCTTAAAAATATAGATATATATCCAGGTAGATTAGAGCCCAAAAAAATGCGTGCTGTTCTTTCGGAGTTGGAGTATGGACTTCGAAATAGTGCAAAAATAGAAGATATGTCAAAAACAGATCTTAGTCACCTCGATATTGATCATATTCTCCCCCAGTCATGGTATTCATATTGGCCGTTGCCCAATGGTGAATCAGCAAAACTAGATGAAATATCAGGAATTGAACTAAAGCAAATAATGGAAATGCCATTGAATGAACATGAGAGATTAATAGTTACACGGGAAGATATGGTTAAAACTCTTGGCAATCTCACACTACTTAATCTTGGTGTGAATAGATCAGCACAAAATAAAGATTTTACTAACAAAAAGAAACTACTTATCGAAAACACAAATCTTCGACTAAATGTATCGCTTATAGGATTAGATTCTTGGGATGAAGCCGCTATCAAGAAACGTAGCGAGCTATTGGCAAAATACGCTCTTAGAATATGGCTAGGAGAAAAAGCCGAACAAAGCGCTTAACACGGACGCTCGTAAACTCGCGCCCGTTAGGCCGCACAGGCACATCCCACCCCAAGGAAGCGCTTATGTCCAAGAAGATTGTCGTGTTGTTGATTGGCTGGAACCCAGATGCAGTGGACTACAGTAAATGGCCTGGGCTTACCCGCGAAAAGCTCCGAGCAGCGCTGGAGGCCGATAGAAACAAGCTTCAAGACCTCGGCTTCGACGCTGAGCTTGGCTTGATCGACAGCGCAGAGAGTGCGACCGAGACGGTCAAGAAGCTGCTACTTGAAAAGAACCCTGAATGCGTTCTCATCGGTGCTGGTGTTCGAACGGTCAGCGAGTACATACACCTTTTCGAGAAGCTCGTGAACACAGTTCATGAGTACGCTCCAGCGGCGAAGTTTTGCTTCAACACTGGCCCAACAGACTCAGTCGCTGTCGTTCAGCGGTGGTTCGCAACTTAGGGTCAACGTTGTTGAGCGGCTTCAATCAGGCCGCATACACCGCGGCTATCCGGCTGCGAGTGCGGCCTAACCCTTCACTCAAGCGGAGCGCCAACGTTAGGCATGAAATTAATCATTGCGCGGGTTAAAGAATTTGACCAGTGGTTGATTGCACTGTTTCTGCGCTATGGTCACTGGCTCCATCGGGTATCGCTCGGCGTCTTGTTCATCTGGTTCGGGCTACTCAAGCCGCTAGGTCACAAGACCACTACCTCAATTCTTGCGCATACTATCTACTGGGGCGACCCGGAAAGCATCGTGCTCATACTTGGTTGGTGGGAGGTTGCGATCGGCATTTGCCTACTTATTCGGCCTCTTATTCGCGTTGCCATGCTCCTACTGATTATCCGTTTGCCCGGTGTAATCCTCGCTTTCGTGCTAAAACCCGAGGTGTGCTTTTTCTCGTTTCCCTTTGCCCCCACGCCGGAGGGACAGTACTTGATTAAAGATCTGGTGATATTCATCGCGACGCTTGCCATAGTGGGTTCAACGCACCTTCCCGATAAATCCGATCAGTATCATTGAGCCTTTACAGATGCGCCACTGACCGCCCCGACTGTAAGCCAATCGTATGTGACCCGAAGAAAAATAGCATGATAGTAATTCACAATGTCTTAGTGCAATTTTTCAATAGTTTCATGACGCCGCGTCGAGTAACGCCTAACAGGCGCTGCAGCGGACACGGTTAAGCGATGGCTATTTTCCTTGGCGATCCGTCCGCGCCGCTGAGCTTGGTCGTTATGTGTTTAGGAATACACCATCATGCGTACAATAAATGACTTTAAACCTTTTGTCCCATCAAATGATTACGCGGTATCGAAGGCATTCTATGAATGCATGGGTTTTACCGTAAACTGGGATGATGGAGAGGTCTGTGAAATTGATACCAACTTTGGCTATCGCTTTCTACTTCTACCAAGAAACCACAATAACTACGCACATAGCTTGATGCTTCACTTCATGGTCAATTCTGCCCAAGAATGGTACAACCACTTCGAGAACGTGAAGCTAGCGGAGAAATTTGAAGGTACAAAAGTTGCGCCTCCAGACCTGAAACCATGGGGATTACTAATAACCCATGTTTGGGACCCCGCCGGTGTATTGCTACATTTTGCAGAAAGACCCGATGAAAACACATAACAAGTGGGTGAAGTCGCGGCCTGCGGCCACAGGGACGTCAAAAAGCTGCGCTTTTCGCCGCCTCTTACCCAGGCGTTGGGCCGCGGAAGTGCGCAATGGGATTCATCGATGGAGTTTGTATTGCTTCAGTTCGGTTATTCTTCTGGTAGCTCCAACAGTAGTCTACGCACAGAAGATCCCCGACAGCGTAATATTGTCAGTCGGAGCGGGTCTTCTTGCGCCGGCTATCGCGGTGCCTGTGAAGCTTGGCATCGCTCGACTTTTCGGCACTGTAACCCGACCCTCGAAGCTATGGATATTGTGCTTAATAGAATGGTTGCTCTGGTTTCCAGTTGGTTTCATTGTGGTTCGTATCGGAGGGATAGGATTTGGCCTATTTTCCCTCCTCGCATTCTCGGCGTGGCTTCACCGGGCGCCCACACCTATGCGCGGAAGATTCGAGAGATACGCTATCGGCCTAGCACTCGCCCTGCCTACGCCGGTTTTGGCCCTTTTCCTGTTCGTCGCTGTTTTATACGCGTAAGCGCTGCTGCCCACTTTGCGTGTTGACCGCCAGTTTGAGCTTGCCGATTAGGAAGCATGTGAGGCTTGACCCGTTCGCTCGCCCTGGGGCACTGGCGCGACCGCTCGCGATCCCGGTTGTGCCGCCAAAAGCGCCGACGGCTCGCTCCCCATGGACGGAAACCCCACCGACCGACAGCGGAAATAATTTCCGCGCATTTCGCGTTGTTCAATGGCGAAACTCACCCTACTATCTTAGTTTGTTTTTAGCCGTTCCCTTTTTAACTTTAATTTAGTGAGGTTAATATCCCCCATGAGCAAGCCCAAGAAAGTCGCAATCCTCACCGCGGGCGGCTTGGCCCCCTGCCTCAGTTCAGCGGTTGGCGGCCTCATCGAGCGCTACACCGAGATCGATCCCAGCATCGACATTATCTGCTATCGCAGCGGCTACAAAGGACTTCTGCTGGGCGACTCTTATGTGGTCACTCCGGAAGTTCGCGAAAAAGCCAGGCACTTGCATGGCTTCGGCGGCTCGCCCATCGGAAACAGCCGGGTCAAACTCACCAACGTCAAGGACTGCGTGAAGCGCGGCCTGATCAAGGAGGGCGAGGACCCGCAGAAAGTCGCCGCCGACCAACTGATCAAGGATGGCGTCGACGTTCTCCATACCGTCGGCGGCGACGACACCAACACCGCCGCCGCCGATCTCGCCGCCTTTCTGGCCAAGAACAACTACGGACTCACGGTCATCGGTCTACCCAAGACCGTCGACAACGACGTGTACCCGATCAGGCAATCGCTGGGCGCCTGGACCGCCGCCGAACAGGGCGCCCGCTACTTCCAGAACGTCGTCGCCGAAAACAACGCCAATCCGCGCATGTTGATCGTCCACGAAGTCATGGGCCGCAACTGCGGATGGCTCACCGCCGCCACCGCGCTGGAATACCGCAAACTGCTCGACCGTGCCGAATGGCTGCCCGCCATCGGGCTCGGTCGTCCCTCGTTCGACATCCACGCCGTTTTCATCCCCGAGATGGAAATCGACATCGCCGCCGAGGCTAAGCGCCTGCGCGCCTTGATGGACCAAGTCGACGACATCAACATCTTCGTCTCGGAAGGCGCGGGCGTGGAGGCCATCGTGGCCGAACTACAGGCCAAGGGTCAGGAAGTGCCTCGCGACGCCTTCGGCCACATCAAGCTCGACGCCGTCAACCCCGGCAAATGGTTCGGCGAGCAGTTCGCCCAGATGATCGGCTCGGAAAAAACCCTCATCCAAAAGTCCGGCTATTTCGCGCGCGCTTCCGCCGCCAACATCGAGGACATTCGCCTCATCAAGTCCTGCGTCGATATGGCCGTCGAATGCGCCATGCGCCGCGAAGCCGGCGTCATCGGTCACGACGAGGATCGCGGCGGCGTGCTGCGCGCGATCGAGTTCCCGCGCATCAAGGGCGGCAAGCCCTTCGATATCGATACCCCCTGGTTCACCGAGATGCTGGCGGCCATCGGGCAACCGAAAGGCAAGAAGATCACGGTCAGCCATTAAGAGACGTCTTTTACACCTCTTGGCCGCCAGGGACTTGAAAAACCCCTCGCTCCCAACCCCTCTCCCACTGGGAGAGGGAATATTAATAGCAACCGGGATAACGGCGGGATAAAGCCACGCAAGCCCACGGTCGATCCCAGCCTGCCTCCAAAACCACATCGTTCGTCGCCTCCGCCTCAAGGCGGTGGAGGCGCGATGACCTCGCGACTGCCGTTCGACTGCAACGGCCCCACCACGCCGGTACTTTCCATTTCCTCGACCAGTCGCGCCGCCCGGTTATAGCCGATGCGCAAGCGACGCTGCACGCCCGACACCGAGGCGCGGCGGGATTCGGTCACGATACGCACCGCCTCATCGTAAAGTGGATCGCTCTCGTCGTTGCGGCCCTCGCCATCGCTGTTGCCGCTCCCGTTGTCGCTCTCCTCGCGCGGTTCGGCCAACACCTCGTCGATATAGTCTGGAACGCCGGTCTGGCGCAGATAGTCGACCACGCGATTGACTTCGTGATCGTCCACGAACGCGCCATGCACCCGCTGCGGCAAACCGGTGCCGGGCGGCAGATACAGCATGTCACCGTGACCCAGCAATTGCTCCGCCCCCATCTGATCGAGGATGGTGCGCGAATCCACCCGCGACGACACCTGAAAGGCGACGCGGGTCGGGATGTTGGCCTTGATCAGACCGGTGATCACGTCTACCGACGGCCGCTGGGTGGCCAGGATCAGGTGAATGCCGGCGGCGCGCGCCTTCTGCGCCAACCGGGCGATCAACTCCTCGACCTTCTTGCCGACGATCATCATCATGTCGGCCAGTTCGTCGATCACCACCACGATGAACGGCAAGGGCTGCAATATCGCGATTTCGCCCGGCGCCTCCGCGCGCTCCGGCGTCCAGAACGGATCGGCCAGCCCCTCTCCCGCCGCCAGCGCATCGAGCACCTTGCGGTTGAAACCGGCGATGTTGCGCACTTTCAGCGTCGCCATCAGCCGGTAGCGGCGCTCCATTTCGGCCACGCACCAGCGCAGGGCGTTGGCCGCTTCCTTCATGTCGGTCACCACCGGGGTCAACAGATGCGGGATATCCTCGTAAATCGACAGCTCCAGCATCTTCGGATCGACCAGGATCAGCCGCACCTCGCTGGGCGACGCCTTGTACAACAGGCTGAGCAGCATGGCGTTGATCGCCACTGACTTGCCGGAGCCGGTGGTGCCGGCCACCAGCAGGTGCGGCATCTTGTTCAAATTCGCCACCACCGGATTGCCGCCGATATCCTTGCCCAGCGACAGGGTCAGCGCCGCGGCCGACTGGGTGTAGACCGGCGCTTCCAGCACCTCGCGCAGGTAAACGATCTCGCGGTGCCGGTTGGGGATCTCCAGCCCAATCACCGACTTGCCGGGAATAATCTCCACCACCCGCACGCCGATCACCGACAGGCCGCGCGCCAGATCCTTGGCCAGATTGGTGATCTGGCTGACCTTGACGCCCGGCGCCGGCTCGACCTCGAAGCGGGTGATCACCGGGCCCGGCTCCACCGCCACCACCTGCGCGTCGATGCCAAAGCTCTTGAGCAGGACTTCCACATGCCGGGACATCTCGACCAGCGTCTCGCTGGAGTAACCGGCGGTGCGAGCCGGTGGTTGGTCCAGCAGATTCAGCGGAGGCAGCAGCCGGGGCGCGGCCGGGGCCGGCGCGGCGACCCGCCGGGCCAGAGTCGCCACCGGCGCGGGGGATACCGGGGCGCGCGGCGAAGGATGCGAAGCCACGGCGGGCGGCGGCAACGATAGCTCCGACTCTTCCAGAACCGCTTGCTCTTCCGGCTCAAAATCCGATTGCGCGCCAGCAACCGGATAGGGTATCGAAACCGCGCGGGCAACCCGATCGCCGCCGACCGGAACCGCCCGCGCGTTGGCAACCCCGCCGGCGAAACCCGAGCCCGCCGGCCAGTCCGCCCGCGCTGGGGCGACTGGCGCCACAGGTGGGGCCGTTGCGGGATGCGGCCGGCTGGCGGCGGGATTGCGGCCGAGGCCCGCGACCGGCACCAGCGTCAGCATATCCAGCGTCGGCCCGACAGGGGTCCTCTCGACCGGTTCGGGGGCGGCCCCGACCGCGTGCGGCCGATGATCCCGTGGCGGTAAACTCAACACCGGCTCGATGCGCGCCGACGACCGCGAGCCCCCCACTGCCTCGGTTTTCCTGGCCGGCGGCGTGGCCTCGACCGCCGGGGTGGAGTCGGCCGGCGCGGAGTTTCCGCCGGCGGTATTCGCCGTCGGAGTCTGATCGATGGCCAGTTCCCCATCGGCTCGCCGGGCGCGCCACCAAGCCAGCAACCGGACGGCGGCGGCGCGCCACCGCGCACCTGGAGCCGGCCGTTCCGTCGCCGCCGCGGGCGCAGCCCCGGCATCGATTCCCGGCTCCACCATCGCGGACTTGGGGGGCGTCGGCTTGGCGGTGTCGCCGGCCGGACGGCTCCAGCGCAACGGCGCCAGGATCAAACCACCAACCCAGTCCGTCACCTTCAACACCGCGCCGCCCAAACCCTCCACCAGCACCAGCCACGATAAACCGGTACCCAGGGTGAGCCCAGCCAGCAGCAGGGCCGCCATAAACAGGTTGCCACCCGCAAATCCGAAAGCCTGAATCAAAAACTGGCCGACATGCGCGCCCACCAGCCCGCCGGCCGATCCATCGCCGGGCACCCTGCCGGGAGTCGCACCCAAATGCACCGCCGCCAAACCGCAGGCGGTGGCCAACGCCACCGCGAACCCCAGCACCCGGAGCAACACCACCTCCGCGTCCAGATCCAGCAGCACGCCGCATTTGAACAGTCGCCAGCCGCCGAACACCACGCCCAGCGGCAGCAGATAAGCGGAATAACCGAGAAAATACAGGGTAATATCGGCGAACCATGCACCGGTCACGCCACCGAGATTATGCGGTTGAGCCACATGCCCGGTATGGGTCCAGGCCGGGTCCGCCGGGCTGTAGGTCGCCAGCGCGCCAATCATTCCCAGCGCGACCGCGACCAGCAGCCAGAAGCCGATTTCCTTTAAAACATTCTTTAAGAAACGAAGAACGCCGCGCCGAATCTCATGCCGTTCGGTCTTGATTCGATGTGCCTGCGCCAAAATGGAATCCTTGGTGGTATGGTGGTGTGGAAGATGCGCCCGGAGGCCAGGGGCCGATGCCCGCGTTGGGCGTGATCGTCACCGGCGGTGACCGGAAAGATCGAATGCGGGTTATTGTCCCATCCTCGGACGATCAGGTGAAGGGCATCGGCGGGCCGGGCGCGAACCACCACGCCGTTTCGAGTTCAAAACCGCAAGGCGCGCTTTCGATCCACTCCCCCCGTTCCCACCAACCCATGACCCATGCGCATCCAACGTCTCGATAGCTTGAGCGAACTTTCCGCGGCTGAGTGGAACGCACTCGTACCCGACCGTAATCCTTTTCTCAGCCACGAGTTTCTCAGCGCCCTGGAGCGGCATCAATGCGTCGGCGAACACACCGGCTGGCTGCCCTGGCACCTCGCCTGCCGGGACGAAAACGGGCGCCTTCTGGGGGCGGCGCCGCTGTACCTGAAATACAACTCCTACGGCGAGTTCGTCTTCGACTGGGGCTGGGCCGAAGCCTACCGCCGGCAGGGCCTGCCCTATTACCCCAAGCTGGTCGGCGCCATCCCCTACACCCCGGTCACCAGCTTGCGGTTGTTGCTGGCGCCCGGTCAGCCCGCCCCCCTGGAAACGGCACGGGCCATGATCGACCATGTGCTGGAGGAGTGCCAGCGCCACCGGTTCTCCTCGATCCATTGGCTGTTCCCCACCGCCGCCGAACTGGACCCGCTGCTGGCCCAGGGCTTTCTCCACCGGCTGGGCTGTCAGTTCCACTGGCACAACCGCGGCTATCGGGACTTTCAGGATTTTCTCGACACGTTCACCGCCAAGCGGCGCAAAAACATCAACCGGGAACGTCGGCTGGTCCGCGATGCCGGATTGGAGTTGCGGTTGCTGGCCGGCCACGAGGCGACCGAGGCCGAATGGCGGGTTCTACATGACTTCTACCGCTCGACTTTCGACCGGCTGGGCGGCGCGCCGACCCTGACCCTGCCCTTTTTCCAGGAGATCGCCGCCACCCTGGGTGACCAAATCGTGCTGGTGCTGGCCCGCTCCCAGGGTCGCGAAATCGCCGGCGCCATCAGCTTTCGCAGCGATACCACGCTTTACGGCCGCCATTGGGGCTGCCGGTCCGATTACGACAGCCTGCACTTTGAAGCCTGCTATTATCAGGGCTTGGAGTACTGTATCCGCGCCGGCTTGCAGTGCTTCGAGCCTGGCGCGCAGGGCGAGCACAAAATTTATCGAGGCTTTTTGCCGGCGCTCACGCACTCGACGCACTGGATCGCCCATCCGGGTTTCCGCGGCGCCGTGGCCGATTTTCTCGCTCGGGAGACACCCGCCCTGCGCCAGTATGCCAGGGAACTGTTGCAACATTCGCCCTATCGGGATGAGGTGATGCCGGATGCGCCTGCCATGGCTGGATCCGCATAACGACAACCAGCCCTTTCCCCATCCGGACCGCGCCCTGACCGAACCGGACGGCCTGTTGGCCGCCGGCGGCAACCTGACGCCGCGTCGTTTGCTGCGCGCCTACCGGACGGGTATCTTCCCGTGGTACTCGGCCGATCAACCGATCCTGTGGTGGTCACCGGACCCACGTTTGGTTCTGTTTCCGGAATGCCTCAAAGTCTCGCGCAGCCTGCGCAAGACCCTCCGCAAGGGGCTGTTCGCCATCACCGCGGACACCGCCTTCGAGCAGGTCGTCGCGGCCTGCGCCGGGTCGCGCCAGGGGGAACCGGGCACCTGGATCACCCCGGAGATGCACCGCGCCTACTGCCGGCTGCACCGGCTTGGCCACGCCCACTCCATCGAAACCTGGCGGCAGGGCGAGCTGGTGGGTGGGCTGTACGGAGTAGCGGTGGGCCGGGTGTTTTACGGCGAATCCATGTTCAGTTGGATCAGCGATGCCTCCAAAATCGCCCTGGTCGCCCTGGTCGCCCAGCTCCGGCGCTGGGATTTCGCCGTCATCGATTGTCAGGTCACCACCGACCACCTGCTGAGCATGGGCGCGGCCGACATTCCCCGCGCCGACTTCCTGCGGTTATTGGAACGCTACTGTCCCCAGCCAGGCCAACCCGGTTCCTGGCGGTTGGACGCCGATCTGTTCGACCCCCTGTTCGCCAACGCCCCCTCATGAGCAACCCTCGCGATTCGCTGTACGACCTGCGCATGTTTCTGACCACCGACTATGCGTGCAGCTATTTGCCGGGCCGGCGGGCGCGCAACCTGGTCGCCGATCCGACGGTGACCGACAACCCGCTTTACACCCAACTGGCGGAACTGGGTTTCCGCCGCAGCGGCGAGCATGTCTACCGGCCTCATTGCCGGGGCTGCATGGCCTGCCGGTCGCTGCGCATCCCGGTGGAGCGGTTTCAACCGAATCGCTCGCAGCGGCGGCTGTGGAAACGCAATCAGGATCTGCGGGCGCGGGCGCTGCCAGCCGAATTCGATGGCGAACACTTCGAGCTGTTCGCCCGCTACATCGGCACCCGCCATGCCGGCGGTGGCATGGACCCCGCCAGCCCGGAGAACTACTGGTCGTTCGTGGCCTCGCGCTGGTGCTCGACCTGGCTGCATGAATTCCGCCTCGACCGGGAGCTGCTGGCGGTGGCGGTGGTGGACCGGCTGGATGAGGGGTTGTCGGCGGTCTACACCTTTTTTGACCCCCTCCAGGAAGCGCGCGGCCTCGGAACTTACGCGATCCTGTGGCAGATCGCCGAGGCGCGGCGGCTGGGCTTGCCGTGGGTGTATCTGGGTTACTGGATCGAGCAGTGCGACAAGATGGCCTACAAGGCCCGTTTCAACCCGCACGAAATCTTCGTTCCGGAACGCTGGGGGTGGGTGGCGATCGAGCGGTAGCGCCGCCGGGCGGTACTCAGATCCCCCCCATCACCTCGGCCAATCGACTGACGCCGCGCACCTCCAGTCCTTCCACCCGCCCGCCGCGGCGGGGCAGGTTGGCGCGTGGCACGATCGCCTGCTTGAAACCGTGCTTGGCCGCCTCCCGCAGCCGCTCCTCGCCATTCGGCACCGGGCGGATTTCTCCGGCCAGTCCGACTTCGCCGAACACCACCAGATCGATCGGCAGCGGCCGGTCGCGAAAACTCGACAGCGCCGCCAGCAGCACCGCCAGATCGGCCGCCGTCTCGTTGATCCGCACCCCGCCGACCGCGTTGACGTAGACATCCTGATCGTACATCGCCACCCCGCCATGCCGGTGCAGCACCGCCAACAGCATCGCCAAGCGATTTTGCTCCAGGCCCAGCGTCACCCGGCGCGGGTGACCGCCGTGGCACTCGTCCACCAGCGCCTGGATTTCCACCAGCAGCGGTCGGGTGCCTTCGCGCGTCACCATGATCACACTGCCGGCCACCGGTGTGTCGTGGCGCGACAGAAAGATCGCCGACGGATTGCTGACCTCTTTCAACCCGCGTTCGGTCATGGCGAACACGCCCAGCTCGTTGACCGGCCCGTAGCGGTTCTTCACCGCCCGCAGCACTCGCAGTCGGCCGCTGGGATCGCCCTCGAAATACAGCACGGTGTCCACCATGTGCTCCAGCACCCGCGGCCCGGCGATGGCGCCCTCCTTGGTGACGTGACCAACCAGGAACAGCGCCGCGCCGCCGGCCTTGGCATAGCGCACCAGTTGCGCCGCGCTCTCCCGCACCTGCGCCACCGAGCCCGGCGCCGATTGCAGCCGTTCGGTAAACACGGTCTGGATCGAGTCGATCACCATCGCCTGCGGTTGTTCGATCTCGGCGGTGGCCAGAATGCGCTCGACGTTGATCTCCGGCAGCAGCCGCAGGCGGTCGCGCGCCAGGTTCAGCCGCTGGGCGCGCAGGCCGATCTGTTGCGGCGACTCTTCGCCGCTGACGTACAGCGTTCGGTTACGCACCGCCAGTTCGGCCAGCACCTGCAACAGCAGAGTAGACTTGCCGATGCCCGGATCGCCGCCGATCAGCGTCACCGAGCCATTGACCAGACCGCCACCCAGCACCCGGTCCAGCTCGCCGTTACCGCAGGACTGGCGAATTTCCGCCACCGCGTCCACTTCGGCGAGGGTGCGCACTTCCGCCGCCGCCTGGCCGGCATAGCCGGCGAACGGGCTTTTCCCTCCCGCCGGAACCGCCGCGGCCTCCTGAAGGGTGTTCCAGGCCCCACAGTCGCCGCACTGGCCGGCCCACTTGCTGGCTTGCGCCCCGCACTCGGCGCAAACATAGATCGTGCGGGCCTTGCTAGCCATCGACCGACGGCGCGGGAATCACTTCGCGCCGCACCCGCGCCGTCACCCCGCACAGCAGGGTGTAGGAAATCGTGCCGGCGGCCTGGGCAATCCGTTCCACCGGCAACCCTTCGCCCCACAGCAGTACCGGATCACCGATCCGCGCCCCAGGATGCTGGCGCAAATCCAGCGTGATCATGTCCATCGAGACCCGGCCAACCAGCGCCGCCGCGTGGCCGTTGACCAGCACCGGCGTTCCGGACGGCGCATGGCGCGGATAACCGTCGCCGTAGCCGGCCGCCGCCACGCCCACATCCATGTCTTCGGGACAAACCCAGGTTCCACCATAGCCGACCGGTTCGCCTCGGCGCAGCCGCTGAATGGCAATCAATCGGGTCTGGAAGCTCATCATCGGCCGCAAATCCTCGTCGGGCGCCAGGCTGTCCACGAACGGGGAAGCGCCGTACAGCATGATGCCCGGCCGCACCCAGTCGAAGTGCGTTCGCGGCCAACCCAGAATGCCGGCGGAATTGGCCAGCGAACGCTCGCCCGACAGGCCGGCGGTCGCCGTCTCGAAAACGCGCAACTGCTGGAGAGTGCAATCGCAATCCCGCTCGTCGGCCCGCGCCAGATGGCTCATCAGACCGATTTCCGCTTGCACCGCCGGGCAGTCGCGCAAGCGCTGGAAAACCGTCGGCACCGTCTCCGGCGCCAGGCCCAGGCGGTGCATCCCGCTGTCGATCTTCAACCAGACCCGCAGCGGCCGTTCCAGCCGGGCGAGTTCCAGCATCCGCGCCTGTTCGGGCTGGTGGACGGCGATGTCCAGGGCATGACGGGCGCACAACGACAGTTCGGCCGCCTCGAACACCCCTTCCAGCAGCACAATCCGCCGGTCTACACCGGCCTCGCGCAGCGCCAGCGCTTCCTCGACGCAGGCCACCGCGAAGGCGTCGGCGTCCAGCGCGCGGGCGACCCGAACCAGGCCGTGGCCGTAGCCTTCGGCTTTAACGGCGGCCGCCACCCGCCGGCCCGGCGCCGCTGCCCTGACTCGCCGCAGATTGTGAACCAGCGCCCCCAGATCGAGGCGCACCGTGGTTGCTCGACTCATAAGCGGAACCTGCCGAGTAGAATTCGGGGGCATAGCTCTCGAAGCGGGTGTACTGCCCCAGGAAGGTCAGGCGGGTAATCCCGATGGGACCGTTGCGCTGTTTGCCGATGATGATTTCGGCGACGCCCTTGTCGGAACTGTCGGGGTTGTAGACTTCATCGCGGTAGATAAAGCAGATCAGATCCGCGTCCTGTTCGATCGCGCCCGATTCCCGCAGATCCGACATGATCGGCCGCTTGTCGCCGCGCTGCTCCAGCGTGCGGTTGAGCTGCGATAGCGCCAGCACCGGCACCGACAGTTCCTTGGCCAGGGCCTTGAGCGCGCGGGAAATCTCCGATACTTCGGTGGCGCGGTTCTCGTTGGTGCCCGGCACCTGCATCAGTTGCAGGTAGTCCACCACGATCAGGCCCAGTTGCCCTTCCTGCCGGTGCAGGCGCCGCGCCCGCGCCCGCAGTTCGTTCGGGCTCAGATTGGAGCTGTCGTCGATGAACAGCCGCGCCTCCGACAGCATGGTGACCGCCGAGGTCAGTCGTGGCCAGTCTTCCTCCTCCAGCCGCCCGGTCCGCACCCGATGCTGGTCGATCCGCCCCAGCGACGACATCAGCCGCATGATCAGGCTCTCGCCCGGCATCTCCATGCTGAACACCGCCACCGGACACTTGGCCTGAATGGCCGCATACTCGGCGATGTTCATGGCAAAGGCGGTCTTGCCCATCGATGGCCGCCCGGCGACGACGATGAGGTCGCCGCGCTGCAGGCCGGCGGTTTTGTCGTCGAAATCGGACCAGCCGGTGGGAAGACCGGTGATCGGATTGTCGCGCTGGAACAGCAGGTCGATCCGCTCCACCGTGCGCGCCAGCAAATCCTTGATGTTGGCGAAGCCTTCGCGGGCGCGGAAGCCGCGCTCGGCGATGGCGAACACCTTTTTCTCGACATCGTCCAGCAATTCCTTGCTGTCGCGGCCCTTGGGATCGTAGGCGCTGTCGGCGATTTCGGTGGCGGTGCGGATCAACTCGCGGCGGATCGCCCGCTCGCGGATGATGTCGGCGTAGGCGCGGACATTGGCGGCGCTCGGCGTATCCCGCGCCAGCACGCCCAGATAGGCGAAACCTCCGCCCTCCTCCAGTTCGTTGTGGTCCTCCAGCCATTCCGCCAGGGTCAGCAGATCGAACGGCTTACCCTGTTCGGCCAACCGGCGAACGGCGCGAAAAATCAGCCGGTGATCGGCGCGGTAGAAATCGTGTTCATCCAGCCGGTCGGCCACCTGATCCCAGGTGGTGTTGTCCAGCATCAGACCGCCCAGCACGGCCTGTTCGGCCTCGAGCGAATGCGGCGGCACCCGCAGCGCCTCGGTGGCGGCGTCCTTACGGTTGGGAAACGGGGAAACGGGCAGCATGACGGAACTCTCGGAAACAACCGGCGATCCGCCGCCCGCCGCGATAGTCCGGCGGCACGGCCACGAAATTCCCGCGAGGGGGGATGGGTATAAAGGCGCCCAATGTTGGCGCCGATCCGCAGGCGTCGCCCGCGCGGGGATGGCTTCAGTCTAGCCTAAATCCCCGGCGCGGGCGCGCCGGTCGCGGTCAGGCTTCGGCGATGATGTTGACCCGGATCTGGGTCTTCACTTCGGGGTGCAGCAGCAGATCCACATCGTACTCGCCGATCTGGCGGATGGAACCGGCCGGCAGGCGGATCTCATGCTTCTGCAATTCGATCCCGGCGGCCGACACCGCATTGGCGATATCGGCGGAACCGACCGAGCCGAACAGCCGGCCCTCGCTGCCGGTCTTGACCGACAGGGTGACGATCAGCTCGGCGAGTTGTTCGGAACGGGATTTGGCCTTGGCCAGCAACTCGGCGGCGACCCGCTCCAGTTCGGCGCGGCGGGCCTCGAACCGGGCAAGGTTGGCCGGGGTGGCCGCGGTGGCCTTGCCCTTCGGAATCAGGAAATTGCGAGCATAGCCCGGCTTGACCTTGATCCGATCGCCCAGACCGCCCAGGTTGGTGATTTTTTCCAGCAAAATGATTTCCATCGTCAGACTCCGAAGTGCGCTTCGATACGTATTGTGAGGTAAGTTCAGGGTTTACCCGGACGCGGCCGGACGCGGGTCCGGAAATCGGCCCAGGCATCGACGATACCCAGCGCCATGACCAGTTGCGACAGCAGCGTAACCAGCAGCAGGTAAAACAGCAGCAACCAGGCCGGTGAGAGCCGCAGTTTAAAGACCAGGGCGTGCGCCACGGCAATGCCTTGCACGCTGTAGAGCGTCCCCAGCACCAAGACCAGATTGGTCAGGACCGGCCAGCCGGACAACACCGCCGCGCCGAATAGCGCCAACACCAGCAGCGCCAGCGGACGCCCCAACCGCAGTTGATGAAATTCGGGACGAAAACCGCCCGGGTTGAACAGCAGCGCCTGCCACCAGCGGCCGAGCAGCAAGCCGGCCAGCACGGACAGCAGTCCCGCGCTGACCACCTGTCCCGGCAGCAACGGCGCCCAACTCTGTAACAGATCCAGCAACTGCTCCAGCGTGGCCCGTTCGTCCGACGGCGCCGCCGTTAACCCTTGGCGCAGGACGTCAAGCGTTTGGCTCCACCAGACCGCCGGGTCGCCCAGCGCCAGGTAGAATCCACCCACGCCCAGCAGCCCCAGCAGGGCGGCGATCCGCATCGTTACGGACAACGACACCGTGGCGCGCAGCAGCAGCGCCAGCACCCACAACGGCGTCCAGCAGGTCAGCAACACCCACAGCATCGGCCACGGCGCGCCCAGCGCCAGCCCGGCCAACGCGCAGGCGCCCAGTCCGGCCAATCCCGCGAGCAATGCGCCTTCGGCCGGACCCCGGCGCAAGGTCACCAGCGCCACCACGGCGCCGGATACGACCAGGACCGGCGGGAACAGCCAGAACAGCACCGCCGTCGGCATTGCAACCAGCACCGCCGCCGACCGGCCGCGCATGATGAAGGCGGCAAGGGATTTCACGCCAGACTCCCGCCGTGGTCGGACTGACCGACCCGCCCGCTGGACTTAATGCCGGTCGCAGTACGGCAGTAGCGCCAGGAAGCGGGCGCGCTTGATCGCCACCGAGAGCTGCCGCTGGTAGCGGGCCTTGGTGCCGGTGATGCGGCTCGGCACGATCTTGCCGGTCTCGCTGATGTAATTCTTCAGGGTGACGATGTCCTTATAGTCAATTTCCTTGACGCCTTCGGCGGTGAAACGGCAAAACTTCTTACGACGAAAAAAACGCGACATGGGATTCAATCCTCGGATGATTCGTGATCAAGTATCTCGATGCGGGCGGCGTGCAACACCAAACGGTATTCGCCCTCGCGATAATTGGCGCGGCTGACAAAGCCCCGCACCCGCAACCGGGCGCCCGCCGCCAGCCGACCTGTAATGCCGGTCAAGGCTTCGCCGCAGGCGACCACCGGAATCCGGCAGCGCGCCTCGCGCGAAACGCCGGCTTCCACTTGGCCGGAATGGTGTTCCAGCAGGAAACGGCTGATGGGCACGCCCGCCGGCGACTGGCGGGTTTCGCAGGCCCCCGCGACCTGACCGGCGATGATCAGGCAGTTGTCGGCGGGCGGCACGGATAGCATGGTGGCGCGCGGCCGATACCGGCTCAGGCGGGTTCTTCGTCGGCCTCGACCTCGTCGTCGGCGTCACCACGGCCACCGCGATCGTCACGGTCGTCGCGATCGTCGCGGCCACCGCGATCGTCGCGGTCGTCGCGGTCGTCGCGGTCGTCGCGATCGTCGCGGTCGTCGCGGTCGTCGCGGTCGTCGCGAACATCGCGCTCATCGCGCGACCTGACCAGCGGTGACGGTTCGGTTTCGGCCGCATCCCGCTCGATGATCAGGTTGCGGATCACGGCATCGTTGAAGCGGAAGGCGCTCTGCAATTCCTCCAGCACCGCCTGGCTGCACTCGACGTTCATCAATACGTAGTGCGCCTTGTGGATCTTATGGATCGGATAAGCCAGTTGTCGCCGGCCCCAGTCCTCCAGGCGGTGGAGATGACCGCCATCCTCCTCGACCATCGCGCGGTAACGCTCGATCATCGCGGGGACTTGTTCGCTCTGGTCGGGATGGACCAGAAACACAATTTCATAATGTCGCATTGAGGCTCCTTACGGATGACAGACAGCCTCCCGCGAACGGTGAGGCAAGGAGTCACGGTCCGGGCGGACCGCAAGGGGCAGGTATTCTAGGAGGAAAGGCCGGGGGACGCAACGACGGGAGCGGCCGGGCAGCAATTCTCATTTTGGCGATGACTCGCTAGAGTAGCCGCCTCCCTTGACTGGAAGTACCTTGATGAGCGTACCGTTTGGTCGCACCGTCCTGACGTTGGACGACATTACGAAACAAATCCGCCGGACCTTCGAGCAGTTTACCGATCCGCGCCGGGGGAAGAACACCCGTTACACGCTGGTGGACGCGGGGTTGAGCGCCTTCTCGGTGTTCTTCATGCAGAGTCCGTCGTTTTTGGAATACCAGCGCAGCCTGGACCAGCGGGTGGGTAAAAATAACGCGCAGACCCTGTTTGGGGTCCATCAAATCCCGTCGGACAATCAGATTCGCCACTTGCTGGACGCCACCGAACCGGGGCAGGTAACACCGTTGTTTTCCTTTCTGTTCCAGGCGTTGCATCAGGCGGGCGTGGTGGACACTTATCGTTCGGTGAACCAGACCCTGCTGCTGGCCTTCGATGGGGTGCAGTATTTTTCCTCGGCCGCGATTCATTGCCCGCAGTGCGCGGTCCGGCAGCACCCCAACGGCGCGGTGACCTATAGCCATACCGCCCTGACCCCCGTCCTGGTGAAGCCGGGGCTGGACAAAGTCATTCCGCTGGCGCCGGAATTCGTCCGTCCGCAGGACGGCGCGGAGAAGCAAGACTGCGAACTCAACGCCGCCAAGCGCTGGCTGGCCGCATGGGGGGATGACTATAGCCCGTTGAAGATCACCCTCCTGGGCGACGATTTGTACTGCCACGAACCGTTCTGCCGCGAGGCGGTGAACCGGGGCCTTGACTTCATCCTGGTGTGCAAACCCGATTCCCATGCCATCGTCGCTGAGTGGTTGGCGTTTCTGGAGCGGGGCGGCGCCGTCAAAACCGTAGTCCGCCGGCGGTGGACCGGCCAACGGCGCGAGATCGACACCTATCGCTATGTGCAAGCGATTCCCCTGCGCGATGGGGAGGATGCCCTGTTGGTCAACTGGTGTGAGCTCACCACCACCGATGAAAACGGCAACGTGTTGTATCACAACAGCTTTGCCACGTCCTTGGCACTCGATGACCGCCAGGTGCCCGAGGTCGTCGCGGCCGGGCGCAGCCGGTGGAAAATCGAAAATGAAAACAACAACACCTTAAAAACCAAAGGCTATCACTTCGAGCACAACTACGGCCACGGCCAGCGGCATTTGTCGTCGGTGTTGGCCAGCCTCATCATCCTGGCCTTTCTGGTCCATACCGTGCTGGAGTGGATGGACGACCAATACCAATTGCTGCGCCGGAAACTGCCCTCCCGACAACGCTTGTTCGGTGATATCCGCACCTTGACCAGTTACCTGTGTTTCGAAAGCTGGGAAGCCTTGATGGCGTTCATGCTGCAAAGCTTCGAGCCGGCTCCCCTACAACCCGAAACCGGGTGAAATCACCAAAATGAGAATTGCTGGCGGCCGGGCGATACTCGTCCCCCACACTTCGAACCATGATCATTCTCGACATCAACGTACCCTCCGTGCTGATGCACACCCAACCGGAAGCGATCGTCGTGGGCTGGCTCGACCGGCAATTGGGGGATTCGATACGGTAAAAACTCCATCCATCGAATTGGGTCGCCTACCAATCCTTCGGGAATTGGAGCGTCAGTTGGCCTTCCGAAATCGCTGACATCCCGTTCACTCCGACTCCAGATAACGGTCGGATTGATTCAGTTCCTCATCGAGCGCGGCAATCGCCCCTATGTCGTCCACGGTCTCATCGCCAGCTTTCTCAGCCCTTCCACCATCAGCGGCATTTCCATCCGGCCTTGGCCAGGAATGGTCAGATATAGCGTTCCTGTTTGACTTGTGGAGTCACCGCTTCGAACCACCCCGGCGCTACGCGCCACCCCTCCTTAGCCAAGGAGGGGAGATTCCACGACCGACCTGGGAGCGCTATAGAAGCGACCGTTGCGGTCCAACTCGGTCACGCGGATGAATGGATAGTTGGTCTTTGGGGCAGATTTCGTGTAGAGCTGCCAAGCGCCACAGCGATTGACGCAGAGAAGTCAAGAAATGATTTATATCATTGAGTTGCATGGAAAAGCGACACGGTTTGCACTATCATGTCCGTCGAATTCACCCATGAAGCCCGGAGCGTCGCATGAATCCCGTATCCCGTATCCCGGAACTGAGCGCGGTTTCGTTTGACGGCGCATTGCCGTGGTTTGTCGACATTCAGTGCCGAGACCTGCTTTTCCATCCGGATGACGACGAAGCGGCTCATTCCATCATGATAAACGCCTGTGGCATCCGGATGGATGCATGAGCGCGGCGGCCCCAGTCTCCATACCGTTCCGTGATTAAGCCATCGACGCCTGTCCCGGGGTTATCGGTCGAGGCCACAGGAGCAGAACCCCGGTCCGAGTCGTTGAGCCAAACGACGGATCAGATCGACACGCGGATCCGGGTGATGGACTTGTTCGCCGGCCCCGGTGGTCTGGGCGAAGGGTTTTCGACCCTTGAGCCCCGTCCCGGTTACCGGCCGTTTCGGATTATCGCGTCGGTCGAGAAGGATCCCGCCGCCTGTCGGACCCTGCGGCTGCGAGGTTTCTACCGCCGACTGATGCAGGTGAGTGACCAGTCCGCGCTGGACACCTACTACGCCTATGTGCGGGGAGAGCGGGAATCGCCGGTTGCACCTGACAGCGATGTAGCCCGAGTCGCTTGGCAGCAGGCGGGCGAAGAGACGCTGCAACGCACCTTGGGCGAACCAGACACTGGTCTAGAGCTACAAACCCTGATTCGTCGAGTGCAGACAAACGCTGATAAGCCGTTGGTGCTAATTGGTGGTCCTCCCTGTCAAGCCTATTCCTCAGTAGGACGATCTCGCAATATCGGTATTGACAGCTACCAGCCCGCTTTGGATAGCCGACACTTTCTATACCGCGTTTATCTGGATCTGTTGAACAACCATCGGCCGGTGGCGTTCGTGATGGAAAACGTCAAAGGTATCCTGTCATCACAGATCGCCGGTCGACGTCTGTTCCCACGTATTCTTCAGGATTTAGCCAGCCCGGCCACCGCCTATGGACAGGATAAGCGGCGACGACTTCCACGGTACCGGATTTATTCTCTGGTTGACGGCAGTTCGTTCCGGCATGGACAAGATCCCACATTGATCCAAGCCGAGCGGTTTATCGTTCAAGCAGAGCGCTATGGTATCCCCCAGAATCGGCACCGGGTAATTCTGTTTGGGCTGCGTGAAGATCTCGCCGACACCTTCGACCGTCTGGGTAATGCTTTTCCGTGCCTCAGTCCGCTAACCGGGACGGAGCAACGACCCAGCGTCTTCACCCGGCACGCGCTGACCGATCTACCTCCACTGCGCAGTGGGCTGTCCTGGCTCAGGAGCGCGTGCAAGGCTGGCAGTTGGCAGGACACCCTGCTGCCGCTTTTCACCCATAGCGCGCGGACCATCGAGGATGCCGAGTTGCGCATCGCCTTTGAGGAATCTGCCCGACAGGTAGCAAACTCGAACCGGCCACGGGGCGGGCGTAGCGTCACCCCATCCAGCGAAGCCGGCTTTGCCGTCGGCTTGCCGGAAAATTTAGCTGCCTGGTATCGCGGCCAAGATCCACCTCTGGTTCTGAATCACGAAACCCGCGCCCACATGCCGGAGGATTTGGCGCGCTACCTGTTCTGTTCCGTGTACGCCGGGCAGAAGGGAGTTTCGCCCAAGGCGAATCAGTTTCCAGCCACGCTGGCGCCCCGCCATCGAAACTGGGCGTCGGGTCATTTCGACGACCGGTTCCGGGTGCAGGTGGCAGATCAACCTGCCACGACAGTAATGAGCCACATCGCGAAAGACGGCCACTACTTCATTCATCATGATCCGGCTCAATGCCGCAGTCTGACTGTGCGTGAAGCGGCTCGGCTGCAAACCTTCCCGGACAGCTATTTCTTTGAGGGTAACCGGACGGAGCAGTACACCCAAGTTGGCAATGCAGTGCCGCCGTTTCTGGCGTGGCAGATTGCCGATGTGGTCTGGAAACTGCTGCGGCAGTTGGGATATGGAGCACCCTGAAATGACCGACATCGTGGACCAGGCGACCCGCTCCCGGATGATGTCGCGCATCCGCAACCGGGATACCGCACCGGAAATGGCGGTTCGGCGCGAGTTGTGCAGTCTGGGTATCCGCTACCGTCTGCATAACGGTAAGCTGCCCGGCCGGCCCGATATCGTCATTGGCCGGCTGCGCACCGTGATTTTCGTCCACGGCTGCTACTGGCACCGGCATCCAGGATGCCGGCTGACCTATACCCCGAAATCAAATGTTGAGTTCTGGCAGCGCAAGCTGGAAGGCAATGCGAAACGGGATGTCGAAAACCAGACCCGCCTAGCCGAACTGGGCTGGCAAGTGATCATTATCTGGGAGTGTGAAACCCGCGACCATGAGACGCTGCGGGAACGACTTGTCAAGCTGCTGGACATGGAGTCGGTAGCAGATGGGATCACAGAGTAATTTCGCCCGGCCACGTTTCTCCGACACCGAAAACTACACCCGCCGGGACAGAGGATACTCCGCAATTGGCCAGTTTCAGTTCCGGTATGCCATCCAGAATCTGGCTGTAGCTTCCCTTTCGAACCGCCTCCCAGCATTCCGCCTTCTTGGCCCACTCGGAGACCATCCGGCCTTTAGCAGATTCATGCAGTATCCGGTTGACGCTCTGCGCCCAAGTCAGCATCTGCTGTTTCAACTGGGGTGATACATCCTGTTGCAACCAAATACGCTCCAAGTCAAGCCAATCACCAAGGCGATGACTCAACAGAGCTATCAGATAAGTGGTGACATTGGCCTGAAATGCCTTGAATGCCGGACGAACCAGTTTCTGGGCAGCCTTGAAAAGGATTGCCTTGGCGATCATCCGCTTGTAGAAAAGGACATCAGGTTGTTGTGGCCAAGGGCTGTTCTCAACATCCAGACTGTTCATGAGGGCAACAAAGTTCTTCTGTGAGCCGAGGCTGACCTGGTCGGGTTTCTGATCCCAGGTACTCAGAAACTTGGCCAAGTCGGTCTTGGTAATTTTGCGGGAAGAGGGAATCTTTTCCTTGATCTGGCGCAGTTTCGCCGGGCTGGTGCCTTCGCGGGCTAGCAACGTGTTGTAGCTGCCGGCAGCTCGCTCATAGAACCACCGACTGGTGCCGTCTGGACAATAGGTGGTATTGGCAAGTTTCTCGATTTCGACATGGAAAGGCCGATTTGCCGACAAATCGGCCTGCCGGACTACATTCTGACTGTTAGCATAACGGGACACCGCCGAAATCATATTCTCCTCGGCTTCGGCATCATCAGATCGCAGAATGATGATCTTGGCAGGAATGCGAACCCGCTTTAGATCGGTTTTCGGTTCTTTCTTCTTGGTGAAATAAACAGAAGCGGTCGTTTGCCCACCATTGACGATTTGCATTCCTCCCATCCAGAGAATACCGGGAAGTCCACCCACAGCAGTTTCCAGCCTGATCTCATCCGCCAGAATCACAATCCCGTTGTTGTAGGCCATAAAGTGTTCGGGGTTGTTTATCAGGGTTTCTTTTATGCCCCGGTTGACCTTTCCGGTGACGCTAAGAAACGAACGAACGTTGGCTTCAAGCAGTCGTGCTCCGTATTTTTCATAGACAAATCGCAGTACATCTCCGGGAATCACAGTCAGCGCGTAGTCATAGTCGGACATCTCGCCCTGTACATAAATACAGGGAAGCGCACTACCAGCGACTTCCTCAAAATTAACGGTGATCTCATCGCGAGGCTTGCCTTCCATCCAATGGTGGTGCAATCGCTGGATATCCATCACCTCCAGCTTGACTGTTTTGCCGTTGATCTCCCTGGATTGGAAATTTTTCGTTGTGGCCTGCTGGTCAGTCAGGACATAGATTCTAATCTGGTCGAGGGCTGGGTAACAATCTTTGATACTTATGGCGAGTGCGTAGGCGTCGCTGGATTCGTCCATAGTCTTTAGCAACTTCCCTTCAGCACAGCCCTTGAGAAACCGCAGACACTGCTCAGCCGCTTTTTTAGTCTCGCTGTCAGCAATAGTTTTTAATTCATCGGAACCCGAGTACAAACTCACGAACAGATCAAGTTGATCAGTATCGTCGGACGGGGCATAACCGCTGAGGCGAAGTTTCGCATTGCCGAAACTGGTTTCATGGTGGCAAGCAACCGGCTCGGATGCCATACCGATTTCAGCCATGTGTTGCATGACGATTTCGGTAAAAGCCTGTTCCTCGTAGGGTGTTCCACCATCCGGATTGTTGATGCGTTCCCTGACCTCGGCCTGGGTTTGCCGGAAAAAGTCGATCAGTTCCATGCTGTTTTACCCGTTGTGGAGCAGATATCGGCCAAAGTCAGGTCTCCGCCTTCGATCCGGTCGAGGTCAATTTCGTAGCGAACCGCGCTGATTTCCGATGGCACTTTGTGCCGGGTGAGACTGGGAAAGTGATCATCTACCCGCAGCAAACGGCTCCGGTCGTGGACAAAGCACCGGGGATAACGATCCGCCATGGCGTCGGCATAGCCGGTATGCAGCAGTAGCGTGTTGAAGGTGTGCAGCGCGGCGGGATCGTTCCGCAGTCGCAGCCGAACCGCCTCGACCCGTCCGGAGAGATTCAGTCCCTCCGGGTCGGCGCTCAGATGCAATCCAGCCAGATAGAGCGGTTCCGCAAGGTTGGAGTCCAGTTGTTCCAGCGACAGGATCTTGACCGGAAAGCCCTGTTCGGAGGCTGTGGTCTTGACTTCAATGGCTCCGGTGGCGATTTCAAAGTCATGCAGACCATGCAGCGGTCCATGCCAAGCCTCAACGGCTGGCAGCGTGTCCAAGCCGGCATCCAGCAGTAGCGTCAGCAGGATTAACTCACCATGCAGACCCAGTTCGGCTTCTGCGCTCAACAGACCATCCCGGCCTCGGCGCATAAAGTTTTGCCAAGCCCGGATCCGGTCCAGAAACAGCCGGAAGAGCGCTCCTTCATCCAGACCGGAAGCCGCGCCCAGCGTCGAGACCATATCAGCGGCCATCAGGGTAAACATTTCAGGATTGCCAGCGGGCTGACGCACCAGCCCAAACCAGACTCGATCCGGCTCGGTGGTTCCCATATCTACGGTCACAACGGCAAAGCCGTGCCCCAATGGCAGTTCAGTCGGAGGGATCGCTAGATGGAACCCGGCCAACAGCGCCTCCTCACTACCGGGAAAGCGCCGACCCGCCAGCAGGTGACAGTGAGCATAGGTCGCCACAGGAATACAGCGCCAACCCAGTTCATTGGTATGACCTGCCAACGCCCGCCAAGCCGTCAGCAGCACCTCGCGTTCATTCGGCAGCGCCATATTCCTGCTCCCACTGCTCCCAGAGTACATTATTGACCTTGTATTCCACTTTCCGCCCGGCATGACTGCCGGGAAAGCTGATGCCAAATGCAACGACGGTTGGAGTATCTTTGGGTGGCTGTGTATGTTCTGGATCGAGTGGATAAAGCATCAGCAACCCGCGTTCGGGATGCGCTGGTACACCTTCAGCCCCGAATCCCCGGATTTTGCGGATCGCCGGGCCACTGGGAATTTTTGGAGGTTCCTCGTTCTCATGGAGTCGGCCCGGATCCGGCTTGAAGTTGTGTTGGGTCTCAGCAAGCGCTGCCAGCCACGCCGCCTCATCGAGATCAATGGCTTCATCACGAGGAGAAAGCAGCCGACCGATGGAATAACGATCCGGGTGTTCGCCTTTGCGGGCGCGTTTCAGCATATTGATTTCCAAACTGTCCGTTATTCGGACTTTTTCGTTTTTACCGTCACCCGCGATCAACACCACAGTCCAAGAGGTTAGTTCCCCAATTTCCGCCATTGAGCCAATAAATTCCGCGAGCAGATCCCCATTGACCTTGCGAGCTGCCGGGTGCGTTTGATAGCGGGCCAGAAATTCCATAACCAGTTCGTGAGACACTGCATTCCAGAGAAAGCCGCCTTCCCACTTCTGTCGGCTACCATTTCGCCAGCGTTCAGGACTGGATTCATCGGGCATGGCAAGCCTACTCAAAAATGCCTGGGTCACGGCCAGATTACGCTGTAATGGCCCCTGATCCCGGTACAGGGCGACCGTTTCCAGAATACAGCCACTGAAAGACAGCATCATGCTGTGGGCGGTACGCATTTTCAGCGGCGAGGTGACCATCAACACCGGATGCGATTGCACCCGCAATCCATAGTCGCGGGGTGTGCCGCTGCTTTCAGCCATCAGGTCAAATTCCTGGCGCAGTTCCTCGCTGGCATCAGCAATGTGCCCAAACCATTCGATCAAATCGCCCGTGGTGTAGAGTCGGCAAACATCCAGATAGCCGGGCCGGTAGCCAAACCAGCGCCCCATCTGCATGAGCGTGTCGTACATGCGGGAGGCACGCAGGAAGTAGCTGACGCTCAGACCCTCCAGAGTCAGGCCCCGTGCCAGTTTGTCGCCACCAATGGCAATGACTTTCAACCCGGTTTCCTGATGCTCTACATAGTCCAGCGCATCCTTTGCCGTACCGTTGATCATGCGTACCTGAATATCCTCAATGATCTCCGGCAGTATCGTCAGAATGTCCGACCAGAGAGGCAACCTGACTGTGCTGCCCGCGAGGTCGTCATTGATCCCGGTACCGGTCGGCATGAAATCCAATTCCCATAATGTTGCCAGTCGCTCAACAAGAACCTGATGGTCAATCTTCCGCTGAATCCGCTGCTTGACATGCCGTACATAGTCTTTTACTTGGCGAGTAACTTCCTTCTGAACCGCAGTAAAGCGGGTGACATGAATCAGCATCGACGCATGTTCGCGGCCATGTCCGCGTAACTGGCGCACCGCACAGGACAGCAAAAACGCATCAATAGCCTCCACCAGCGAAGGCGGCAAACCGTCCTGACCCTGATAGAGTGGAATATGGCCGTTTTTATGCCGCTGAGGCATCCAGCCCTGAGTGCCATCGCCGGTCGCATAATCAGTCACTTCGCGGATCAGCGGCAGACCGTCTTCCCGTAAGTCGCCAACGCGCAGCCCAAATACCCGGGCCGGGCCTACATAGTTGGAAGGAGCAGCCAGATTGATGATGAACGCGGCGGGAAACAGATCGGGACCTTCTTCTGTGGTTGCGCCTCGCTCGTGAATGAAAATATTGGCAAACGGTGTAGCCGTGTAGCCCACATAAGCCGAACGGCTAAAGGTATGCAGAATCTGGCGCACCAGCCGGTTGATGGCAGTGGGTTCGTGTTGCGGGTCGGGATGCCCCTGTTCGTCAATAATCTGGTTGCCCGTATCGACTGAAGCGTGATCCGCTTCGTCATCAATCAGCAGCAGGGGCAGGTGGGTTACAATTTTTCGTCCAGTTTCCTGATCCTTGGTATTAGCGACATGGTTGTGAATCCAGCCCAACAGCCGCTTCAGGACGGTCTTGTTCTTTTTAACCACGAACAGCCAGGGCCGCTTCTCCGGGCTGACGCCGAAATTCTGGGCCACTTTAGTGCTGAAATCACCCTTCTCGGATCGGTTGGTGGCGAAATTCGGGCGAATGCCAAGATCGCTGTTGAGTTCGCCAACGCCAATTGTGCGGAACGTATCGCCGGTAACCGGTCCGGTTTCGTAGCCAAGAAACCCTTCATCCAGTCGTATCTGGGTCTGCGCTCGCAGGTTGTTATGCAGCCCTGCCAGGACAATGATGATTTTGTAGCCGGCATCGGCGGCCTTGTTGATCAAGCCGGTGTAATGGCTGGTTTTGCCCGACTGGACATGTCCGACGACCAAGCCACGCCGATCCCAACGCCCATCACGCTGCGGATCCTCCAGCAGGCTGAGTACCCAATCGGTGGACTGGTCAAGAGCATCGACAGCTACAAAAGACAACCGGCGTTCCAGCCATTCGCGGTAACGCTGCCAATAAAGCCATTCCTGCTTACGGGCGGCAGTTAACCACGGAATATGCCCTTCCCCGTTCTGTAGCGTGGAATCTTTGCCAATCCATTGACTGAAGCGACGGATCAGTTCATCGGTGACAGCGCCATAATCCACATCATGTCCCCATCCGGGCTGCGAAGCCTGTAAAAAACTCATAACCAGGTGGATTTTTTCAAGAATAATCGTGGGGGTAATGCCAGCCCGATCCGGGATTTGCAGCAGCATTTCCTGCGCAAACTTGACGACTTTCTGATCACTTGCGTTCATGCAGACCTCTGGGGAAGTTATTCAGGTGTCAGGTTGTCCGGCAGGTTGCGGACCAGATCGGGATACAGGTGAAATGGATCCGTGCGGAGCAACTGTTCGCGGGCCAAGTGTGGCGGAAGTCCCTTTTTCTCGATCATGTTCCTGAACATCACCTCCAGAACAGCCACAACCTCGGCTGGCGCTTCGCCCACAAATCCGGTACGCGGGACTTCCTTGCCCTCGGTGGTATCCAGCCAGATACGCTGCACTGGCACGGTTTCTTCGATGACCCGCAGCATGGCGCGGATTTGTGGAAGCAGCGGCCCGGCACTTTCGAGAACGGCTTTGACGGCTGGATGATCGTTACTGATTCGATAGCGCATACCCCCGTTTCCCAGTTCGGCCTGCCAGGCTTCGGCGAGCGGTTCATTCCCGCTCACTTGGACTATCCGCCCCCGGTGTGCAAAGACCCGTCGCGCCCGCTGGCGAATATCTTCGGCAAGTCTGATCAGATGCCTGCGTAAAGCGACCGGCGGTCGGGCTGTGGACTTGCGAATGTCAATTTTCCAGTCGGCATCGGCGCTGTTGGGGATATCAATGCGAATCCGCGCCAGCCGGTGAGCTTCCTCCCGTGTCCAACTGCGTCCCTGACCCAGTCCCAGCCAGCCGCCGACGACCAGCAGCCGGGCATTGCGGTAGACGTAGAACCCCTGTTGCGATGTCCAGCCTTCCGGCCCTCCAGCTCGTTCGTAGGCACCAGATTCCAGCCGGTCGCGGTGCGGGAGTACATGGCCCTGGACTGCAACCAGGGCTGCCCCGATCCGATAGGGTTGCACCGGGGAAGACCAAGTGGCGGGATGGTCGATCAGAAAGGGATCCCACGGCTTGACCGGACGGTCGTTAATCAGAATCCGCAACCGGGGATGCAGCCCGTCAAGATAGCGGTGAAAGACCATCGCCAAGTGGTGTTCGACCCGATCCATCAGATCGAGAAAGTCCTGTTCACGATAGTCGTGAGTGACAATCCGATCCAGCACCTCCCAAAGCACCAGCGTACCCCGTGGCTCACTGTCCAGAATATGAAGAGATTCGGCTGAGCCTTCGGCGGCTCCTTCCAGCAGATACCAGCCATCGTCCTGACGCTTGGCGATATCGTCCAAATCCCAGCGCAGGCAATGCGTTTGCCCATTCTGGCGACTGGCAACAGTCAGCCGCCGACATTGCGACAGCGAGGCGGTTTTCAGTCCCATTCCGAACCGGCCCAGATCATGGGAGGAACGAACTTCCAGCGGGCTGCGCTCACCCAGCCGCATGGCCCGGTCCAATTCGTCGGCGTCCATACCCGCGCCATCGTCAAGAATGTGTATGGCGCTATCCGATCCAGCCCACACAAACTGGAGATGAACGGTTGCTGCCCGGGCGGCGATGCTGTTGTCGATGACATCGGCCAAGGCGGTAGCAGTGGAGTAGCCCAACCCACGGAGGGCTTCAAGCATCGCGCTGGCTTTGGGGGGTGCATGCCGGGATCGGGTCATATCGGATTGAGTCATGGCGACAGGAAATCACGCAATAGGTCCGAACGATTGGGATGGGCCAGTTTTTTTAGTGCCTTGGCTTCGATTTGGCGGATGCGCTCACGGGTCACGCCGAACTGCTGGCCGATTTCTTCCAAGGTCTGTTCTGACAGCAGGTCAATGCCAAAACGTCGGCAGATAATTTCCGACTCTCTGGGTTTGAGATCATCCAGTAAACGGCTAATGCTTTTTCCCAGGCTGTCATTGATCGCTGCCTGTTCCAGCGATACCGCCTGCAAGTCCTCCAGCCAGTCAGCAAGACTTTCATCTCCCTCGTTATCGCCAATCAGTGTTTCCATCGAAATCGGCTCCTTGGCGATCTTCAGCACCTTACGCACCCTGTCTTCGGGTATCTCCATCCGTATGGATAGCTCCTCTGGGGTGGGTTCGTGGCCTGTCTCCTGCCACATCTGCCGGGAAATCCAGTCCAGTTTGTTAATGGTCTCAATCATGTGGACCGGAATGCGGATGGTGCGGGCCTGATCAGCAATGGCGCGGGTAATGGCCTGCCGAATCCACCACGTCGCATAGGTCGAGAATTTATAGCCGCGCTGGTAATCGAATTTATCCACTGCCTTCATCAAGCCAATATTGCCTTCCTGAATCAGGTCGAGAAAGTCCAAGCCCTGATGGGTATACTTCTTGGCGATGGAAATCACCAGTCGCAAATTGGCCGTAGTCATTTCATGCCGGGCGTGGCGGACTTTGACATCGCTGCTTGACAGTCGATAATTGAGATCTTCGATGAATTCAATCGGGAGATGGGTTTCCCGTTCAATGGCCCCCCGTTCCTGCTGTAGGTGCGGGTCGTTCCGATCCGGGTTGCGCGTCTCCAAGGCATGAATGCGTTTAGCCATGCCATACACTTGGGCAATCAACCGATTCAGCGTCTTCGGCGCAATGCGGAATTGCAGGAAACACTCGCTTAATTGCTGGCGCAGTGCCTGTGTCCGGGGATTCAGGAGGCCGACTTTCTCAATGCTGGAAAGGGTCTGCTGGTACAGGGAGCGCAATTCTGTGAAGTGACGGGCGATTTCCTCAAAATCGAGGGTATTTTCAGCAGCAGATGATGTGCTGTCTTCGTCCTCATCCTCGTCTTCGTTATCGAAGGCTGCCGCCTTGTCACCAGCGACCACCGCATCCGGGTCATCAGCGGCCAGCAGCAATTCGACGTCCAGCAAGGGCGGCGCAACGTCTTCGACATCCTTGAAACCACTGATTACTTCGGTCAGCAGACCCCACGGCAGGCATTCTCTCCGGGCGGCACCGCCACCGTCGCATCGCGTTCCATGCCGCGTCGTACACGCCGCGGGTGTCGTAAGCGCCATCCCCATCCACTTGCGCGATGTCCTCATCGATTTGATCCAGCAATCCCTGAACTTCACCGTCCGTCCATGCCTACTTCGACCGCCAGGCATCCTTGACCTCGGCATCAAGGCCAAATGACCTTACGCCAATCCGTCGCTTCCTCAGCGCCGTGCCGGCGTACCTTCCACTCCCCTTCGCCATGGATCTTCAACCCGGTCGAATCCACCACCACATGGATCGGTCCGGCCCGCTGGCGGCACGGAATCTGGACCGTCAGGGTCTGAGCCCGGCGCGACAGCAGGGTGTGGTCGGGAATGCGCAACGTCAATCCCATCAACCGCGCGATCGAACCCGCCAGCCCTTCCACCATGCGGTACGGCAGGTCGAACACCGCCTTGAGGGTCAACAACGCTTGAATGGCGAGATCGGAATACTGGAACGGCGCACCCCGCCGGCCCGTCGGCGCCGGTCGCCAGCGCTCGCGTAAAAACTCCTCGTCGAACCAGATCGTCAAACTGCCCCGCCGCACCAGGGCGCGGTCGTACTCGGGCCAGTTCGTCACCCGATATTGAATTTTTTGAGTGGCGGCTTGTACCGCTGGAATCGCTTCGGCGGTCATGACGGCTTCTCCGTTCGGGGGGTCTTAACTACTTTGACAGTCCAAAGGTATTTATGCACCAACGCCTCAGCAGACTACCATTCTCACAGGCCAAATCATAAAGTCGCAGCAGTTCGCTAATGGTCAGCGGATAATCAGCCAGAACCAGCAACACTTGGCTGACGCTTTCCTCAATGCGCCGGGCAACCTGAATTTCTTCCTCGGCAGTCAGCAGATTAAAGTCATTCAGATCACGCTGGTAGCAGTTAGCTGGTTCCATATGCAGATCCTGCCATGATTCGATAAAGCACAACGCTTCATCGATGATCGGCTCCTCTGGACTCTCCAGCTCAGGATCCAGATCAGCGAAGTCAGGCGGCAAATCATCATCTGCCCAGTCGTCAACCTGAATGCCCAGTTCTCCAAGAATGCGTTCCAGCAATAGCTCCTGCATTTCCAGATTGGGTTGGTCGTGCTGTAGTGCGTATTCGATGTCAGCGCGGGAAATTCTCCCGACTTGGAGACCTTGAATCAAAACCGGGGTGATGTTCGCCCAGTGCTCGGCCCACACTCGATCACGCCGGCTCGTGGGCAGGTTCGGCAGGTCGATCTCAATATCCGACCAGTCCGCGTCAGTATCGACGGGAACGTGATGGGACATGATCTGGTGAAGGACACGGGTGCTATCAAGGCAATCGAGATTGCCTTCTGGCGGCGGCGTTTCGATCTCTACTTCCCAGGCCATAGCGTCAAAATCCAGCGCATCGGCAAAGGAATCCGTCAGATCTTCAATCACAGTTTCATCATTGACAGCCTGACTATCGGGATCCGGTACGCGGGTAGCAGTAGCGGCCCGTAGTATGGCTTCCACTGTGTCATGACCGGCAATGCCAGCCAGATCCAGCGCATCCTGTCCCTGACGATTTTTCAGAACCGGATCGGCTCCAGCATCCAACAGAATCTGACAGATTTCCGCACGGCCACGGACGGCGGAAAACATTAGCAGCGAGGTACCGCTGCCATCCTGTCGGTTGATATCGCCGCCACGCTGGAGATGAAATCGAACCAAATCCAATGCACCAGCGCGAATAGCCATCTTGAGAAGTGGATTCATCGTGTCCGGCCTTGGCAGGTTTCACCAAGGCATGCTCTGTATCTTCAGAATGTACCACTAAGATAGCATATGTCAGTGAAAAACATAAGGTTGCCGACGGTAGACCATGACAACCTCACCCCCCTCCCCACTCGCCCGCTTTGGCAATTCGCCGAAATCAACGATAATTAGGCCAAGCCGCCCGCCACGGGCGCTCGCGATAAAAATATAACCACCCCTGACATGAAACAGCTCATCCTCGGCGGCGCCCGTTCCGGCAAAAGCGCCTTCGCCCAGCGCCAGGCCGCCGCCGCTGGCCTGAACGTCGTCTACCTCGCCACCGCCCAAGCCGGCGACGCGGAAATGAGCGAGCGCATCGCCCACCACCGCGCCGACCGTCCCGCTGATTGGGGGCTGGTGGAAGAACCGCTGGCCCTCGCTTTCGCCCTGCAAACCCATGCCGCTTCGGACCGCTGCCTGCTGGTGGACTGTCTGACGCTGTGGCTCAGCAACCTGCTGGCCGCCGGCGACGATCGCCTGGACGCCGAAACGCGCGCCCTGCTGGACACCCTCCCGGACCTGCCCGGACAGTTGCTCCTGGTCAGCAACGAAGTCGGTCAAGGCATCGTCCCCGCCAATCCCCTGGCCCGCCGCTTCCGCGACGAAGCCGGCCGACTGCATCAGGCGGTCGCCCACCTTTGTGGCCGTGTCACCCTCGTGGTGGCCGGCCTGCCCCTTACCCTCAAGGACCGCCCCGCATGAGCCATCACTGGTTTGACGACTCGATTCCCGGCCCCGACGCCGCCGCGCTCGCTACCGCCCACGAGCGGCAGGCGCAACTGACCAAGCCGCCCGGCTCGCTGGGCCGACTGGAACAGCTCGGCGCGACCCTGGCCGCGATGCAGGGCACTCAGCAGCCTCGACTGGATCAGGTCTGGATTACCGTGTTCGCCGCCGACCACGGCGTCGTCGCCGAAAGCGTATCGGCTTTCCCCCAGGTCGTCACCGCCGAAATGGTGCGCAACTTCGCCCGTGGCGGCGCCGCGATCAGCGTGCTGGCCCAGGAATGGAACGCCCGACTGGAGGTGGTCAACGTCGGCACCGTGCAAGCGCTGGGCGATCTGCCGGGGGTGCTGGATGCCCGGATCGCCGCCGGCACCGCCAATTTCGTCCACGAACCGGCCATGAGCGTCGAACAGTTGCACGATGCGCTGACGGCGGGGCGCGAGGCCGCCGAACGCGCCTCGATCGGCGGGGCACGGCTGTTTATCGGCGGCGAAATGGGCATCGGCAACACCACCAGCGCCGCCGCCGTCGCCTGCTCCCTGCTCGGCCTGCCGGCCGCGCAACTGGCCGGCCCCGGCACCGGCCTGGACGCCGCCGGCGTTGCCCGCAAGGCCCTGACCATCGAACGGGGGCTGGCCCGTCACCGCGCCGACCGGCCGCTCGTGGCCCTGCAGCGGCTGGGCGGTTTCGAAATCGCCGCGCTGGCGGGCGCCTACCTGCGCTGCGCCCAACTCGGGGTGCCGGCGCTGGTGGACGGCTTCATCGCCACCGCCGCCGCACTGGTCGCCGTCAGGCACCAACCGGATCTGGCGGCCTGGCTGTTCCATGCCCACCGTTCCGCCGAACCCGGCCACCGCCGGCTGCTGGACGCGCTGGAGGCGCAACCGCTGCTCGATCTGGACATGCGCCTGGGCGAGGGCAGTGGCGCGGCGGTGGCGATGCCGATCCTGCGCGCCGCCGCCGCCCTGCACGCCCGCATGGCCACCTTCGCCGAAGCCGGAGTCTCGCGGGCATGAACGACTTCACCACCGTCGACCTGCTGCGGCATGGTGAACCGGCGGGCGGCAAGAAATTTCGCGGCGCGGTGGACGATCCCCTCAGCCCGCTGGGATGGCAACAAATGCGCGCGGCGGTCGGCGACTGTCGGGACTGGCAGGTCATCGCCAGTTCGCCGCTGACCCGCTGCGCCGCCTTCGCCCGCGAGCTGGCCCGGCAGTTGGATCGCCCCCTGGAAATCGTCGAAGGCTTCAGCGAGATCCGCTTCGGCGTCTGGGAAGGCCGCGGCGTCGCCGAAGTCCACGACAGCGACCCGCTGGCGCTGGCGCAATTCTGGCGCGATCCCATCGCCCATCCGATCCCGGAAGGCGAGCCGATCATCGACTTCGATCGGCGGGTCGGCCAAGCCTGGGCGGCGCTGTTGGAACGCCATCGCGGCCGGCATGTGCTGCTGGTCGCCCACGGCGGCACCATCCGCATGGTGCTGCGCCGGATTCTGGACATGCCGCTACGGCGGCTGTGGCGCTTCGAAGTGCCTTTCGCGGCGCTCAGCCGGGTGCGCTGCTTTCACGACCCGGAGGCCGAACCTCGCCTGGTGTTTCACAACGGCCGGATGGCATGATCCGCGCCTTCGCCCTGGCTCTGCAATTGCTGACCCGGTTGCCGGTTCCGCTGCCCGCTCCGCCGCCGCGCCCCGAGGAACTGGGGCTGTCGGTGCTGTTCTTTCCGGCGGTCGGGCTACTCATCGGCGCGCTGCTGGCCGGATTGCACACCACCCTCTGGCTGATCGACCCCGGCGTGCTGGCGGCCCTGGTGCTGGCGGTCTGGGTGCTGCTGACCGGCGGCCTGCACCTGGACGGACTGGCCGACACCGCCGACGCCTGGATCGGCGGCCAGGGTGATCGCGACCGGACCCTGGCCATCATGAAGGACCCGCGCAGCGGTCCGATGGCGGTGGTTGTCATCGTGCTGGTGCTGCTAACCAAGTTCGCCGCCCTGCAAGTGCTGCTGGCCGGAGACGCCCGTACCCTGCTGTTGCTGGCCCCGGTGCTGGGCCGCTCCGTCGTTGTGCTGCTGCTGGTCACCACGCCCTATGTGCGGCCGGAAGGACTGGGCGCGCCCTACGCCGACTACCTGCCACGGCTGAGCTGTGGCGCGCTGGTGCTGCTGGTCGCCCTCGCCACGGTCGGGCTGCTCGACTGGACGGGCGGCGTGCTGCTCGGCGTGCTGGCCGGCGGGCTTTTCGGAATGCGCCACTGGCTGTTGACCCGGCTAGGCGGCGCCACCGGCGACACTCTCGGCGCCGCCTGTGAGCTGGCCGAAACCGCCGCGCTGCTGGTTCCGGCGCTACTGATCGAATAGGCGGTTCGGCGCCATGCATCCATGACTTTCCGCGATTGTTCGTTCGTCGCCTTGAAATATTAGAGATTACTAATATATAAAGACCCTGTACTCGCTCAGGTCAAAGGGAGAACGCCATGCCGCCCACACCGATTCGTCCGCTGCTACTCTGCTGCCTGCTGGCCGCCGCGCCGGCGCTCCTCGCCGCCGAACCGCCGTTCCCGGTCGCCACGGCTCAACTGCAAACCCTGCCCGACGAGCAGGTGCTCGACGGCGTGGTCGAGGCCGTCAACCAAAGCACCGTCTCCGCCCAAACCGCTGGTCAGGTCGAGGACATCATGGTGGATGTCAACGATTTCGTCCCGCGGGGCACCCCGATCGTCCGCATCCGCAACATCGAACAGCGCGCCGGGCTGGAGCAGGCCCAAGCCAGCCTGCGCGAAGCCCAGGCCCGCCATATCGAAGCTCAGGCCGAATACAACCGGATCAAGAACATCTACGAGCGGCAACTGGTATCCAGGGCACAGATGGATTCCGCCATTGCCTCCCTCAATGCCGCCAAGGCCCGGCTCGACGCCGCTCAGGCCGGCGTTGCCCAAGCGAAGGAATCGCTGGGCTACACCATCATCAACGCCCCCTACAGCGGCATCGTCCTGGAGCGCCATGTACAGCGGGGCGAAACCGTCCAGCCCGGCAAGCCGCTGATGACCGGTTTTTCGCTCGATGAACTGCGGGTAGTGGCCGACATCCCCCAACGGCTGATCGTGCCGGTGCGCAAGCACAGCCAGGCGCGGGTCTTGCTGCCGCCGGACGGCAAGAACAGCATCGCCGCCGAAAAGCTGACCTTTTTCCCCTATGCCGACCCGCGGAGCAATGTTTTCAAGGTGCGCGTCTACCTGCCGCCCAAGACCGAGGGTCTCTATCCAGGCATGTTCGTCAAGGTCGCTTTCCGCATCGGCGAGGACAGCCGGCTGACCGTGCCGAAGCAGGCGTTGGCGCAACGCGGCGAAGTTAGCGGCGTCTATGTGGTCAAGGACGGTCGGGTCAGCCTGCGGCAGGTCCGGCCCGGCCGAGCCGAGGGCGAAGTGGTCGAAATCCTGGCCGGGCTGGAGCCGGGCGAGCAGGTGGCGCTGGACCCGATCCAGGCCGGCGTCTATTTGAAGGAACAGCAGCGGATGGTGGAGAAATAGCATGAGCACCGCCGCCGAACCGCGCCTCGGTCTATCCGGGACGATTGCGAAAAAATTCCTGCTCAGCGAAATCACCCCGCTGCTGGCGCTGGTGGGGCTGCTGATGGGCGTGTTCGCGGTGCTGGTCACCCCGCGCGAGGAAGAGCCGCAGATCAACGTGACCTTCGCCAACGTGTTCATCCCCTTCCCCGGCGCCACCGCCCGCGAGGTGGAGCGGCTGGTCAGCAGTCCGGCCGAGCAGATGCTCTGCGGAGATCGAGGGCGTCGAGCACGTCTATTCGGTGTCGCGGCCCGGCATGGCGGTGCTGACCGTGCAATTCCTGGTCGGCCAGCCGCGCACCGACGCCATTGTCCGGCTGTACAACAAGCTGTACTCCAACCTCGACTGGCTGCCGGCCAAGCTCGGGGTCGGCCAGCCCATCGTCAAGCCCAAGGGCATCGACGACGTGCCGATCGTCGCCCTGACGCTGTGGACCGAGGACCCGCAACGCGGCGCCGACGATCTGACCCGGGTGGCCCACACCCTGGAAAGCGAGTTGAAGCGCGTCTCCGGCACCCGCGACCTCTACACCATCGGCGCGCCGGACCGGGTGGTGCGGGTACTGTTCGACCCGGCCCGGCTATCCGGCTACGACTTGGCGCTGGCCGACCTGCGCCGTTCGCTGCAAGCCGCCAACGCCTCGGCCGACGCCGGCTTTCTGGTCGGCGACAACCGCGAAATTCCGGTGCAGGCCGGCAGCTTCCTGGTGGACCCGCGAGACATCGGCGGTCTGGTGGTGGGGCTGCACCAGGGCACGCCCGTTTATCTGGCCGATGTCGCCACCGTCGAACTGGGTCCGGATTCGCCGGAGCGCTATGTCTGGCTGGGCACGGGTCCGGCGGCGGCGGCGAACGGCATCCACAGCCGGGGCGAATTCCCGGCCGTCACTCTGGCCATCGCGAAAAAGCCCGGCGAGAACGCGGTCAAGATCGCCGATCAGCTCCTGGAGCGGGTCGAGCAGCTCAAAGGCACCTTCATCCCCGAGGGCGTCAACCTCACCGTCACCCGCAACTACGGCGTCACCGCCAACGACAAGGCGATGACCCTGATCGCCAAGCTGATCTTCGCCACCGGCCTGGTCATCGCGCTGGTGCTGGTGGCGCTGGGCTGGCGCGAGGCGTTCATCGTCGGCGCGGCGGTGATTCTGACCCTGACGATCACGCTATTTGCCTCCTGGGCCTGGGGTTTCACCCTCAACCGGGTCTCGCTGTTCGCCCTGATTTTTTCCATCGGCATTCTGGTGGACGATGCCATCGTGGTGGTGGAAAACATTCACCGTCATATCCACTTGGGCGGGCGCAAGCTGGTCGCGGCAATTCCGCTGGCGGTGGACGAAGTCGGCGGACCGACCATCCTGGCGACGTTTACCGTGATTGCCGCCCTGCTGCCGATGGCTTTCGTCTCCGGGTTGATGGGGCCGTACATGAGCCCGATCCCGATCAATTCCAGCATGGGCATGCTGATCTCGCTGGCGGTGGCCTTCGTGTTTACGCCGTGGCTGACCTACAAGGTGCTGCGGCGGGTGGTGGAGAAACATCCGCCCTCACCCCCAACCCCTCTCCCGGAGGGCGAGGGGAGCCATGCGCCCTCACCCCTGGAAACCTCGAATCACCCCGGCGCTGACGCGCCACCCCTCCTTGTCCAAGGAGGGGAACACGCAGAGGATCAGGATAAACGGGAGGATTTTGCCCACCGCCTGTTCCGCCGCGTGGTCGGACCGTTTCTGCGGGGGCGGCGAGGCAGACCGCTGCGCTGGGTGCTCGGCTTCGGTGTGCTGCTGCTGATTGGCGGTTCGGTCAGCCTGGCCTATTTCCAACTGGTCGTGCTGAAAATGCTGCCCTTCGACAACAAGTCGGAGTTTCAGGTGATCGTGGACATGCCGGAAGGGACGACGCTGGAACAGACCGCCCGGGTGCTGGGCGAGCTGGGCCGCTATCTGGCCACGGTCGAGGAAGTCACCGACTATCAGGTCTACGCCGGCACCGCCGCGCCGATCAATTTCAATGGTCTGGTGCGACAGTATTATCTGCGCGCCGGCGCCAATGTCGGCGACATCCAGGTCAATCTGGCCGACAAGAAACACCGTCGTCGCCAGAGTCACGACATCGCGCTGAGCGTGCGCGGTCCCTTGCAGGACATCGGCAAGCGGTACAACGCCAACATCAAGGTGGTCGAGGTGCCACCCGGCCCGCCGGTGATGGCGCCGCTGGTGGCCGAGGTCTACGGTCTGAACTATCCCGGTCAGATCCAGGCCGCCCAGGAGGTGCGGCGGATCTTCAGCGCCACGCCGGACATCATCGATGTGGACGATACGGTGGAGGCGCCCACCGAACGGTTGATTGCCCATGTGGACCGGGCGAAGGCGGCCCTGCTCGGCGTGTCGCAGCAGGCGGTCGCCGCCGATCTCAACACCGCGCTGCGCGGCGAGGACGTCAGTTACCTGCATTCCAGCACCGCCAAGTATCCGATCCCGCTGCGACTGGAACTGCCGGTCGCCGCCAAGGCCGGCATGGCGACCGTGCTGGATTTGAAGACCCGCGCCCAGGGCGGCCAACTGGTGCCGCTGTCGGAGATCGTCGACATCGAACGGACCCGGCGCGAAAACGCCATCTACCACAAGGACTTGCTGCCGGTGGTGTTCGTGTTCGGCGATATGGCCGGCGCGCTCGACAGCCCCCTGTACGGCATGTTCGAAATCTTCGCCAGCCTGCGCGAACGGCCCATCGGCGGCGAGCCGCTGGAGCAGTTCTTCATCCGCCAGCCAGACAATCCCTACGGCTACAGCCTGAAATGGGACGGCGAGTGGCAGATTACCTACGAGACTTTTCGCGACATGGGCATCGCCTACGCCGTGGGGATGATCCTGATCTACCTGCTGGTGGTGGCGGAGTTCCGCTCCTATCTGGTGCCGCTGATCATCATGGCGCCGATTCCGCTGACCATCATCGGGGTGATGCCGGGCCATGCCCTGCTGCACGCCCAGTTCACCGCCACTTCGATGATCGGCATGATCGCGCTGGCCGGCATCATCGTCCGCAACTCGATCCTGCTGGTGGATTTCATTAATCTGGAGGTGGCCAGCGGGACGCCGTTTCAGGAGGCGGTGATCCGCTCCAGCGCGGTGCGGGCCAAGCCGATTATTTTGACGGCGCTGGCGGCCATGCTCGGGGCGCTGTTCATCCTCGACGACCCGATCTTCCGGGGGCTGGCGATCTCGCTGATCTTCGGCATCATGGTGTCTACCCTGCTGACGCTGATCTTCATCCCGGTGCTGTATTACGCGGCGTTTCGCAAACGGCTGGAGAAGTCAGAATGAATATGGCGCTCCGGTTTCGAACCACCCCGACGCTACGCGCCACCCCTCCTTGTCCAAGGAGGGGAGATTCCATAACCGGTAGGGGCGCGCTATAGCACTCCGGTCCGACGGGTGGAATCACCCGTGTCGAACCACCCCGGCGCTACGCGCCACCCCTCCTTGTCCAAGGAGGGGAGATTCCACACCACTGATCTGGGAACACCATATCAGCCATCGCGCTGCCTTAAAGCTCTCGCTGTCGCCGGTGCAAGTCCCGCCGGTGATGCCGCGTCCGACCCGGTTGCTGAATCGTGTCTGGCTGGACGGTCTGCACCGGTAATTCGCCAGCAGCGAGGGCGCGGGTTTGCCGGCTGGCGATGCCGTGTTCTTCCAGACGTTGCAGCAACTCCCGGTGCGCGGCGCACCACTGTTCTTCCATCTCCCGGTCGCGTCGGGCCTGTTCATTCGAGGCGGCGCGGTCTGCGCTGACCCGGACGACGTTCAGGTTCAGGTCGCCGGCGTCCGGCTTGACCCGCAATCGCACGTAGTAGTCGCCCCAGTCCGGCTGCTGGATATGCGCGACGCCGCCTTCGACAAACAGAGTGGCAAAACCGGGTTCGACCTCGTAGCCGAGTTCCGCCAGGGTCTCGCCGATCACCTGTTGCGCGTAGCGGCGGGCGGCGTCCTGTTCTTCCTGTTGGCGCTGCTGTTCGAGCACCACCCGGTGGGCTTGATTCAGGTATTGGATGTGCTGGCGCAGTTCAGCGGCCAGTGCGTCAACTTGAAGGGTACGGGCGACGGTCAGGAAGGCGTCGCGCAGCTCGATCAAGGTCGCCGGAGGATGCAGTTGATCGGCGTCGTTCAGGCGGCTGAACAGGCGTTGCCATTCGGCTTGGCGGTTTGTGGTGGGGAGCGGATCGGCGCGGGCTTGGAGTACCTCGGTGGCGCTGCGAATCGCGGCGGGTGCATCCTGACTGAGTTCCGCCAGCAAGGTTTTAGCGGCGTGGTTGGCGGCGGCGCGTTCGCTCAACCGTTGCAGGTCGGCGCGGGCCTGGAGAAAGCGCTGATTCAGGAGGTTTCGGTACTGCCGCACTGCGTCCAGCGTGTCGTCGGTGGGCGATGCGGGCGGGATCAGGTCGATGGCGAAGGCTTCAGCGGGATAGCGCTGCTGGAGATCGGCCAGGGTCTGCGGCAGGGTGGACCATTCTGCGTGAATTTGGGCGATGGCCTGCCCGCATTGTTCCCGCTCCCGGTGCTGGCGTTCGGCTTCCAACTGTTGTTGCAATCGGGCGGAATCGACCGTGTAGCGATAGCATTTGGGGCCGCTCATCTCAGGTCAACTCCACGCGGTAAACATGGTCGTCAAGCCGCACCGCTATCACCGTGATCCGCCGGCGTTCAGGATCTTCTTCCAAATGGAACAGGGCGCGGGCAGCAATTCTCATTTTGGCGATGACTCGCTAGAGTAGCCGCCTCCCTTGACTGGAAGTACCTTGATGAGCGTACCGTTTGGTCGCACCGTCCTGACGTTGGACGACATTACGAAACAAATCCGCCGGACCTTCGAGCAGTTTACCGATCCGCGCCGGGGGAAGAACACCCGTTACACGCTGGTGGACGCGGGGTTGAGCGCCTTCTCGGTGTTCTTCATGCAGAGTCCGTCGTTTTTGGAATACCAGCGCAGCCTGGACCAGCGGGTGGGTAAAAATAACGCGCAGACCCTGTTTGGGGTCCATCAAATCCCGTCGGACAATCAGATTCGCCACTTGCTGGACGCCACCGAACCGGGGCAGGTAACACCGTTGTTTTCCTTTCTGTTCCAGGCGTTGCATCAGGCGGGCGTGGTGGACACTTATCGTTCGGTGAACCAGACCCTGCTGCTGGCCTTCGATGGGGTGCGGTATTTTTCCTCGGCCGCGATTCATTGCCCGCAGTGCGCGGTCCGGCAGCACCCCAACGGCGCGGTGACCTATAGCCATACCGCCCTGACCCCCGTCCTGGTGAAGCCGGGGTTGGACAAAGTCATTCCGCTGGCGCCGGAATTCGTCCGTCCGCAGGACGGCGCGGAGAAGCAAGACTGCGAACTCAACGCCGCCAAGCGCTGGCTGGCCGCATGGGGGGATGACTATAGCCCGTTGAAGATCACCCTCCTGGGCGACGATTTGTACTGCCACGAACCGTTCTGCCGCGAGGCGGTGAACCGGGGCCTTGACTTCATCCTGGTGTGCAAACCCGATTCCCATGCCATCGTCGCTGAGTGGTTGGCGTTTCTGGAGCGGGGCGGCGCCGTCAAAACCGTAGTCCGCCGGCGGTGGACCGGCCAACGGCGCGAGATCGACACCTATCGCTATGTGCAAGCGATTCCCCTGCGCGATGGGGAGGATGCCCTGTTGGTCAACTGGTGTGAGCTCACCACCACCGATGAAAACGGCAACGTGTTGTATCACAACAGCTTTGCCACGTCCTTGGCACTCGATGACCGCCAGGTGCCCGAGGTCGTCGCGGCCGGGCGCAGCCGGTGGAAAATCGAAAATGAAAACAACAACACCTTAAAAACCAAAGGCTATCACTTCGAGCACAACTACGGCCACGGCCAGCGGCATTTGTCGTCGGTGTTGGCCAGCCTCATCATCCTGGCCTTTCTGGTCCATACCGTGCTGGAGTGGATGGACGACCAATACCAATTGCTGCGCCGGAAACTGCCCTCCCGACAACGCTTGTTCGGTGATATCCGCACCTTGACCAGTTACCTGTGTTTCGAAAGCTGGGAAGCCTTGATGGCGTTCATGCTGCAAAGCTTCGAGCCGGCTCCCCTACAACCCGAAACCGGGTGAAATCACCAAAATGAGAATTGCTGGGGCGCGGGCCAGCGGGTTGACAAAGGTGGTTTCCAGACGATTGCCGATGCCGCGCCCACCGTCGCTCAAGTCCTGGGTACACCAGGCCAGCAATTGTTGGCGCACCGGTTCCGGAATGAGCAGGGTCAACTCATGCTCGTCGGCGATCCGCCGGGCGATGTGCTCCAGCATCCCGGCGAAAATCTGTTCGGCGATGGCCGGTTGGATGAAGTCGAACACCACGATGTTGTCGCCGATACGGTTGAGGATTTCCGGGCGGCCCAGGGTGAATTTGAAGTAATCGGCGATGGCGGCGCGAACCTGGCGCTCGACCTGTTCATAGGGTTCGCCGGGCTGCACCCGGAGCCGGCGCTGGCCGGTGTCGTCCTGGACGGTGATGCCGAGATTGGAGGTGAAAATCAGGATCGCTTCCGAGAAATAGACGGTATCGCCGCGCCCGTCGGTCAAGCGCCCGTCTTCGAGGATTTGCAGGAATTTGTCGAGAATGCGCGGATGGGCCTTTTCGATCTCGTCAAACAGAATCACGCTGAACGGCCGGGCGCGGACCGCGTTGGTCAGTTCGCCGCCAGCGTCGTAGCCGACATAACCGGGCGGCGCGCCGAGCAGGCGGGCGTCGGCGTGCTCGGCGGCGAATTCGCTCATATCGAAGCGGATGTAGGCGCGTTCGTCGCCGAACAGCAGCGCGGTCAGGGCGCGGGCCAGTTCGGTTTTGCCGACCCCAGTCGGACCGGCGAAGAACAGCACCCCGCGCGGACGGCTGGAGGTCGCGGCGGTGTGCGCGCCGGTCAGGCCCATCACCGAACGCATGAGGATATCCACGGTTTTGATGATCGCCGGCTTTTGGCCCTTGACGCGCTGGCCGATGACCTCGGCGGCGTTCTGGATGCGTTCGCGCAGGTAGGCTTTCTTCCAGGGGTTGTCCAGCGCCCCGACCTGGAAACAGCGCACGGCGTCGCCGACCTCGGCCAGCGGCAGTGTTTGCGCTTCGGCCAGTTGAGCGATAGCGAACAGGCTGCGCAGGCTCAGCCCTTCGGTGAGTTGGGCGAAGCAGTCGGCGAACGTGCGCTGCTGTTCGGCGGTGGCCTGGGCGTGATCGGCGAAGGAGGACGCCAGTAGTTCGGCGGCGTGGCGACGCTCGTCGAAGTCGGGCGGCGAGAGCGTCAGGCGATGGATGGCTTCGTTGTCCAAGGTGAACCAGGAGGGCAAGTCGGTCTCGCGGTGGCACAGCCAGAGGAGCGGGTTGAACCGGGGCGCGCGGTCGGGGGCGGCAATAATGGGATGAGCCACATAGGCGAGTTTTTCGCAGGCGGTAAAGAATTCGTGTTCGGCCTCGCTGAGTTGCTGGACGCTGACCGGCACCCGCGAGGCGTAGTCAATGACGGCGGCGGCGCGCACCGGGGCGGTGATCAGGGCGCGCAGGACATTGGGCAGGCGGTTGAGACTGACCGGGATCGGGTCGCCTTTGAAATCCTGATCGAGCGCGCGGCTGGCGAGTTGCCGGGTGGTGGGAGTGTTGGGATGGAGGCGCAGCCCATCCACCCGGTCATGGACCAGCAGGTATTGATAGCCATGGATGGCCAGCGCTTCCCAGAGACTGTCCAGCACCGGCAGCAGGATGGTTTGCCCGTCGAGGGGCGTCAGGAACAGGTCGCGGATCGGCCCGGAGAGCAGGAATTGCGGACGAATGCCGAGCAGGCGGTGCAGGTCGGCAATCCAGCGGGGCCAAACGGGATCAGAGGGTGAATCGGTCATGGGGATTCGCCTGCTTCCTGGAGAGCAAAAGCGATTAACCGGTGACTCAACCAGATGCCTTGGCGTTGCATGTTTTGCAGCGCCTCCCGGATAGCGACAGGGCATCCCTGTTTTTTGGCTTTCAGCAAGATGCCGATGCTGCCGGTGACCTGCAATCCAGAAATCCGTGCAATCCGTCGTCCGGCGATTTCATCAATACAAACCAAGGGTATGTCTTGATCCAGCGCTGTTTGGATCACGGATGCTTCGCCTGGGTCCAGGGAGTGCTTGAGATAAAGTGGGATTGTGGTTGGGGTGTTGATTTTGTTCAGCCAATCTGTTTGCTCAAATACATCAACCGCAAAACCATATCGACCGCCAGCCCGGACTTCCTGGCAAACTTCCCACGGAACATAGACATTGGCATAAAGTATTTGCAATACATCCAAATGGCCCAAGCCAGCGGTTAGCGCCAACAGGGGTGTGGTATTGATAACAATATTCTTTTGGTCAGGCATGATCGATATCGGAGCGCAATTCATCGTCATCGAGATCAATGACCGGCACGCCATAATCCGGTAGCCGCAATAAAAAGCCAATCCGGTCCATGCCAGCCAGCTCTGCCGCCATGCCTGATGAAAGCTTTTTCATTTCATAAAGCTTTACCGCCATTGCCATCTTGGCTTGTTGTTCAAATTCAATCGGAGTTTGGTGTAAAACATCTGGTAAATGATTGGGATAGACAATTTGCATGAGCATTCAAACAGTCTCCGAAAAGAATCAAAGGGTCATGGGCATCCAAAGTCGATCTTCACGAATTCCCTCGAATTCCCCTCCTTGGATAAGGAGGGGTGGCGCGAAGCGCCGGGGTGGTTCGATCTTTTATTCCCTGGCCTGCCGTCGAATCTCACACAACACGCCCTCCAAATTCTCCATCACCGCCCGATTTTCAAACCGCACCACCCGCAATCCCAGGCTGAGCAGATACGAGGTTCGTTCGGCATCCTGTTGTTGGGCGGCTTCGCTGTCGTGAACTGATCCATCGAGTTCAATCACCAGCTTGGCGACGGGGCAGTAAAAATCAGCGATATACGGACCCATGCTGTGTTGTCGTCTGAATTTTAGATGGTCCAGTTGGCTGTGCTTCAAAGCCTGCCAAAGCCGGATTTCGGCGGGCGTCATGGTCGAGCGTAGTTCTTGACGGCGCGGTTTGAGCGGCTGGATGTTGTGGACGGTCATGATTGTGGCCTTGTGGGTCGAACCACCCCGGCGCTTCGCGCCACCCCTCCTTATCCAAGGAGGGGAAAAGGTTTTATTCTGGCCAGTAATTCAGATCCAGAGTTTGCTCAAGGCTGAACGGACATTCCACTGGAAAATCGCCTTCATCGAATGGCGTCTCACGCACCGCGATCAGTACGCCATCGCTATAACCATTGCTTAATGCTTCAGCCAGTTGTGCCTTGAGACTGGGGTTTTTGGCCAGCAACCGGTCAATCCGCTGTCGCTGTTCTTTGATCGTGGAACGCCAGCTTTTGCCTCGTCGTTCAGGTTGATACCGCCATTTGAGCAAATGGGCCAGCAATACGCCAAGCCGACTTTCCAACTCCCGTTCGCGGCTGCTGCCCATGTCCTCCAGTTCCTCAGCAATGTTCATGGCATCAAGCTCTTTCCAGTGCCCTTGACGCAACAGGTCGGCTTGCTGTCGGGTCCATAACGCAAAGTCTTGATCGGAGGTTATCATTTAATTTTACCCTTATTTTTCCTGGCAATTTCCCCTCCTTGGATAAGGAGGGGTGGCGCGAAGCGCCGGGGTGGTTCGATCTTTTATTCCCTGGCCTGCCGTCGAATCTCACACAACACCCCCTCCAAATTCTCCATCACTTGCCCGATTTTCAAACCGCACCACCCGCAATCCCAGGCTGAGCAGATACGAGGTTCGTTCGGCATCCTGTTGTTGGGCGGCTTCGCTGTCGTGGGCTGATCCATCAAGTTCAATCACCAGCTTGGCGGCGGGGCAGTAAAAATCAGCGATATACGGACCCATGCTGTGTTGTCGTCTGAATTTTAGATGGTCCAGTTGGCTGTGCTTCAACGCTTGCCA
>CAVOGC010000022.1:0-40413 GCA_963695105.1 uncultured Gammaproteobacteria bacterium | reverse complement strand
CGCAGCGCCGGACTGCCCAGCACCAGGGCGCCGAATTCTGGGCGCGTAGTCATGCACCCAGCTTGCCGCCAGCACGCCGCCGACGCTGTGCGCCAGCACCACGATGTTTTCGGTCGGGATTCCGTATTGCCGGGTCAGATGACCGACGAACGCATCCATATCCCGCACCAGCACGCCGAGATTCTCGGCATAACCGCGCTCACTGGAACTGCGGCCATGGCCGCGGGCATCCCAGGCGAACAGGGCGAAATCGGGCAGGTCGAGCTGATCCACCGCATCCTGCCAGCGGCCGGAATGCTCGTGGCCACGATGGAACAGGATCACCGCCCGGTCGGTTTGCCGCTCCGGCAGCCAGGCCCGATAAAACAGTTCGGCGTCGTCCCAGCTTCGAAAGCCCTGTTCGCCGGCTTGGCGAGTCGGATTCATTTTAGGTCTCCCCTCTCGTTGGTTTCCCGCCTCCAATCAAACCGCGTGCCAAGCCGCCACGCTCCCATAAGCTTCTGTTTAGACGATCGGATTCACGGACAGCCGCGACGAATACCAGTCGCTGAAGGGCATTTTATGCCAGTCGGAACTACATTTATTGCATGTCTCTCGCTCGCAGGAGAATCGTCATGGCCGGCAGTAGGCTTCATTTTGACCCGGACGATCGGCAATTCCTGGCCGCCGCCTCGGCGCTGATCATGGCCAATCCTTTCGAGGTCACCCGTCAGGACGTGGCCAGACTGGCGCCGGACTCGGCGCTGGACGACATCGGCGGCGACCATCCGATGACCGCGCTGCTGCCGGTGCTGGCGGCGCGGCTGGAGCGTCTGACCGAACGGGACGCCGGCGCCCTGAACCGTTACGAAGGCGCGGAACGGCAATGGCTGGCCGATGCCTGGCTGTTTCACGGTTACCATCGTTTCGTGCCGGACCTGGATCGCCTGATCGAACGGGAACTGGCCCAGCCCGGCCAGCCGGCGACGGTTTCCTTCGCCGACGAAGCCTTGGCGCTGCTGCGAAGCTGGGGATTTTCCGCCCAGGAGGCGACGCGCTATTTCGGGCTGTTCTACCAGTTGCGGCGTGCCTACACCTTTATCGATCACGCGCTGATCGGCCTCAGCCCCTGCATGTCCGACTTGCGGCGCGCGTTGTGGAACAACGTGTTCGGCCGCGACATGCGGGTGTACGAGCGCGATCTGTGGAACCGGATGGAAGACTTTTCCACTTTGCTGCTGGGTGAAACCGGCAGCGGCAAAGGCTTCGGCGGCGACGGCCATCGGCCGTTCGGTCTACATCCCCTTCGATCCCGCCGCCAAACGGTTCCGCCACAGCTTCACCGACACCTTCATCGCCATCAACCTGGCGGAATTCCCGGAAAGCCTGATCGAATCAGAACTGTTCGGCCATCGCAAGGGCGCTTTTACCGGGGCGGTTGAGGACCATCAGGGTGTGTTCGCCCGTTGCAACTCCTGCGGCTCGCTGTTTCTCGACGAGATCGGCGACGCCAGCCTCGGGGTGCAGATCAAGTTGTTGCGGGTGTTGCAGGAGCGCGGCTTCACGCCGGTCGGCAGCCACAAGGCGCAACGCTTCTCCGGCCGGGTGATTGCGGCCACTCATCAATCGCTGGCGGAACTGCGCCGGCAGGGAAAATTCCGCGACGATTTCTATTACCGCCTGTGTTCCGACGTCATCGCCGTGCCGCCGCTGCGCCAGCGGCTGACCGAAGCGCCGGCGGAACTGGAATTGCTGGCGCGGGCCCTGGTCGCGCGCCTGTTGGGCGCGCCCAGCCCGGAAGCCGGCGAACTGGTGCTGGCGGCGCTGCATCGTGACCTGCCGGCGACCTATGCCTGGCCGGGCAACGTGCGCGAACTGGAGCAGGCGGTGCGCCGCATTCTGCTGACCGGGCGCTATACGGGCGAACGACTGGAACCGTCGGTGGAGGAAGCGTTCTGGCGGCGGGCACGGGAGGGCGCGCTGGAGGCTCGCGAGTTGCTGGCGCATTACTGCGCCCAGCTCCATCAGCGCTGCGGCAACTACGAGGAAGTGGCGCGGCGCACCGGGCTGGACCGACGGACGGTGCGGAAGTATTTGCGGGCGGCGGACGGCGAGCCATGAAAAAAGGCCAACCCCGGCGCGGGGCTGGCCTATTCTCGGAGCGGCTCGCGGCCGACCGGATCAGGCGTACTGACTGGCGACGAAATCCCAGTTGACCAGATTCCAGAACGCCTCGACGTACTTGGGACGGGCATTGCGGTAATCGACGTAATAGGCGTGTTCCCACACATCGCAGGTCAGCAGCGCCGTCTTGCCGGAGGTCATCGGCGTGCCGGCGTTGCTGGTGCTCATCAATTCCACCGAGCCATCCGCGTTCTTCACCAGCCAGCCCCAGCCGGAACCGAAGGTGCCGACCGAAACCTTGGTGAATTCCTCCTTGAACGCCGCAAACGAACCGAATTTACCGTTGATCGCCTCGGCCAACGCCCCGGTCGGCTCGCCGCCGCCGTTGGGCTTCAGGCAGTTCCAGTAGAAGGTGTGATTCCACACCTGTGCGGCGTTGTTGAACAGCCCTCCGGACGACTTCTGAATAATCGCCTCCAGCGGCAGCTCTTCGTATTCGGTGCCCTTGATCAGATTGTTGAGGTTGGTGACGTAGGTCTGGTGGTGCTTGCCGTAGTGATATTCCAGGGTTTCCGCCGAGATGTGAGGCTCCAGCGCGTTCTTGGCGTAGGGCAGTTCGGGCAGTTGGTGAACCATGCGTCGTCTCTCCATTGATCCAGTGGGTGATAAATGAGTCTTCAGGGCTTGCAGAGCCGGTTTAGAGCCGTTTAGAGCCCGGGGACGGCATTAAGTTTTACCGCCGGCACGGAGTCCGCGCGGCACAGCCGGATTAGTCTAGACGCCGGTTCCGGCCGATGCAACGCGGGTTTCAGCCAGGCGGGGTGTGCTATTCTTGCCGCCAGACCGGCCGCCGGACCGGTGCGAAACCGTTCCGCGCGCCTTGCGTTTCAGCCCACGGAGACCGAATCAATGAACAAAATCCCTCTTATTCTCGCTTTCCTCGCCGCCCTGACCCTTACCGCCTGCGCCGGCCTGGGCGGCGGTTCCGGCGGCGGCGACAGCGACGGCGTCGCCAACAGCACCGGCCTCAGCGACAGCGCGCGAAGCGGCCCCCAGGTCAGCGACTCCGAAATCACCTCCTCCATCAAGAGCGCCTTCAAGGAAGACGACATGCTGTCGAGCGCCAACGTCACGGTCACCTCCAACCAAGGGATCGTCAGCATGAGCGGCCGGCTGACCGCCCGCGCCGCCAACCGCGCGATGTCGCTGGCCCGCGCGGCGCCCGGCGTGCGCCGGGTGGTCTGGTCCAGCATCGACTACATCCCCGAATAAGCAACATCCCCCGACCCACCCTGCGAGCGGGGCGATTCCATGTGCGGCATTGGCGGTGAATTGCGCCTCGACGGTGGCGAACCCGACGGGGCCTTGATGCGGCGGATGCTGCGACGTCTGGCCCGGCGCGGCCCCGATCACGAAGGTATCTGGTCCGACGGTCCTTTGCTGCTGGGCCATCGCCGGCTGTCGGTGATCGATCTCAGCGACCGCTCCAACCAGCCCATGATGGACCCCGAACTGGGGCTGGCGCTGGTGTTCAACGGCGCCATCTACAACTATCGGGAACTGCGGCGGGACCTGCTGGCCAAAGGCTACCGTTTCTTTTCCGAGGGCGACACCGAGGTCATTCTCAAGGCTTACGCCGAATGGGGCGAGCGCTGCGTCGAGCATCTCCTCGGCATGTTCGCCTTCGCCGTTTGGAACCTGCGCGAGCGCACGCTCTTTCTGGCCCGCGACCGCCTGGGCATCAAGCCGCTGTACTACAGCCGCACCCCGCGCGCCTTCCGTTTCGCCTCCAACAGTCAAGCCCTGCTGGAAGCGCCGGACGTGGATACCGCGATCGACCCGGTCGGCCTGCACCATCAATTGACCCTGCACGCGGTCATCCCCGCGCCGCGCACGATCCTGCAAGGCATCCGCAAGCTGGCGCCCGCGACCACGCTCAGCATCGACGCCAGCGGCCGGGAAACGAACCGGGTCTACTGGCGGCTGCGCGCCGAACGACCGAAGACGCCGCGCGCCGAGCGGGAATGGATCGACGCCGTGCACGATGCGCTGCGGCTGGCGGTGCGGCGGCGGCTGGATGTGGCCGACGTGCCGGTCGGCGTGCTGCTGTCCGGCGGGCTGGATTCCAGTCTACTGGTGGCGCTGCTGGCCGAATCCGGGGTACGCGACCTGCGGACCTTCTCGGTCGGCTTCGAGGATCAGCCGGAAGAGAAAGGCAGCGAGTTCGAATACTCCGACCAGATCGTCGCCCGCTACCAGACCCGCCATCACAAATACCTGATCCCCAACGACCGGGTGCTCGAACGCCTGCCCGAGGCGGTCACCTGCATGGCCGAACCAATGGTCGGCCAGGACGCGGTGGCGTTTTTCCTGCTGGCCGAGCAGGTCTCCCAGGCGGTCAAAGTGGTCCAGAGCGGCCAGGGCGCCGACGAGGTGTTCGGCGGCTATTTCTGGTACCCGCGCATGGCCGCCGAGAGCGGCGACCCTCTGGAACGGTTCCGGCGACACTACTTCGACCGCGATCACAACGAATGGCTGGCCACGGTCGCGCCGGCCCACCACGGACCCGACCACACCGCCCAACTCATCGCCGAACGGCTGGCGGAACCCGGCGCCGAAGCATACCTGGACCGGGTGCTGCGGCTGGATGTCACCACCCTGATCGTGGACGACCCGGTCAAGCGGGTGGACAACATGACCATGGCTTGGGGACTGGAAGCCCGGGTGCCGTTCCTGGACCACGAACTGGTGGAACTGGCGATGCAACTGCCACCGGAATTGAAAATCGGCGACGGCGGCAAGTACGTGCTGAAAAAGATCGCCCGAGGGCTCCTGCCGAATGCGGTCATCGACCGGCCCAAGGGCTATTTTCCAGTACCGGCGCTCAAATTCGTGCGCGGGCCGTTTCTGGCGTTCATGCGCGACATCCTCGACTCGCGCGCCTGCCGGGAACGCGGCCTGTTCCAGCGCGCTTATCTGGATACGCTGCTAGCCGAACCGGAGGCGCACCTGACCCGGCTGCTGGGCAGCAAGCTGTGGCACGCGGCGCTGCTGGAACTGTGGCTGCAACTGAACGTGGACCCGGCCACTCGAAGCGGTATGCCCTGACGCCTCCTGGCCTGGTGGCCCGCCATGCAACCTCTCGCGCGCCGCCGGTCTAAAATCGGGTGTATCCATCCAGGATAGCAGCACCGTTTTCTTGCCGAATCACTCTAACTCGAGGTCATGCAATGGACGTCTTGGAACTGATCAAACAGCAGGTGGAATCCAATCCGGTGGTTATCTACATGAAAGGCACCCCGGAGATGCCGCGCTGCGGTTTCTCGCAGCGCGCAACCCAGGCACTGGCGGCCACCGGCCTGCCGTTCGCCTACGTGAACGTGATGGAAGATCCGGAGATTTTCGATAACTTGCCGCGCTACGCCGACTGGCCCACTTTTCCCCAGATCTACGTCGGCGGTGAACTGATCGGCGGTTGCGATATCACCTTGGAGCTTTACCAGAGCGGCGAACTGCAAAAACTGATGGAAGAAGCCGTCGGCAAATCCAATACCGTGACCGATACTCAGTCCGCCTGAGCCGATTTGCCCGCCCGTCAAGCCAGCCCGGCTCCGCCGGGCTTTTTTGCGCTTGACGGCCGCATGAAGAAGGAATGACAGGTCCTCGCGGCGGCGCTCAATCGTTTCCTCCGCCCGCCCGTCGTCGCTCAATCACGATTGAAGAAATACGCCAGCGCGTCCAGCAAGCGCCGGTCCTCGGCGACCATGTCGGCGTGATCGAAGTGGCCGGCCCGCAGCACGAACAGCTCCCTGGGACCGGCGAGCGCGTTATAAACCGCGAACTGGCCGGGCGGCGGCACCGCCGGATCGAAGCGGGCGGCGGCGATGTGCATGGGAATGCGCAGATGGCGCGCGGCGATGGCGGCATCGAAGTAGCGCAGCGTATCCAGGACCCGACCGGTCCGCTGCTGGCGGCGGCGCACCGCCTCGCCGCTGCCCACGCAGGACATCCCCAACCGTAGCGGATGATGACCGAAGCTCGGCACGTTCAGATGGGCGCGGTGAAACCGCTCGTCCCACGGCAGGGCCAGCGCGCCGATGCCGCCGCCGAAACTGATCCCCAGATACTCCAGCCGCCGCGCCGCCGTGGGGAACAAATCCAGGAGCGCCGAGGCCGCGCACCACACGGTATCGGCCGCGCAGCCGCCATGCACGTAAGTGTCCCGCCCGCCGATTCCATGCAACACATGATCGTCCGGGTTGGCCGGAATCCCGGCACAGGCGCTGCGGGAAATTCCTCGGGCACAGGGAAACAGCATCGCCGCCCGGGGGATAGGCAGATGAAAATCCGGGCCGTCCCGACCACCGTAGCCGTGACCGACCACAACACCGCGTTCGACGAGAGCGCCGCGCGGCCGGGTCAACCAGCCCTTGGCCCGAAACCCTTCCAGCGAGGTAAATTCCACCTCGAACACATGGGCGCACGGGTTCGGGCTGGGAATCTCCCGCAACATCGGTGCAGCCGTTACCTCGCGAGCACGGGCGTGCAAGCCCCGCCAAAAGCCGGCGAAATTGGGCGGCTCGGCCGGTGGCGTCACCGCCAGCAGGGCGGCGAGGTGGTAACCATGGGTCGGATCGAAAGAAAAACCATGCTGAAGCATGTGACTGCCTCGGATTGGATTTAAAAATGGCGCGCGCTCATCCACACTATTCCAAACTGTCAGTCACTTGGAGACTCGTTCGCGCTTGGGTTAGACTCAAAAAGTCGCCATGATGGCAAAACGTTAACATTCTATTTTCGCAATCAAACCACTCACCAGAGGATCGATTCATGCCGAAAAAGAAAGAGCCGACCAAAACCCCGGTCAACAAGGACCTCAAGCAAGCCACCAAGCCAGCCGCGGCAGCCGTCGCAAAACCCGCCGCGCCCGTCGCCGCGCCGGTCAAGGCCGAGCCACCAAAACCCGCCGCGCCCGTCGCCGCGCCGGTCAAGGCCGAGCCACCAAAACCCGCCGCGCCCGTCGCCGCGCCGGTCAAGGCCGAGCCACCAAAACCCGCCGCGCCCGTCGCCGCGCCGGTCAAGGCCGAGCCACCAAAACCCGCCGCGCCCGTCGCCGCGCCGGTCAAGGCCGAGCCACCAAAACCCGCCGCGAAACCGACGCCCGCCAAGGCCGCCAAATCCAGCAAAACCTCGACCTCGCCCGCCAAGGCCACCACCAAAAAACACATCGACTCGACGGCCACGGTCATCGTCGCCAAGTACGATGTCGGGTTCGGCAACAAGCTGTTCATCCGCGGCGAGGGCGCCGGCCTTGACTGGGAGGTCGGCGTGGAAATGAAAAACGTCGAAAACGACGTTTGGGTCTGGACCAACAACGATCTGAAGAAAGGGGCTATCACCTGCAAGTTTTTGATTAACGACGACACTTGGTCGGCAGGCGAAAACCTTTTCATCCCAGCCGGCGAAACGTCCACGGTTTTCCCCAGCTTTTAGAGGCGTTTTTGTATAGCCTCTGGGGACGACTTAAGGCGTTGAAAAACAACCCTCACCCCCAGCCCCTCTCCCCGTGGGAGAGGGGCGTTTTTATATAGCCTCTTAATCCACCCGGCCGACCGGATCGTTCACAATCCTTCGCGTCGCAACCGCTCGAATTCCGCTCGCGAGCAGGTCACGCAATCCTCGATGGCGACCCCGGCGAAATAGTTGCCGGTCAGCGCCAGCCGATTTCCAGCCAGCGCCTGGTTCAACTCTTTGGCCCGTTCGCCATGACCGACCCGCAGCGCGGGCAACTGGTTGAGCTTGGACACTACGTTCCCGGATTCGAGCAGGGCGCGATCAATGTCGAGCACCTGGGCGATTCGTTCAACCTTCTCTTCTTCGCCCAACACGCCGGGCCGGAAATGGAAGGTAAAGCCCCGCCAGTTGGCATCGGGCACGGTATCGCGCGACACCATCGAGTAAAACGGCTCACCCCGACCGATCAGCCCCGCCACCGGCGGCAGAAGTAAACGCGCGGCCGGCAGCGCCACCCCAATTGACTCGATCTTGGCGGTCTCGATTTCCGCCAACCGCCCGGCGACGTCGGGAAACGGCGCGCGCAGCAACTTGGTGGCCACCGCCACCGGCGTGGCCAGACAAAGCGCGCGGGCGCTGTACTCGCCGCGATCGGTACGGACGACGAAGCCCCCGTCGCCGCGCCGGATCTCCCGCGCGCTCCGCCCGAGTTCGATGGAAATACCCGCTTGCCCGGCCAGGGTATCGGCGATGGTCTGCAGCCCGCCGGGCAGAGTGAAACCTCTTGGTACATCCTTGCGCCGGGGCCGGGGTTGAAACAGGCTGTCGGCGGGAAATTCGCCGGCCGGCTGGCAGATCACCGCATTGAAAGCCGGTTCGAATACCGCCGCGTAATTGCGTCGGCCGACGATGTGGCCGTAGTAGTCGGCGACGGTGCGTCCGGTTTTGATCAGGCCGAGCAGCCGGAACGGCGCCAGCGCCAGCGCCGGGAAGCACAACTGGGAAGGAATACTTTTGACCGCGCCACCGGCAAACATCCGAAAACCGACTCTGGCCCGGCGCTGCAACTGGCCCAGCAGGCCAACCCGTTCCAGGATCGCCAGCAGATTGCCGTAGGAGTTGAAGCCGCTGTGCGCGCCCAACTCCAGCCAGAACCCGTCCAGCCCGCCGCTAAAACGATGCGAGTGCAGACATCCTCCCACCTGGTCTTCCTGCTCCAGCACCAGCACGTTCAAGCCAGCGGCGGCGGCGTAATGGGCCATGCTCAAGCCGCTGATACCGGCTCCTATAATCAACAAATCGCGGTCGGCCATGACGAACTCCGATAGGGATAAACATCAGACGGCGATTTTCGGCAAGGGCGCCGCAACGGTCAAGTCAGCCAAACCGTGCTAGGTTCGCCGGCCCGATCTTGCTTAGGCTTGAAAGGTTTATCACCCTCCACCCCAGGAAAGCGCCATGAACGTCACCTCCTATTTCGCCAAAGATTTGTTCCAGGGCAAGACCGTGTTCATCACCGGCGGCAGCAGCGGCATCAATCTCGGCATCGCCCGCAACTTCGCGGCGGTCGGCGCCGACCTCGGCATCGTCGGTCGGTCGCAAGACAAGCTGGACGCGGCGGCGGCCGAACTGCGGGAACTCGGCGCGCGAGTCTCGGCCCATTCCGCCGACGTGCGCGATTACCCCGCGCTGGAAAAGGCCATGCGGGACGTTTGCGAGGAACTGGGGTCGATTCATACCCTGATCTGCGGCGCGGCCGGCAACTTCCCCTGCCCCGCCGAACAGATCAGCCCCAACGGCTTCAAGTCAGTCATCGACATCGATCTGCTGGGCGCCTTCCACGCCTGCCGGGCGGCGTTCGAACAGACTCAAGGACACTCAGGGCAACATCATTTTCATCTCGGCCGGTCAGGCGTTCATGCCCTACGCCTTCCAGGCCCATGTCGGCGCGGCCAAGGCCGGCATCGACCAGATGATGCGCAACCTGGCGCTGGAATGGGGCCGCTTCGGCATCCGCTGCAACAGCATCGCGCCCGGCCCGATCGAGGGCACCGAGGGCGTGCGCCGGCTGGTGCCGGAAGGCAGCGCCGACCGGCTGAAGCGGATGATCCCGCTGGGCCGCTTCGGCACGCCGGACGATATCGGCCAACTCAGCGTATTCCTGGCCTCGCCGCTGGCGTCCTACATCACCGGCACGCTGGTGGTTGCCGACGGCGGCCAGAACCTGCCCGGCTCCGGCGCGTGGACTCAATTGATCATGGCGGAGATGGCCAAGGCTGGAAAATCGTAAGCACGATTTTTGATCGCGACCTTTCCCGGTTCGTCACTGTGGCATCAAGGCTGTTCAACGCTAGAGTCCTTGGCAGGCCAGTAGCCGGTCGAAGTTGAGGGCATTGTCATATTGGCCCAGGCTGATATTGCTGAGGTCGTTGAAGCGCAACAGGTTGAGGGCAAAGCTGCGCGGCAAGGCGAAGAGGCCGGGGTTGCTCATGCCACTCCTCAATACCGGTACCGGCTGGTAGGGGCCAGATCCGGGTCAGGTGCCACTCGATCCGGTTATGGTGACCGATTTCGTGTTCGAGACCGTTCTGTCCGCTCCAGACAAGATGGATTTCATCCGCCGGGCGGGAGATGCCGGATTTTTCATTCGACTGTTTTTCGTCGGCACCGACGACCCCTCCATCAACGCCAAACGGGTCGCCATGCGGGTGATGGAAGGCGGACACGACGTTCCCATCCCCAAGATCATCGGGCGCTATACCAAGTCGCTGGCGTACTTCGGTGAAACGCCGCAACCCTCAAAGCCGATTCAAGTCACCGTCACGCCCGAGTCTTACCTTCCAGTCACGCCTGAACCCGAACCTTGCGTTCCAGCGACGGATACGGCACCACCTCAACAACATCCGAGCGAAGAAACCAGATCCGTACAACCCGGCGAAACCCAGAATCCAGTCGGATCGGTCGACCAGACAGAGATTGCCGATCCACCGCGCGCCAAGGGCAGCGGTACAAGCATCTTCGGGCGATTTTGGAAGCGACTTGGGTTCTAACCGCGGATCGGCGCCCACTCCTTTCGGACGCAAACCCGCAGACAGACCGGTGGGAGATCCCCTGAAACGCCTTCGAACACCCGTGTGAGCGTCGCGGGTAAAGTGGGGCTGGAGGGGGAGGATCTACTCCCCAATCCTTGTGCGCGATCAGCGCCTTTGTGGAAGCGGAGAGGTACAATAGATTCAGACCCCTGCTCTTTCGTGCTTTCCGAGGACCGACCACATGCGCTACCTCAGCACCCGGGGCGACATGACCCCCGCGACCTTTTCCGAGATCCTGCTGGGCGGGCTGGCGCCCGACGGCGGCCTGACCGTCCCGGAGCACTATCCGACCCTGGCGCCCGGCGAGCTGGCCGGCTGGCGCGGCCTGCCCTACCCGGAACTGGCGTTCGCCATCCTGTGCAAATTCGCCGATGACCTGCCGGCCGCCGACCTGCGCGCGCTGATCGACCGCGCCTACACCGCCGATACCTTCCGCACCGCAGCCATTACGCCGGCCACCAACCTGCTGGATGACGTCTGGCTGTTGCGGCTATCGAATGGCCCAACCCTGGCGTTCAAGGACATCGCCATGCAACTGCTTGGCAATCTGTTCGAATACGCCCTGCTCAAAACCGGCGGCCACCTCAACATCCTCGGCGCCACCTCGGGCGACACCGGTTCCAGCGCCGAATACGCCATGCGCGGCAAGCGCGGCATCCAAGTGTTCATGCTCTCGCCCCACCAGAAAATGAGCCGGTTCCAGACCGCGCAGATGTTCTCGCTGCAAGATCCCAATATCTTCAACATCGCCGTGCGCGGCGTGTTCGACGACTGTCAGGACATCGTCAAGGCCGTCAGCAACGACGCCGCGTTCAAGGCCCGCCACGCCATCGGCACCGTCAATTCCATCAACTGGGCGCGGGTGGCGGCGCAAATCGTCTATTACTTCAAGGGCTGGCTGGCGGTCACCACTCGCGACGACCAGGAAGTCTCCTTCGCCGTGCCGTCCGGCAACTTCGGCAATATCTGCGCCGGTTACATCGCCAAGCGCATGGGCCTCCCCATTCGTCGGCTGATCCTGGCCACCAATGAGAACAACGTGCTTGATGAGTTCTTCCGCACCGGTGTCTACCGGGTGCGCCAGACCGACCAGGTGGCGCACACCAGCAGCCCCTCGATGGATATCTCCAAGGCGTCCAATTTCGAGCGCTTCATTTTCGACGCGGTCGGGCGCGATCCGGCGGTGGTCCGCGAGTTGTGGCAACAGGTGGATACTTTCGGTTTCTTCGACTTGTCCGGCACCGACGCCTTCCGCGCCATCGCGAAATCCGGCTTCGTGTCCGGCTCCAGTAACCACCCGGACCGCATGGCGGTGATGCGCTGGGTTTATCAGGAATGCGGCGTGGTCGTCGACACCCACACCGCCGACGGGATAAAGGTCGGTCTGGAATATCGCGAGCAAGGCGTGCCGCTGCTTTGCCTGGAAACCGCCCTACCGGCTAAATTCGAGGATTCCATCGTCGAAGCGCTGGGCCACCCACCGGAACGCCCGGCCGGTTACGAAAACATCGAAGCGCTGCCGCAACGATTCGAGGTCATGGAGGCGGAGGTGGCGACGGTCAAGGACTACATCACCCGATACGCGGGCTGAGTCCCACATCATCGGTCGACGCGGCGGGTCGTGATGGACTCAGGAGAGCATCGCGTTTTTCAATACTCGATCCCCAAGACCCACATGGGCATTGACAAGAAGGCGATGCGCGCACAGTACATCCAGGCGACCCAGCGCGGTTGAACGGCGCGGGAATCAAGCGCATCTCCTTCAAGTCTAAAAATTATTGGGAAACACTACCGGAAATCCCTTTTCCGACAAGGTTCGCGGAAAAATTCAGGAGGTCTGAAATGGCAACAATGCGCACGATAAGCTTGATTGGCGCGGCACTGGTGCTAAGCGGTGGCTTACCGCCAGCCGGCGCGCAACAGACCTACACACCCACGCCTTACGGGTCGTCGCCGCCAAGCTACCAGGAGCCGACGCCAGTCAAACCCGATCCCTCTTACGAACCGACGCCTGGAGGTCCCATCCAGTTTTACACCCGACCGGCCGGGTCGGCGGCGCAGCCGCCGGCGGCGCCCGCACCCGCACCGCGCCCGTATGCGACCCCGACACCAGCGCCCGCGGAGGAATATCCGGCGTACACCCCCTATGCGGAAGACACCGGACCCGACTGGCTGCCGCCGGGCGCCCTGGTTCAGATTCAGGATTATCGAGGCATCCGTTACACGTCCGGCGGTGTGGGCGAAGGCGAACGCGCCGAACTCAACGCGCTATCCGGCCAGTTCAACCTGCGGCTGCTATTCGCCATGCAGGGCAGCGGCGACTATCTGGCGGACATCAGGGTCACCATCGTGGACAAGCGCGGCGAAACCGTGCTGAGCGCCGCATCGAGCGGCCCCTGGTTCTACGCCCAACTACCGCCGGGCGCCTACACCGTGGAAGCCAGTACGCCCGATCAAACCCAGCGGCAAACGGTAACCGTCGGCATTCGTCAGTCCAAACTGAATTTTTATTGGCGTTGATCCGCAAGTCAGCGCTGGATTCTCAGAACCCACCCTCTCCGTTTGGAGCGAGTTTTTCCGTCCTCAATGAACGACTGACAGCGGCGGGGTGGGTTTCGGTTCGGGTTCGAGACCCGTGCCGGACCCGGACGCCGCAGCCGGCTGCGGGGACGATAATGGGGCCTGGGTTGAACCCGCCGGTCCGGCCACCCTGTCTATGGCGACCTACTGTTCCAGCAATTGTTTCGCCGCCTTGGAATTAGTGTGCTCGACGATTTCCTGTAGCGTCGGAACCCGCAGAATAACTCCCACTTTCAAGTAATCCATGCCCGTTTTGGAAAAGGCCGTTGGGTTGATGGCATACAGCGCCTTCATCATGAAGTCGATACCAATACTCGGGTCGGGACGAACCTTGGCGGCGATATCCCAAAGTCGTTCGTTGGGCGCGACGGGACCGTACTGGTCACCCCCTTTGTACGCGGGCTCAGCCGGTTTGGCTGACTCGACCATGCTTGAATCAACAACTTCAGCCACTGGGGCAACCTCGGCAGCCCCAGTAACCTCGGCGGTTTCAACCACCGGTGGCTCCGCCGCGTCGGTGGCCTCGGTGGCCTCGGCGGTTTCAACCACCGGTGGCTCCGCCGCGTCGATGGCCTCGGTGGCCTCGACGGTTTCAACCACCGGTGGGACGGTGGGCTCCACGACAGGCGGCTCAATGGAATCGGCGGCTGGCGGCGACTCGGAAATATCGGCTGCCACTGTTGTTGGCGCATCGTGAGTTGCCTGAGAAGCCATACCCGGTGCAATCGCAGTCTGGCGATCAAGCTCCGACGGTGCCGCCGCATCGATGTCAGGCTCAAGAACCGGTTCCGACACCACAGCATCAACAGTCCGCGCAATCGAAAAAGTTTGCGGTGAAATAGGAGCGCGGGGAATTTGAGCTGTAGCCGATGCCACTACTTCTGAAACCACCAAAAACAGCAGCGGAGTCGCCGAGATTGGTCCAATAATCATTGGCTTCGCCGGCTCCGACACGGCTGTGCTCAATGCAGGGTCAGGTTCGGTAAGCTCCGACTTTGGCTCCGAGATGGCAACCGCCGGCTCGGGAGTGGGAACCTCGGGCTTCGGTTCTGGAACCTCAGCCGTCGCCGGTTCAGGGGCTTCAGGCTTGGGTTCGGCGACTGCAACCGCCGCCGGCTCGGGAGTGGGAACCTCGGACTTCGGATCGACGACGGCAACCACCGCCGGCTCGGGAATGGGAACTTCGGACTTCGGTTCTGGAACCTCAGCCGTCGCCGGTTCAGGGGCTTCAGGCTTGGGTTCGGCGACTGCAACCGCCGCCGGCTCGGGAGTGGGAACCTCGGACTTCGGTTCTGGAACCCCAGCCGTCGCCGGTTCAGGGGCTTCAGGCTTGGGTTCTGGAGCCGCAACCTTCGCCAATTCGGGAATTTCAGGCTTGGGCTCTGGGCTCTGGGGTTTCGGCTCGGCTACCGCAACAACCGCTGGTTCGGCAACCTCCGGTTCGGTTGTCGCAACAATTGCCGGTTCGGGAGTGGGTGCCTCTGGTTCCGGTTCGGCGACTGTAACCACCTCTGGTTCGGCAACCTCCGCCTCCGGTTCGGCGACTGTAACCACCTCTGGTTCGGCAACCTCCGCCTCCGGTTCGGCGACCGCAACCACAGTCGGTTCAGGAGTGGGTGCCTCCGCCTCCGGTTCGGCGACCGCAACCACCTCTGGTTCGGCAACCTCCGGCTCCGGCCCGGCGGCTGCAACCGCCGCCGGTTCGGCAACCTTCGGCTCCGGTTCGGTGACCGCAACCACAGTCGGTTCAGGAGTGGGTGCCTCCGCCTCCGGTTCGGCGACCGCAACCACCTCTGGTTCGGCAACCTCCGGCTCCGGCCCGGCGGCTGCAACCGCCGCCGGTTCGGAGGCTGGCGGGGTCGGCTCAAGCACACCCGGCCGCTTCAAGGGAAATACGGCCAAGTCGCTGGCGTTTGTCCCCACCGACGCCATCGGTTCCACCACCGACGCCGGTGCCTTCTCGGTTGACGCAGTGCCGGTTCCCGCGCCGTCCGCCGCCGCCTGTTCCCCGCCATCTGTTCCGCCGCCATCTGTTCCGCCGCCGCCAATTGCCTGGCAACCGCGGAACCGGTGAAATCGGCGATTTCCCGAAAAGTTGGAATTCGCAACAGGGCACCGACTCGCAAACCATCGACCCCCGCCTTGGTAAAGGCATCTGGATTGGCCTGAAACAGAGCTTGCATCATCTGATCCCGGGTAATGCCGGGATCAGGTCGGATCTTAAGCGCGATTCCCCAGAGCCCCTCGCCGGACGCGACCGGGCCGTAAACATCCCCCGGTCGATAGACCCAACTCTCGGCGGACGGCGCTTCCGCGGAAGACCCCGGTTGATCGGGGTATTGAATGGTTCTGTTCACGACGATATCAGCCGAAGGCGGTTCGAAGGCTGAGTCAGCCTCGGTGTCGGCGGACGTGTCCAAAACGGTTTTGGTTCGACCGGCGGCAGGCCGCTCGACCAAACGCTGCACGGGATCGAGCAGCACGGTGAATTCCCGGAACGTCTTGCCGCGCGGCCAGCCGAACTCCAACAACAGCGCCAGCGACGGCTCGTGAATAGGCTTGATCGACACCACCTTGACGTAAACCTTTCCTTCGGCATCGTACTGGATCGAAAAAACCAGATTATCCAACGTCGCCCCCCGGTCGAGGCCGAATTCCTTGAACATCGTCGGCGACGCCACCTTGACGGAAATCCTGCCCAGTTCCTCCGGCGACAGCATCGGCAGTGGAATCCTGGCGTCGAACAACTGGTTCAAGGCGGAATCAACCTGAATCTCGCCGACTTCCAGCGCGAGGGCACAAGCAGGCCCCAGCAGCAGCGAAGCCAACCAGTAGCGAAACACATTGCGAGTCATGGACAAATCCTCGGGAATCGGGCGGCGGCGGGGTGAATTCCGGCAAGTTTACGCCGATGCCGGCACGCATTATCTCTCATATTCTAGAATGTCAGGTTAAGACGCCAACAGCCCGACTCCGGTTGTCGGCCGAAATCCGCGACAATTACCGGACTACCACCATGTCTCCCGATCACGATGGATTGCCAAACCCCGCCGAACCGGCGCCCGCGAACGCCGGGGACGCCTCGGCCCGCCTGCTGGCGCTCATGCGGGAGTTGCTGCTGGAAATTCGCCAATCCGAGCGAGACGCGCCGACGCTGACTCTGGACAGCCATGTCGATCGCGATCTGGCGCTGGACAGTCTGGCGCGCACCGAATTGCTGCGGCGGATCGAACAAACTTTTCGCGTACAGTTGGACGACAAGGTAATGCTGGCGGAAACCCCGCGCGACTTGCTGGAACTGATCCTGCGGGCCAGTGGCCAACCGGCGGGGGAATCCGCGCTCGCGCCGGACTGGCAATCACCGGCGGCGCAACCAGCCGCAACCATTGGCGTCCCGGACGGCGCCGAAACCGTGCTCGACATGCTGAACTGGCATGTCGGGGGCCAACCCGAGCGGGTGGCGATCCAGATTTACGGCAACGACGATCAGATCGACACCACCTTTACTTACGCCGGACTGCGACGGCGCGCCCAAGCGGTGGCAACCGGACTGCGGGAACGGGGGCTACAGCCCCGGCAGACCGCCGCCATCATGCTCCCGACCGGCCCCGAGTATTTCCTCGCTTTCTTCGGCATCCTGCTGGCGGGCGGCGTGCCGGTGCCGATCTATCCGCCGGTCCGCCCCTCGCAGATCGAAGACCATCTGCGCCGCCACGCCCGGCTGTTGGGCAACGCCCAAACCATGGCGCTGATCACCGTGCCCGAAGCCAAGCTGGTGGCGCGGCTGCTGCAAGCGCAAGTCGAGGAACTCCGCCATGTGGTCACGGTGGCGGAACTGGAGCAGGAACCGGCGTCATGGAGCGACGCCCCGGTTCGCGGCCAGGATCTCGCCTTCCTGCAGTACACCTCCGGCAGCACCGGCGACCCCAAGGGCGTAATGCTGACCCACGCCAACCTGCTGGCCAACCTGCGCGCCATGGGCTCGATAGCGGCGGCCGGACCCGACGACGTGTTCGTGAGCTGGCTGCCGCTGTATCACGACATGGGTCTGATCGGCGCCTGTCTGAGCAGTCTGTACTATGGCTTCCCACTGGTGGTCATGTCGCCACTGAGCTTCCTGGCTCGGCCGGCCCGCTGGCTGCGGGCGATCCACCGCCATCGCGGCACCCTGTCCGCCGCGCCCAATTTCGCCTACGAACTCTGCGCGCGGGCGATTCAGGATCACGAAATCGAAGGACTGGACCTGAGTTCCTGGCGGATGAGCTGCAACGGCGCGGAGCCGGTCAACCCGGCCACCATCGAGCGGTTCGTCGCCCGCTTCAAGCCGTATGGCTTCCGGCCGGACGCCATGGCGCCGGTGTACGGGCTGGCCGAGTGCTCGGTCGGGCTGACGCTGCAACCACCGGGGCGGGCGCCGCTCATCGACCGGGTACGGCGCGACGTTTTCATGGCTGGCGGCCGGGCCGAACCGGCGGATGCGAACGAAGCCAGCGCCCTGCTCTTCCCCGCTTGCGGCCAACCGATCCCCGGCCATCAACTGCGCATCGTCGACGACCGGGGCCGGGAGCTGCCGGAGCGACAGGAAGGGCGACTGGAATTCCAGGGGCCGTCGGCGACGACCGGCTACTATCGCAATCCCGAAGCCACCCGGCGGCTGTTCCCGCACGGCGACGGCTGGCTGGATTCCGGCGACCGCGCCTATCTGGCCGGCGGTGACGTCTACCTAACCGGCCGGGTCAAGGATCTGATCATTCGCGGCGGGCGCAACATTTACCCTTACGAACTGGAGCAGGCGGTCGGAGAAATTCCGGGGGTCCGCAAGGGCTGCGTGGCGGCTTTCGCCAGCGCCGACCCCGCCACCGGCAGCGAACGTCTGGTCGTGGTCGCCGAAACCCGCGCCACCCAGCCGGAAGCGCTGACCAAGCTGCGCCAGCAGATTCAGAGCGTCGGGGTGGACTTGCTGGGGATGCCACCGGACGAAGTGATGCTGGCGCCGCCGCATACGGTGCTGAAAACCTCCAGCGGCAAAATCCGCCGGACGGCCATCCGGGAACTGTTCGAACGCAACGCGCTCGGTCGTGGCGGCCGGGCGCTGTGGCTGCAATTGACGCGGATCGCACTGACCGGCGGCTGGGCGCAAGCACGACGGTTTTGGCGTGGAGCACTGGAACGACTGTACGCCGCTTACGCCTGGACCCTGTTCGGGCTGCTGGCGCCGACGGTGTGGCTGGGGATCATGACGCTGCCGACACTCAGATGGCGCTGGGCGTTGAGCCGGACCGCGACCTGGCTGCTGGCTCAGATGACCGGCACGCCGCTGACCGTGCGCGGCCTCGAACACTTGCCGGCCGGCCCCTGCGTGCTGGTGGCCAACCACTCCAGCTTCCTGGACGCCTACGTGCTGATGGCGGCCATCCCCCGCCGCTTTCATTATGTCGCCAAACGGGAGTTGCTGGACAACCGCTGGGTTGGACCCCCGCTGCAACGGATCGGCACGCTGTTCGTCGAGCGCTTCGACATGCAGCGCAGCGCCGACGAAGCCCGCAAGATCGCCGAGGCGGCACACACCGGTCACTCGCTCGGATTCTTCCCGGAAGGCACCTTCATGCGAATGCCGGGGCTGTTGTCGTTTCGCATGGGCGCGTTTCTGGCGGCGGCGCAAGCGGGAGTACCGGTGGTCCCGGTCACGATTCGCGGCACTCGCTCGATGCTGCGCGCCGGTTCCTGGTTTCCGCGTCGCGGGCGGCTGGAAGTCCTGGTCGAGGCGCCGGTTCAGCCGGACGGCGACGACTGGGCGGCGGCGGTGCGCTTGCGCGATCGGGCGCGGGTGGCGATTCTGCGCCACTGCGGCGAACCGGATAGGGGAGAGGTATCCATACGCCCACCGCCATAAGGGCGCGGAACGGTTATCATGGCCCCCCATCCCGCTCCGACGGAAACACCCGCATGACCCCAAACCCTCCCACCACGGCGGCCTCCGCGTCGACCCGTCTGGTGGCCTACAGCGTGGCGCTGGCGGCGCTGGCGGTCGCCCTGTCGCCGGTCAGCATCCCCATTGGCATCGCCAAGGTGTCGCCCACCCAACATTTCATCAACGTGATTGCCGGGGCGCTGGTCGGTCCCTGGTGGGGGCTGGCGGTCGCCCTGGTCGCCTCGCTGGCGCGCAACGCCATCGGCCTGGGCACGCCGCTGGCCTTTCCCGGCAGCGTGTTCGGCGTGGTGCTGGCGGGACTGGCCTTTCGCTACACCCGCAACGTCTATCTGACCGCGCTGGGCGAAGTGATCGGGACCGGCCTGATCGGCGCCACCGTCGGCGCGCTGCTAATCGCGCCCTACCTGATGGGCAAAGACCTGGCTCTGTCCGTGCTGATTCTGCCGTTCCTGCTGTCCTCGACGGTGGGCGCGGCGCTGGGCGTGGCCGGGCTGCGAGTGCTGCGGCGGCTCGGTTATCTGCGTTGACGAGCGGCGATGACGGCTGACCTCGTCACCTGCCGGGGCGTGAGTTACCGCTATCCGGTCACCGGCGCCCTGGCCCTGCGGGATCTGGATTTCGCCATTGCGCCCGGCGAATTCGTGCTGCTGGCCGGAGCCAGCGGTTCCGGTAAATCCACGCTGTGCCGATTGTTGAACGGTCTGATTCCTCACCTGCACGGTGGCGAAGTCGGCGGCGATCTCATGGTGGCCAGCGCCGACCCGCGCCAAACTCCACCACGGCGGATGAGCCACGCGGTCGGCCTACTGCTACAACGCCCCGACGCCCAATGTCTGGCCAGCACGGTGGCACGCGATTTAGCGTTCGGCCCGGCCTGCCAGGGTCTGGACCGGCCGACCATCGCCCGGCGGGCGCGCGAAGCGGCGGAGCGACTGGACATCGTTCATTTGCTGGAACGCGCGCCGCACACCCTGTCCGGCGGCGAGCAGCAGCGGGTGGCGCTGGCCGGGGTGCTGGCGCTGGAACCGCGGCTGCTGGTGTTGGACGAGCCGTTCGCCTTTCTTGATGCCGTCGGAGCCACTCGCCTGCGCGAGCTGCTGCGCCAGTTGCGGGCCGCTGGCGTCACTCTGATCGTGACCGAACACCGGCTCAGCGAAATCGCCACTGATGCCAGCCGGATACTGATTCTGCATGAAGGCCGGCTGGTGGCCGACGGTCCACCCACCACCGTTCTGGCCAACGATGTCGAAACTTGGGGTCTGGAGCCGCCGGGACCGCTACCCACGAACCCGCCGCGAAGCGTGGTAACGGCGGAACCGGTGATCGAATGGGACCGGATCTGGTGCGAGCGCGACGGCCGATCAGTGCTGCGGGCAGCGAGCCTGAACTGTGCGGCCGGCGAGATCGTGGCCCTGCTCGGGGCGAACGGGGCCGGCAAGAGCACCCTGCTGCGGCACGGCAACGGCCTGCTGCGCGGCCCGCGCGGCACGGTACGCGTGCTGGGTCGTCCGGTCGGCCGGCGGCCGGTCGCGGATCTGGCGCGTGAGGTGGGGCTGGTGATACAGCAGCCGGCGCGGATGCTGTTCGCATCCACGGTGCGCGCCGAACTGGCGGCCGGGCCGCGCACCCTGGGTCGTTACGATCCCAACTGGTGCGCACGCTTGAGCGAGCGCTTCGGCCTCGACCCGCTGCTCGACCGGCCGCCGCAGTTGCTCAGTGCCGGGGAACAGCGACGCACGGCCATTGCGGCGGTGCTGGCGTCCCGGCCGCGCGCCCTGTTGCTGGACGAGCCGACCGCCGGTCAGGATGCCCGCGCCCGCGCCACGCTGCGCGCCCTGCTTGAGGAATGCGCCGGCGAGGGCGTTGCGATCACCCTGGCGACGCATGATCTCGCCTGGGCTTATCCGTTGTGCCAGCGTTGGGCGGTGCTGGCCGAAGGGCGCATCACCGCCGACGCCGACCCGGCAACGGTCTTGGCGCAATCCGAAGTCATGCACAACGCCCGCCTGGGTGCTCTGGCGCTGGCCGCCTGATGGGCTCATCCGATTCGCGGTCGCTGGCGCCGCTGCCCGAACGAACCGGGCGCTTCGACCCGCGCGCCAAGCTGGCCGTCTATCTGCTGGGTTTTGGGCTGGTCTTGCTCGCGACCCGGGTGGTGGATTTGCTGCTGTTCAATGTCGCCTCGCTGCTGGCGGTGGCAGTGTTGCGAGTCGGTCGATCCTGGTGGCGAATTATCCGCCTGCTGTGGCCGACCCTGCTGTTGTTCGCGGTGATCGTCGGACTCAGCGGCGGCCTCGAAGCGGCGGCCGGCGCGATGCTGCGCCTGCTGGCCCTGGTCACTGTCAGCGGAGTATTTTTCGCCACCACGCCGCCAGAGGAACTGGGCGAAGCCTTGCTGGCCAGCGGTTTATCGCCGCAAGCGGCGTTCCTGCTGGAAGGCACTTTGCGCTTCGCACCAACCATGGCGATTCTGGTGCGCGAGGTGCGCGAGGCGCAGGAAAGCCGCGGCATTCGCCTGGACGGGCTTTATCTATTACGCAACGGGACCACCCTGCTGACGCCGCTGCTGGTCGATGTGATGCGCTTCGCCGACGATCTGGCCGAGGCGCTGGAGGCGCGCGGTTTCGGCGGCCCGCTGCGCACTCCACTGACAGAGTACCGCTTTCAGGCGCCGGATTGGGCGCTGGTGGCGGGCGCGATGTTGGTGGCGGGCGCGATTGGTGGCCGGCTCATTGGCGCTTTTCCTTAGAACCGTCGCGGAGAACCTGCCCCCAATGGAGTCTCATAAGTGCTTGGTAACGCTCGGCCAACTGTCGCCACCCCGATGGAACAGGCCCAGCGCCAGCTAGACCTTTAACCACCGTTGGACCGCTTCGTGGAACGGAAAACCCATCGGCAACATTTCCCAAGGGATGCTCGCGACCAGCCATGTACGGCAAAGCTGTGGGCACAGCCTCGATTGATTTTGGGCGGACGACCGTTACCGCGCCAAAGCTTAGTCAAATTCCGGTAATTCTCTGTTTATTATGGAGCTGGCGAAGGGAATCGAACCCCCGACCGACTGATTACAAATCAGTTGCTCTACCGACTGAGCTACGCCAGCTAGCGAAAGACCGTCAATAATTATATAGAAATTCTCAGCATCATTTCGCAAAAACTTCACGACAGCAATTGACAATTATATTTTTTGTCAAGAGAATATGCGACTCAATTTTGGAGGGGTTCCCGAGCGGTCAAAGGGGGCAGACTGTAAATCTGTTGGCTCAGCCTTCGAAGGTTCGAATCCTTCCCCCTCCACCACCTTTGAGGGTTAGCTGCTCCGCGGAGGTGAAGTTTGGTGGCACAGACGGGTTTTTACCTCCGCATGCAACATCGAGCCTAGCTAGCGCGACCAAGGCGGGTGTAGTTCAATGGTAGAACCTCAGCCTTCCAAGCTGTTGACGTGGGTTCGATTCCCATCACCCGCTCCAAACCATGCGCGATTGAGAACAAAAACAGGCCCATATAGCTCAGTCGGTAGAGCGCATCCTTGGTAAGGATGAGGTCACCAGTTCAAATCTGGTTATGGGCTCCAAATTCAATATGTTATTGCGATGCCTGATGTGGCGCGATCCGAGTGTTCGGCCTTAGACAGTTTTTCAGGGGAGTGCCTGGATGTCCAAAGAAAAGTTTGAGCGCAACAAGCCGCATGTCAATGTGGGGACGATTGGCCATGTTGACCACGGCAAGACCACGCTAACGGCGGCGATCACGCGGGTGATGGCGGCGCAATTTGGTGGGGAATTCAAAGCCTACGACCAAATCGACTCCGCGCCGGAAGAAAAGGCGCGCGGCATCACCATCGCCACCGCCCACGTCGAATACCAATCGCCCAAGCGGCACTACGCCCATGTCGACTGCCCCGGGCACGCCGACTACATCAAGAACATGATCACCGGCGCCGCGCAAATGGACGGTGCCGTACTGGTGGTTTCGGCCGCCGACGGCCCGATGCCGCAGACCCGCGAGCACATCCTGCTGGCGCGCCAGGTCGGGGTGCCGTGCATCGTGGTCTACCTCAACAAAGCCGACATGGTGGACGACGCCGAACTGCTGGAGCTGGTGGAAATGGAAGTCCGCGAGCTGCTCAGCAGCTACGACTTCCCCGGCGACGACGTCCCCATCGTCACCGGCAGCGCGCTCAAGGCGTTGGAAGGCGACCAAAGCGCGCTGGGCGAGCCCTCGATCCACAAGCTGGTCGAGGCCATGGACGTCCTACATCCCGCAACCGCAGCGCGAAATCGACAAACCCTTCCTGATGCCGATCGAAGACGTCTTCTCGATCTCCGGGCGCGGCACCGTGGTCACCGGCCGCATCGAGCGTGGCAAGGTCAAGGTCGGCGAGGAAGTCGCCATTGTCGGCATCCGCCCCACGGTCAAAACCATCTGCACCGGGGTTGAAATGTTCCGCAAGCTGCTGGACCAGGGCGAAGCCGGCGACAACGTCGGGGTTCTGCTGCGCGGCACCAAGCGCGACGACGTCGAACGCGGCCAAGTGCTGGCCAAGCCCGGCACCATCACCCCGCACACCCACTTCGAAGCCGAAGTCTACGTCCTAGGCAAGGAAGAAGGCGGGCGGCACACGCCATTTTTCAAGGGCTACCGGCCGCAATTCTACTTCCGCACCACCGACGTCACCGGCTCGGTCGACCTGCCCGAAGGGGTGGAGATGGTCATGCCCGGCGACAACGTGCGGGTCGTGGTCAGCCTGATCGCGCCGATCGCCATGGACGAGGGCCTGCGCTTCGCCATCCGCGAGGGTGGGCGCACCGTCGGCGCCGGCGTCGTCGCTAAAGTGATCGAGTGAGTCTCAGTCGTACCTCTGGGTGGGTTCTCTAACCAAGATCCCACCCCCAAGTTACAGGCCAGTAGCTCAATTGGCAGAGCAGCGGTCTCCAAAACCGCAGGTTGGGGGTTCGATTCCCTCCTGGCCTGCCATCTTTATCCATGGCATGCCCGTCCCCCACCCCGCCCCGTTTGGCGGAGTGGGAAATTCCCTGGAGCGTATAAGCTCAAGATCCGCATGAACCCGACAAAACCCGAACTGCAAGCGACTAACCGCACTGATACGCTCAAGCTCCTGGCTGCAAGCGCCATCGTCTTGATCGCGCTGGTGGCTTTTTATGTTTTTGCGAATCATTCGTTACTGGTTCGTGTTATCGGTTTGCTGGTGGCGGCCAGCGCGGCGGTGGCCATCGCCCTGAAAACCGAACTGGGCGCGGAAACCGTCGAGTTTGTCCGGGGCGCCCGTTCCGAACTGCGCAAGGTGGTCTGGCCAACGCGCGCCGAAACCACGCAAACCACCTTGATCGTGATCGCCATGGTCATCGTCATGGGCATCCTTCTGTGGTTGTTCGACGTGCTGCTGTTGTGGCTAGTCCGGCTGATCACCGGCTAGCGGAGCGACTTATGGCGATGCGATGGTATGTGGTGCAGGCTTATTCCGGTTTCGAGCAACACGTCAAGCGCTCGCTGCTGGAGCGCATCAACCGCGAGGGCATCACCGAACGCTTCGGTCAGATTCTGGTGCCCACCGAGGAAGTCGTGGAAATGCGCGACGGGCAGAAGCGCAAGAGTGATCGCAAATTCTTCCCGGGCTACGTGCTGGTACAGATGGAAATGGACAACGAAACCTGGCACCTGGTCCGCAGCGTTCCCAAGGTCCTCGGTTTCATTGGGGGCACTAGCGACAAACCGGCGCCGATTTCGGAAAAGGAAGCCCAAACCATCCTGCAACGGATTCAGGACGGTGTAGACAAACCCAAACCCAAGGTGCTCTACGAACCTGGCGAAATGGTGCGCGTCACCGATGGTCCCTTCAACGATTTTGAAGGCGTGGTTGAAGAAGTGAACTACGAAAAAAGCCGGCTGCGAGTCGGCGTGATGATTTTCGGCCGGACGACGCCGGTCGAACTCGAATTCAGTCAGGTCGAGAAAGTGTCCCGCTGACCGGCGTCCGCCGGTCAATTTTCCGCCCGTCCGCCCGTCCGGACGGCTCATTCGGGGAGCCGCGAGGCGTTTGCACCCGACAGGAATCACAATGGCAAAAAAAGTTACGGCATACGTCAAATTGCAGGTCGCCGCCGCCAAGGCCAACCCCAGCCCTCCCGTCGGTCCGGCGCTGGGCCAGCACGGCGTCAATATCATGGAGTTCTGCAAGGCCTTCAACGCCCAGACCCAACATCTGGAGCCTGGTCTGCCGACTCCGGTGGTGATTACGGTCTACAGCGACCGCAGTTTCACCTTCATCATGAAGACCCCGCCGGCCACGGTGCTGTTGAAGAAGGCGCTGGGAATCGACAAGGGCAGCCCTACCCCCAATACCAAGAAGATTGGTGTAGTCACCCGCGCCCAACTGGAAGAGGTGGCCAAGGCGAAAATGCCCGATCTAACCGCCGCCGGTCTCGACGCCGCCGTGCGCACCATCGCCGGCAGTGCCCGCGCCATGGGTCTCGACGTTCAAGAGGAGGCGTGACATGGCCAAGCTCTCCAAGCGCATGCAGGCGATTCGCGCCAAGCTGACGCCAGGAAAATTCCACCCGATCGAGGAAGCATTCGCGCTGCTCAAGGAACTACCCGGCGCCAAGTTCAGGGAATCGGTGGACGTAGCCGTCAACCTGGGTGTGGACCCACGCAAGTCCGACCAGGTGGTGCGCAGTGCCACGGTGCTACCACACGGGACCGGTAAAACGGTGCGGGTAGCGGTATTCGCCCAAGGCGTCAACGCCGACGCCGCCCACGCCGCCGGCGCCGATGTGGTCGGCTTCGAGGATCTGGCCGAATCGGTGAAGGCCGGCAATCTTGACTTCGACGTGGTTATCGCCGCGCCGGATGCCATGCGACTGGTGGGACAGCTCGGTAAAATTCTCGGCCCGCGCGGCCTGATGCCCAACCCCAAGGTCGGCACCGTAACACCCGATGTGGCGGGCGCCATCCGCAACGCCAAGGCAGGACAGGTTCGGTATCGCACCGACAAGGCCGGCATCATCCACTGCACCATCGGCAAGCTGGAATTCGCCTCCAACCAGTTGCAGGAAAACTTGCAGGCATTGCTGCACGACCTGCAGAAGATCAAGCCCGCGACCGCCAAGGGCATTTACATCCGCCGAATCACCGTGTCCACCACCATGGGGCCGGGTCTCGCTGTGGATCAGACCACGTTGTCATTCTAAAACCGTTTCCCGACAGGGCGTCGGGGATGGAATAACGAACTTTGGGCCGACCGGGAATCCCCGGCCAGCGTCAAAGACCGCGGGCGCCGCCAGGCTCAATGGTTTCTGGTTGCGACCGGAACAGCCCGCGCAGACGGTTAGGCCCTTCCGGATCATTCCTGGTCAGGCCGCCGCTCCCATCTCCGCGATAGCGGAGAAAACCATGAGGTAATGCAATGAGTCTCCATCTGGCAGAAAAACAGGCTGTGGTGGCTGAGGTCGCCAAAGTAGCTGCCAGTGCGCACTCCGCGATCGCCGCCGAGTACCGCGGGCTGAGCGTGGCTCAGCTCACGGCCCTGCGTGTAAAAGCGCGGGAAACCGGCGTTTATCTGCGCGTTGTCAAGAACACCCTGGCGCGGCGCGCCGTGCAGGGGACCGAGTTCGAGTGCCTGCAGCCCAATCTGGTGGGACCGCTGATTCTGGCGTTCTCCCAGGAGGACCCTGGCGCGGCGGCGCGGATATTCAAGGAATTTCTCAAGGAGAAAGCCAACGACAAGCTGGTCGTCAAGACGCTGGCGGTCGGTGGACAGGCATTTCCAGCCAGCGAGCTGGACCGTCTGGCCAGCCTGCCGACCCGCGATGAGGCAATCAGCCTGCTCATGGCCTGCCTGCGGGCGCCGCTCGACAAGTTCGCGCGGACTCTCAATGAAATTCCCGGCAAGTTGGTGCGCACGATCGAAGCAGTCCGGCAGCAGAAGGAAGCTGCCTGATCGTTTTGGCAAAACAACCTGATTGATAGCAGTCAGAATTTTTAGCGTTTTTATTCAGGAGTAAACCTGCAATGGCCGTTTCCAAACAAGAAATGCTGGACACTATCGCCGGCATGACCGTGATGGAAGTCGTGGATCTGATTTCCGCGATGGAAGAGAAGTTTGGCGTCACCGCCGCCGCCGCCATGGCGGCCGCTCCGGCCGCCGCCGCCGCCGCCGCGCCGGTCGAGGAAAAGACTGAGTTCGACGTGGTCATGTCCAGCTTTGGCGAAAAGAAAGTGGAGGTGATCAAGGTGGTGCGCGCCCTGACCGGTCTGGGCTTGAAGGAAGCCAAGGACCTGGTGGAAGGCGTACCCTCCATGATCAAGGAAGGCATTCCCAAAGCCGAAGCCGACGACATCAAGAAAAAGCTGGAGGAAGCCGGCGCCAAGGTCGACATCAAGTAAGCGCCGCGCTGCTCCCCTTGGTGGGATCTCGTTGCGCAACATTTTCTGGCTTGGACGGACTCAAACAGGAACGGCTGGTGGCTTCGGGCTGCCGGCCTGTTTCCGTTTTGAGCCTGTCAGGGAAAACCGTCGTTTCGATTCGCGGGACAGCGAAGCGAAACCGGCAATGGAATCAGGCGGCTCCCGCCTTTGGCTGGTACTTCCGTGAGAGGAATCCCGATGGCCTATACTTTTACTGAAAAGAGACGCATTCGTAAAGACTTCGGCAAGCGCCCCAGCATTCTCGAAGTACCCTACCTGCTGGCGATCCAATTGGATTCGTACCGCGAGTTCCTGCAAGCCGAGGTGCCACCGGGAGAACGCCGGGTGGCGGGATTGCACGCCGCCTTTCGTTCGGTATTTCCAATCGTCAGCTACTCGGGCAACGCGCGGCTGGAGTATGTCAGTTATCGACTGGGCGAGCCGGTGTTCGACGTCCGCGAATGCCAGTTGCGCGGGCTGACCTACGCCGCGCCGTTGCGAGTGCGGCTGCGGCTGGTGCTGATGGACAAGGACGCCGAGGCCGGCACCCATAAGATCAAGGACATCAAGGAAAACGAAGTCTACATGGGCGAACTGCCGCTGATGACCGACAACGGCACCTTCGTCATCAACGGCACCGAACGGGTCATCGTCTCCCAATTGCACCGTTCGCCCGGCGTGTTCTTCGATCACGACAAGGGCAAGACCCATTCCTCCGGCAAGCTGCTGTTCTCGGCGCGCGTCATCCCCTATCGCGGCTCCTGGCTGGATTTCGAATTCGACGTCAAGGACATCGTATACGCGCGCATCGACCGCCGCCGCAAGCTGCCGGTCACCATTCTGCTGCGGGCGCTGTTCGACGAACCCAATCCGAACGATCGCCAGGCCACCAGCGTCAACGAACGAATTCTCGGCATCTTCTTCGATACCAACACGGTCCGGATCGAGGGTGATGAATTCAACCTGGATCTGGTGCCGGAGCGCTTGCAGGGCGAAACCGCCGGTTTCGACATCATGATCGGGGATCGCGTGCTGCTCAAGGCGGGCGAGCGGGTCAAGGCCAAACATGTCCGCGACTTGGACAAAGCCGGCGTACAGCGCCTGCGGGTGCCGGGCGAATATCTGGTCGGCAAGATTCTGGCCCACGACCTGCACGACCCGGAAACCGGCGAGCAACTCGCGCAGGCCAACGACGAATTGACGCCGGACAAGCTGGAAAAAATTCAGGCCAGCGGCATCGCCGAATTCCAGACCTTGTACGTCAACGAGGTCAACCGTGGCCCGTACCTGTCCAACACCTTGCGCGCCGACCCGACCCGCAGCCAGTGGGACGCCCAGGTGGAAATCTACCGGATGATGCGCCCTGGCGAACCACCGACCAAGGACGCCGCCCAGCGCCTGCTACACGATCTGTTCTTCTCGGCCGAGCGCTACGATCTGTCCGATGTCGGCCGCATGAAATTCGACAGCCGGGTCAGCCATCGGCGGACGCCAATTCCAGGCGTGCCGACCAAGGAACACCCGCCGGGCGTGCTGTCCATGGAAGACATCCTGGCCGTGCTCAAGGTGTTGATCGACATCCGCAACGGCAACGGTCAGGTCGATGACATCGACCACCTTGGCAACCGCCGCATCCGCTGCGTCGGCGAGATGACCGAAAACGTGTTCCGAATCGGCCTGGTCCGGGTCGAGCGCGCGGTCAAGGAGCGACTGAGCCTGGCCGAATCCGAAGGACTGACCCCGCAGGACCTGATCAACGCCAAGCCGGTCGGCGCCGCCATTAAGGAATTCTTCGGTTCTTCACAACTATCGCAGTTCATGGACCAGAACAATCCCTTGTCGGAGGTCACCCACAAACGCCGGGTGTCGGCGCTGGGACCCGGCGGCTTGACCCGCGAACGGGCCGGATTCGAGGTGCGCGACGTGCATGCCACCCACTACGGCAGAGTCTGCCCGATCGAAACCCCGGAAGGCCCGAACATCGGCCTGATCAACTCGCTGGCGGTCTATGCTCGCACCAACGCCTACGGCTTCCTGGAAACGCCTTACCGGCGGGTGGTGGATGGCCGCGTCACCGACCAGATCGATTATCTGTCGGCCATCGAGGAAGGCCAGTACGTTATCGCCCAAGCCAACGCTCCGCTCGATCCCGACGGGCGGCTGACCGACGACCTGGTTTCCTGCCGCCATCTGAATGAATTTACGCTGACCGCTCCGGACAGGGTGCAGTACATGGACGTATCGCCCAAGCAAATCGTCTCGGTGGCGGCGGCGCTGATCCCGTTTCTGGAACACGACGACGCCAACCGCGCGCTGATGGGTTCCAACATGCAGCGCCAGGCGGTGCCGACCCTGCGCGCCGAAAAACCGCTGGTCGGCACCGGCATGGAGCGGATCGTGGCCCGCGATTCCGGCGTGTGCGTGATCGCCCGCCGCGGCGGGCGGGTGGACTCGGTGGATGCCGGCCGCCTCGTGGTTCGAGTCAACGACGCCGAAACCGAAGCCGGCGAGCCGGGCGTGGATATCTACAACCTGACCAAGTACACCCGTTCCAATCAGAACACCTGCATCAACCAGCGACCACTGGTCCATGTCGACGACATCGTGGCGCGCGGCGACGTGCTGGCCGACGGCCCGTCCACCGACATGGGCGAACTGGCGCTGGGCCAGAACCTGCTGGTCGCCTTCATGCCCTGGAACGGCTATAACTTCGAAGACTCGATCCTGATCTCCGAGCGGGTGGTGCAAGAAGACCGCTTCACCACCATCCACATCGAGGAGCTATCCTGCGTCGCCCGCGACACCAAGCTGGGTCCCGAGGAGATCACCGCCGATATCCCCAACGTCGGCGAAAGCGCGCTGGCGCGGCTCGATGAAGCCGGCATCGTCTACATCGGCGCCGAGGTCAAGGCTGGCGACATCCTGGTCGGCAAGGTCACGCCCAAGGGCGAAACCCAATTGACGCCGGAAGAAAAATTGCTGCGGGCGATCTTCGGCGAAAAGGCTTCGGACGTGAAGGATACTTCACTGCGGGTGCCTTCCGGCATGGACGGCACGGTGATCGACGTGAGGGTGTTCACCCGCGATGGGGTGGAGAAGGATTCCCGCGCGCAGCAAATCGAGGAAGCGGAACTAAAGCGGATCCGTAAAGATTTAAATGACCAATTGCGCATTCTGGAGGACGATCTGTACCAGCGCATGGAGCGAATGCTGGTCGGCCAACCGGCCGACGGCGGACCCAACGGCCTGCACGGCGGCGCGATGGTCACGGTCGAATATCTGAACGGCCTGCGGCGCGAGCAATGGTTTCACATCCGGATGCAAGCCGAGGAGCTGAACGAGCAACTGGAAAAGATCAACCGGCAACTGGACCAGCAACGCAAGGATTTCGACCAGAAATTCGAGGAAAAACGCCGCAAGCTAACCCAGGGCGACGACCTGGCCCCGGGCGTGCTCAAGATGGTCAAGGTCTACCTGGCGGTCAAACGCCGAGTCCAGCCGGGCGACAAGATGGCCGGCCGCCACGGCAATAAGGGCGTGGTGTCGATGATCGTGCCGCAGGAAGACATGCCTTATCTGGAAGACGGCACGCCGGTCGATATCGTGCTAAACCCGTTGGGGGTACCCTCGCGGATGAACGTTGGCCAAGTACTGGAAACCCATCTGGGCTGGGCCGCCAAGGGCTTGGGCATCAAACTGGGCCGTTTGCTGGATGCGGGAGCGCAACTCGCCGACATGCGCCGGCAGCTGGATCAGATTTACAACGAGGTCGGCGGGCAAAGCATCGATTTGCAACAGTTCGACGACGCGGAAGTGCTGACGCTGTGCCGTAACCTGCGCGGCGGCGTGCCGATCGCCACGCCGGTGTTCGACGGCGCCACCGAGGAGGAAATGCGCGAGTTGCTGCGGCTGGCGGGGCTATCGGAAAGCGGCCAGACCACCCTGTACGATGGCCGCACCGGCGATCCGTTCGACCGACCGGTGACGGTTGGCTATATGTACATGCTCAAGCTGAACCACCTGGTGGACGACAAGATGCACGCCCGCTCAACCGGTCCCTACAGCCTGGTAACGCAACAACCGCTGGGCGGCAAGGCGCAATTTGGCGGCCAGCGCTTCGGAGAGATGGAAGTATGGGCGCTGGAAGCCTACGGCGCGTCCTATACCTTGCAGGAAATGTTGACGGTGAAATCGGACGACGTGAACGGCCGTACCAAGGTCTACAAAAACATCGTGGACGGCAACCACCGAATGGAAGCCGGCATGCCGGAGTCGTTCAATGTGTTGGTCAAGGAAATCCGTTCCCTGAGTATCAATATCGAACTGGAAAGCGATGTGACGCCGTCGGCGCGCAACGAGTGATGCCGCCGGACCAGCCGCCGGCTGTGGCGGCGTCATGCAATCCCGTGGGTGAGAGATGATGAGAGAGCTGCTGAACCCGTTCAAGACCTTCGACGAGGTCGAGGACTTCGACGCCATCCGCATCGGGCTAGCCTCGCCGGAGATGATCCGTGCCTGGAGCTGTGGTGAGGTGAAGAAACCCGAGACCATCAACTATCGGACCTTTAAACCGGAGCGCGACGGGCTGTTCTGCGCCAAGATTTTCGGCCCGACCAAGGACTACGAGTGCCTGTGCGGCAAGTACAAGCGGCTCAAGCACCGCGGGGTGGTCTGCGAGAAATGTGGAGTGGAAGTCACTCTGGCCAAGGTACGGCGCGAGCGAATGGGCCATATCGAACTGGCTAGCCCGGTGGCCCATATCTGGTTTTTGAAATCGCTGCCCTCGCGCATCGGCCTGCTGCTGGACATGACCCTGCGCGATATCGAGCGAGTGCTGTATTTCGAATCCTACGTGGTCATCGACCCCGGCATGACGCAGACGCTGGAAAAAGGTCAGATGCTCACCGACGAAGCCTATCTGGAAGCGGTCGAGCAGTACGGCGACGAGTTCGACGCCCGGATGGGGGCCGAGGCGGTCCATCAGTTGCTGCATACGCTGGACTTGAAACAACTGGTGGTGCAACTGCGCCAGGAAATCCTCGAATGCAGCTCCGAGACCAAGCTTAAACGGTTATCCAAACGCCTCAAGCTGATGGAATCCTTTCTCAACTCCGGCAACAAACCGGAGTGGATGGTATTGACCGTGCTACCGGTGCTACCGCCCGATCTGCGGCCACTGGTACCGCTGGACGGTGGGCGCTTCGCCACCTCCGACCTCAACGATCTTTACCGCCGGGTGATCAACCGCAACAATCGACTCAAGCGACTGCTGGAACTCTCGGCCCCGGACATCATCGTCCGCAACGAGAAACGCATGTTGCAGGAAGCGGTCGACTCGCTGCTGGACAACGGCCGCCGCGGGCGAGCCATCACCGGCAGCAACAAACGGCCGCTGAAGTCGCTGGCCGACATGATCAAGGGCAAACAGGGCCGCTTCCGCCAGAACCTGCTCGGCAAGCGGGTGGACTACTCCGGCCGTTCGGTGATCGTGGTCGGCCCCACCCTGCGTCTGCACCAGTGCGGGCTGCCCAAGAAAATGGCGCTGGAGCTGTTCAAGCCGTTCATTTTCAGCAAGCTGCAATTCCGCAATATGTCCACCACCATCAAGGCCGCCAAGAAAATGGTGGAGCGCGAGGAGCCGGTGGTGTGGGACATCCTGGAAGAGGTGATCCGCGAGCATCCGGTGTTGCTCAACCGCGCTCCCACCCTGCACCGGCTGGGCATCCAGGCCTTCGAGCCGATCTTGATCGAAGGCAAGGCCATCCAGTTGCACCCGCTGGTCTGCACCGCTTTCAACGCCGACTTCGACGGCGACCAAATGGCGGTACACGTACCGCTGTCCATCGAGGCGCAGCTCGAAGCCCGGGCGCTGATGATGTCCACCAACAACATCCTCAGCCCTGCTAACGGCGAGCCAATCATCGTTCCTTCCCAGGATGTGGTGCTCGGTCTGTACTACCTGACCCGCGAGCGGATCAACGCCAAGGGTGAGGGCATGGTGTTCTCCGATCTCAAGGAAGTCCATCGCGCCTACGAAAACCGGCAGGTGGAACTTCACGCCTGGGTCGAGGCGCGCCTGCCGCAGGAAGAAATCGACGAAGCAGGTCACGCCCGCACCGTACTGAAGCGGGTAAAAACCACCGTTGGGCGAGTTTTATTGTCCGATATCCTGCCTGCGAGCCTGCCCTTCGAACTGATCAACCGGGCGCTGACCAAAAAGGTCGTATCCCGGTTGATCAACGAGTGCTACCGGCGACTGGGGTTGAAGGACACCGTGATCTTTGCCGATCAATTGATGTACACCGGTTTCCATTACGCCACCCGCTCCGGCTCCTCGATCGGCTTCGAAGACTTCCAGATTCCGGCCAGGAAAACCGAGCTGCTGGAAAAAGCCGAGCAGGAAGTCAAGGAAATCGACGACCAGTACACCTCCGGGCTGGTCACCAAGGGCGAGCGCTACAACAAGGTGGTGGATATCTGGTCGCGCACCAACGACCAGGTCGCCAAGGCGATGATGGACAATCTGGGCACCGAGACGGTGGTTGATCGCGAGGGCCGGGAAGTCCGCCAACCCTCTCTCAACCCGGTGTTCATGATGGCCGATTCCGGCGCCCGTGGCTCGGCGGCGCAGATCCGCCAGTTGGCCGGCATGCGCGGGCTGATGGCCAAACCATCCGGCGAGATCATCGAGACCCCAATCAAGGCCAACTTCCGCGAAGGCTTGAGCGTGCTGGAGTACTTCATCTCCACTCACGGCGCCCGCAAGGGTCTGGCCGACACCGCGCTCAAGACCGCCAACTCCGGCTACCTGACCCGGCGCTTGGTGGATGTGGCCCAGGATCTGGTGGTGACCGAACCGGACTGCGGCACCAATGAAGGACTGTGGATGACGCCCGTGGTCGAGGAAGGCGATATCAAGGAACCGTTGCGCGACCGGGTGCTTGGTCGAACGGTGGCCCAAGATGTCTTTCAGCCGGGCGGCGACGACATCGCCATTCCCGCCGGCACCCTGCTCGACGAACAGGGCGTGGCCACGCTCGATGAACTCCACATCGATCGTATTCGGGTGCGTTCGGCCATCACCTGCCGGACCCGCTACGGCGTGTGCGCCACCTGCTACGGCCGCGACCTGGCGCGCGGCCACCGCGTCAACAGCGGCGAGGCAGTGGGCGTGATCGCCGCCCAATCCATCGGCGAACCCGGCACCCAGCTCACCATGCGCACCTTCCACATCGGCGGGGCGGCCTCGCGGACCACGGTGAGCAACAACGTGCAGATCAAATCGCGGGGTACCCTGCGGCTGCACAAGATGAAGGTGGCGCAGCGGCGGGACGGTAACCTGGTGACGGTCTCCCGCTCGGGCGAAATCACCCTGGTGGACGACCAGGGCCGCGAGCGGGAGCGTTACAAGGTGCCCTATGGCGCGGAGCTGACGGTCAAGGACGGCGACGCGGCCGAGGCCGGTCAGGTTATCGCCCGCTGGGACCCCTACACCCACCCGATTGTGACCGAGGTGGCCGGCTCGGTGCGCTTCGCCGAGTTCGAGGAAGGCATCACCGTACAACGGCACTCCGACGAAATGACCGGCCTGACCAGCCTGGTGGTGATGGACCCCAAGCAGCGCGGCGCGCAGGGCAAGGACAAGCGACCGCTGGTGCGGCTGGTGGACTCCTACGGCAACGATCTGTTCATCCCCGGCACCAGCAACCTGGCGCAATATCCGCTACCGGCCGGCGCCATCGTCAACCTGGCCGACGGCGCCGAGGTGGCGGTGGGGGACATCGTCGCCCGCATTCCGCAGGAGTCTTCCAAGACCCGCGACATCACCGGCGGTCTGCCGCGGGTGGCCGACCTGTTCGAGGCGCGCAAGCCCAAGGAACAGGCCATCCTCGCCGAGAAATCCGGCATCATCGAGTTCGGCAAGGAAACCAAGGGCAAGCAGCGACTGGTGATTCGCGATAAGGGCGGCGACGTTCTCTACGAGGAATTGATCCCGAAGTGGCGGCATGTTGGCGTGTTCGACGGCGAGTACGTCGAGCAGGGTGAAATGATCGCCGACGGCGAGCCGAACCCGCACGACATCCTGCGTCTGCTCGGGGTGCAGGAACTGGCCGCCTACCTGGTCAAGGAAATTCAGGACGTCTACCGGGTGCAGGGCGTCAAGATCAACGATAAGCATATCGAAGTGATCATTCGCCAGATGCTGCGCAAGGTCGATGTCATCGATCCGGGCGAAACGCCTTTCATCAAGGGCGAGCAGATCGAACGCACCCGCGGGCTGGAAGAGAACGATCGAGCCGAGACCGAAGGCCGGGTCAAAGCAGTCTGGCAGCCGATCCTGCTCGGCATCACCAAGGCTTCGCTGGCCACCGAGTCGTTCATCTCGGCCGCCTCGTTCCAGGAAACCACCCGGGTGCTGACCGAAGCGGCGGTGCGTGGGCTGCGCGACGACCTGCGCGGGCTGAAGGAGAACGTGATCGTCGGCCGGCTGATCCCGGCCGGCACCGGGCTGGCCTACCACCTGCAACGGCGGCAAGGCTGGGTCCCGAGCCAGCTCACTTTCAACAGCAGCCATGTGTTCGAGAGCAGCGAATCCGAAGTCAAGGTCATCAGCGACGACGACAAAAGCGACGACAGCGAGGTCGGATCAAAGGACCTGACCGCGTAGGCCCGCAACCACCGGGGCGCTGAAGAAAGGCGGGGGACGCTCGACGAAGCCCGCCTTTTTTCTTGCGGTCCTTTCCTGGCCGATCCGCCAACCCAGCGCATTCCCCTCGATTCCGGTCTGCAAACCCCATGAGCGCCCTGCTGGAAACTCGCAATCTGATCAAGCACTTTCGCGGGGTCAACGCCGTGAACGGCATCGACCTCGCCATTCCGGCCGGCTGCTGCTTCGGCCTGCTCGGCCCCAACGGCGCGGGCAAAACCACCACGGTCGAAATGTTGGAGGGCATTCAGCAACCGACCGCTGGCCACATCCGCTATCGCGACGAGGCTTTGGGACCGCGCTTCCGTCAGGAAGTCGGCATCATGTTCCAGTCCACGGCGCTGCAAGACTTCATCACCGGCCGCGAAAACCTGCGGATGTTCGGCAATTTCTACACCCGGACCCTGCCGCTCGACGAATTGATCGAAGCCTGCGCGCTGGGCGAGTTTCTCGACCGCGATACCCGCAAGCTGTCCGGCGGCCAGCGCCAGCGGCTGCTGCTGGCCATTGCCCTGGTCAACGACCCGGAACTGATTTTCCTGGACGAACCCACGACCGGCCTCGACCCGCAGGCCCGCCGCAATTTCTGGGAACTGATCCACCGCATCAAGGCGCGCGGCAAGACCATCCTGCTCACCACGCATTACATGGATGAGGCTTACCATCTGTGCGACGAAATCGCCATCATGGACCATGGCCGGATCATTGCCCAAGGCACGCCGCGCGAGCTGCTGGAAGCCCACTTCGATGACGTGGTGCTGCAATTGCCGGCGGCCGACTTTCCCGATCCCCCTCCCTCGCTGGCGCACACCGTGGTGCGGGGCCGGAATTCGGTGGAAATCCTGACCCGCGACGTCACCGCCGCCATCCGCGAATTGCTGGCCCGCGACATCTCGCTGGCGCGGTTGCAGATCCGGCCGCGTACCCTGGAGGATCTGTTCCTGGAACTGACCGGTCGAGAGTTGCGGGCGTGAGCTTCAAGCGCTTCTGGGCGGTGTTCGTGCACCGCAACTGGGAATTCCTGCGCGACCGATCCTCGCTGACCTGGAACCTGCTGTTCCCCATTTCCCTGATCGCCGGCTTTACCTTCGCCTTTTCCGGACCGGGACTGGACCTTTACAAAGTGGGGCTGCTCAACGATACCGGCGACCGCAACGGCAGCGAATTTTTCCAGACCCGCTACATCCGCTTTATCCCCACCACCGATCTGAGCGCCGCGCTGACCAAGGTCGAACGCCATCAGCTCGACATGCTGTTCGACCCCACCGGGCAACGCTACTGGATCAACGAGGAATCGCCGAAAGGCTACGTGCTGGAACGAATACTGCGGGGCGCCGATGCCCGGCTGAGCTTCAGCAAACAAAGCGTGAGCGGCCGCGCCATCCGTTATGTGGATTGGGTGCTGCCCGGCGTACTGGCGATGAACATGATGTTCAGTTGCCTGTTCGGGGTCGGTTACGTGATCGTGCGCTACCGCAAGAACGGGATGCTCAAACGCCTCAGGGCCACTCCGTTGCTGCCGCTGGAATTTCTGTCCGCTCAAATCACCTCGCGGTTGCTGCTGGTCATGGTCTCGACCGTGCTGGTGTTCGTCGGCACCAACCTGTTTGTCGGTTTTGCCATGTTCGGCTCCTATCTCGCCCTGCTCGTGGTATTCACGCTCGGCGCGGTCAGCCTGCTCAGCCTCGGCTTGCTGGTCGCCGCCCGCGCCACCAGCGAGGAGTTGGCGGCGGGACTCCTGAACGCGCTGAGTTGGCCGATGACGTTTCTGTCGGGGGTCTGGTTTTCGCTGGAGGGCGTGCATCCCTTCCTGCAACAGTGCGCCCAATTGGCGCCGCTGACGCATATCATCGATGCCTCGCGCGCGATCATGATCGATGGCGCCGGTCTGATGGATGTCTCCGGGCACCTGCTGGTACTGGCCGCGATGAGCCTGGGCTTCATGCTCATCGGCGCCTGGATGTTTCGGTGGGAATAAGCGATCAACCAGCCCGAGACATGAGGCATCACGCTCAATGAGCCCACCCTTGTACTTTCGGCAAAACCGGCCACACTGACTGGCGGTATTTTCCGGATCGCAACGCGAGGACACCATGTCGAACCTGTCTTCATCCCGGCTGACTGTGGCCGCCGCGACCCGCCAACTCAACCTGAGTTGGGCGCTGGGCTGGATCATGATTACGGTCTTTACCGCCCTGAGTTATTTCATCGGCCAGATCGTGATTCTTCCACCCTTGCAAGGCATCCCGGCTGGCGCCATAACGCTGCTGCTGTTGGTGCTGGCCGGTATCGAAATCGGCGTACTGTCCTTCGTGCGCGGCAAAATTCTGAGCGGCAATGCGCGGGCCGCGCGCCGACAGGCTCCGCCCGCACCAGCCGCCCGCTACATCAGCGCCAGCCTCATTACCTCGGTCATGGCCGGCAGCATTGCGATCTATGGTCTGGTGGCGTACCTGATCGACCATTTCGACTGGGCGCCAGTCGCCTTCGCCGTACTGGCCTGCCTACCGCTGCTGTACTTTCGTCCCGATGCCGAGGAGTTGCGTCGCCTGCTGGCCAAGCCGCCGGCGGGATAATTCAACTTTCTCATCCATCAATACGGCCTCGATTCCACTTCAGCGGCCGCGGTTAGTCTCGCCTATAATTTTGGGATTACCCCGACCGAAGTGAGGTATCCCCATGGCCAAGGCCCCCGCATCGCCCTCTCCTGACAGCAAGCAACCTGACTTCAACAAGCTGGCTCAGAATTTTTCCAAGATCATCGAGCAGAGCCAGCGGGTGCTGCAAGAATTCCTCAAGCGCCAGGAAGGCGGCGACCAAATCCCGATCATGGACCCCGCCATCATCAGTAAATCCTTTCAGGAACTTTTCGACAAGTTGCTGAAAAACCCTGACCAATTGATCGAGGCCCAAGTCAATTTCTGGAAAAACTACCTCGATCTGTGGCAGGCGGCCTCCCAGCGGATGCAGGGCAAGGAAAGCAAGCCGCTCATCGCGCCGCCGCCCGGCGACAAGCGCTTCAAGGACGAGCAGTGGGCGGAAAACGCGGTGTTCGATTTCATCAAACAGTCCTATCTGCTGGCCGCCGACAGCCTGCAAGGGCTGGTTCGCAAGGTCGAGGGGCTGGACGACAAGACCGCCCGCAAGGTCCAGTTCTACACCCGTCAGTTCGTGGACGCCATGGCGCCCACCAATTTCGTGCTGACCAATCCGACCGTGCTCCAGGCCACACTCGATTCGGGCGGAGACAATTTGGTCAAGGGGCTCCAGAATCTGCTGGAGGATGTGGAGCGCGGCCGCGGCCAGTTGCAGATCAAGATGACCGATCTCAAGGCCTTCAAGCCGGGCGAAAACATCGCGGTCACACCGGGCAAGGTCGTCTTTCAGAACGAGTTGATGCAACTGGTTCAATACAACCCCAGCACCCCGACCGTTCATCAGCGACCGTTCCTGTTCGTCTCGCCCTGGATCAACAAGTTTTACATCATGGACATGCGGCCCAAGAACTCGATGGTCAAGTGGATGGTGGACCAGGGATTCACGGTATTCATGACCTCCTGGGTCAACCCGGACGAGCGGCTGGCGCACAAGACCTTCGAGGACTACATGCTGTCCCTCGTGGAGGCGATGGACGCCATCGAGCAGGCGACCGGCGAGCGGGAAATCAACGCCGCCGGCTACTGTCTGGGCGGCACCATCCTGCTCACCACGCTGGCCTATCTCGCCGCCAATAAAGACCAGCGGGTGAAGAGCGCCATCTGCTTCGCCTGCATGACCGATTTCAGCGAGCCGGGCGAACTGGAAGTGTTCATCGACGAGGAGTTGATCACCCTGCTGGAGAAGCAGATGGGCGAGCGGGGTTATCTGGACGGCAGCCAGATGGCTGGCGTGTTCAGCATGTTGCGTGCCAACGATCTGATCTGGTACTTCGTGGTCAACAACTATTTGTTGGGCAACGACCCCTATCCCTTCGATCTGCTGTACTGGAACTCCGATTCCACCCGAATGCCCCGAGACATGCACAGTTTCTATGTACGCAACATGTACCAGAAGAACCT
>CAVOGC010000021.1:0-18356 GCA_963695105.1 uncultured Gammaproteobacteria bacterium | reverse complement strand
TTACCCGTGGAAAAAATATGAACAATCCGTCGCTTTTCGACGAAGCCGATCAGAACCGGTTATTGATCGCCTGCTACAAGATTCCCTGAACCAGATGGAATCTCTGGAACAGGCCATCTTCCGCATTCGGTTCGATCTGTACCTACCGGATGTGCTGAGACCCTTGATGAAGCTGTACGGCGAGCGCCCGGACTTTGCCGCGCATCTCGAAAACCTGCTGAGCATTGTGGCCCGAGCCTACGCCAGCCGGCCGGAGGCATTGCGCCTGCTCGACCTGCGGCGGGTCAGCGAACCCGACTGGTTCCAGCAGCCTCACATGATCGGTTATGTTTGCTATGTGGACCGTTTCGCCGGCGACCTGGCGGGTGTCAAGGACAAGATTCCGTATCTGAAGGAACTCGGGGTCACTTACCTGCACCTGATGCCACTGCTCAAACCGCGCCCCGGCGCCAATGACGGCGGTTACGCGGTCATGGACTACCGCCAAGTCAATCCCGTTTACGGAACCATGGAGGATTTGCGCGAACTGGCAACAGCATTGCGTCTTGAAGGCATCAGTCTGTGCATCGACCTGGTGTGCAACCATACCGCGAAGGAACATGAGTGGGCCTGCAAGGCGGTCGCTGGCGATCCGGTTTATCAAGGCTATTACCACCTGTTTCCCAACCGGACGATGCCCGATCAATACGAACTGACCCTGCCCGAAGTATTTCCGGATTTCGCGCCGGGCAATTTCACCTACGACGACCGTTGCCAGCGCTGGGTGTGGACCACGTTCAACGAGTACCAGTGGGATCTGAACTACACCAATCCGGCGGTGTTGGCCGAAATGCTGGACATCATGCTGTTTCTGGCCAATCAGGGCGTGGAAATCCTGCGGCTGGACGCGGTCGCCTTCATGTGGAAGCGGTTGCAAACGGACTGCCAGAACCAGCCCGAGGCGCATGCGCTCTTGCAGGCGTTTCGGGCGCTGACCCGGATCGCCGCGCCCGGCCTGCTGTTCAAGGCCGAGGCCATCGTCTCGCCCGACCGGTTGCTCCCCTACTTGGGGCTGGGCGCGGCCACGAACAAGGAATGCGAAATCGCCTACCACAACTCGTTCATGGTGCTGCTATGGAGCAGTCTGGCCGAGCGCCGGGTGGTATTGATGACCCATGCCTTGCAGAACATGCCGGATACCCCCGTGGGCTGCGCCTGGCTGACCTACGTTCGTTGCCATGACGACATCGGTTGGGCGGTGCGCGACGAGGACGCCGCGGCCATTGGCTTGTCCGGTTTCCTGCATCGCGCCTTTCTCAGTGATTTCTACGGCAGCCGGTTTCCCGGTACCTTCGCCCGGGGCGTAACCTTCCAACACAATCCCAAAACCGGCGACCGGCGGATCAGCGGCACTTTGGCGTCCCTCGCCGGGCTGGAAGCGGCCGCTGAAAAGGAGGACTGGCGGGAAATCGACCTGGCGGTGCGCCGCGTCCTGCTACTGCACGCCATGATGCTCGCGTTCAATGGTATCGCCATGATCTACATGGGCGACGAACTCGGCCTGCTGAACGACCCACATTATCTGGATGACCCGAACCTCGCGGACGACAACCGCTGGATTCATCGTCCCCGGATGGATTGGAACCGGGCCGGACAGCGGCACGAGTGGCAGACCCTCACCGCCCGGATTTTTCATGCCCTGCGCGGCATGATTCAGGCCAGCAAACGCACGCTGAGCCTGCACGCCGAGGCCCGTTGTTACGCCGTCTGGACGCACAACGAGCAGGTTTTTGGGCTGATCCGCGCCAGCGCCCGGGGGCGCCTGCTGGTGCTGGCCAATTTCACCGAGCACGACCAGACGGTCCCCCGCCACCGGATCCATGACATGGGATTCATCGGGGAACTCATCGACCGTCTGGAGGGGAAAGTGCTGGATGGTTGGTCTGATTTGAAGCTCGAACCCTATCAGGCGCTGTGGCTGGAGCAGGTTCCCGAGGGCTGATCCCGCCGCGACCCTGGACTGTGGCTGCGTGCCATGTTTGTAAATTTGATACAACTTTCCAGCCCCAATATTTCTATTTCTGGTGTGGTCTTGCATTTTTATTGCCGCTATGTTTTGGTTGTATTGCAACAAAATTATTCAAATATACAACGCAGGCGAGGGAAGACAGCATGAATAAATCCACTCTAAGCGCCGGCATCGCGTTAGCATTGCTGACCGGCACGGCTCAGGCCGCGGACATGGACGAACTGGCAAAGCGGATGATGGAGTTGGAAAAGCGCATGGAACAGGCGGAAAAGCGCGCCCAACAGGCGGAAACCAAAGCTCAGCAGGCCGAGAAGCGGGCTCGGCAGGCCGAAGCGCAGGCCAAACAGGCCGAAGCGCGGGCCGCACGAGTAGAAACGAAAGCGACCCAGGCAGAAACCCGGGCCGTGAAGGCGGAAACGAAGGCTGCGCAAGTGGAAACGCAAGTTGGCCAAGTCCAACAACAGGCTCAGGCAATCGCTACCACCGCCGCCAGAGAATACGTAGCTGGACAAGAGGTGGAAAAAGAGGTGGCGGCAGCCGAGGGACCTCAATTTTCCTTTAAGGGGTACGCCCGGGCTGGTTTTTTGACCGACGAATCGGGCAACAATGTCAGAGGGGTCGGTCCCTACATGACGCCGGCCGGGGCGCTCGGCGGCCCCATCGGGCGCTTGGGGGTGGAGCCGGATAAATATGTGGAAGCGGTCTTCGACAGTAAAATCAACCACGAAAGCGGTGCCTATTCCAGATATCGGTTGATGATTGCCGACGGGGTGCTGACCAACAACGACTGGACCGCCGACGATAGCAATTTAAATGTTCGCCAGATCTTTGCGGAACTCGGCAACCTGCAAAGCTTTGCCGGTTCCAGCACTTTCCAGGACGCGGTGTTGTGGGCGGGCAAGCGGTTTGATCGCAATAACTTCGATATTCACTTCTACGATTCGGACATTGTCTTTCTGGCCGGCACCGGCGCTGGTATTTACGATGTCAAGCCGACCGAAAACTGGTCGACCAACCTCACTTTGTATGCGCGTAATTTTGGCACCATAGAGCCCACCAACGATCAGGTTCAGAGTTATATCCTGACCAGCAACAACTATGTGGGTCCCTGGCAGTTCATGTTGTCTGGCATGTGGGCCGCCAATAACGACGAAGTCGACAAGCTCATACCCGACGCGGCGGAAAGCGGCGCTCATCTGATGTTGGGTTATAACCGGTCCAACTTTTACGGATATTCGCAGGGCTTCTCCAAAACCGGGATTCTCTATGGTTATGGCTTGGGCGCTCAACCGAAAGTCCTCGGTGGCCAGGGTGACCTGACCAGCGATGCCCAAACCGTGCGGGTTTACACCTTTGGCGTGACGCCCATTAACGATAGCTGGCGTATTGCCCCGGCGTTGATGGCGCAATACAGTCAAGACTACTTCTACAAGGGGGATGAATATAAGTGGGTGTCTTTGAACCTGCGTCTCGAACAGCCTATCACGCAGAATTTCATGATGGCTTATGAAGCGACCTATCAATACCAGGATCTCAACACGGGTCCCAACACACCTCAACTCGAACCCGATTTGAAGACGAAAGCCAGCGGAAACGTCTTCAAGTTCACCTTGGCGCCGACCTTCAATATCGATACCGGCGGTGGATTTTTTGTGCGGCCAGCGTTGCGTGGCCTAATTTCCTATATGACGTGGGATAAAGGTCTTAACGACTTTAATTATGGCCGACCCATATCGGAACCCAATACCTTTGCTCTAACCGGTTGGACGGGGACCGATCACTGGTTATTCGGAGTGCAGATGGAAACCTGGTTCTAAACGGAAACGGATCGACGAGGGCAAAACGATGAATCAATTGACCATGGGGCTGATGGCGGCCGCCGTGAGCGTGGCCTTGGCTGGTTGCGCGTCTGCCATGCAACAGACCGCCAACCAGCAGGAAGAGCTGTTAACAGCCGCCGGCTTCAGTATGAAACCGGCCGATACTCCCGAAAAAATGTCGCGCTTGCGACGGGTGCCGCTCTACGAAGTGGCGGTGCGAAAAACGGGCGACCAGCCGATTTATTATTATGCCGACCCCAATTTCTGCCGGTGTATTTATCTGGGTAATGAGGCTAATTATCAGGCCTATCGCCAGCTACTCATCCAGCGCAACATGCGCACCGGACCGGTTGCGGTGACGCCGGCAGACATGGAAGCCGAAGAGGAATGGGGGGTGTTGGGTTCGCGCTAGTCAGTCCCCCGGGCAGGCGTCTGATGCCGGGGTTCCATCTTTCATGAGTGCCGACGCCCAGTCCCTTGCGGCGCGCCTGGCCACGGCTCGGCGCGCCGTCCTGACTATTTTCTTTATCAATGGCGCCGTGTTCGCCAGTTGGGCGCCGTACATTCCCGGCGTTCAGCAGCATCACCGCCTGAGCGAGGGTATGCTGGGTTTGGCGCTGCTGTGTATCGCGCTCGGCGGATTGGTGGCGATGAGCGCCAGCGGATGGCTGCTGGGCCGGTTTGGTAGCCGGGCGGTCACGGCAACCGCCAGCTTGGCGTTTTGCCTGACCCTCCCTCTGCCGGTTTTGGCCCCCAGTGTGCCATGGCTGATCGTGGCGCTGCTGGGTTTCGGCATCGCCAATGGCGCCATGGATGTGGCGATGAACGCGCAGGGGTTAGCGGTGGAACGCGGCTATGCCCGACCCATTTTTTCTTCCATGCACGGCCTGTTCAGCATCGGCGCCATGATCGGCGCCGTCGTCGGGGGATGGGCGCTGGCAACTGGTCTTGCGCCCCGGACGCATCTGACCGCCGCCGCCTTCGGATTGGGTTTCCTGAGTCTGGCGGCGGCGCGTGGTCTGCTGCCGCCAGAGGCCGACACCAAAACCACGGAATCCCATTTCGCCCGACCGACCGGCCCGCTACTGGGATTGGGGGGCTTGGCCTTCATCTGCCTGCTGGCCGAAGGAGCGATCGCGGATTGGAGCGCGGTCTACTTGCGTTTCGTGCTCGGTACCGAAGCAGGGGTTGCGGCTGGAGGTTTTGCGGCGTTTGCCTTGCTGATGGCGGTGGGTCGCCTGACCGGCGACCGCCTGACCGGTCAGTGGGGTTCGGTGCTCCTGTTGCGACTCAGCGGTCTGTTGGCCACCCTCGGATTGATTCTCGCCCTTTGGGCCACGGAACCCGCGCTGAGCATCGTCGGTTTCGGGTTGGTGGGACTGGGTCTGGCCAATGTGGTTCCGGTGCTGTTCCGCGCCGGTTCGCGGATTCCCGGCGTGGCGCCGGGGGTGGGCATTGCGGCGGTCGCCACGACCGGCTACTGCGGGTTTCTCGGCGGACCGCCGCTGATCGGTTTCGTCGCCGAGGCCATCACCCTGACCGGAGCGTTGGCGCTGGTCGCCGCGCTGATCGGCGTGATCGCGGCCCGCGCTCCAGTGGCCAGACACGCGGATTAGAGTGTCTTCTCGGCAATGGCGACGCCGGCATTCACTTGCGAGGGACCGAAACCGGCCCGGGCCAGCAGCGTGGCCATGGCCTGATTGTCCTGGAGAAACAGCGCGACCAGCCGCCGGAGTCCCCGCACCCGCGCCGCTTCGGCCAGCAGACCCAACAGCCCGCTCGCCAGTCCGACCCGCCGCCAGGCGGAATTCACCACGAAGGCGATTTCCGCGTGATCCTGATCGGGTGTGCCTTCATAGCGGGCAATGCCGACCGCCCGGGTGTCCTTGGCGAAGGCAACCAGCGCCAGCCGCCACTGATAATCGACATGCGTGAATGAATGCAGGCGTCGGGCATCCAGTTTGGGGCGCGGCGTGAAGAAACGTTGATAAAGCGTTTCGGGATCGGCCTCGCGCCACTCGCGTTCGAAAGCCAGTTCATCGGCGGGGATTACCGGCCGGACGAACACCGGACGGCCGTCCCGCAAGGTCAGGATCTGTTCGAGTTCGGCTGGATATCCCGGGGGACGGGCGGGGACGGCTGGGGACTGACCGAACCGGGCGGGCGTTTCCCGCTGTTCATTCATACAGCCGGCATCCCGGCTGGGAGCGGATTCTCCGCGGCGCGCGCGTAATCTGGCCGACCGACCGCCAGCCAGTCCTGGAAAGCCGTTTCCGTCCCGACATCCCGACCGGATTCGCAGGACTTTAGATAGCGGTGGTGCAGCATTGCGCAGTAGGCCTGGATGGAATCCTGGATGTCGGCCGTTGCCCGCAATCGCTCCAGCATCGGTTCGAACACACCGACTCGCCATTGCACGGCGGCGACTTCCTTGCCGGTGGCGGTGCTGGCGCCAGCCAGACATTGATAATAGTGCAGGTCCGAGAGCACTTGGCGAGCCTGGCGTTCCAGGGCCTCGACGCCGGTCAAACGGTGGAGTTTGGCGGAATGAAAATTTCTGCCGCCGACCCTCACCTTCATCCGCAGCCGCCGGCCGCCATCGGCCGGAATCAGATCCACTTCATCCACATCGAAGCCGAGTTCGTTGAGCCGCTGGATCTTTTCCGTGATTTTGAAGCTTTCCTCCGGTGCGATAAGCATGGTTTCGGTGAGTTCCCGCCACAGGTTCCGGTAGCGATCCGCGATGTCCTCGCCCAGCGCCAGATCGGCATCGTCGATGGACAGGCCCTGCGCGGCGGCGATGTCGGCCATGCCACCGGCCACGTTGATGATCATGATCTCCAAATCCTCTTCGCGTTGGCCGTCGGACAGAGACTCCCGCAACACCGAGGTTTCGGCATCGACCATGATGGGTTCGATCGCCTCGGCGTCGTAGCGATAGAGAACGTTGGCCAGCGAACAATCGCCCCAGAAACAGCCGACCAGGTGCAACTCCACCAGCAGGCCGGCGAAGGCGTCGAGCATCTGCTCGCGGCGGGCGCCAAACCCGTGGCCCTGCAACAGTTCCTGATAGGAAAAGGCGTGTTCCAGATAGCGGGTGATGATGGCCGCCGAGCGTTCGGCGCCCGCATCGGGATAGCGGTCTTCAACGATGCCGACGGGAATGGCGGTGGTCACGTCCTGGGTTTCCAGCGCCCGCAACACTTCGTAATCCTGGCGCGCGGCGGCGCTGGGTAATTCCTTGATGACGTAGATTCCCTGCTCGTGGGCAATGAAACGGACCTCGTGCCGGGAAGGCCCACGCGGGAGATCGACAAAGCGTTCGCCTGGCCAGTCGACGATGGATTGCATCCACGGCCAGTCGAGAAAATCCGGATGTCCGGGCCGGACCTTGAGAGAGAACAGGGGATTCATGTGCCGCCCTCGGCCGTTGAGATCAGAACACGACCGCTCAAACCCGAGCGCTAGGTGTTCGCCAAACCACTTTGCCCGATCTGAGCGCGCGCTGATCTCGTGCCTGCTCGCGGTCAGACGGCCAGGATCGCGTCAATCGCCTGCAGTTCTTCCGGTTGAAATACTGCGGCCCGCAGGGCGGCCACGCCGTCTTCAACTTGCCGCACCCGACTGGCGCCGATGATGGCCGAAGTGACGCCCGCATGGCGCAGTACCCAGACCAGGGCCATCTGCGCCAGGGTTTGCCTCCGCTGTTGGGCGATCCCGTTCAGTCGGCGGACCTTGTCGAGTTTCTCCGGGGTAATCTCGCCCGGCTGCAGAAAACCATGTGCTTTCGCCGCCCGGGAATCGGCGGGCAGGCCGTCGAGGTATTTGTCCGTCAGCAAGCCCTGGGCCAGCGGGGAAAATACGATGCAGCCGATGCCTTCCTCCGCGAGTACCTCCAGCAAGCCCTGTTCGATCCAGCGGTCGAACAGGCTGTAGCGCGGCTGATGAATCAGACACGGGGTTCCCAATTCGCGCAGCAGCCGCGCGGCCTGCCGCGTTTGCTCGGGCGAGTAGGACGAGATGCCGACGTAAAGCGCCTTGCCCTGACGGACCACATGATCGAGCGCGGCCATCGTTTCTTCCAGGGGCGTGTCGGGGTCGGGACGGTGATGATAGAAGATATCGACGTAATCCAGCCCCAACCGCTTCAGGCTCCGATCGAGGCTGGCCACCAGGTATTTACGCGAACCCCATTCCCCGTAGGGACCGGGCCACATCCAGTAACCGGCCTTGGTGGAAACGATCAGTTCGTCTCGGTGGTTCCCGAGATCCTGTTGCAGGATGCGGCCGAAGGTTTCCTCGGCCGATCCCGGTGGCGGACCGTAGTTGTTGGCCAGATCGAAGTGGGTAATGCCCAGATCGAAGGCGCGCAGGACCATGTCCCGAGCGTCCGTGAAGGGATCCACCCCACCGAAGTTGTGCCACAGCCCAAGAGAAATGGCGGGCAGCACCAAGCCGCTGCGCCCACAACGGTGGTAGGTCATGCTGTCGTAGCGGGTGCTGGCTGGCGTTGCGTGCATGAGTCCTCCGGTGTGGGTTGAGTCAGGCCAAGCGGTTACCAGCCGCCGCGAAATTTGACCAGCCGCAATTGATTTCGCAGCGCGCTCAGGTTGTCCGTCGCCGTGCCTTGGCCTTGCAGCACATTATGTACGGCGTCCCAGAAGTAGGTCGTCACCGCCATGTAGTTGTCGCCGGTCTGGACGACGGGCCGGGCCACCGCATTCTCCAGGATAGGGCGCAGCTTGGCGAAAAAGGGATGCGCCGCCAATATCTCCGGGTCGTCGTACAGGCGCATGATGGTCGGCGCGTAGGAGCCGGTAAGGGCACGCTGTTTCTGCACGGCTTCGCTGGTCAGATAGCGCACCAGATCGGCCGCCACCGCGGGGTTCTTGGAGTATTTCGAGACGGCGAGCTGCCAGCCGCCCAAGGTGCTGGCGGACGTGCCTTTAATGCCGCCCTTGGGGAGCGGCGCCACCTCGACCTTGCCGGCCACCGGACTGTCCTTGGCATTGAGCAAGGCCCACGCATAGGGCCAGTTGCGCATGAATACGGCATTGCCGAGCTGGAATGTCTGGCGGGCGTCTTCCTCGTTGAACGAGAGCACGCGCGGCGGCGCGGCCGTGCCGATCCAGCTCGCCGCCCGGGCGACCGCCATGACGGCTTGGGGATTGTCGATCGTGATGGCGCCGTCCGCGTCAACCACCGTGCCGCCGCCGTAAGCGGCAATCCACTCCAGGGCATTGCAGGTCAGCCCTTCGTAGGCCGCGCCCTGGAACACATAGCCCCAGAGCTCCGTCTGCCCCGCCTTGCGCTCCTGGGCCTGGATATACAGCGCCACATCGGCCAACTCCGACCAGTCCCGCGGTACCGGCAGCGCGTATTTCTCCAGCAAATCCTTGCGGTAGTACAGCACACCCACGTCGGTGAACCAGGGCATGCCCACCAGGCGCCCATCGACCGTATCATTCGTCACCATCGCCGGATAGTGCTGCTGGATGTCCTCTTGGCTGATGTACTGCTTCAGATCGACGAAATGCTTGGCCAGCAGCCCCGGCCAGATGACGTCGATCTGATAGACATCGGTGCGGCTGTCGCCGTTGCCGAGATCGATGAGATATTTGAAATAGCGTTCGTTGGTCTTTTGCGGGGGCGTAGTGATCGTGACGCGATGGCCGGTTTCCCTGGCCCAGGCGTTGGTGGCCTGCTCGCACAATTCCCGCTCCTGGCCGACCGCGCCGCAGGAAATCGTCACGTCCACCGCCGAGGCGGAAAGCGAGACCACCATCAGCGCGCCCAGAAAAAAAGCCGATACTGTTGCGTGCATCATCGTAGCGAGTCCATGAGTAGGGGTGAATGACTTGGGTGATCCGCCGTCGGACCCAGCCCCGCTATTGGATGACAGGTTTGGTCTCGGCGGTGGACTCGATCAGCCGTTTGAACGCCCGCCCCTTGTCGTTGAATAAATGGCAGTGGTGAGTCGCCAGGCCGAGCGTGAGGTGGTCACCCATTTTGGCTAAAGTGTCGCCTTCCTGACGCACGATCGCTGGATTCTCGATCCCCTGGACCTGGGTATAGATGAATGAAGATTCGCCCAGATGCTCGACAAAGGCGACCTCGGCCTGGACGGCGCTGTCAGCGCCGGTCCCAAGCCTCACATGCTCCGGGCGGATACCCAGGGTCACGGCATCGCCGGGTTTCGCCGTCGTGGCGTCGACCGCGGCGCGCACCGTCGAACCGTCCGGCAAGGCCACCGTGGCGTTCGTGGGTTCGATTTGAGCCAGCCGGCCAGGCAGGAAATTCATTTTGGGCGAGCCGATGAAACCGGCGACGAACAGATTCACCGGATGGTGGTACAGGTCCAGCGGTGGGCCGATCTGGGCGACGCTACCGTCTTCCAGAGTCGCCTTGCCGGCGTTCAGTAGCACGATCTTGTCGGCCAAGGTCATGGCTTCAACCTGGTCGTGGGTGACATAGATCATGCTGGCGCCCAAATCGTGATGCAGTTTGGAGATCTCGATCCGGGTTTGCACGCGCAGCGCCGCGTCCAGATTGGACAGGGGCTCGTCGAACAGGAAGACGCCGGGTTTGCGCACGATGGCCCGGCCGATGGCGACCCGCTGGCGCTGGCCGCCCGAAAGCTCCTTCGGCAACCGGTCCAGCAGATGCTCCATTTGCAGGATCTTCGCCGCCCAGTGGACGCGGTTCTTGATTTCGTTGCCGTCCTGCTTGGCGAGCTTCAGGCCAAACGCCATGTTGTCGAAAATCGTCATGTGCGGGTACAGCGCGTAGGACTGGAACACCATCGCCACGCCGCGCTGCGAGGGCGGCACATCGTTGACCTGCTTGCCGCCGATCGACAAATCGCCCGAGGTGATGTCCTCCAGCCCAGCCACCAACCGCAGCAGGGTGGATTTGCCGCAGCCCGAGGGGCCGACGAAGACCGCGAACTCGCCGTCCTCGATATCGAGATCGACGCGCTCGATCACCCGGACATCCTTGAACGCCTTGTAGACGCTACGCATGCGAATATCTGCCATCGTGGATCACTCCTGTAAGGTGGTTGCGTATGGTTTCTTCGTAGAGGCCGGTTTGCCGACGATGCAACGGGATCGTCCGCCAGCGGACTGCTGTCTCTCTCAAGTATGAGCGCTACCCACCGTCCCTGAGTCGACCGAAAAACACTCCGTATGCGGGAAGCATCATCCGCGCTCCGGCCGGAGCCGTCGGCAAGCCATGCCCTTCCAGTGGCTCAAGTTGACTGGAGGGCGGTCTCGAAACGACCACGTTGCCTCCGGAAAGATTGAAAACCGCCAGGACCCGTTCATCCCGCCAGGTCCTGACCAACGCCAGTACATTTTCCGGCGCCTCGACGAAGGCAAGGTCGCCGCGCACCAGGGCGGGTTGCGCGCGGCGCCAGCGCAGAAAACCCCGATAGGCTTCAAGGATCGAGTCCGATCGACCGTCCTGGACATCGACCGCCCGGTGGCGGTGCTCTTCGGGAATCGGCAGCCAGGGCTCCATGCTGGAAAACCCGGCGTGCGGCGCTCCAGTCTGCCAGGGCATCGGGGTCCGGCAACCGTCCCGGCCCTTGAATTCCGGCCAGAAGGCGATTCCATAGGGGTCCCGCAACCGTTCCCGGGGAATCTCCGCCTGAGTCAGGCCCAGCTCCTCACCCTGATAGATGCAGGCGCTGCCGCGCAATGACAGCAGCAGGGCCATGAGGATCTGGGCCAGACCTTCCGGTGGGTTCGCGCCGCCCCAGCGGGTCAGCACCCGCATGAAATCGTGATTGCCCAGCGACCAGCAGGGCCAGCCGTCACCCAACCGCGCCTCCAGCGCTTCCACCACCTGGCGGATGTAAGCGGCGCCGAAACGCTCGGTCAGCAGATCGAAGCTGTAGGTCATGTGCAGTTTATCGCCGCCGCTCGTGTACTCGGCCATGATCGCGGTCGGGTCGTCGTCGGCGATCTCCCCCACCATCGTCGTGTCGGGATACCGATCGAGCAGGGCGCGCAGGCGCCTGAGAAAGACCAGGTTTTCCGGGCGGGTCCGATCATACCGATGCTGCTGGTAGGCGTAGGGATTGCTGAAGCTGGTTCCGTCGCGGCGCGGCAGCGTGCGATCCCAGGGCGGATTGTCGCGCAACCGCGCGTCGTGAAAATAGAAGTTGACGACGTCCAGGCGTAAACCGTCGACGCCGCGCTTTAGCCAAAATTCCACTTCGTCCAGCAGTTGTTGCGCCACCGCCGGGTTGTGGAAATTCAGGTCCGGTTGCTCGACCAGGAAATTGTGTAGGTAGTACTGCCGGCGACGGCTGTCCCACTGCCAGGCGGAACCGCCGAACACCGACAGCCAGTTGTTGGGCGGGGTGCCGTCGGGTTTCGGGTCGGCCCACACATACCAGTCGGCTCTGGGGTTATCCCGGTCGCGGCGACTTTCCTGGAACCAGGCATGTTGGTCCGAGGTATGGCTCAACACCTGATCGATCATCACCCTGAGGCCCAGCGCGTGGGCCTTGTGCACGAGTGGGTCGAAGTCTTCCAGTGTCCCGAACATCGGATCCACGTCCCGGTAATCGGCGATGTCGTAGCCGTAATCCTTCATGGGCGACTTGAAAAACGGCGACAGCCAGATGGCATCGACCCCGAGGCGCGCGACATAGTCGAGTTGCCCGGTGATGCCGGGCAGGTCACCGATGCCATCGCCGTTGCTGTCCATGAAACTGCGCGGATAGATTTGATAGATCACCGCGCCGCGCCACCAGTCGTGATCTTGCAAGTTCATGGCGTTTTACCCTTTCACCGCGCCCGCCGTCAGGCCGGAGACGATACGCCGCTGGAAGATCAGCACCAGGGCCACCACCGGCAAGGTGACGATGACCGAAGCCGCCATGATGTTGCCCCAGGGCAGTTCGTACTGGCTGGCGCCGCTGATCAGGGCGATGGCGACCGGCACGGTGCGCTGCTCGTTGGTCAGGGTGAAGGTGAGCGCGAACAGGAACTCGTTCCAGGCGGCGATGAAGGCCAGCAATCCAGTGGTGACCAGCGCCGGCCACATCAGCGGCATGAACACCTTGACGATGATTCCCCAGGGCGAAGCGCCGTCCATGATCGCTGCTTCTTCCAGTTCCTTGGGCAGATCGCGCATGAAAGTGGTTAAAACCCATACGGTGAACGGCAAGGTAAAAATCAGGTAGGAGATCACCAGGCCGAGCAGATTATTGTACAGGCCCAGGCCCCGGATCAGCTCGAACATGCCCGACAGCACCGCGACCTGTGGAAACATCGACACGCCCAGCACGGTGAGCAACAGCAGTCCGCGCCCGCGAAATTGCACGCGCCCCAGCGCAAACGCCGCCGTCACGCCAAGAAACAGCGACACGGCGACGACGGCAAAGGACACCAAAACGGAGTTAAGGATGTTATGTGCAAAGGACTGCTCGCGAAACACCGAGACGTAGTTGTCCCAGTTCCAGCTCAACGGGAAATAATCGACGCTGAACAATTCGGGACCGGTCTTGAACGAGGTGACGATGGCGTAATAGAACGGGAACACCGCATACAGCACGATGGCCGCCACCAGCAGATAAAACCCCAACTGACTGAAGAATCGTTTCATGGTCTACCTCCCGTCGAAGCGCACGCGGCCGAAGGTGATGTACAGCACGGTGCACAGGGCCACGGTCAGGAACAGCAGCGTCGAGGCCGCCGAGCCGTAGCCCACCGCCTGAAAGTCCACCAGTTGCTGACGGGCGTAGACCGACATCGACATCGTGTCCTTGCTGTTGGAGGTCAGCACGTAGATCAGGTCGAAGATGCGCAGCGCGTCCAGCAGGCGGAAGATCACCGCCACCATCAGGGCGGGCTTGATCAGCGGCAGGGTCACCTTGAAGAACACCTTGACCGGGTGAATGCCGTCGACCCGCGCCGCCTCGTAGCAATCGGTGGGCAGCATCTGCAAGGCGGCCAGGATCAGCAGCGCCATGAACGGGGTGGTCTTCCACACATCGACCAGGATCACCGCCGTCAGGGCCAGATCGGGGCTGGCGGTCCAGGCCAGGGGCGTGGAAATCAGGCCGATGCCCAGCATGATGTGATTGAGGATGCCGAACTGGTCATGCATCATCCAGCCCCACATCTTGGCCGACACGATGGTCGGGATCGCCCAGGGGATGAGCACCGCCGCCCGGACCAGGCTGCGTCCCCTGAAAGAGGCGTCGAGCACCAGGGCGACGATCAGCCCCAGAACGGTTTCCAGGGTGACGGAGATCACCGAGAACTTCAGGGTGTTCCAGACCGCGTTCCACCATTCGCCGTCGGCCAGCACGCCATACCATTCGCCATCGACGTAGGTGAGATAGTTTTCCAAACCGATAAACTGGGCGCCGCCCAGATCGGAGAGATTGGCATCGGTGAAACTGAACCAAATGGTGCGCGCCAGCGGCCAGCCGGCCACCATCGCCACCACAATCAGCATGGGGGTTAAAAACAGCCACGCCGCCCGCACCCGCCCTCGGGTGAGCTGGGATTTGCGTGGGGAGATGGCCTTGCCAGTTTCGCTGGCTGCTTGACTGACGGTTTCGACTCCTGCGGTAGCCATGGCGACTCCTCTTGCGAATGAATGAAGCCCGATCAGGCAACAGCGGCGGGTTGCTGGCCGCGCCGCTGGAGTTTATCGCCGACTTGGGTTCACCAGCGCTTGCCGCCGCGGCTCATGCGCTTCAACGAGCTTTCGAGTTGGGCCAGGCTGTCCTGGGCCTTGGCCTTGCCGGACAGAACGCTATGGACGGCGTTCCAGAATTCGTTGCTCACCTGGTTGTACTTGGCGCCGGTGACCGTGGAGGGCCGCGCCACGGCGTTGACGAAGGTGTCGTACAACTCGCCGAAGAACGGCACGGCGGCCAGAATTTCGGGATCCTTGTAGAGAGCCGCGATGGTGGGGTTGTAGGCGCCCTCGATGGCGCGGCGTTTCTGCTCTTCGGGGCTGGTCAGGTACATCACCAGGTCGGCGGCGAGCTTGGAATTTTTCGAATACTTGGAGACGGAAAGCTGCCAGCCGCCCAGCGTGGCGGCGTGACGTCCGTCCGCGCCGCCCTTGGGTAATGCACTCACGCCGACCTTGTCCTTGATGCTGCTATCCGGTCCCTGCGCCAGCGACCAGGCATACGGCCAGTTGCGCATGAACACGGCGTTGCCGGACTGAAACACGCCACGGGCCTCTTCTTCCCCGTAGTTCAGCACGCCCTCGGGCGAGATGGTCTTGACCCAGCCGGCGGCGGTGTCGATGGCGGTAACAGCCCGCGGGTTGTTGATGGTGACGCCGCTCTTATCGACGATGGCGCCGCCGTTGTAACTGGCGACCCATTCCAGGGCGTCGCAGGTCAGACCTTCGTAGGCCCGCCCCTGCCAGACGAAGCCCCAAATTTTGTCGTTACCGGCGGCGCGCTCGGCGTCCTGGATCTTTTTCGCGGTTTCAGTCAGTTCCTGCCAGGTTTTCGGAGGTTGCGCGCCGTGTTTGGCCAGCAAATCCTTGCGATAGAAGAGCAGACCGGCGTCGATGAACCAGGGCATGGCCACCAGTTTGCCATCGACGGTGTTGTTCTCAACGATGGTGGGGAATGAGTCTTTCTCGATACCGTTGGAATAAGGTTTGAGGTCGATGAGGTGGCTGCCCAGAATGCCGGGCCAGATGACGTCGATTTGAAAGACGTCGATATCGGACGCGCCCGCCGCCAGCAGTTGCTGATACAGCGCCAGCCGCTCCGTGGTCGAATTGGGCGTCGAGATGAGCTTGACCTCATTGCCGGTTTTCTTTGCCCAGGCCTCGGCGCCGGTTTTGCAGAACTCCAGTTCCTGTCCGACCGCGCCGCAGGAAATCGCGAGCGTATCGGCATGAACCGCGCCGGTGCCGGCCAGCGCCGCGCCGAATGCCATGGAAATGAAGAGGCCAACGGGTTTGCGATTTTTCATAATGGTTCCTCGCATTGATTTATTGAATTTTTCTGCCAAACGCCCGACACGGGGGGCTGCCTTATAGGCGTCTCGCGGACCAGGGTTTTCCCTGCTGTGATGTGTGGTCTTCAAGGTAAGTATGGCTGTTCTTTGTCAGTTTGATACCTCGCTTTAGGGCTATTTACAGTGTCCAGGAGGCGTCCCGGGGTTGTCGCCCCTTGGGCCTCAGCGCAAGCGGTAAACCCGCGCTTCATAAGGCTGCGGATTCAGCAACCTGATGTCGTCCCCTGCGTCCACCGGATAGTTGCCGATCAGTAACTCCTGACTCGTGATGCGAATGGGCGTGGGCAGGGCGAAAACCGGCGTGTCGGCACTGAAGTTCAGGATCACCAGCAGGCGCTCGTCCTTCCAGCTCCGAGTGAAGGCGTAGACCTGTTCGTGGTCATCCAGGATCAGATCGTAGGCGCCATAAACGATCACCGGATTTTCCCGGCGCAGCCGGATGAGCTGTTGGTAGTAATAAAAAATCGAAGCCCTGGTAGACATAAAATCGAAGCCCTGGTAGACATAAGGGGTGCCGTTTTTCCCAGTTCAAATTGGGCTGCTTCTTCGAAAATAGATGCAGGTAGTATTCGTCCGTGGCCTCGTCGTATTGCCAAGCCGAACCACCGAACAGGGATTCCCAGTTATTGGGTTCGCAACCCTCCTTGCCGGGACGCCAGATGTACCAGTCACGGTAAGGGTTGCCTTTGGACCGGCGCGACTCGGCGAACCAGGGGCGCTCGTCGGAGGTGTGGTTAACCACCAAATCCATGAGCAGCTTCATGCCCCGGCGGTGAATCTGCTCCAGCAACTCGTCGAAGTCCGCCATCGTGCCGAACTCCGCCATGATGGCGTGATAGTCGCTGATGTCGTAGCCGTTATCGTCGTTGGGAGACTGGTAGATCGGGGACAACCAGACCACATCGACGCCCAGATCTTTCAGGTAATCGAGTTTTTCAATAATCCCGCGCAGGTCGCCGATGCCATCGCCGTTGCTGTCGTAAAAACCGCGGGGATAGATCTGATAGACGACGACTTCTTTCCACCATGCCCCTTGTTCATCCGAACCAGCTCCGAGTGCTTGAAGACGGCGCGGCCTCGAATCCGCGCCGCTGTTGGCGATCAGCCGCTTACCACTTGCCACCGCGACTCATGCGCTTGAGCGAACCTTCCAGGTCGGCCAGGCTCTGTTCGGCGCTCTTCCCGCCGGACAGTACCACATGCACAGCGTTGAAAAACTCGTTACTGACCTGGTTGTACTTGGAGCCGGTCACGGTGGCGGGACGGGCGACCGCACTGCTCAGGATTTCCTTCATTTCGGCGAAGAACGGATTTGCCTTCAGGACCTCCGGGTCTTCGTACAGAGTTAAGAGGGTGGGCAACTGCGACAACTCGATGGCCCGCTGCTTCTGCACCTCGGGGCCGGTCAGGTACAGGGTCAGCGCGATGGCCGCCTCCTGATGGGCGGAGTACTTGGACACAGCCATCTCCCAACCGCCCAGGGTGGCGGCGTGGCGGCCATCCTCGCCACCCTTGGAAAGAGGAGCCGTGCCCACCTTGCCCTTCACCGCGCTATCTTCGCCTTGGGGCAACCTCCAAGCGTAGGGCCAGTTGCGCATGAACAGGGCATTACCGGCCTGGAAGACACCGCGGCTTTCTTCCTCGGTGTAGTTCAGCACGCCCGGTGGGGAAATGGTGTTCACCCAGGGCTTGGCTTGGTTGAGAGCCTTGGCCGCTTGGGGGTTATTGATGGAGATCTTGCCGTCCGGCTCGACGATGGTGCCGCCGTTGTGGCTGGCGACCCACTCCAGGCCATTGCAGGTCAACCCTTCATAGGCCCGACCCTGCCAGAAAAACCCCAGAACTTGTCGTTGCCGGCCTTGCGCTCGGCTTTCTGGATCTTCTCGGCGGTCGCGGTCAATTGTGCCCAGGTCTGGGGCACGGGCTCGCCATATTTTTCCAGCAGATCCTTGCGGTAGTACAACAGGCTGGCGTCGGTAAACCAGGGTAGGGCGACCAGTTTGCCGTCCACCGTATTGTTTTGGATGATGGCTGGGAAATGGCCGTTTTCGGTGCCCTTGGCATGGGGTTTCAGATCCGTCAGGTGCGGCGCCAGGATGCCCGGCCAGACCACATCGATCTGATAGACATCGATGTCGGGGCTCTTGGCGGCCAGCATTTGCTGGTACAAAGCGAGCTGTTCGGTGGGAGAGTTGGCGGTAGAAACGGTTTCCACCGTATGCCCGTGCTGCTTGCCCCACGCCTGGACGGTCTTGGTGCAATGCTCCAAGTGCGGACCCGAGCCGCAGGCCACTCTCAGGGTCGCGGCAGGGACGGCGCTCATTCCCAGCACCATCATGCCGGTGGTAATCGCGGCGAAAAAAACGTTTTTTTGGATGTCCATTTGCGTCTTCTCCTTCTTGGTGGTTGAGGATGGTTGTGTTTCAACACAACCGCCTGTTGGGGTCAGGCGGCGAACCCGGCCAGGATCATGACCAGGATCTGCGGCGCGAGAATCCGCAAGCACATCACCAG
>CAVOGC010000020.1:0-15835 GCA_963695105.1 uncultured Gammaproteobacteria bacterium | reverse complement strand
AACTGGATTCGCTGGCCGAATATGTGCTGATCGCCCAAAACCGCCCACACATCGAATCGTATCGGCGGCAAGCCGACCAGCAATGGCTATTGACGGAATGCAGCGAACTTGATGGCGTATTGCGGCTGCCGTCCATCGACTGCGATCTGGCGCTGACCGGAGATCTACGGAAGGTCGAACCATTGGAGGGTTGATGCTGGCCCCGCGCCGCCGGCTTCAACCCTCGACCGCATCGAGAAATCCCGCGCCCGCCGGCGCGTTGCGCCAGGCATGCAACTAACGGGCGGTCAGAGTCGCCCGGATCATCCACGCAACCTCAACAGCAGGGTTTCGCACTCAAATAAAAACTCGAACGCCTCGACATGCTGGTAGGCGTCCTCGACCGAATGACCCCAAGTGTAGAAACCGTGACCGGCGATCAGATAGCCCTGGATGCTCGGGTCTCGCTCCAGCCGCTGCTCCACTTCCTCGGCCAGTCGGGCGATGTCCCGGTCGCTGGCAAAAATCGGCACCAGCACCTCGAAACCGTGCTGATCCACGCCGGGGAAGGCTTTCAGCACCTCGTAATCGCACAACCGCAACTCCCATTGATGCACCAGCGACAGCACGGTGCCGTGGGTGGAGTGGGTGTGCAGCACCGCGCCCAGCTCGGGATAACGTTGGTAGAGCGAAGTATGCAACAAGGTTTCGGTGGAGGGCCGCTTGCCCTCGGTCAGCGGCCGACCCGCGGCATCCACGATCATGATGTCGTGACGGCTCAACCGGCCTTTGTGACGACCGGACACGGTGATGGCCACCGTGCCATCGCTCAGCCGCGCCGACAAGTTGCCGCTGGTGGCCGGCAGCCAGCCGCGTTCGAAGAGAAACTGCCCGACCCCGACCAATTGATCCGCTTTTTCGACAAAATCCGCCGCGTTGTTCAAGCTCGATCTCCCGCAAGATATTGGCTGAGTTCTGCTATCATAGCGCGCCCGCGCCGGAGACTCCGGTCGCTTGTGCTCTCTCACCGATCCAATCCGCCATGCATCCAGTTCTGACCATCGCCAAGCGCGCCGCCTTGAGCGCCAGCCGCATCCTGCTCCGCCACTTCGATAACCTCGAACGGCTGAGCGTCACCGCCAAACAGCGCAACGACTTCGTCAGCGACGCGGACGTGCAGGCCGAACAGGAAATTATCCAGACCCTGCGCAAGACCTATCCCAACCACGGCATTCTGGCCGAGGAAAGCGGCGAACAGTACGGCCACGACGAGTACCAATGGGTGATCGACCCGCTGGACGGCACCACCAACTTTCTGCACGGCATCCCGCATTTCGCCATCTCCATCGGCTTCCGCCACAAGGCCCGGCTGGAAGCGGGGCTGATCTACGACCCGATCCGGCAGGAGCTGTTCACCGCCTCGCGCGGCGCCGGGGCACAGATGAACGACCGGCGCATGCGGGTCAGCGGCATCCCGCAAATGGAAAATGCCCTGCTCGGCACCGGCTTTCCGTTCCGCCATCCCCAACACCAGCCCGCCTACCTCAATTTCTTCGGCAGCCTGTTTGGCAAGTGCGTGGAAGTGCGCCGGGCCGGCGCGGCTTCGCTGGATCTGGCCTACGTGGCCTCCGGTCGGCTGGACGGTTACTGGGAGTTCGGCCTAAAGGAATGGGACATCGCGGCCGGCGCCTTGCTGGTGCAGGAAGCCGGGGGGCTGGTCAGCGATTTCGGCGGCGGCAATGATTTCATGAAATCCGGTAACATCGTCGCCGGCAACCCCAAGGTGTTCAAGGCCCTGCTGCGGGAGATGCAGCCGCACCTGAAAGGCTGAACGCCAAAGGCTTGCCGGGTTAGCGCCGGAATCCCGAGGTGATCGGATAGCGCCGGTCCCGCCCGAAGGCGCGCGGAGTAATCCGCACCCCCGGCGCCGCCTGACGACGCTTGTATTCGTTGACGATCACCAGCCGCGCCACCCGTTCCACCATCGCCCGGTCGAAGCCAGCCGCGATCAACTCCTCCACCGAACGGTCCTCCTCGACGTAGGCTTGCAGGATCGCATCCAGCAGATCGTAGGGCGGCAGGCTGTCCTGATCGGTCTGATCCGGGCGCAGCTCGGCCGACGGCGGCCGGTCCAGCACCCGTTGCGGGATCACCGGCGACAGGCTGTTGCGATACGCCGCCAACCGGTACACCATCGTCTTCAGCACATCCTTGATCGGGGCAAACCCCCCGGCCATGTCGCCGTACAGGGTGGAATAACCCACGGCGGTTTCGCTCTTGTTGCCGGTGGTCAGCACCAGCTTGCCGGTCTTGTTGGAGATCGCCATCAGGATCACCCCCCGACAGCGGGCCTGGATGTTCTCTTCGGTGCTGTCCGGCGGCAGCCCCGCCAATACCGGTTGTAAAATGCCGAGGAAAGCCTCGAACGCCGGCTCGATCGGCATCAGGTGGTATTTCACCTCCAGCGCCCGGGCTTCCCGTTCGGCATCGGAGTTGCTCATTTCGGCGGTGTAGCGCGAGGGCATCAGCACGGCCTCCACCCGCTCCGGCCCCAGCGCGTCGGCCGCGATAACCAGGGTCAGCGCCGAATCGATACCGCCGGACAGCCCCAACACCACGCCGGGGAACCCGTTCTTATTCACATAATCGCGCACGCTCAGCACGATGGCCTGATAAATCGCGGCTTCTCCAGCCGGTTCCGAGGCAATCTCGCCGGGCAGCGGTTCCACCGTCGCGCCGACGCTGAAGTCCACCGGATACAGACCCTCGACGCAGAGCGGAGCCCGCTGGGTCAATTCCCCGCGTCCGTTGACCACTTGCGAATCGCCGTCGAACACCAGTTCGTCCTGGCCGCCGACCAGATTGACGTAGAGGATGGGCAGTCCGTTTTCGGCCGCCCGCTGTTGCAGGATTTCCAATCGCCGCCGGCTCTTGCCGGCATGAAAGGGCGAGGCGTTGAGATTGAGCAGCAATTGCGCCCCGGCCCTGGCGGCTTGGCGCGCCGGCTCCGCTTGCCACACGTCCTCGCAGATGGTGACGCCGACCCGCGCGCCCTTGAGCTCGAACACCAGCGGTTCGGTGCCCGCCACAAAATAGCGCTTCTCGTCGAACACGCTGTAATTGGGCAAACATTGCTTGTGATAGACCGCCCGAATCCCGCCGTCGGCGATAATCGCGGCCGAATTGCGCAACCCCTCCGGCGTCGCGGCGGGATAACCGACAACGGCGGTTATCCCCTGGATTTCGGCGCAAAGCCGCCGCATGGCCGGTTCCACCTGGCCCACGAAACCGGGACGCAGCAACAGGTCTTCCGGGGGATAGCCGGTGACGGTCAGCTCCGGGAACGCAATCGCATCGGCCCGCAAGCGGTCGCGGGCTTCCCGAGCGGCGGCGGCGATTTTTTCGATGTTGCCGGGGATATCGCCGACCAGGAGATTAATTTGGGCCATGACGACCCGGAGAACGGGAGCAGGATCAGTCATCGCGGCTGCCTATCCATCCATTTGCGGCCCAAACAAACAGGGGCGCCGAAGCGCCCCCTCTACTTACACCGGACTGCGAACCTGGTTCGATCAGCCGGGGAAAAACGCCTTCATCGCCGCGCCGATGTCGGCCGGCGAGCGGACGATCTTGGCGCCAGCGGCTTCCAGCGCCGCGAACTTGTCGGCCGCCGTGCCCTTGCCGCCCATGATAATGGCGCCGGCGTGGCCCATGCGCTTGCCGGGAGGCGCGGTGACGCCGGCGATGTAGGCCACCACCGGCTTCTTGATATTGGCCTTGATGTACTCGGCGGCTTCCTCCTCGGCGCTGCCGCCGATCTCGCCGACCATCACGATGCCCTCGGTCTGCGGGTCGTCCTTGAACAGCTTCAGCACGTCGAGGAAGCTCATGCCGTGGATCGGGTCGCCGCCGATGCCGATGCAGGTGGACTGGCCGAGGCCGGTCTGGGTGGTCTGCCAGACCGCCTCGTAGGTCAGGGTGCCGGAGCGGGAGACGATACCGATTTTGCCGGGCAGGTGAATGTGGCCGGGCATGATGCCCATCTTGCAGCCACCCGGAGTGATCACGCCGGGACAGTTGGGGCCGATCAGATAGACATTCGGATAACTGGTCTGCAGGACGGCCTTGACCTTCAGCATGTCCGTGACCGGAATGCCTTCGGTGATGCAGGCGATCACCTTGATGCCGGCGTCGGCCGCTTCCAGGATGGCGTCGCCGGCGAACGCGGCCGGCACGTAGATCATGCTGGCTTCGGCGCCGGTGGCGGAGATCGCTTCGCCCACGGTGTTGAACACCGGCTTGCCCAGATGGGTGCTGCCGCCCTTGCCGGGGCTGATGCCGCCAACCAGATTGGTGCCGTAAGCGATGGCCTGTTCAGCGTGGAAGGTGCCCTGCGAGCCGGTGAACCCTTGGCAGATAACCTTGGTGTTTTTGTCGATCAAAATACTCATGGTGCGCTAGTTCCCCTGATGAGGTGAGAGGCCCAAGGTCGGCCGGTGGTTACTTGGCGGCCGCGGCCACCACCATCTTGGCGGCATCGGTCAGGTCGTCGGCGGCCATGATGTTCATGCCGGACTTGGCCAGCATCTCGCGCCCAGCCTCGACATTGGTGCCTTGCAGCCGCACCACCACCGGCAGAGTCAGACCCACTTCCTTGACGGCCTGGATGATGCCCTCGGCGATCAGGTCGCAGCGGACAATACCGCCGAAAATGTTGACCAGAATCGCCTTGACCTTGTCGGAGGACAGAATCAGCTTGAAGGCGCGGGCCACCCGGTCGGCGGTCGCGCCGCCACCCACGTCGAGGAAGTTGGCCGGCTCGCCGCCGTGCAACTGGCAGACGTCCATGGTCGCCATCGCCAGGCCGGCGCCGTTGACCATGCAGCCGATGTTGCCATCCAGCGCCACATAGTTGAGGCCGATTTCATGGGCGATGTGCTCCCGCTCGTCTTCCTGGGTGGGATCGCGCATCTCGGGGGTATCCTTGTGCCGATAAAGCGCGTTGTCGTCCAGAGTGATCTTGGCGTCCAGGGCCATCATCTTGCCGTTGTCGGCGATGATCAGCGGGTTGATCTCGACCAGGCTGCAATCCTTTTGCACGAAAGCGTTGCAGACACCGGTCATGATCTTGACCAGTTGGTTGACTTCGTCCTTGCCCAAACCCATCTGGAAGCCAAGATTGCGGCACTGATAGGGCTGGATGCCGGCGATCGGATCAATGGCGATCGTCAGGATTTTTTCCGGGCTCTTGGCGGCGACTTCCTCGATGTCCATGCCGCCCTCGGACGAACCGATGAAGACGATACGCTTCTTGCTGCGGTCCACCAGGCAGCTCAGGTACAGCTCGTTGGTGATGTCCACCCCTTCCTGAATCAGCAGGGCATGGACCGGAACGCCCTCGGGACCCGTCTGCTTGGTGACCAGGGTGGAGCCCAGCAAGCGGCCGGAGATCTCCTCGACTTCCTGGATGCTGCGCGCCAGCTTGACGCCGCCAGCCTTGCCGCGACCGCCGGCGTGGACCTGGGCCTTGACCACCCAGAGCGAGCCGCCCAACGCCTTGGCCGCCTCCACCGCTTCCTGCTGGGAGGTGACCTTGATGCCGCGCGGGATCGCCACGCCGAATTGCTGGAGTAGTGCTTTTGCTTGGTACTCGTGCAGGTTCATGCGGATTACATCCCCCTTTACAGTGAGGTTGCCATTGTATCCCGAAATACCCCAATCTTCACGTATTCACCGCAAGATTGGCGCTGGCCGACCCATCAAGGCGCCGGTGTGATTAAATTATACGTGGAATTATCCGTCCCAGAGGAATTGCCGCCGCGCACCGCCCAGTCATGACCGTTGCCCAACCGATCATCACCCTGCTACCCGACCGTTTCATGGACCGCCGCCACCTGTGGCGAGTGTTCCGCGCCTCCAGCTTTTTCCGGTTGATCCTGGCGGTGCTGCTAGTGGCGGCAACGGCGCTGGACGAACAGAACCGGCTGTTCGGCAAGCAAAACCCGCAACTGTTTTTGTGGGTGGCGCTGGGCTACCTGACGCTGGCGTTGCTCACCATCGCCGGCACCTACTGGCGGCGGCCGCGACTGACGGTGCAGGCGCACCTGCAGATGGTGGCCGATCTGGCGGCGCTAACCGTGATGATCAGCGCCTCGGGCGGCATCACCAGCAGCTTGAACAGCCTGTTGATCACCGCCGTCGCCGCCAGCAGTATCCTGCTGCCGCTCAGTTCGGCGCTGCTGGCGGCCGCACTGGGCTTCATGCTGCTGACGGCATCCTGGCTGCTGGACCAATGGCGCGCTGCTCAGGCGCTGGCGCTGGCGGGGCGGGGCGAGACGGACTGGTCCGGTCTATGGGGCCGGCTGGGCGACGCCAACGACGACCTGGTACGGCTGGGCGTGTTGGGCGCCGTGCTGTTCATTGCCGCCGGCTTGACCCACGCGCTGGCCGAGCGCGCGCGGCGTGGCGAGGCGCTGGCGCGCCAGCGCACCCTGGAGCTGTTCGAGGCGGCCGAACTGAGCCAAGGCATCATCCGCCACCTGCAAAACGGCGTGGTGGTGGTCGACCCGACCGGTCAGGTGCAACTGCTGAACGAAATCGCCCAGGAGTGGCTGGACTGCCCGCAAACCGTACCTGACCTGCCGCTGGAGGCCATGTCACCACCGCTGGCGCGGCGACTGCGGGACTGGCTGGACGGAAATCTGGAACATCCGGCCTTCCGGCCGGCCGAGCATCGCCCGGAACTGATTCCGCGCTTTACCCGACTAAGCGGACGCCAGGCGGCGAGCGTGCTGGTGCTGCTGGAAGACTCCGAGCAAGCCACCGAACGGCTGCAACAGCTCAAGCTGGCCGCGCTGGGGCGGCTGACCGCCGGCATCGCCCACGAGATCCGCAACCCGCTGGCGGCGATCGGTCATGCCGCCCAACTCTTGCAGGAGTCGACCGGCGCGAGCCCTGGCGACCGGCGACTGGCGCAGATCGTTCACGACAACGTCAAGCGGGCCAACCGCATCATCGGCGACGTGCTTGATCTGGCCCGGCGCGACCAGCTCAAACCGGAGCGGCTGGTGCTGGGACCGTGGCTGGAGAATTTCAGGCAGGAATTCCTGCGAGGGCTGGACCGGTCGGCGCCCGAGTGGCGCCAGAGCGTGGAGCCGGCCGAACTGGCGGTGATGTTCGACCCGCATCAATTGTGGCAGGTGTTGTGGAATCTCTGCGCCAACGCCTGCCAGCACGGCGGCCGGGCCGGCGCAATGCCGCAAATCGAGCTGCGCGCCGGCCTGGATGATAGCCGGGCACGACCGTATCTGGACGTGCGCGACGCCGGGCCTGGTGTTGCGGCCGACAATATCGCCAAGCTGTTCGAACCGTTCTTTACCACCCGGGCCAAAGGTACCGGTCTGGGCCTGTATCTGGCCCGAGAGTTGTGCGAGGCTAACCGGGCCCAGTTGCAATACCGCCCCCCACCCGAAGGCGGCGGTTGTTTCCGCATTACCTTTACCGCCGCGAACCTTGCATCGGAGACCAATTGATGGATGCCTGCAACGCCTTGATCGTGGATGACGAAGCCGATATCCGCGAACTGATCGAGATGACCCTGCTGCCGCTGGGCGTGACGTGCTATCCGGCGCAAGATCTCGGTGAGGCCCATGCCTTACTCAAGCACCGCCCGTTTGGCTTTTGTATCACCGACTTGCGGCTGCCGGACGGCAGTGGGCTGGACCTGGTGGCGCATATCCAGAAGCATCATCCCAACCTGCCGGTAGCGGTGATCACCGCCCATGGCAACGTGGAGAGCGCGGTGGACGCACTCAAGCTGGGAGCCTTCGATTTCGTCTCCAAGCCGTTCGAGCTGGCGGTACTGCGCAACATAGTGGCGACCGCGCTGCGATTGAGCCGCGGCGAGAATCAGCCCGACGCCAGCCGCCCCATTCTGCTCGGCCATTCGGCGGCGATGGAAAACGTGCGACAGATGATCGCCAAACTAGCGCGCAGCCAAGCCCCCATTCTGATCAGCGGCGAATCCGGCACCGGCAAGGAAATGGCGGCGCGGCTGATCCACTTGTCCGGTCCGCGGGCCGACAAACCATTCGTACCCGTCAACTGCGGGGCGATTCCCGAACACTTGATGGAGAGCGAGTTCTTCGGCTACAAGAAAGGCAGCTTCACCGGCGCCGCCCAGGACAAGAGCGGCCTGTTTCAGGCGGCACAGGGTGGCACGCTGTTTCTGGACGAGGTGGCCGACCTGCCGGTCCCGATGCAGGTCAAGCTGCTGCGGGCGATCCAGGAGCGGGCGGTGCGGCCAGTGGGCGCCCAGACCGAAGTGGCCACCGACGTGCGCATACTCAGCGCCACCCATAAGAAACTGGCGGAACTGGTGAAGCAAGGCGTTTTCCGCCAGGATCTGTTCTACCGGCTGAATGTGATCGACCTGCGCATGCCCAGTCTGCGCGAGCACCCGCAGGATATTTCGGAACTGGTCGAGGCATTTCTCGAACGGTTTCGCCGGCAGTCCGGCTTACTTTCGCCGAAGCTGACGCCGACCGCCTCGGCGGCACTGGCCGCTTACGCGTTTCCAGGCAACATCCGCGAGTTGGAGAATATCCTGGAGCGAGCCTTCACCCTGTGCGAGGGTGGGGTGATCCAGGCCGAGGACCTGTTGCTACCGACGGAACCGACCTCGATCCGACCGAACCCGCCGTCGCCGTCGCCGTCGCCGCCACCGCCGCCGATCCAGGCTCCGGAACCGGCTTCCGCCCGACCCGAACCCCCGCGCGGTGAGTTCGAACCCAGAACCGTGCCGATCCTGCAACCGCCGTCGGGTAACTTGGAAGGCTATCTGGAGGGCATCGAGCGAACGGCGATCCTGCGGGCGCTGGAATCGACCCGCTACAACAAGACAGCCGCCGCCGAAAAACTGGGTATCAGCTTCCGGGCGCTGCGCTACCGGCTGAAGAAGCTGGGGCTGGAATAGAGGCGGCCGTTCGAATCGGTCGCCCCCCGTTGCAACAAAAAGCCCGGCTTACGCCGGGCTTTTGCCAAACAACCGCTCGAACCGTCGCTCAAGCCTGAACTTTGGCGAACGCCTCAATCACCTCCGGCGGCGCCTGAATCAACTCGATCAGCACGCCCTCGCCGCTCAGCGGCGTGGCGTCGTTGCCCTTGGGATGCAGGAAGCAGACATCGTAACCGGCCGCGCCCTTGCGGATACCGCCGGGCGTGAAGCGCATTCCCTTGGCGATCAACCATTCCACCGCCGCCGCCAAATTGTCGATCCACAGTCCAATGTGGTTGAGTTGCGGCTCATGCACCTTGGGCGCCTTGCCAGGGTCGATCGGCTGCATCAGGTCCACTTCCACCTTGAACGGACCGGAACCGATGGCGGCGATATCCTCGTCCACGTTCTCCCGTTCGCTGCGGAAGTTGCCGGTCAAGGTCAGGCCCAGGGTATCCACCCACAGCCGGCTCAACTTGCTCTTATCCAGCCCGCCGATGGCGATCTGCTGGATACCCAGAACTTTAAACGGTCTATCGGACACAAGGACCTCCTAGATTGGGGTTCGAGTTGGGAAAAGATAGGATAGGATAAGATAAGATAACATACCTTTTCAGTATGTCATTCCGCATTATGATTGCAACCGCGGTCGATCGATTTCCCGGCCGGCTTCACGCCGGGAATCGCCCGAATCTTCAGTTATACTTCCGATACCCTCAAAACTTATCGCGTTCCCGTCCCACTGGAGGATGTGCATGTCAAACCCACAAACCGCGGATCTGCCCGCTCCCACCTTCGACGAGTTTTCCCCTACTTCTTACGAGGAATGGCGAAAGGTAGTCGATAAATTCCTCAAGGGCGCGCCGTTCGAAAAACGGCTGGTCACCAAAACCTACGAAAACATCGATCTGCAACCCATGTATCGGCAGGAGGATATCGCCGGCCTGCCGCAACTCGACGGTTTGCCCGGTTTTGCCCCCTACGTGCGCGGCGCGGCCCCGCTGGGCTATGTCGCCGGGAGCTGGGATGTCGCTCAGGAAATCTCCTGTGGGACGCCGGCAACTTTCAACACCGCCTTGCGTGCTGACTTGGCACGCGGCCAGAACGCCGTCAACCTGATGCTCGACCGTCCGACTCTGGCCGGTATCGACGCCGATCAGGCCGAAGCCGACGATGTGGGAAAAGGTGGCCTGTCCATCTCCAGTGTCGACGATCTCGCCCAGGCGCTGGACGGCGTTGACCTCGAAAGCACCCCTCTTTTCATTCAGGCCAGCACCAGCGCCCTGACCTTCACCGCGCTGCTGGCGGCGCTGGTGAAAAAACAGGGCAAATCGCTGGCCAAGGTGCGCGGCGCCATCGGCATGGACCCCTTGGGCCAGTTGGCCCGCGATGGTCGGCTACCCCGCGATCTGGACGGCATCTACGACGTGATGGCGCAACTCGCCGCCTGGGCCAAAGCCAACGCGCCACAATTGCAGACGATGACCGTACAGGGCAGCCCCTACCATAACGGCGGCGCCAGCACCACTCAGGAACTGGCCTTCGTACTGGCCACCGCCGTCGAATACCTCCGCACCATGCAAGCGCGCGGACTGAGTGTGGATGACGCCGCGCCCCGCTTCCGCTTCGCGTTGTCGATCGGCTCCAACTTTTTCATGGAAATCGCCCGGCTGCGCGCCGCAAGGTTGCTATGGGCCAAGATTGTCCAGGCGTTCGGCGGCAATGCCGAGTCGCAAAAGATGCGCATTCATGCCCGCACCTCGGCCTGGAACCAGACGATTTACGACCCGCACGTCAACCTGCTGCGCGGCACCACCGAAGCGTTCTCGGCGATCGTCGGCGGCTGCGATAGCCTGCACATTTCGCCCTTTGACGAGCTGGTGCGCGTCCCGGACGACTTCTCCCGGCGCGTCGCCCGCAACACCCATACCGTGCTGCGCGAGGAAACCCACATTACTCACACCGTCGATCCGGCCGGTGGCTCCTGGTATGTGGAAACCCTGACCGACGCGGTTGCCCGCCAGACCTGGACGATCTTCCAGGAGGTCGAGAAACAGGGCGGCATGACCAAAGCGCTCCAAGCCGACTGGCCGCAATCCCAAATTGCCGACACCGCCGCCAAACGGGCCGCCAACATCGCCAAGCGCAAGGATATCTTTGTCGGCACCAACATGTATCCGAACATGAAGGAAACCCGGATCGAGCCAGCGCCGGTGGATGCGTGGGCGGTCCAGACGGAGCGAACCGCGGCGCTCAGCCAGTTTCGGGCGGCGGCCAACGCGGCTCAGAAACAAGCGGCCCTGGACGCACTGGCCAAGGCTGGCGCGAACAGCGTAGACACCGCGATTCAGGCGGCGCTGGCCGGGGCAAGCCTGGGTGAAATCGCTCAAGCCGCGCGCACCGGCGCCAAGGCCGGCCCCACCACCAACCCCATCCACGCCCATCGTGGCGCGCAAGCGTTCGAGGCGCTACGGCAAGCGGCGGAAACCTATGTCGCCCGTATCGGCCAGCGGCCGCTGGTTTTTCTCGCCACCATGGGGCCACTGACCCAGCACAAGGGTCGTGCCGATTTCGTCACGGCTTTCCTGGGGGTGGGCGGCTTTGAAACGATTTACCCATCCGGTTTCGGCACCCCCGAGGAAGCGGCGGATGCGGCGCTGGCCTCGGGCGCCAAGGCCGTGGTGATCTGCTCCACCGACCCGACCTATCCCGAGATCGTCCCGCCGCTGGTCCAAAAACTCAAACAGGCCAATGCAGGTCTAACCGTGATGCTCGCTGGCTATCCGGCCGATCACGTCGAAGCCTTCAAGGCCGCCGGCATCGATGACTTCATTCACTTGAGCGCCAACTGCCTGGCGCTGTTGACCATGCTGCAAAAGAAAATGGGGGTCGCCCAATGAGCCAATCACCTGACTTCACTTCCATGGCCTATGGCCTGGACTTCCCCAAGCCCAGTTTCGCCGAATGGAAGGCGATGGTGGAAAAAACCACCGGCAAGACCCTGGAGCAATGGGTCTGGGCGACCATGGAGCAGATCGACGTTAATCCGCTCTATACACGGGATGACATCAAGGATCTCAAGCACCTGGGCTACGCCGCCGGGGTGCCGCCGTTCCTGCGTGGCCCCTACCCGGCCATGTACGTGACCCAACCGTGGACGGTGCGCCAGTACGCGGGTTTCTCCACTGCGGAAGAGTCCAACGCCTTCTATCGGCGCAACCTGGCCGCCGGGCAGAAAGGCTTGTCCATCGCCTTTGATCTGGCCACCCATCGCGGCTACGACTCCGACCATCCGCGGGTGGTCGGCGACGTCGGCAAGGCCGGCGTCGCGATCGACTCGATCCTCGACATGGAAGTGTTGTTCGGCGGTATTCCTCTGGATCAAATGTCGGTGTCGATGACCATGAACGGCGCGGTGTTGCCGGTGCTGGCCTTCTACATCGTCGCCGCCGAGGAACAGGGCGTTCCGCACGACAAGCTCACCGGCACCATTCAGAACGACATTCTGAAAGAGTACATGGTGCGCAACACCTATATTTATCCGCCCGATCCGTCAATTCGGATTATTGGCGACATCTTCGCCTACACGTCCAAGGAGATGCCCAAGTTCAACAGCATCTCGATCTCCGGCTATCACATGCAGGAAGCCGGCGCGACGGCGGATCTGGAGCTGGGCTACACCCTGGCGGACGGGCTGGAATACGTGCGCACCGGCGTCAAGGCCGGCATGGACATCGACACCTTCGCGCCCCGGCTGTCGTTCTTCTGGGCCATCGGCATGAATTACTTCATGGAAGTGGCCAAGATGCGCGCCGGACGGCTGCTGTGGGCCAAGATCATCAAGCAGTTCAATCCCAAGAACGACAAGTCGATGGCCTTGCGGACCCATAGCCAGACCTCGGGCTGGAGCTTGACCGAGCAGGACCCGTTCAACAACGTCGCCCGTACTTGCGTCGAAGCGCTGGCGGCGGCGCTGGGCCATACCCAGTCGCTGCACACCAACGCGCTGGATGAAGCCATCGCGTTGCCGACCGATTTCTCGGCGCGCATCGCCCGCAACACCCAGCTTTATCTTCAGGACGAAACGGCGATCTGCAAGGTGCTCGACCCATGGGGCGGCTCCTACTATGTCGAGGCGCTAACCAACGAGCTGATCAAGCGGGCCTGGGGTCACATCCAGGAAGTCGAGAGTCTGGGCGGCATGACCAAGGCGATCGAGACCGGGCTGCCCAAGATGCGCATCGAGGAAGCGGCGGCGCGGAAGCAGGCGCATATCGACTCCGGCAAGGAAACCATCGTCGGCGTCAACAAGTACCGGCTGCCTAAGGAAGACCCGCTGGACATCCTCAGCATCGACAACACGGCGGTGCGCGAATCGCAGGTGCAACGCCTGCAGAAACTGCGCGCCAATCGTGACGAGGCCAAGGTGAAAGCCTGCCTGAACGCGATTACCGAAGCGGCCAGCGCCGGTTCTGGCAACTTGCTGGAGAAGGCGGTGGAAGCGGCCCGCGCCCGCGCCAGTCTGGGCGAAATCTCCGATGCGATGGAGAAGGTGTTTGGCCGGCACAAGGCGATCATCCGCGCCATTTCCGGCGTGTATGGCAGCGAGTTCGGCGAGGCCGAAGAGATCGCCAAGGTCCGCCAGATGGCCGACGAGTTCGAGCAGAACGAAGGCCGCCGGCCGCGTATTCTGGTCGCCAAAATTGGCCAGGATGGGCATGACCGCGGCGCCAAGGTGATCGCGACCGCGTTCGCCGACCTTGGCTTCGACGTGGACATCGGCGCGCTGTTCCAGACCCCGGAAGAAGTCGCCCGCCAGGCGGTGGAGAACGACGTGCATGTGGTCGGCATGAGTTCGCTGGCTGCCGGTCACAAGACCCTGCTGCCACAGCTCATTGGGGAACTGAAGAAGCTGGGCCGCGAGGACATTATGGTCGTCATCGGCGGCGTGATTCCCGCCCAGGACTACGAGTACCTCAGGGCGAATGGCGCCGCCGCCATCTTCGGCCCCGGTACGGTGGTCCCGGTCGCCGCGCAAAAGGTGCTGATGGAGTTGAACGAACGCCTTGCGGCATGAGGGTGATGTGAAGGATGGCCCCCTTTCCATGTGAGAGGGGGCCAATTGGAATAATGTTTAGGTTAGAACTCACCAGTCATGCTCTACGATAATCCAGCCGCTCGCCTCAAGGCTATTCTTGAGGCCGGACTCAAAGAAAACAAAGATCAAAAGTGTCTCGCAGTGTGGCGTAAGCTACTTGAAATACCTCAAAATGATACCAGTGATTTATTTTCCAGACTTGGGAAAGCAATGGAGTTATCTAGTGAGATTATATCTCTATTGCGAACACACTTTCCCCATCAAGCCGAGTCATCGGCTCGTTGGCACAACCCGATCGATACTGCTTTCATACACCAACAGCTAAGCGGCAAATGGGAGTCTTTCATTAATCATGTTAATATCAACTGCATAGATTCCCTCGGGCTCATAGCCGACCTTTTACACAGTAAGCTAGGTGTTCAAGCAGTCAAAAACGAAGAGATCGTGACTCTAATCGATCGAATAAAACCCCTGATTTCCGAGATCGAAAACAGCGAACTGGAAGACAACCTGAAGATATATTTACTTAGAGAGCTTTCAGCTCTACTTCAGACGTTGCGCGAATATAAAATCACTGGCACGGAAGTAATTCTCAAACAGGTCGAATCAATGATTGGCCACGCTCATCGAGACGAGAAATATTTTGCCTTCTTAAAGGATCATGAGCTTGGTCAGCGAGTACTGGACAACCTCAACGCAGTTGCAGCAACTCTGACTATCTATTTAGGCATACCCCAACTTTCTCAAACTGCCTCCATATTGTTGCCATTATTTCCAAACTGACCTGAGCAAGACATACACAGCACACCTTATTTTTAGGTCGTTATTTCGGAGTGTGAACGCTGACCAAGACTACGGTTTCTGATGCAATGTAATGACGATACGCGATGCGTAGCCCTACATAGCCACATCACTTTAATTCAGAGTTTAAGATGGCCCATCAGAAATTATTTGATGAATATTTTTCCTTACCCGTCGAGGCTCAACAACAAGTAGCCGATTTCATCGCCTTCCTGCGGCAGCGCTATAAAATTGATCGCGCCACTCAGAAGCCTGGTCAAGCGAATCTGGAAAACGAACCCTTCATTGGTATGTGGAGCAACCGACAGGATTTATTTGACAGCTCAAACTGGACTCGAAAAATCAGAAAATCCGAGTGGGGCGAAAGCATGTGAACGATTTAATAATCGTTGATACGGACATTCTAATTGACGCTGGTCGTGGCATTCAAGAAGCAGTCGATTTTCTAAAGCAAAATCAATCAGATAACACCAATATACTTGCCATCAGCGTTGTAACTCAACTGGAATTAATGGTTGGTTGTCGCAATAAATCTGAACTTCGCAAACTGGATAAGTTTCTTAAACTGTTCCAAGCCATCAAATTGAATGAGACCATCTCAGAAAAAGCCGTTGAGTTACTCCGTCTCTACCGTTTGAGTCACGGTTTACTGATTGCCGATAGTTTGATTGCGGCAACAGCACTCACTTTGAGCTCATCCTTCATCTCAAAAAACCAAAGAGACTACAAATTTATTTCAGGCTTGAACCTCTTGCCCTATCCTCAGCACGAAATTCAGAGACCATGACCAAAAAATACCACAAACCCGACTGGGTTCCCGAAAATGCCGGTGCGGAGTTCACCACTTCGGTGATGTCCGGCATCGATGGTGGCCACGACGGCATCCCCGGTCAGGCCAACGCAGCGATGCCGCGCCCGAAAACCCCGCGCCGACGCCGGCTGACGGTGGATGAATATGTCGC
>CAVOGC010000019.1:0-74768 GCA_963695105.1 uncultured Gammaproteobacteria bacterium | reverse complement strand
TGGTTGGCTACTTATAACTCGCTTTCACAGCCCTGGCCGGGTCAATTTGAACTGGCGGCTGGAGCCATCCTGGACGCTCAAATCCCGCCACGGCAAGAGTAGCGCGGCTTGCCGGGTTTGTTTGACCGCATTCCCTTTAAGTGCCATATTGAAACGTTCGATCATCTTGGGGAACCACTTCCCTGAACCTTAACCGCAGATTCTTGAGATTCATGTTCAAGCGATGAAACGAGATCCGATTAGCCCCTACTTTGACATCAAAAGCGACGCCGAAGGTCACGAATACATGGAGGTTTATCTGGAGGGGATCGCGCTGTTGCGGCTGGTCCTCAGCAATAAAGGCACTGCATTTACCGAGGACGAGCGGGTCGCCCTGGGGCTGGACGGTCTGCTGCCGCCGCAAGTCAACACGCTGGAGCAGCAGGTCGAGCGGGTCTACCGCGGCTTTTTGCGCGAGCCCGATCCCATCTCCAAGTATCAATACTTGCGCGCCCTGCAGGAGCGCGCCGAAACCTTGTTCTACGCCCTGCTGGAACGGCATCTCGAAGAAATGATGCCGATCATCTACACGCCGACCGTGGGGCAAGCGGTACAGCAATTCAGTCATCTCTACCAGAATCCGCGCGGGATATCGTTCTCGCCGCTCAATATCGACCGCGCCGACCGGGTAGTTCGCAATTTCCCCTGGAACGATGTGCGGATGATCGTCGCCACCGACTCCTCGGCCATCCTCGGCATCGGCGATCAAGGCTATGGCGGCTTGGCCATCGCCATCGGCAAGCTGGCCATCTACACCATCGGCGGCGGCGTCGACCCCTTTCATACCATGCCGGTCAAACTGGATGTCGGCACCGACCGGCTGGAATTGCTGAATGACGAGTTCTATCTGGGCGTCAGGCAACGGCGGCTGCGCGGCGAGCGCTATCTGGCGTTTCTGGACAAGTTTGTCAAGGTCATTCACGACCGTTGGCCGCGCGCCATCATCCAATGGGAAGACCTGGCCAAGGAAGTGGCGTTCGCGGTTCTGGAACGCTACCGCAAGCAGATCCCCTCCTTCAACGACGACATCCAGGGTACCGGCGCGGTGGCGCTGGCCGGTATGCTGTCGGCCAGCCGGCTCAAGGGCGAGTCGCTGCGCGACCAGCGCATCGTGATCCATGGCGCGGGCGCCGGTGGCGCGGGCGTCGCCTGGGCCATCACCGAGGGCTTGATCCGCGAGGGTTTGAGCCGCGAGGAAGCGCGCGACCGGGTCTACGTGCTCGATTCGCGCGGCCTGCTGGTGGAAGGGCGCGGCGTGGAAGCGTACAAACAATGTTATGTGCAACCTCGTGAGAAGGTGGCAAACTGGCAGATCGCCAACGAGATTCCAACCCTGTTGGAAACCATCGAACACACCAAGGCCACCGCCTTGTTGGGATTGAGCGGCCAAGCTGGTTCATTCAACCATCCGGTGGTGCAGGCGATGGCCCACAACACCCCGCGCCCGATTATCTTCCCGCTATCCAACCCCACTTCGGCCTGCGAGGCCCTGCCGCAGGATATCCTGGACTGGAGCGAGGGCCGAGCGTTCGTCGCCACCGGCAGCCCCTTCCCCGATGTGGTCTGCGACGGCCAAACGCATCATATCGGCCAGGGCAACAATGCCTTCATCTTCCCCGGCCTGGGCTTCGGCGCCATCCTGGCCGAATGCCGGGAGATCACAGACAGCATGGTGCTGGAAGCCGCCTATGCATTGGCTGAATATACCGCGGCGGCGCACCTGAAATCCGGTCGGGTTTATCCGCCGGTGGGCGAGCTGCGCGAGGTCAGCATCCGCGTTGCGGTGCGGGTGATCGAACAGTCGATTAGAGAGGGTGTGGCCGGCAAGATCGATCTGGCCGGGCGCGACCTCGATACCTACCTGCGCACCCGGTTCTGGAAACCGCGCTACCTGCCGATCGTGCGCGGCGACCACACCGCGATGATCGATCATCCCGGCTATTAGCCGGGAGCGGTCGGTACCCGGCGCGGGTTGGTTCAGACACCAACCCGCGCTCCTGGATGGAGAAGAGAGACCGGGTCCGGCCGCATCACTCGACCGACACCCCGAACCCGGAATTTTCCAACTGACTGGGCGTAATGATGGGGACCGAGCTTTCATAGGATCGCCGTATCCGCCCGGCAATCCGCGCCGACAAATCCGCCGAACCGGACGCGCTGTTGCGCACCGCAAAGCTCAACGTCACGCCCGTGGTTCGATAAACCTGCATCGCGCCGCTCAATAGCGTTTGCCGCGTCACCGTCTGTCCGACATAGCCGTTCAACACCCGCATGACCTCGGAACGATCAGCGCCGCTCAGCCAGCCGTCCACACGCACGGAACCGATCCGCCATGCCCCAGCCCGCGAGGGCGGCGCGGATGGCGCGGATGGCGGCGCGACCGACGCCACTCTGTCAAGCTCGACCGGCAAAGTGACATCACTATCGACGATCCGCGCCGTCACCTGCCGGGTTTCATAGCCCGACCGGGAAACCTCCACCGTGTAGCTGCCGGGTGGCAATTGCATACCGGAGCGGTAAGTGAAAGAAGAATCGACCAGCCGCACCCGGGCGTTCGAGGGCGTGGGGCGCACCAACAACCGGTAGCGGGTCAGTTCGGGCTGCTTGACCAGCGCCACCGGCACCGTCACGTCGCTGTCGGCGATCCGCACCGCCATCTGCTTGGTTTCATAACCCGACCGGGAAACTTCGACCGTGTAGCTGCCGGGCGCCAGTTGGATGCCGGGCTGGTAAACCGGCCGAATGCCCAGCAGCCGGATTCGGGCGTCCGCCGGGTCGGCGCGCACCGTCAGCCGATATAGTGTCGGGCGTTCCGGCTCCGGCTGTTTGGTGAGCGCCACCGGCACCGTCACGTCGCTGTCGGCGATCCGCACCGCCATCTGCTTGGTTTCATAACCCGACCGGGAAACTTCGACCGTGTAGCTGCCGGGCGCCAGTTGGATGCCGGGCTGGTAAACCGGCCGAATGCCCAGCAGCCGGATTCGGGCGTCCGCCGGGTCGGCGCGCACCGTCAGCCGATATAGCGTCGGCTGCTCGGGCTCGGGCTGCTTGACCAGCGCCACCGGCACCGTCAAGTCGCTGTCGACGATCCGAACCGCCACCTGCCGGGTCTCGTAGCCGGGCTGACTGACCTCTACCGTGTAGCTGCCGGGGTTCAGCTCCACCCCAGGTCGATAGTCGGTCCTTTGATTCAACAATCGCACCTTGGCCTGCGGAGGATCGACCTGCACGGTCAAACGATACTGAACTGGCCGCGGCGGCTCCAGCTTGGCCAGGGTCACCGGCACGGTGACTTCGCTGTCCACGATTTTCAACGGAAACTTGCGAGATGCGTAGCCGTCCCGAGTCACTTCGATCTGATAATCACCGGGAACCAGTTGCACACCGGGTTGATAGGCGATTGGACTGTTCAGCAGTCGTATTTGCGCGTCCGCCGGTTCCGGACGGACGGTCAACCCGTATCTGGCTTTTTCCAGCGTAATGTTGAGCGCCACATCGCGGTCCGCGATCCGCACCGTTTCCTTGCGGGTCGCATAGCCCGGTTGCGTCACTTCGATGTCGTAGTTTCCAGACGGCAGCCGGACTCCCGGCTGATACGGGGTCTGACTGTTCAAGAGACGGACGCCGGCGCTGGGCGGATCGGTCTTGACCGTCAGAGCATAGGTCGGCGCCACCGGCGGCGGCGCCGTGATCATGGCCGCCAGTTCGTTGACCTTGATCTGAATGGTATCGATATCCTTGCCCTGGATCTGGCCGCTACGCAGCAAGGACGCGGTCTTGGTGTCGATCAACCGCGCCGTGACGGTGATTAGATCGCCCAGCTTGTACACGCCCCCGGTCACCACGGCGTCCACCCCATACAGCCGGCCCAATTCGGCGGCGGTCTTGGGATCGAGCAGGCCGGTGGAGCCGAATTCCTGAGCCTTGGCGATCTTGGCCGCCGCCGATAGCGGCAAGCGATCTTTCAAGGTGAAGCGGCCGGTATTGGCGATCGCCGACATCATCAGGTCGGCGATGATTGCCCCGGCCTGTTCGTTCAGACCGCCGCGCACCGCGAATTCGATCACCGTCGCCGTCATCCGCTCGGGCGGTCTATCCGCCGCCCGCGCCGACCCCGGCAACCAAATCGCCAGCACGAGAAACAGCGCCAGCATTGGCTTCAAGAGTTTGAGAATGACTCTGTCCACACCCTTTCCTCCGCCGCCGGCCGAACAGCCGACCATCATGCTTGTCATGGCTCCAGCACCAACCGGAATCCAAGATCGAATTTCCCGTATTCCGGGGACGCGGGAAACCGATAGGCGAACCGCACCAGACCCGGATAATCCGACCATGACCCGCCCCGCAACATCCGGCGCCCCCCCATCGTGGCGTTCCGATCGGCGCACTGAGCCTCGCCGCCCGAGTAAGCGCTATCGTAATCGGAGCAGGTCCATTCGGCGGCGTTACCCAGCATGTCGTGCAAACCAAACGCGTTGGCCTCGTACTTGCCCACCGGCGCGGCCACGGCCTGACCATCGTCGCAAGGATAATTGGCCCAGTTAAATTGCAGGGCTTTCTTGGCGGTTGCATCGTAGATGTTGGCGTAACGGCATGCTCGATTCGAGTCTTCGCCCCAGTCGCGGGAAATCGTCTTTCCGGCGCGTGCCGCATACTCCCATTCCGCCTCGGTCGGCAGGCGGAAGCGCAGGCCGGTCTTTTCCGACAACCAGTCGGCGTAAGTGATCGCCTCCTGCCACTTGACCCGCACCACCGGCTGCTCGGACGCGTTCAGATCGTGGGCGTCGTAGCCGCCGCTGTCGTGATTGGCGTCAAACCGTAGATACTGGTTATTGGTGACTTCATACTTGCCCATCCAGAAGCCCTTGAGGCAAACCTGGTGCGGCACTTCGTTGGCGCTGCGATCTTTTTCGGTTTCCGGGCTGCCCATGCCGAAGCAGCCGGGCGGCACCCAGACGAACGCCATATCGGTTTCGGGATCGGTGTAGACCTGGCCGGGTCGCGGGTTGGCCGGCGGCGCCGGCTTGGGAGGCAAAGGCGGCTTATCCGGCTCGGTGGGCGAACCGTTCGAGGGTGTCGGCGGACCCGTCAGCCAATACGCGACCCCACCCCCCACCACCGCCAATATGGTCAGAATTCCGATTCCCCAACGCCATCCCTCCCGTCGAGGCCGCACCGGCGGCGACGGTTGCCGCGCCGGCTCGACAACCGCCGGACGAGGCTTTTCACCGCTGCGATGCAAATCGGGGCGCAACGGCAGCTCCAGCTTGACCGTGCGCTCGCCGCTATCTTCCAGCGGGGTCTCCAGGGCCATCCGCATTTGCTCGATCGATTGGAACCGCCTCTCCGGCCGAACCGCCATGGCCCGGTCGATCAGTCGCAGCAAAGTCGGGTTGTATCGCCCGGCCGCGGCTTCCTCCGCGGGGCGCAGCGGATCGTCGAGCACTCGCGCCGGCGCCTCGATCGGCGCGGCGCCGGTCACGCAGTGATACAGCACCGCGCCCAGGGCGTAAATATCGGTCCACGGGCCGTAACCCTTCCCATCGACCAAATATTGCTCGATCGGCGAGTAACCCGGTGAAAACACGCTGGTGACGCTTTTGCTGCGTCGGCCCAGCGCCTGACGGGCCGCGCCGAAATCGATCAGGATGGTGCGGTTATCCGAGCGGAGATAAAGATTGGCGGGTTTCAGATCGCGATGCAGGTAGCCCTGGTCATGCACCGCCTTCAGCGCCGGCAACACATCGTCGACCAGGCGGCGGACCCGCTCTTCCGGCAGGGTCTTTTCCCGCTGCAAAAGCTGGCTGAGCGCTTCGCCGTCTTCATAGTCCATCACGATATAGGCGGTGCCATTCCCCTCGAAGAAGTCCCGCACCCGCACCACGCCGGGATGGTTAACCTGGGCCAGGATCCGGGCCTCGTTGAGAAACCGCTCCAGGCCCCAGGCGTAGCAGGCTTCCTCGCCGACCTCGGAGGTCGGCAACGTGCCCTGGGTGTTGGCCAGGACATTGATATCGTTGCGGTCCCGGTAGGACCATTCCACCGGAAAGTATTCCTTAACCGCCGCCCGGGTTTGCAGCGCCTCATGCACGGCCTTGTAGGTGATCCCAAATCCACCCGCGCCCAGCACCGCTTCGATGCGGTACTGATGCAGGCGATAACCGACGGGTAGCGTGTTGGATTTCTTGGTCATGGCATCCTATCGTGTATCGGCGAGCACCTTCAGGCGCTTCTGGCAGAGCCGCGCGGCCCTCCCGAATATTCCAAAAATTCTGAAAACAAACTGGGCGGCTTCATTCGGACCCATCGCTTTCCACGGACAATTTTACCTGTCCCTACCGCAAAGGCACACTGGATTCGCGTTCCAGCAGACCGATAGCCTGCTCGTACTCCTGGGCCTGAACCTGTTGGCCGGTATGCCGGGCGATGGTTCGAGCCTGCCGGTAAAGCTCCAGCGCGGCGCGCGGATCGCCCTGTTCCTGGCGCACCCGTGCCAGCAGAGCCAGATCGTGCGCCAGACCGGGGAGGTTTTCGGCTTCCCGATCCAGATCGACGGCCTCCGCAAGCCAGGACCCGACCTGGCTGGTTTCGCCGGCATGCAGCGCCAGGCTGGCCCGATTGGCCAGCGTCGCCGCCAGCAACCGTTTCTCCCCGCTGGAACGCGCTAGCGACTCGGCCTCGCCCAAGGCCCGCCGCGCTTCACGCACTTGCTCCAAGCCCTTGTAAGCCAAACCCAAACCGTTCAGCGCCGCCAGTACCGCGGCATTGTCCCGCTGCTCGCGCCCCTCGTCCAGCGCGCGTTGGAATTCCGTCCGCGCGGCCGCGAATCGGCCGCGCCGCAACTGAATCTCCGCAAGACCCAAACGCGCCCGCAACAGGCTTGCGGGATCCGGCAACGCCGCCGCCACCAGCAGCACCTTGCGCAAGTTCCGTTCCGCCAGCGACCACTCGCCCAGCGCCAGCGCGACCGCGCCTACATTCAGGGCCTGCGCCACGATCGCCGGACGGTCGTCGGCGATTTCGGCCCAGCGCAGGCTGTCCTGGAACCCCTGCAAGGCTCGCGGCAATTCGCCTCTCGCATGATGACGCAGCGCCCGCTCCTCGCTGCGCTGGTACTGCGACTGCAACGGGGTTGGCGTCGGGCCGCCGCACGCCGCCAGCCCCAACAGCAACCCGACCGCCAGCAGCACCGCGCCCCGGCCGCGCCTCAGCGTCATGCTCGCCATCCGCCGGCCATCGCGCCACCACCCGGCGGTCAGGGGGACGGTGAGGCGGGCGCGGACCATTCGGTATCCCGGGGCGCTTCCAGCAGGCGCCGGCCCGGTTCCGCCGGATTCAGGATTTGAAGCAACGCGCTGCGTTTGATTCCGCCGACCATGTCATCCACGTCCTCGGCCACCAATCGGCTCTTGTCGATCAATCCAGGCACCTGCGAGCTGGCTTCGGCCAGCTTGGTCGTCATTCGTTCGGTTTGTTGCAGGATCCGCTCCACCTGCTGGCCATAAACCGGCAGCCGGTCGGTCAGTTTCTCCAATCCCGTCAGTACCGCCCGCAATTTGCGCGTGCTCGCCGCCACGTCGCGAGAAAGCGGGCTGTTGCTGTCGGTCATGCCGCCGAGCACTCCCTGACCTTCGCGAATCCGCGCGCCGACCGCGGCCAGATCCGCGGCCGAGCGACTCGCTTCCCGGCTGACGGCCGTCAGTTCCCGCAGCAGGGGACCGAGTTGCCCGCTCAGTTCGGCCGCGTCGCGCAGGACACCATCGATCCGTTGCAGGTAACCAGACAACCGGGTCGAAAACTCCTGCGTGACCCGGGCAAAGGCATCCAGCGCCCCCAGCAACCCGCCCTCGGGCTTCTTGAGCTCCTCGGTGATGTCCCGGACGTTGGCCAGCACGACGGAAACCTGGGTCAACTGCTCCTGAGCCTGCTTGATCAAGGCGTCCAGATCGGGAGCACGTAGAAAGGGAATGTCGGCCCCATCCCGCAACACCGACTGCGCGGGGTTACCCATATTGATTTCGATGCGGGCGCTGCCCAACAGATCGGTCTTGACTTGGGCGGCCGAATCCTCGCGGATGCGCGGCTGGTATTCCCGGTCGAGAATCAGTTCGATGCGAATCTGGTTGTAGTCGGTGATCGTCAGGTTGTACACCTCGCCGACCTTCAACCCCGCCAGTGTGACCGGGGTGGCTCTCTGGATGTTCCTGACGTTGTCGAGAAATCCGTACAGACGGTAGGTCTGACTGAAAAACACGAACTGGCGGTTAGCCATCCACAGCATGGCAAACAGCACGCCCAGCGTGGCCAGGACCAGCAAGCCCACCGCCCGCTGGTAGAACCGGTAGCGGGCGCTAATCAAGTTCTCAAGCATGACCGAAACGCGCGAAGCGACTGACCAGCGCATCCGGATGCCCGGCCAGATCCCCGGCCCCACCCGCCGCCAGCAGCGTTCCCCGATCCATGACCAGCAGGCGCGTCTCCGGGTCCACCGGCAGCGCCCGTGGACCGGCATCGACCATGATCGTCATCTGCATCGGCGCGACCACCTCTTCGAAAAACGCCCACACGCTGTAGCCCGCCACCAGGGTTTCCTGCGGCAGATAGGTGCTGACCAGCAGCAGTCCGGGCTTGATGACCAGCGCCCGCAGCAAACCGATCCAACTGCTTTCCAGCGGCGACAGCTCGCTGGCCGGCCGCGCCAGGATCGCCGGCGACAACCGGCAGGACTCCACGAAAGTCGTCACATAATCCTCAACTTGGCCGACCGGCGCCAGGCGGTGGTAACGCACCAACAACGCCAGATTTTCAAACACGCTCCAGGCCGGCACCAGGCCGGCATGTTCCAGCACCACCCCGATCCGGCCACGCAGGCGGGCGCGGGCGCGTGGTCCCATTCGCTCCACGGCCTGTCCGAACAGTTCGATGCGGCCGGTTCGGGGCGTGGCCAGGCCGGCGATGGTCCGAATCAGCTCGCGCCGGCCCGAGCCGACCGCGCCCACCAGCATCCATGTCTCGCCCGCCATGGCCTGAAAATCGAAAGGGCGCGGCGTCGGGTGCAGGTCCAGCCCCAGGCCATGCAGTCGCACCAGGGCCTCAGCCATAACGCAGCAGCGAAACCAGGAGGGTGATGATCAGGCAACCGATGAAGGACTGCGCGAACGCGCTGGGCAGCGCCCGGGGAATATCCACATAAGCCCGGACCTGAAAAGCGCGCTGAGTCTGCACCAGGACGATGTGGATGCCCTGCGCGGCCACCATTCCGCCGGTTAGAACCAGCGATCCGTAGCTCAACCCCGACAGGCAAACCCGAAAGAAAACCGACGGCGGGATGTTTTGATAGACATTCAGCATGACCCCTGCCCCAACCGTTACCCCGACATTCAGCCAGAAGGTCAAAACCAGCAGCGACAGCACCACACCGACCAGGCGAGGCAATACGAAAAAACCGTGCGGGTTCACGCCCATCGCGGCCAAATGCTCAATGGCCTGATTCGCCTTGAGTTCGCCCAGTTCGGCGGTGATGGCCGCGCCCGACAACCCCGCCACGAACAAGCCCGCCAGAATGGGATCGAGCTGATGATACATCATGATATGCATGATGCGCCCCAGCAACTGGGGGTCGCGAATGCCGAACACGATGAGCGGCAACGCCATCAAGGCGCCGATAATCAGGCCGACGACGGTGAAGATGTACGCTCTTTGCACCGCCGTGAAATAGATCTGCTGCAAGGTATGCCTGAGCAGAAACCGCCACTGCCCCCGCGTGACCAAACCGGCGCTGATCAGCACGATGGCCAGGAAATCCAACTCCTCCAGCAATCGCGCCAAGGGGCCGGTCAGCGACGCGCCCGAGCCCTCGACAACCCGCCAAAATCCACCCCGCGCGGCGGCTTTCATGACCCCTCATTCAGGAAAGCGAAAGGCTCAGGGCAGCTCGCGCACCAAGCGAAAGCCCAGAAAATAATCCCGGAAATCGGGATCGCTGCGATGCCGGTCGGCCGAACGGACGTTGCGCGGCTCGTCGTTCCAGGAGCCGCCGCGCACCACGAACTGGTGGCCGGCCACCGGCGCCTCGCAGCGTTGGATGGGTGCCTGGGAATCCTCGCTGTAGAGCGAACACGTCCATTCCAGCACATTGCCGGCCATGTCGTGCAGGCTGAAGTCGTTGCTCCGGTAGTTGCCAGCCGGCGCCGTGTAGATTTCGCCATCGCGACAGTTCATCGCCGTCCAGCCGACAAAAACCCGCTTGCCGTCCAAATCGGCGGCGTTGGCGTAGGCGCAGCCACGGTCGGGATCGTCGCCCCAGTAGCGGCTGGTTTTCGTTCCAGCCCGGGCCGCGTACTCCCACTCCGCCTCCGTGGGCAAGCGGTAGCGCTGACCCGTCTGCTGGGACAACCACTCGGCGTAGGCCACGGCGTCCCGCCAGCTCACATTGATCACCGGACGCCGACCGCGTCCCCAGTTCTGATCGAGGGGCAGCGGACGCCCCATCGCCGCCGCGAAGCGGTCGTATTCGTGAAACATCACTTCGTACTTGCCGATGGCGAAGGACTTCGCAATTCGCACCGAGTGCAACGGTTCGTCGCTGTAGCGGCCCTTCTCGCCGGCCGGGGACCCCATCGCGAATCCCCCGGCCGGAATCAGCACCATTTCCGGGCCTTGCGAGCCATCGTTCAACCGGTCCCGCATCACCGGGTTGGCCGGGGCCAGTCGGGCCAGCGCGGTCTCGGCTTCGGCCCGGTGGCCACAGGCCGTCGCGCAGCGATCCAGATAGGCCCAATACGCCTCGCGAGTGTTGGCGCGCCGGGCAACGGCAAAGACGTCGGCATCCAGACGCCGGGCCTTGCTCGCCACTTCGGCTTCCTCCAGCATCCGGGCCAGATCCGCTCGTTCGGGCGGGGGCGGCCGCATCGACTCGATCTTCGCAAACCATTGACGAGCCTCGTCCAGATCCAAGCGACCCAGGCTGGCCCGCACCCGCGCCGCCCAGACCAGCGCCACCCGTTGCCGCCCGTTCGCGATGAACGGATCGTCCGGCGTCAGCTTCGCCAGCGCGCTCAATTGGACCAGGGCTTGCTCGCCCCTCTCGCTTCCGCTTTCCTGCTCCAGACCTTGTGCCAGCGCCTCGAACTTCGCCTTGAGTTCGTCGGCTTTCTCCCGGGTTTCCAGATCCAGGATGGCCTGTCGCGCTTCCTTTTCGTAGCCGCAGCGCGGGCAACGCTGCAGGTAAAGCCGGTAGGCCAGCAGCGTGTTCACCCGTCTGGCGGCTTCGAATGCGCGCAGGTCGGTCGCGCTTTCCGTCTCGTGCAAGGAAGCAGCCAGATTATCAACGGGTGGCGGCGTTTCGGTCTCCCGCACGGTTTCACCGACGGCGACCTGCTCCGGCTGGCCGGATTCGGGCGTCCGATCCGGCCGCGCGCTCATCCAGAAAATCGCCAGGGCAGCGGCCAAGCCCAAACCCGCCGTCAGCATCCAGCGGGATTTCAGGAGCGAACCCAACCCCTGGCGCGTCACCATGACCGGCCGCTGCGCCGCATCCAGGGCGCTGATGAATTTGCCGGCATCGGTCGGGCACAGCTCGCTGGGATAGGCCAGACCCCGCCGCAGGACGCGCCAGGCATCGTCCATCAGCCCCGGTGGTCGCGGCACCAGGTTGGGCGAATCGCCCTGGGCCTCATAGGCGCTCCGCCCGGCCAGAGCCTGGTAAACCAGCAGCGCCAGGGCGTACACGTCACGACGAAAGGCAATGCTGGCGGCGACCGATTCCACCGCACCCTCGGCGCCCCCTTCCCCCGCCGCGCCGCCGGTGCTGAACAGGCCAGTGCTGAACAGGACGCTGCGCGGCTCTCGCGGTTCGGTCGCCAGCCCGAACCCCAGCAGTTTGATTTCCTGCTGATCAGTGGAAAACACCATGTCCGCGTCCAGATGCTGATGGGGCAATCGATGTTCCCGTCGGGCGTAATCCAGGGCGGCCGCCACCGGACCGAGCCATTTCAGCATCGTTTCCCAAGGCAAGCCGTTTTGATCCTGCTCCCGCAGCAGTTGACCGAATGTCTGCCCCCGCCGGTGGTCGATATACTCCATCTCGGCGAACGCCCAACCATCGGCGCCATGCCGCCAGCCCTCAATGCTGGCGATGTTGGGATGCACCAGATTCGCGGCCTGTTCCACCCGCGCCTTAACCTTGGTCAGGTAGGCGCGCAAACCGATCAGATCCGCGCGCAGCGCTCGTTCGTCGCGTCCAGACTCACGCGAGCCGGACAGGGAGTCCGCCGGCAAAAAGAGCTTGATGGCGCGAAAATCGCCGCCCGCGCCGTCGCCGCCTTTGGAATCCGGGGTGACAACGCGCGCCAGCCATATCTGCCCCCGACCGCTGAGATCGTGTAACAGACGGACTCGCCGCTCGGCGGGTCCGATCACCATCCCGATTTCCAGCGTTTCCAGTTCCCGCTCCTGCCAGAGTGGCGGCTCTTGCGGATCAACCCCGGCGCCCGTCATCCGCCCATCAGCGGACTGAACGCCATCGGCGCGACCCATCGAGGCCGCCTCCCGCAATAAGGTTTCCTGACGGCGCGCCAGTTCGGCCTCGTCCAACCGGCCGGCGGCATACGCTTCCGCGAGTTCTTCAAGACGCGATTCGAGGTTCATAAGCTACGGATTTGCCGTGCGATTCTGAAGATATATTTTAATTGGAGATTATAAGCTGCATTATTGTCTAGTTTAGCAGAATGATGAAACCGCCTAACGCTATTCAAAGAGATTCCATGAGGTTCCATCGCGCGTGGGTTTAACATACCGCGGCGATGCTTCTATCCATGTAATCATTCAGCCCCCTCTCCCCCTACCAAGAGGGAGAGGGTTAGTAGGGGGAGAGGGGAAGCCTTGAAACATGACCCTCACCCCTAACCCCTCGCCCGCAAGCGGGCGAGGGGAGTAAGCGGTTACCTATCCATGACCAGCCCTGCTTACAGATGCGCAATCACACCGACCCTCCCATCACAAATTCGGCCGACGCTCTCGACCAGCCACGGCCGGATAATGCAGCTTTCAAGAGAAAACTCGATTCCGGGGATCTTCCGGAAGAGCCGGCTCTCAAGGACGATGCCTCGCTGGAGATCGCCGTACGCTCGCTACGTTCGCCGACCGGCCATGGCCGCCGCGAAAACCAGGATAACTTTCTGACCGTGGACAGTATGGGTCAGGCCCGCCTGCTGTGGCACGAACAGGAAACCCGGCAGCGACTGGCCGACTGGCCCACCGGACACCGGCGGCTCGCCGTGCTCGATGGCATGGGCGGCCACAGCCACGGCCGGGAGGCGGCCGAAAAAGCCATCGAAGGCTTACTCGGCCTGCCGGCCACCGCCGATCTGGTTCAACTCTCCGAGGCCCTTAACGCCCTGCATCAGCAGCTTTATCAGGAATTCCAAACGGCGGGGCTGGAAACCGGTTGCACCCTGGTGCTGCTGGAGATCCCTCCTCAAGGTCCCGCCATGCTGTTTCATGTCGGCGACTCGCGGCTGTACGCCATCGACGAACATCGGGTCCAGTGTTTGACCGTGGACCACGTCCCGGCCACCCACCTGGCGATGCTCGGCCTGCTGAATGGCTCCCAATGGCTCCAGCAGGTCCACATTCAAACCAGTTCCCAGATTAGTCAGGCGTTCATTCTCGGCAGTACCCTGGGCGTGCCGCATCTTTACGCGGAGACCATCGACGCCGAGCTGTACGAGTTGAACGAAGGTAATTTGCCTCTTTTTTTACGAGGCCTGGGCGACCGCCGCACCCTGACGCTGGAACCGGGCTGGGTTTACCTGCTCGCCAGCGACGGTCTCTGGCACCTGACCAGCCCGCAGGCTTTTATTCAGCGTTGGCCGGCGCTGCTGGCGCAGCCGCAACGCTCTCTGGAAGAACTGATCGACGAGTTACTGGAGATCCTGGCCGAAACCATCCACCAGCAGCGCAGCCTGCCCGACGATAACTGTACGGTCATCCTGGTCCGCAAACCCCTCCAGGCCGGGTATCCGTCACGCCGGCTCTGACTGCCGCATCGAGGACTTGCGATTGAAGATCCGGCATATCCTGTTTCTGCTACTGGCCCTATCGGCGATCGCCTTCATGCAACCGCTGGTCTCCTTTCTAGGCGGGCTAACCCTGTTGCTGGGCGTGGGAGCCTTGATTTATCGGGATCTGTCGCCAACCGGTCAGGAGGCCGTGGAACGCCGGGTACTCGGCTGGCTGCGCCGGACCCGCGCCGGCTCGGTGGCGGGAAACAGCCCACCGCCGCTCTCCCTCCGGCGGTTGTCGGCGGCCTTGTCCGAAGCCGGCACACCCCTCGAACGGGTTCGCCGCGCTCGGACCAAGGCCGCCCGCGCCGACCCGACGGCAACCGCCCCGCCGCGGACGTCCGATCCGAGCGATGGCCCACCGGCCGATTGAAAAGCTGTCCAAAACGCTCCCAAACCGCGCGGTTCCCGGTCGCCAAACCCGCTGGGCCGCGAGAGCCGACGCGAACGGTCGGCGCGCTTTGATGCCCGCTAAAACGACGGCGCCGGGCGTTGCGGCAACGCCCGGCGCCCATTGATCCCGGCGGAAAATCGTGACCCGGCGTCAGGCCGATGCCCGAACCCGCGCCATCCCGCGCAAAATCGTATAAATCTCGTCTTTAAGATGCAGCCTTTGTTTCTTCAGGTCTTCCGTGTAGAAATCCGAGGGCGTCTCGATCTGTAGTTCGATGCGTTCCACTTCGTTGTTGATCACATGATATTCGTCGTACAGTTCAGCGAACCTGGGATCGGCGGTCTTCAGTTCGGCGATACGGTCCTTGTATTCGGGGAATTCGTGGAACAGATCGTGGCTCTCTCCAAGCATCGGGTTATCCTCCTAATCATGGTTTTATGGCGGACAGATGAACGTTCGATGAAAGTTGAGTATAAAAGCATCATACGCCGTTCGTCAGCACCCGAAGCGCCGAGAGCTCCTTTGCTCCGCGCGGCCGCGCGTGATAACGGCGGCAACGGCCGCGCCGAAGTTCGCTCCGCCATCGTCGACGGCACGAGGCGACCCGCGGGCCAGTTACTCAAATGAATCGAGAGAGATCCATCCCATGAAGCACAAACCCGCCAGTTTGATCCTGCTGTTGTCCGCGTCCCTGTGCCTGGCCGGCGCCGGTCTGGGCGGCTGCAACACCGTCAAGGGGGCTGGCCAGGATCTGAAGTCGGCCGGACAGGCCATCGAGCGCAAGGCCGAGCAGAAAAAGCGTTATTGACCCGGCCGCGCGGCCACTCCGTATGACAAGCGCCGCCGGCGCACTCGCCTTCCCGGGCAAAACCCTGCTTGCTGCTTCCGCCCGGCGGCCCGCTACTGCCGGGCCTGAATGGCTGGGGCGGCTCCGGCGCGCCGCGCGGCGCCAAACCGCCCCATGAACATCAATCCCCCTCGTGGCAGAAGTCGATCAGGCCCAGAGTGGATGCATCGTGCCCGGCCGCCGGCCGCTCGCCCTTCAACTCCGGCAGGATGGCGTTGGCCAGTTGCTTGCCCAGCTCCACGCCCCACTGATCGAAGGAATTGATGTTCCAGATCGCTCCCTGGGTAAACACCTTATGCTCGTACAGCGCCAGCAGCGCGCCCAGCACCTGGGGGGTCAGGCGGCGGTAGAACAGGCTGGTGCTCGGCCGGTTGCCGGGAAATACCTTATAGGGCAACAACTGCTCCAGCGCCTCGCCGCTCAATCCCTGCTTTTCCAGTTCGGCGCGAGCCTGCGCCTCGGTCTTGCCGACCATCATCGCCTCGGCCTGCGCCAGGCAGTTGGCCAGCAGGATCGGATGATGGTCGCCGATCGGATTCGGGCTGTGCGCGGGCGCGAGAAAATCCGCCGGCACCAGATGCGTGCCCTGATGCAGCAGTTGGTAGAACGCATGCTGGCCGTTGTTGCCCAGACCGCCCCACAGAATCGGCCCGGTCTTGACTTGGACCGCCTGCCCGTCCCGGTCGATGGACTTGCCATTGCTCTCCATGTCCAGTTGTTGCAGATAGTCGGGCAGCGAGCGCAGATAATCGTCGTAAACCAGCGTGACTTGGCTGTCGGCCCCGAAAAAATCGATGTACCAGACCCCCAGCAACGCCAGGATCATTGGTAGATTTTCCTCCGGCGGCGCGGCGCGGAAGTGCTCGTCCATCTCGTGCGCGCCTTCCAGCAGTTCGGTGAAATGCTCCACGCCGAGATAAACCATGATCGGCAGGCCGATGGCCGACCACAGCGAATAGCGCCCGCCGACCCAGTCCCAGAACTCGAACATGTTGGCGGTGTCGATGCCGAATTTGCTCACCCCGGCGGCGTTGGTGGACACCGCCACGAAGTGCTTGGCCACCGCCGACTCGTCGCCCAGTTCCTTGATCAGCCAGGCGCGGGCGGTGTGCGCGTTCGTCATGGTCTCCTGGGTGGTGAAGGTCTTGGAGGCGACGATGAACAGCGTGCTTTCCGGATCGCAATCGGCCAGTACGTGGCTGATGTGCGCGCCATCCACATTGGAGACGAAGTGCATCCGCAAGGTCGGATCGCCGTAGGGCTCCAGTGCCTGGCAAATCATCTTCGGTCCAAGATCGGAGCCGCCGATGCCGATGTTGACCACGTCGCGGATGCGCTTGCCGGTGTGGCCGCGCCACTTGCCGCGCCGGACCTGCTCGGAGAACTTGCGCATGTGCTCCAGCACATCGTTCACACCCGGCATCACGTCCTGCCCGTTGACGAAGATCGGCCGGTTGCCGCGGTTGCGCAGGGCGGCGTGCAGCACGGCGCGACGTTCGGTGTGGTTGATCATCTCACCGTTGAACATCCGCTCGACCAAAGCGGGCACCCCCGCCTGACGAGCCAGCTCGGCCAGCAGGCGCAAGGTTTCCCCGGTGATGCGGTGCTTGGAAAAATCGACCAGCAGATCGCCGAACCGCCGGGAAAATGTGGCGAAACGCCCCGGGTCGGCGGCGAACAAATCACGCAGATGCAGGTCGGCGATAGCGGCATGATGGGCTTTCAGTTCTTGCCAGACCGGCAGGTTGCTGGGAACGGACATGGACAGCTTCCTTATGTTAAATGCTGACGAAACCGGATGAAGAGCCGGGCCGGGCGCCGGCCGGTGACGCGCGCCGTCGCGGGCGGGACTCCTGGGTTACTATAGTTTCCGCCAAGGTGGCTGTCGAATCGCGCGGCCCCACGGTCGCGGCGAGTGAACCCACCGCGCCGTTCCGCCACTAACCGCTTTGTAGCCCGCCCGCCGCGCGCGACCTCCGGCGAACTCCTTACCATCCGACCCGAAGGAACCGACTGCCATGCCGACCTCCTCCGACAAACCGCTGCGTGACCGCGTCAAACTGCTGGGCCGCATGCTGGGCGAAACCCTGCGCGACCGGGAAGGCCGCCATGTGCTGGACGCGGTGGAAACCCTGCGCAAGGGCTTCACCGAATTGCGCCGCCAGTCCGGCGCCGCGCCGGAAATCCGCGAGCGGCTGATGCGCTTCATCGCCGCGCTGAACCCGGAGATGCTGAACCATGTGGTGCGGGCCTTCAGCGCCTACTTCAGCCTCGCCAACATCGCCGAGGAATCTTTCCAGCACCAGCAGCGCCGCGAGCAGGTCCGCCGCGGCGAGCCGCTGTGGCGCGGTTCCTTCGACGAGACGCTGCGCACCCTGCGCGCCGCCGGCATCCATGCCGCCCAGTTGCAGGCTCTGCTGGATCGGCTCTGCTTCACGCCGGTGTTCACCGCCCACCCGACCGAAGCCAAGCGCCGGGTGCTGCTCGGCGCGCAGCGCCGCATCTTCCTGACCAACGGCCAGATCGACGATCCGGCGCTCAACGCGCTCCAGCGGGACGAAGTGCTGGAGGAACTGCGCAGCCAGATTCAGATCCTGTGGCACACCGACGAGGTGCGCGCCTACAAACCGCAGGTGCGCGACGAGATCAAGAACGGGCTCTACTACTTTCGGGAATCGATCTTCCACGCCCTGCCGGTGCTCTATCGCAATCTGGAGCGGGCGCTGAACGCGGTCTATGGCGACGAGGGCGGCAATACGGCGGTACGGATTCCCTGCCTGCTGCGCTTCGGCTCGTGGATCGGCGGCGACCGCGACGGCAACCCCTTCGTCACCCCCGAGACCACCGCGCTGGCCGTGCGCCTGCAAGCACAGGAGATCCTGCGCGAATATTTGCGCCGGCTTGAGGATCTGAACCGGCGCTTGACCTATTCCGGCTCGCTGGTGACGCCTTCGCCGCCGTTCACCGCCAGCCTGGACGCGGACTTGCGGCGCATGGCCGAACTGTTCCACGACACGCCGCGGCAATACGCCCAGGAACCGTACCGACGCAAGCTGTTCCTGATCCACCACCGGCTGCAACACAACCTCGACCGCATCCGCGCCCACATCGACGGTCGCCCGGACAAGATCCCCAATCCGTTCTGGGGTTACGACTCCGAGCGGGAGTTTCTTGAAGAACTCCATATCATCCGCGATTCGCTGATCGCCCATGGCGACGGCGCGGTCGCCGAGCGCGAACTCAAGGATCTGATCCGGCTGGCGGAAACTTTCGGCTTCCACCTGGCCGCGCTGGACGTGCGGCAGGAATCGGGCCGGCATACGGCGGCGGTGACGGAAATCTTCACCATGGCGCCCAACCTGCCGGACTACGCCGCCCTGACCGAGGAAGAACGCTTGCAAGCGCTCGGCGAGCTGCTGGCCCGGCCGGGCACGCCGCTGCTGTACTGCGATTCGCTTAGCCCCGCCACCCGCGAGACCCTGGAGGTCTTCCAGATCATGGCGCGGACGCGCGCGGAAATCAGCCCGCGAGCGTTCGACAATTACGTCATTTCCATGACCCACGAAGCCAGCCATGTGCTGGAGGTGCTGTTTTTGGCCAGCTTCGCCGGACTGGTCGGACGCCGCGCCGACGGCGGCTGGCACTGCGACATCCGCGTCGCTCCGCTGTTCGAAACCATCGCCGATCTGAACCGGGTCGAAACTCTGCTGACCCGGTTGCTGGATCAGCCGGCCTACCAGGCACTGCTGGCGGCGGCCGGCGAGGTACAGGACGTCATGGTGGGCTACTCCGATTCCTGCAAGGACGGCGGCATCCTGGCGTCCAACTGGGGACTGTATCAGGCGCAGCAACAGGCGGTGGCCCTGGCGGCGGCGCGCGGCTTCGACTGCCGCCTGTTCCACGGTCGCGGCGGCACGGTGGGACGCGGCGGCGGCCCGGTCCACGACGCCATCCTGTCCCAGCCGTCGGGCACGGTGCGCGGCCAGATCAAGATTACCGAACAGGGCGAAGTGCTGTCGTTCAAGTACCAGAACCTGGAAACCGCCGTTTACGAACTGACGCTGGGCATCACCGGCCTGATGAAAGCCAGCCGCCACCTGATTCAGGAAGTGCCGGCCGATCCACCGGAAGCGGCAACGGTCATGGCCGAGCTGGCCCGGCACGGCGAGGCCGCCTACCGCGATCTCACCGAACGGACGCCCGGCTTCATCGATTATTTCTACACCGCCACGCCGGTTACCGAGATCGGCCAACTCAACATCGGTTCCCGGCCCTCGCACCGGGCCCAGGGCGATCGCTCCAAATATTCGGTGCGGGCGATTCCGTGGATGTTCGGCTGGGGCCTGGCGCGACATACCCTGCCCGGTTGGTACGGCATCGGCGGCGCGCTGGCGGCCTGGCGCGGCGACGATCCCGAGCGGCTGGCGCTGTTGCAAAAGCTGTATCGGGAATGGCCGTTCTTCCACGCCCTGCTCAACAACAGCCAAATGTCGCTGAGCAAGGCGGACCCGGACATCGCCCGCGAATACGCCCGGCTGTGCGAGGGCGCCGGGACCGAGACCGGCATCTACGAGCGATTCCAGGTGGAATACGAACGGACCTGCCAGGAGATTCTGACGGTGGCGCAAATCGCGACGCTATTGGAGGAAAATCCGGCGCTGGCCAAGTCGTTGGACCGGCGCGACCCCTACCTGAACCCGCTCAATCACATCCAGGTCACGCTGCTGCGCCGCTACCGGCAGGCGTTGCGGGATCAGGGCGCGGATTCGCCCGAGGCGGAGACCTGGCTGCGACCCCTGCTGCGGTCCATCAACGCACTGGCGGCGGGGTTGCGGAATACCGGATGAGAAGCCGATCGGTAAGAGATCGGGAAACGCGCCGATGATTGCCTTCCCTACCAGATCGTTTTCAATTCCGCGATCACGCGCAGTTTGGCGTCGCTGGTAATCAGCGGTGCGTGATGGTGCGGGGCGGTCGTGCCGATCAACCGATCCGCGGGGTCGCCCTGCTGGGAAAAGGACACTTGCGCGAGAACGGCGATTTCGGGGTGGGGGTAAACGGTTACAACGGTTTCTGGGCTAGATTCAATAAAGCGGTGGTGGTTCCAGCGCCGCCAGAAGGCGAAAGGGGTCTCGGATGGCGACTAAACGTGGCTGGGGCGGTGTCCTGAAACTTTACGGGCCGGCGTCACTCATCGTCCTGGTCGGTTTCATGCTCGCGTTTCAATTCGTCAAACCGGCGCCACCGGATTCGGTGCGCATCGCCACCGGTTCCCCCGAAGGCGCCTACTATGCCTTCGCGCACCAATACGCCGAGGCGCTGGCTCGCGAGGGCATCCGGCTCGAGGTGGTGGCCACCGGGGGGTCGGTCGACAATCTGCGCTTGCTCGCCAACGGCCAGGTCGACCTGGCGCTCATCCAGGGTGGCGTCGCCTCGGAGGCCCAACGCCAAGACGTCGAAGCCCTTGGCGCGATGTACTTCGAGCCGCTGTGGCTGTTCCACCGGGCCGATCTCGATCTTGACCGATTACCCGCCTTGCGCGGGCTCAAAATCGGTATCGGCGTGGCGGGCTCAGGAACCGCGGCGCTGGTGGAGCGCCTCCTGTCGGCCAATGGGTTGGATACGAGCAGCGCGGATCTACGGCTCCTCGGCGGCAGCGCCGCTGCCACCGCACTCAAACGCGGCGAACTCGACGCCGCTTTCTTCGTCACTTCTCCGAGCAATCAGCTGGTGCAGGAGTTGTTGGCGGACGATCAAATCAAACTTGCCAGTTTTTCACGCGCCGCTGCTTACGTGCAGCGCTTTACTTATCTCAATGCGGTTCGACTGGCCGAGGGCGTGGTCGATCTCGCGCGCAATATCCCCAGTCGAACCATCAGCTTGCTGGCGCCGTCGGCACAACTGGTCGCCAACCCGAATCTGCATCCGGCCGTGATCGATCTGTTGCTGGTGGCCGCCGAACAACTGCATGGTCAGGGCGGCTGGTTCGAGGCTAGGGGTCAGTTTCCGTCAAACCAGTTTCTGGATTTCCCGCTGAACCCGGAGGCCGCCCGTTTTTACAAGTACGGCCCGCCCCTGCTGCAACGCTTTCTGCCGTTCTGGACGGCTTCACTAATTGACCGGCTCAAGATCATGCTGCTGCCGCTGATCGTGCTGCTGATGCCGGTGTTCAAAATCATGCCGCCCATCTATCAATGGCGCATGCGTTCGCGCATCTATCGCTGGTACCAGGAGTTGGATGCGGTGAATCTGTTCTGGTCTGAATCGAAAGCCTCCGACCGGCGCGAGCAAGGGATTTCCAAACTCGATCAGATCGATAAAGAGGTGCTCCACCTCGAGGTGCCGCTGTCGTTCGCCGAGCACCTCTACCATCTGCGCCAGCACATCCATCTGGTGCGGCAAAAGATTCGGTCAGAAAACGGGGACGATTAGCCGGCCCGGATCTGGTGCGACCATGGCCGCCCGCGCCCGAGAACGCTCGCGAGTGTTTGCACACGCTGCTGGTACGTGTTGGTCGCGGGGATTCCTTGGGACATGCTCTCGGCCAGGTTTCCATCCTACAAAACGGTCCAACGGCGCTTGCGGGTCTGGCTGGCGCTCGATCTGTTCCATCAGGTGCGGCGACGGTTGGCCGAACGCCACCAAACGTTGCACCGGCGTTGCACCGAATCAACTGGGATCAGGTCCTCCGCGACGGGTCTAATAAATCGGCAAAAAATTAAGGGCGAACAAACCGGGGCCTCGCCCGTGGACCGCGCACAATGCGGCGTGGCCTTGCAACTCGCTTGCGACGGCCGAGCCCTGCCGCTGGGGATGGGTGCTGGACGTGCAAGGCAGTGCCATACAAAAATCAGGCTGGCGGGCATGTGTCTCACCGATAACCGATGATGCGCGCCTCGCTGTTCCACTCGCCGAAAAACGGCTTGCCTTCCGCTTGCAGGATCAGTTGCCGATTCTTCGGCATCGGCAGCCAAACATTGTCGGAATTGTAACCCCACCCTCCCTGCGACTGGCCGGTGGCGTACAGGTAAAATGACACCTCGCGCCCACCGTCCAGCGCCGTCGCCACCCGAAACCGATGGGGTCCACCCTCGACGTAGCCGGTGGCCACCTGCGCGTACACCAGAATTTCGCGCGCCGAATCCGGAACGGTGGTCGGGATTGGGTGCACGACCTGTTTGCCGCCCCCCTCGGGAAACGCGCCCAAGGCCACATCGACCGGATGGTACGCTTTCCAGACCTCGTCGCCGACCACGCTTGCCGGCCGCGCCACCACCACGGGCGTTTCCACCTTGCGTCGCAGCGCCGCCACGCTCTTCCGGGCGCCCTGGATGTCGCGGCCGACCTCGGCCAGCGCCTGGTCGAGCGTCAGCCCCTGTTCCCGCCGCTGTTCGACGATCTGACGTTCCAGCGCCGCCAACCGGGTATCGAGTCCCGCCAGCCTCGCCTCCAGCACGGCCTGTCCCACCGGCGGCGTCGGTTCCGGCTCCAGCGCCGCGCAGCCTGCCGCCAACATCCCGCCCAGGGCGAACAACGCCCGAATTTGTACCCACTTCATCCCGTTTTCCCGGTCGCTTTCCACTTGAATGGGTCGCTATTATACCGGTCGCGCCGCGCTGGTTCCCGCTCGCTTGCAACCATCGCGGATAGGGTATATTTCACGCGGTTTCACCAGCGTTTCCTGCGAGGAACCCCCAGGATGAACGAGCTCGACCTGTCCCGACAAACCCCGTTCGGCGCGGATTTCAGCATCGCCGAATTCGCCGACAACCCGGAGCCACGCTGCCCCTGCGTACTGCTGCTGGACAACTCCTGGTCCATGAACGGCCACCCGATCGCCGAACTCAACGAAGGACTGGCTACCTTCAGGGAAGAACTGCTGGCCGATAGCCTGGCGGCCAAGCGGGTCGAGATCGCCATCGTCAGCTTCGGCCCGGTCCAGGTGGTCAACGAATTCCAGACCGCCGAGCACTTCACCCCGCCGCAACTGGCGGCGTGCAAGGACACGCCCATGGGTCTGGCGATCATCCAGGGGCTGGAGCTGCTGGACCAGCGCAAGGTGCTGTACCGCGAACACGGCATCCCCTTCTTCCGTCCCTGGGTGTTCCTGATCACCGACGGCAGCCCCACCGACGACTGGAAAGCCGCCGCCAACGCCGTGCGCAACGGTGAGGAAAACCGCGCCTTCGCCTTCTTCGCGGTCGGGGTTGAGGGCGCCAACCTGGATATCCTGCGGCAAATTTCCGCTCGCCAGCCGCTGCGCTTGAAAGCGTTGCGGTTCCGCGAGCTGTTCCAATGGCTGTCCAATTCGATGCGGTCGGTGTCGCGCTCGGTGCCGGGCGCCGAAGTACCGCTGAGCAACCCCGCCGCGCCCGGCGGCTGGGCCTCGGTGTGAGCGAAGCGGACGGCTGGCGCCATGTCCACGCCAGCGTGGTGGGCGTGGCGCACCTCGCCGATGGAACCGGCTGTCAGGACGCCTGCGCCGCCCGCCTGTTGCCGGGACCGGAACCGGGCGTGCTGGTGTTGGTCGCCGCCGACGGCGCCGGCAGCGCCGCCCTCTCGGGCGTCGGCGCGGAACTGACCTGCCAGACCCTGCTGACCGAATGCGCGGCCTGGCTGGCGGCGGCCCCCCTCGGCGAGGATTGGACGCCGACCGTGGCCGAAACGCTATTCCAGCAGGTTCGAAACGCGCTGGAGCGCCTCGCGGCGGACACGGGGCAGCCGATGCGGGAATTCGCCTGCACCCTGCTGGGCGCGGTGGTGGCCGCCGACCGCGCGCTGTTCCTGCAAATCGGCGACGGCGCCATCGTGATCGGCGCCCCGGACGAGGGTTACCGACCAGTATTCTGGCCGCAGGCCGGCGAGTACGCCAACGAGACCTACTTCGTCACCGACGCCACCGCCGCCGCCCATCTGGAATACGCGATCCTGAGCGAACCCGTCGTCGAAATCGCGCTGCTGACCGACGGCCTGCAACGACTGGCGCTGCACTATCAAACCCGTCAGGCCCACGAACCGTTTTTCCGCCCGTTGTTCCAGCGCTTGCGCGAACATCCCGAGCCCGGCTGTCCGGCGGTGCTGGTAACCGCGCTGGAACGCCTGCTCGCCGACCCGGCGATCAACCAGCGCACCCACGACGACAAGACCCTGATCCTGGCCACCCGGCTGGCGGCGGAACCCGCCGAAGCCACCAGCGGCGTGGAGCCTACCCAGGACGGCGAGGACACGGACCTCAACCCTCCCCCTCCAATCCCCTCCTCCGGCGGCGGCGAGGAAGCGGCCGCCGCCGATCCCGCGAGGACGCCTTCCCTCCCGGCGGGCGAAGGCGGGGGTGCGGCCCCCGAATCCGAGCCGCGGGAAGACTCCGGTGACGAGGCTGTATAGCGGCGCCGGCCACCCCGTCGAACTGGGCAAGGCGCTGGGGCGCGGCGGGGAAGGCGCGGTTCATGAAATCGTCGGCCGACCGGGCTTCGTCGCCAAGATCTATCATCAGGCAGTCGATGCCGACAAGGCCCTCAAGCTGGAGGCGATGGCCCGGCAAGCCCATCCCAGCCTGCTGGAAATCGCCGCCTGGCCGGTGGACGTGCTGCGCGCCCATCCGACCGGTTCGATGCGCGGTTTCGTCATGCCCAAGGTCAGCGGCTACCAGGAAATCCACAGTTTGTACGGCCCCGCGCACCGCAAGCGGGCCTTCCCGCAAGCCGACTGGTCCTTCTTGATCCATGCCGCCCGCAATCTGGCCAGCGCGTTCGAGACCATCCACGCCCGAGGTCACATCATCGGCGACGTCAATCCCGGCAACGTGGTGGTCTCGACCCAGGCGCTGGTCAAGCTGATCGATTGCGATTCCTTCCAGATCGACACCGGCAGCCGGCTGTTCCCCTGCGATGTCGGCGTGCCGCAGTTCACCGCGCCGGAATTGCAGGACCGGCCGTTTCACGGGCTGCGGCGCGCCCCGGACCACGACGCCTTCGGCCTGGCCCTATTGTGTTTTCACCTGCTGTTCATGGGGCGTCATCCCTTCGCCGGCCGTTATCGGGGCAAGGGTGACATGCCGATCGAGCGCGCCATCAAGGAATGCCGGTTCGCCTTCGGCCAGCACGCCGCCGCCCGCTTGATGGAACCACCACCGCACACCCTGCCGCTCGCCGCCCTGCCGCGCCCGGTGACGCACCTGTTCGAGCGCGCCTTCGCGCCCCCCGGCCCGGCCCAGCCACGGCCCTCCGCCCGCGAATGGCTGCTGGCGCTGGAACAACTCAACGGCGAGTTGCGCACCTGCCGGCACAGCGCCGTGCACAAATACCCACAGCGGTCGCCGGCCTGTCCGTGGTGTGCGCTGGAGCAAGCCAGCGGAACCCTGTTTTTCATCCCGCCAGCCCAGCAAGCGGCGACTGGCGGCCCCGCCGCCGGCCCCAGCGACTTCGATCTGGAGCCGACCTGGAATCGCATTCTGGCGCTGGAGCCGCCGATGCATGAAGACCCGCCGGCGCCGGCGGCCGCGCAACTGGCGCCGATCACCCCCACCCCGCTACCGGAACCGCTGCGCCGGGTCCGCCGCCGTAACGCGATCAAGACGGCGGCCGTCGCCGGCATCGCCCTGGCGGCGGTGCTCCTGCGCCCGCGACTGAGCTGGCTGTGGCTGCCACTGGCGACCGTCGGCTGGTCGTTGTCACAGGACAACGCGGCGCGGCGGGAACGCCAGCGCCGCCGGCTGGCGCTGCTGGCGGCCCGCCGGGAACTGGCCGAGCTGCGGGCGGCTTGGCGAGGACGCGCCACCGCCAAGCCGTTCGCCGACAAGCTGCAAGCACTGCACGAACTGCGCGAGCGCCACCGCAACCTGGGGGCCGAGTACCAGCGCAACCTGCGGCGATTGGAAACCGGCCAGCGCCAGATTCAGTTGCAAGCGTTTCTGGAGGGTCACTTTGTCGACGCGGCCCGGATCACCGGACTGCGCACCACCGACCGGATGGCGCTGGAATCCTACGGCATCGAAACCGCCGCCGACGTGACGCCCGCCGCGCTCCAGGCGGTGCCCGGTTTTGGCCAGCACTTGGGCCAACAGCGGTATGCGGCGCTGCTGGCCTGGCGTCAAGCCCTGGAGCGCCAGTTTCGCTACGATCCCGACAAGGGCGCCAATCCGGCCGCCGTCGCCAACCTGCGCCAACAATATGCCCAACAACGGCAACAGATCGAACGGGAACTGCTGGCGGGTCCCGAGGAACTGGCTAAAATCAAGACAGATATCCTCAAGCAGCGCGCCCAGCTCAACATCGCCCTGATCCGCCAAGCGATGCGGGAGGCGCAGGCGCAAGCCGACCTGCGGGCTTTCTATCCCAATATCGGGGTTTTCTGGCGGCGCAACGGCGGCTAGGCGGTTGCGGCGAAGAGGTTTCAATGGGCAGACGCAACGAACACACGCGCGAGGAACTCCGGCAGATCGCCCTGGAGGCCGCCGAGGATCTGGTCGCCGCGCAGGGCTTGGCCGGCTTGAGCACCCGCAAGGTGGCCGCCCGTATCGGATATACGGTCGGCAGCCTGTACATGGTCTTTCGCAACCTCGACGACCTGATCGCTCAGATGAACGAACGGACGCTGGACGCCCTGCACACGCGGCTGGCCGCCGCCGTCGCCGGACAGCCACCGCCGGCCGCCGCCGTTCGGGCCTTGGCTCAGGGCTACATCGCCTTCGCCCTGAACGAACCCAATCGCTGGCTGGCGATTTACCAGCATCGCTTGCCGGCGGGGGAAACCGTGCCGGACTCTTTCAACGAGAAAGTGGCGCGGATGTTCGAACTGGTGCAGCAACAACTCATGTTGCTTTGCCCCCAGCGACCGCCGGACGACAGCGCCCTGGCCTCCCGCGCGCTGTGGAGCGGAATTCACGGTATCTGCATTCTCAGCCTGGACCAGAAACTGGAAGCCGTCGGCGGCCATTCGATCGAGGAGGTAGCCGGCTCGCTGCTGGATCACTATCTGACTGGCTTCGCGCGCGCCGCGCCGCTCTAGCGGGCCGCTGTTTCATCAAGAGGGCGCATTCTCGACCGACGCTCGCGCGGTAACCTTGCCGTTCTTTACTGCTTCGATCCGTCCTCCGCCTCGCGTCGAACATGGGCAAACAGCGGTTCGAAAACCGCCATTGCCAGTTCCACGAACTCGCCATCCAGTGGATCGGTATCGCCGAACGCCAACTGGTAATAGCCATCCTCCCGCTCCGAACGGCTCTGCCGATACTCACTGCCTTCCCACTCGGTTTGCGCCGCGCGCAAGGCTCTCTCCCCATCCCCGTCCTTGCCCAGTTTCTCGACGTAAGCCAGCGCGCTTTTCGGAAAGAAATGCAGCAGGCGTCGCGTTCCCCGCCAATACAGGTCCAGCAGCGTCCGCAACGTTTCATGAGGATTCGTGACCGGTTCCAGAACCACATCCCGATCTTCCGCCACCCAATGGCCGCACGAGGCGACCCCCACCGGCGCCACGGCGTTCGACGCCAGATGATGCAGCCATAAGTTCAGATAATCGCTTGCTTTCATCGACGCCAGTCGATAGCCCGTCCATCCCGCTGGCGTCAGCCCGGTCAAGCGGCCGGTCAGGCGGAATTCTCCCAGCGTTAGCTCCAGGTTCAGCGGTTCGGCCGCCCGCCGCGGCAACACTCGCCCCAACCGCCCGGCGAAACGGACCACCCGTTCCCGCGCCCCGGCGAACACGCACTCGCCCACCTGTCCGTGCGGTAACGCCCCGCCCGCCCGCAGCACCGCCTCGATTTCCACCGCCGGCCGGTCCTCGCGGTACAGTTCCAGCGCCCGGCCCAACACCTGATAATTTTCCAGCCCGTCCAGCACGAATGGCTCGCGAGTCTCCAGCGCCTCCTCGCCCTCCTCCACCCGGATGCCGAGCCGCTCGCGCAACAGCCAGCGCGCCGGATTTTTGAAGAACCGGATCAGCCCCTCCAAAGTGACTGTACGCAAGGCTGGCTCCGGCTCCGGCAACTCTCCCGCCAGCAGCGCCGTCGCCGCCCGCTCGCCGCGGCCGGCCCGCCGGCTGGCCTCCACCCATTCCCCCGCGTAGCTGAACAGGCGCGCGTCGCCGACGAAATAGCGCCGGCTGAATGCCTGCAAGGGGTGGCGCGTCAGCAGTTGCGTGCTGGCCCGGCCGTCGGCGCCATAAAAACCCCGGTCCACCACATCCAGCAGCTCAGCGATCAGCACCGAGGGCGGCAGTACCGAATTGTCGCGGATGTTCTGGCCGACATAGCTCAGGTAAAAGCACGCCCGGGCTGACAGCAGGGTCTCCAGAAACAGATAGCGGTCGTCCTGGCGGCGGGAGCGGTCGCCGCGCCGGAAGCGGGTCGCCAGCAAATCGAAACCGACCGGCCGGTGCGGGCGCGGATAGGCGTCGTCGTTCATGCCGAGCAGGCACACCACCGGAAACGGGATGCTGCGCATCGGCACCATCGCGCAGCAGGTCACGCCGCCGCCCAAAAATCGCCCCGCGCCGCTCTCGGCCGTGTTCAACTGGTTGCGCAGCGTCGATTTCACCACCGACAGCAAAACCGGCTCGCCGAACCCGGCCAGTTCGGCGTTGCCGCGCAACGTTTCCAGCGCGGCGCGAATCAGTTGCAGTTCGTTCTCCTCGCGTTCGCGGGGCTCGAAAAATTGCTCCAGCACGCCGCGCAGCACGTCCACCCACGCCGCCAGTGGCCGGCGCTCGCGCAAGCGGACATCCAGGCCAAACAGCGCCTCGGTGAAACTCTGCAAGCACCCCAGCGCCCGCGCCTCGCCGCCTTCCACCTCGTCGTAGGGCAGAATGCCGCCGTACAGCTCGCGGCCGTTCCCCGGCAGCGCGTAGCCCAGCAGCAGCCGGTCCAGCCCGGCCCGCCAGGTGTGCTCGGCGGTGGCTGGCAAATCCCAGGTGCTCTTGATGCCGGCGTCGATGCCCCAGCGAATGCCGGCGCCTCGCGCCCAGCGGCGGACTCGTTCCAGATCGTCTTCCGCCAGACCGAAGCGCCGCCGCACCGCCGGCGGCTCCAGCAGGCCCAACACCCGCGCGGCGTCGTAGCGCCCACCGCCCAGATCCAGCAATTCGAAAAACACCTCGACCAGCGGATTCTCGACCGGCGCGCCCTGATCGGCGACGCTGAACGGTATCCGTCGTTCGCGCGGGGCGCCGTCGAACACCGCCTCGATCAGCGGCCCGTACACGGCGATGTCCGGCGCCATCACGATCACGTCCGACGGCTTCAGATCCCGCCGCGCCGCGAACAACGCCAGCAATTGATCGTGCAAAACCTCGACCTCGCGCATCGGCCCGTGGCAGGCGTGGATTTGCAACGAGCGGTCGTCCGGCCGCAGTGGCAACGGCGGGCACTCCTCGCCGCCCCGCTCGCGCAAGTTCAGGATATCGGCCTGCAACAGATGCAACAGCGTTTCGCCGCCGGGTTCGGCGAAGCCGTCCCACTCCGTTCGCGGATACGCTTGCAGCAAGTCGATGAAATCCCGCCCCTGCTTGCCGCAGGAGGCCAACAGCGGATTGCCGACCGTTAGATAGGCGTCCTCCGGGTCGGTCTCCTCGCCCAGCCGGGCCAAATCGCGTTCGGCCCGGATGTCGCCCCAGTATTCCTGGCAGGGATTCAGCACGAACAGATGCAGATCCACATGGCGCGCCAGTTCCGCCAGCAGGTCCAGATACAGCGGCGGCAGCGCCGCCACGCCGATGACGGCGACCCGTTCCGGCAAGCGGCGGCGGTCGAAGTCGCCGTCGCGCAGCGCCTTGCGGAACTGTTCCTGCACGCGCCCCCGGTGCGCCGCGCCCGTCCGCGCCAGCCGCCGCCACAGCTCCGCTTGCCAGTGATCCTCCTCGCCCGCCTCCCACTTTCCGATCCAGTCCGGACGGTAAACCAGATACTGATCGAAGCCGTCGGCGATGCGGCAGGCCAGTTCGTGGCAGCGAAAATCGTCGCCGCCGCCGTCGCCGAGATAAGCCCGCGGCGGCGCAAAGCGCGGCGTGTCCTCCAACTCCCGCAATAGCGCCATGACCCGCCAAACCAGCACCGGCTTATCGAACGCCGAGGTCGGCGGCAACTGGCGCAGCACCACCCGGCTCATCTCCCAGAGAAAAGTCGCCGGAAACTGGAACGCCAGATTGGCGCAGACCCCCAGGCGCTCGGCCAGGCGCAGCGTCAGCCAGCGGGCCATGCCGTTGCTCTGGGTGACCACGACCTCCCGCGCCAGCGGCGCGCGCAAAGGCCGCCGCAGCAGGCCGGCCAATTGCTCGGTCAGGACTTCAAGCTGGTTGCTCTGATAGCTGTAAAACACGAGGAGCGCCTTGATGGCTGGAAAAAAGCACGGCGCGGGCCGGTCGCCGCCAGTTTGGGTCCGGCGATCTTAAGCGGTCTCGGAGGAAGGACCCGCATGTTGCGCCAGCCGCAGCAGGGCCGCGCTCAGGCGCGAGTCCGGCACGTTGCGGGCGGTGACTTTCAACAGTTTCGCATTGCGTTGGGTTAGCGTCAGCCTCGGCCGCCGGGGGCGCGGCGGGAAGGCGGGTGGCACCACCCGGACGCGGGGCTTGGGCAAGGGGATGCCGAGTTGCTGGCCGAGCGCCTCGCGGATATTGTGCAGGGCGTAGCGCAGCCGGGTGGCCCAACTGGACGAGTCGGCATGCACCGTCCAATCGTCCTGATCCAGCCGGATCAACACCACATGATCGTGCAGGTGCGGCGGCAGGTAGGCGCGGAAGACATGGTTGAGCTGGGTCAGTCGGTCGGCGCGCGCCATCAGCCGCCCCAAAGTCCCCTGCGGACGGCGCAGGCACTCCCCCACCGTCGGGACGGAACCCGTCCGCTGGCGCGGCGGCGCTTCCTGGCTGGCGGGCAAAGCTGGAGCACGCGGCGCCGATCGACCCGGCGCCGGCACCGGAAGTGGCGGGAGGGGAAGGTAGGGAACCACGGCCTCGGCTATTTTCGCGGGTGCGCCAAGGTTAGGCGCGGGCGGTTCGGCTCGGGCGGGGCCGCCCGCTTTGGAGCCAGCGACCGGGGCGGGTGGCGCCGGGTCCGCCGATGCCGAGCCGGATTCCGAACCGTGGCCGCGCAAAATATTCAGCAGGTGCGCGGTATGCCGGCGGGCGGACGCACGGCTATCGGATTCAGCCATGGTCCCACCCGTTGCCCGCGCGGAGTGCTCCACGCCGCCAGTGTGGAGCCATTCGTTCGAACCGTTGCCGGAAGATCATCACAGTGAACAGTTGCGCCGCCGGATTAGCCCAATACGGCACTTTCGCGCAGATCCGGCCAAACCGCAAGTCAAGACGGCGCGGAAACCACCGCGTGGTCGAACGCAGGCTCAGGACCGGGCGAAATCCGCCACGAATCCGGCGATACCGTCCAGGTCGGCCAGCGGGAATACCGGCAAACCGGGACGGCCATGCGCCGCCGGCTCCATCAACGGCTCGCTGGCGACGGCGACGATGGTCGAGTCGCTCGGGAAACGCGGCGGCTTGTCCTCGGCGAGCCGCCGCCAGATTTCCAGTTTGGGATAGGCGCCGGTTTTCCAACCCTCCACCAACACCAGGTCCACCGGCTGCAGGCGGGCGAGCAATTCGGCCAGCACGGGTTCCGGTTCCTCGCGCAGTTCGTGCAACAAGGCCCAACGGCGGCCGGTCGCCAGAATCACTTCATGGGCGCCGGCCTGACGATGACGCCAGGTATCCTTGCCGGGCGAGTCCAAATCCACATCGTGATGGGCGTGCTTGAGCGTGGACACGGTCAGCCCGCGCGCCCGCAGCCGGGGCAGCAGGGCAACGATGAGCGTGGTCTTGCCGCAGCCGCTCCAGCCGCTGACGCCGAGAACTTTCATCGCCGCCCAACCGAATCAGCGCTGCCGCACCACCTGATACGGACGAGCCACGTAGGTGACCGGCGCGCTCCAGATATGCACCAGCCGGCTGAACGGGAATACCAGAAAGACCGTCAGGCCCAGAAAGATGTGCAACCTGAACAGCAGGCCGACCTCGCCGAGAGCCGCCACCGCCTCCACCGGATCGAAGGTAACGACATTGCGCCCCCAGGTCATCAGATTCAGCATGTTGTGACCGTCCAGGTGCATCAACGACAGCGGGATGGTCAGCAGGCCGAGGATCAACTGGGCATACAGCAGCAGCAGGATGAAGATATCCATCCGGGTGCTGGTGGCCCGCACCTTCGGATCGGTCAACCGCCGCTGCACCAGCATGGTCAGGCCGGCGAAGCACATCAACCCGGCGACGCTGCCGGCGACGATGGCCAGCACCTGCTTGGCCCCGGCGGAAACGCCAAGGGCGTGGAAAATGGCCGGCGGCGTCAACATGCCGACGAAGTGACCGACGAACAGCAACAGGATACCCACATGGAACAGATTGCTGGCCCAGCGCATGTTCTTGTTGTTGAGCATCTGGCTGGAATGCGCCTTCCAGGTGAACTGGTCGCGGTCGAACCGCGCCAGGCTGCCGAGCAGAAACACGGTACCGGCCAGATAGGGATAAACGCCAAACAGAAGAAAATCCAGGTAGTTCATGATCGTAGCCTCGAATGGGTAATAACCACCCTCACCCCCAACCCCTCCCAAGGGGCGAGGGATATTTTTATAGGGAACGAACGGCTGGCGAGGTTGAACCCGGCGAGGGTTTCCAACGCACCGGCTGGGCCGCATCCTGCAAGTCCTGGCGAGATCCACACCCCTCTTGATTCGCCAGGAAGGTCACCGCCTCTTCTTCCCAAATCTTGTCCATGTTGACGATCGCCTGATCGGGACCCTCGGTCGCGGCCCGCCGGCGAATCTCCTCGATGTCCGCCGGCAGGCCGACCAGCGCGGCCAGCGCGTCGAACACGACGTGATAATCGCTGCCGCGTTCAGCCAGCCGGGCGCCGAGCAAGGCCATGACGTGCATGGCGTCGGCCAGCATGTCCAGCGCCTCCCCATCCGGGCGTTGCGCCAGATACTCCAATAACAGCGGCAGGTAATCGGGCAGCTCGCGGGCGCTCAGTGCAAAACCATGCTGGCGGTACACCTCCAGCAGGTTGATCATCGCCTGACCGCGATCCCGCGATTCGCCGTGGATATGCTCGAACAGATGCAGCGACAACGCCCGGCCCCGGTCGAACAGTCGAACATACCGTTCCTGCAACTCGATCAGATCGGTCCGCCGCATCTGGCTCATCATCGCCAGCAACGCCTGCTGCTCGCGCTCCGGCAACAAATTCTCCCGGACGAGAACCTCCGCCATCTCCTCCAACGCCGCCCGCATCTCCGGTTCCGGGTAGCACAGCAGGGCGGACAGGACTTTCAGGGTTTTCATCATTCCACCTCGTGTATGTGGCGCCCGATACCAGCGCCCTCACCCCAACCCCTCTCCCAGAAGGAGAGGGGCGTTCGCTCTCGGTTCAGGCTTTGGTCGGCGGCTCCACTCGAATGGGAACCGCCCGGCGCGTGGCCACTTTCTTGCCGCCGAACAAGTTGGTCTTGTCCGTGCCCGGCGAGCAGCCGTTGCCGAAGCTGAAGCCGCAGCCGCCGCGTTCGCCGAAGGCGTCGTAGGTCGCGCTGGCGTATTCGCGGTGACTGGTCGGAATGACGAAGCGATCTTCAAAATTGGCGATGGCCAGATAGCGGTACATGGATTCAACCTGGTCGATGCGCAGATTGACCGCTTTCAAGACGTCGTCGCGGATTTCCCCATCCACCGTCTTGCCACGCATGTAGGCCCGCATCGCCAACATCCGCTCCAGCGCCAGCTTGACCGGCTTTTCGTCGCCGGCGGTCAGCAGGTTGGCCAGGTACTTCAGCGGAATCCGCAACGAGCCGACATCGGGGATGATGCCGTTCATGCCGATCTGACCGGACTCGGCGCGGGCCTGGATCGGCGACAGCGCCGGCACGTACCAGACCATCGGCAGCGTGCGATACTCGGGATGCAGCGGGAAAGCGATTTTCCACTCGATCGCCATCTTGTAGATCGGCGACTCCTGAGCGGCTTCCAGCCACGGTTCGGGAATGCCGGCCTTGCGCGCCTCGGCTTGCACCGTCGGGTTGAACGGATCGAGGAACATGTCGAGCTGGGCCTGATACAGACTCTGCTCGTCGGCGACGCTGGCGGCCTGTTCGATCTTGTCGGCGTCGTACAGCAACACGCCCAGGTAGCGGATGCGGCCCACGCAGGTTTCCGAACAGACGGTCGGCTGGCCGATCTCGATGCGCGGGTAGCAGAGGATGCACTTTTCGGATTTGCCGGTGTTCCAGTTGTAGTAAATCTTCTTGTACGGGCAACCGGAGACGCACATCCGCCAGCCTCGGCATTTGTCCTGGTCGATTAGGACGATGCCGTCCTCCTCGCGCTTGTAGATCGCGCCCGATGGGCAGGACGCGACGCAGGCCGGGTTCAGGCAATGCTCGCAAAGGCGCGGCAAGTACATCATGAAGGTGTTTTCGAACTCGCCGTAAACCTCCTTCTGCACGTTCTCGAAGTTGGTGTCCTTGGAACGCTTGGCGAACTCGGTGCCGAGAATTTCCTCCCAGTTCGGCCCCCAGTGGATCTTCTGCATCCGTTCGCCGCTGATGGCCGAACGCGGCCGGGCGGTGGGCATGGCTTTCGACTCCGGCGCATTCTGCAAATGCGCGTAGTCGTAATCCCACGGTTCGTAGTAGTCGTCGATGGCCGGCAGATCGGGATTGGCGAAGATATTGGCCAGAATCCGCCACTTGCCGCCCTGCTTCGGCTCGATTTTGCCGTCCCGGCGGCGCTTCCAGCCGCCGTTCCATTTTTGCTGGTTCTCCCATTCCTTGGGATAACCGATGCCGGGTTTGGTCTCGACGTTGTTGAACCAGGCGTATTCCATGCCGTCGCGGCTGGTCCAAACGTTCTTGCAGGTCACCGAACAGGTGTGGCAGCCAATGCACTTGTCCAGATTCAGGACCATGGCGATTTGTGCGCGTACTTTCATGTCAATGAGCCTCCACGGTGGCATCGGCCGGGGTTTCGTCATCCAGCCAATCGATCTTGGCCATCTTGCGGACGATAATGAACTCGTCGCGATTGGCGCCGACGGTGCCGTAATAATTGAAGCCGTAGCTCTGCTGGGCGTAGCCGCCGATCATGTGGGTCGGTTTCAGCACGGTGCGGGTGACCGAGTTGTGAATGCCACCGCGGGTGCCGGTGATTTCCGACCCAGGCGTGTTCACGATCTTCTCCTGGGCGTGGTACATCATCGACATGCCTTCCGGCACCCGCTGGCTGACCACGGCGCGGGCGGCGATGGCGCCATTGAGGTTGTAAGCCTCGATCCAGTCGTTGTCCTCGATTCCGGCCTTTTTTGCGTCGATCTCGGACATCCAGATGATCGGGCCACCCCGCGACAGGGTGAGCATCAGCAGGTTGTCGGTGTAGGTGCTGTGGATACCCCACTTCTGGTGTGGGGTGATGAAGTTCAGCACGATTTCCGGGTTGCCGTTCGGCTTCTTGCCGATGATCGGCTCGACGGTCTTCATGTCCACCGGTGGCCGGTAGGCGCACATCGCCTCGCCGAAGCCGAGCATCCACGGATGATCCTGATAGAACTGCTGGCGACCGGTCAGGGTCCGCCACGGGATCAGTTCGTGGACGTTGGTGTAGCCGGCGTTGTAGCTGACCTTTTCATCCTCCAAACCCGACCAGGTCGGCGAGGATATGATCTTGCGCGGCTGGGCCTGAATGTCGCGGAAGCGGATCTTCTCGTGTTCCTTGGGGAGGGCCAGATGGGTATGGTCGCGGCCGGTGATCTTGCCCAACGCCGCCCAGGCTTTCACCGCCACATGGCCGTTGGTCTCCGGGGCCAGCATCATGATCATTTCGGCGGCGTCGATATCGCTGTCAATGCGGGGCCGGCCCTTGGACACGCCGTCCTCCAGCACGGTGTAATTGAGAGTCGCCAGCGCTTCGACCTCGTGTTCGGTGTTCCAGCTAATACCCTTACCGCCGTTGCCGATGGTGTCCAACAGTGGCCCGACCGAGGTGAACTTCTTGTAGGTGTTCGGATAGTCGCGCTCGACCACGATCAGGCTCGGCGCGGTCTTGCCGGGGATCAGCTCGCATTCACCCTTCTTCCAATCCTTCACGTCCGGCATGGCTAGTTCGCTGGGGGTGTCGTGCAGGGTCGGCAGAGCGACGATGTCTTTTTCCACACCCAGATGACCCACGCAAACCTCGGAGAAAGTTCGAGCGATGCCCTTGAAAATATCCCAGTCCGTCCGTGATTCCCAGGCCGGGTCCACCGCCGCACTCAGCGGGTGAATGAACGGATGCATGTCGCTGGTGTTGAGATCGTTCTTTTCATACCAGGTCGCGGTCGGCAGCACGATGTCCGAATACATGCAGGTGGTGGACATGCGGAAATCCAGGGTCACCAGCAAATCGAGCTTCCCTTCCGCGCCCTTCCGCCATTTCACTTCCAGCGGTTTTTCGCCGCCCTCCTCGCCCAAATCCTTACCCTGGACGCCATGTACCGCGCCGAGTAGATACTTGAGGAAGTATTCGTGACCCTTGCCCGAGGAGCCGAGCAGGTTGGAGCGCCACACGAACATGTTGCGCGGGAAGTTGACCGGATTATCCGGATCTTCAAAAGCGAAGTTGACCTTGCCGGCCTTGAGGCTTTCCGCCAGATACGCGTTCGGAGCCTTGCCGGCGGCGGCGGCATCCCTAGCGATAGCGAGCGGATTGGCGTCGAAATGCGGCGCGGTCGGCAGCCAGCCCATGCGCGCCGAACGCACGTTGTAGTCGATCTGCGTCCCCTGCCACTGTCCCGGATCGGCCAGCGGCGAGAGAATCTCGGTCATCGCCAGCTTTTCGTGCCGCCATTGACTGCTATGGATGTAGAAGAACGAGGTCGAGTTCATGTGCCGGGGCGGCCGGTGCCAGTCCAGGGCGAAGGCTAGCGCGGTCCAGCCGGTCTGCGGGCGCAGCTTCTCCTGGCCGACGTAATGCGACCAGCCACCGCCGCTCTGGCCGACGCAGCCGCACATCATCAGCATGTTGATGACGCCCCGGTAGTTCATGTCCATGTGATACCAGTGGTTCATCGCCGCGCCGATGATGATCATCGACTTGCCGTGGGTCTTGTCGGCGTTCTCGGCAAACTGGCGGGCCACGGTGATAATTTGCTCGCGCGGTACGCCGGTGACCTTTTCCTGCCAGGCTGGGGTGTAGGGCGCGTCGTCATCGTAAGTCGCCGCGACGTTGCCGCCACCCAGACCGCGATCCAGGCCGTATTGGGCCAAAGTCAGGTCGTAGACGGTGGCGACCAGCGCTTCGGAGCCATCGGCGAGCTTGACCTTCTTGGCCGGCACATGACGCACCTGCACGGCGTCATGCTCGGTGCAGGCGAAATGCGGATGTTGGGTCGAACCGAAATAAGGGAAGCCGACCGGAACCACCGCGTCCTTAATCTCGTTGACCGACAACCGCAACTGAGTTTCCGCGCCGGTCAGCGCTTCCTTCGGCTCCAGATTCCACTTGCCGACCATGCCCTCTTTCTCGCCCCAACGGAAACCGATGGAGCCGTTCGGAACCAGCAAATTGCCGCTGTTTTCGTCAAACGCCAGGGTTTTCCATTCCGGGTTATTCGCCTGACCCGCGCCGCTCGCCAGATCGGAAGCGCGCAGGAAACGGCCGTTGACGAAAGTCCCGTCCTCACGCGGGTCGAGCATCACCAGATAGGGGAAATCGGTGGTCTCGCGCACGTACTTGCTGAAGTACTCGCTCTTCCCGTCGAGATGAAACTCGCGCAGGATCACATGACCCATGGCCATGGCCACGGCGGCGTCGGTGCCCTGCTTCGGATGCAGCCAGATGTCGGCGAACTTGGAGGCTTCCGAGTAATCCGGGCAGACCACCGCGATCTTGGCGCCCTTGTAGCGCACCTCGGTCATGAAATGGGCATCCGGGGTGCGGGTCTGCGGCACGTTGGAACCCCACATCATCAGGAAGGTGGAGTTGTACCAGTCGGCGGATTCCGGCACGTCGGTTTGCTCGCCCCAGATCATCGGGCTGGCCGGCGGCAGGTCGCAATACCAGTCGTAGAAACTGCCGCAAGCGCCGCCGATCAGCGACAGATAACGGGAGCCGGCAGCGTAGGACACCATCGACATGGCCGGAATCGGCGAGAAGCCGTAGATGCGGTCCGGGCCGTACTGTTTGGCCGTGTAGACATTGGCGGCGGCGATAAGCTGGTTGACTTCGTCCCAAGTCGAACGGACGAAGCCGCCCAAACCGCGCTGGCTCTTGTATTCGGTCGCCTTGGCCGGGTCCTCGACGATGGACGCCCAAGCCTCGACCGGGTCTTTCTTCGCCGCCAGCGCCGCCCGCCAGAGCTTGATCAGCCGGCCGCGAATCATCGGGTATTTCACCCGGTTGGCGCTGTACAGATACCAACTGTAGGACGCGCCACGCGAGCAACCGCGTGGCTCGTGGTTCGGCAGATCGTCGCGGGTGCGCGGGTAATCGGTCTGCTGGGTTTCCCAGGTGACCAGGCCATTCTTGACGTAGATTTTCCAGCTACAGGAACCGGTGCAATTCACCCCGTGGGTGGAACGCACGATCTTGTCGTGCTGCCAGCGGGCGCGGTAGGCGTCTTCCCAGCCACGGTCTTCGTTGGTGACAACTCCGTGCTCGCCGGAGAAGGTGTCGGTGGCTTTCTTGAAAAAATTCAGCCGGTCGAGAAAGTGACTCATATCGATAACCTCACTGTGGGGACAGGGCCGCTCAGGGATTCTTGAACTCCGCCTTGGGGCCGAGGTAGTACCACCAGTTCAGCAGCAGACAGATGAAGTAGAAAATGGCGAAACCGTAGAGCGCGTACTCGGGCGTGGTGGCCTTGATCTGCTCGCCAAATACCTGCGGGATGATGAAAGCGCCATAAGCCGCCACCGCCGAGGTCCAACCGAGCACCGGCCCGGCCTGTTCCTTGGGAAACACCATGGCGATGGTGCGGAAGGTGGAGCCGTTGCCGATGCCACTGGCCGCGAACAGGGCCAGGAACAGCAGGAAGAACGGCATGAAATACTGTTCCGGCGTGGCCGATTGATAGGCCGCGCTCATGTAATAGGCGCACGCCCAGCGCGGCGGCGATCATCACGACGGTAATAATCTGCGTGACCAGGGCGCCACCCACCTTGTCGGAAATCCAGCCGCCGATCGGCCGGATCAGCGCCCCAATAAATGGACCCATCCAGGCATACATCAGCGCGCTGGGTGCGTTGGGGTTGACGGTGGTATGCGTCAGCACGCCATCCACGCCGGCGATATGGCTGAACCCGAAGATCACTTTGATGGCCAAGGCAAAGGCGGCGGAATAACCGATGAAACTACCGAAAGTCATGGTGTAGATCACGCTCATGACCCAGGTGTGCTTGTTGCCGAAGATCAGGAATTGCCGTTGCAGATTGGGCTTGATCTCGCCCGGAATCAGCTTGAGCAGGAACACGGTCAGCGCGATCACGCCGGGCAACACCACCCACTTGGTCCACGAAGGCAGCCCGAGTCCGGCGGGGGCTGGCAGGATCAGGTAAAGGCCCACACCAGCGGTGATGAAGCCAATGAGCAACATACCGGTGATCTTGGAGATCGCGCCCAAGGGCGAACCGATATGTGGCGAGACTTCCTCGGTGTGAATGTTGTTCATGCCGAACCAGCCGATGAACGCCAACGGCACCAGCAGGAACAGCCAGACGAAGCCGGCATTCTGAATATACGTCGGCGTACCGGCGGCGATCTTGCCGACCAGCGAACCGGACGCCTGCTCCAGCACCACCGGGTCACCGCCAAAGCTGCCCAGTAGCGGAATGGTCATCACCAGCGGCACCAGAATCTGCATGGTGGTCACGCCGGCATTGCCCAGTCCGGCATTCAGACCCAGCGCCAGCCCCTGCATCCGCTTGGGAAAGAAGAAGCTGATGTTGGACATGCTGGAGGCAAAGTTGCCGCCGCCGAAACCCGACAGGAACGCCAGCAATTGAAACACCCACAACGGGGTTTCCTTACTCTGCAAGGCGATGCCGGTGCCGAGCGCCGGGATCATCAGCAACGCGGTGGTGAACACGATGGTGTTGCGACCGCCGGCAATGCGGATGAAGAAGCTCGACGGGATACGCAGGGTCGCTCCGGTCAGACCGGCGATGGCCGCCAGCGTGAACAACTCCGCCGGCTTGAACGGAAAACCGGCGTTGAGCATCTGGACGGTGATGATGCTCCAGTAGATCCACACCGCGAAGCCGCACAATAGGCTGGGAATGGAAATCCACAGATTGCGGTTAGCAATACCTTTGCCCGTGGTCTCCCAAAATTGCGGGTCTTCCACGCGCCATTCACGGATGTCTGCCATGGTTTTATAACCTCTTGTAAGAATTCAACTGTTGTTCGAGCCCGGTTATGACTTAGCGACCCCTCTCTCAGCACGACACCTCCGCCGTCTTGCCGGCATACCACCGCCAGGTCACCAGCGCGCAGCTCAGGTAAAACAGACTGAAGAAGATCAATGCGCTCTGCGGGCTACCGGTCAGTTCGATGGAAATGCCATAGGCCATGGGAATGAAAAACCCACCGAAGGCCGCAATTGCCGCGCTCAAGCCCATGGCGGCAGCCGCTTCGGTGACGCCGTCGCGCTGCGCCTGCGCCATTGCCTCTGTGTCGTTCGGGTCGGCGACCTGCCGCTCGCGGAGGGTGCGGAAGATGATCGGAATCATGCGAAAGGTGGAACCGTTGCCGATCCCGGCGGCGAGGAACAGGACCAGGAACATCGCCACGAAACCCATTACGTTGCCCCCACCGTTCGCCCCCGGCAGGAAGGCCGCGGCGGCCAGGGGGGCCACCACCATGATCAGAAAGACCCCAAAAGTAATGGCCGCGCCGCCCACACGATCCGCCAGCCAACCACCGATGGGTCGGACAAAGGCCGCGAGCAGTGGGCCAATAAAGGCAAACTGGAAGGCATCCACCCCAGGGAATACGGTGTTGACCAGCATGGGGAACCCGACAGCCAGCCCGATGAAGGAACCGAAGGTGCCGATATAGAGCCAGCTCATCAGCCACTGATGCTTGTGCTTGAAAATTGCGGCCTGCTCGGCGAAACCGGCCTTGACGCTGGCAATGTTGTCCATGCCAAAGTACGCGGCGACGGCGGCGATGACGATGAACGGCATCCAGATGAAGCCGGCGTTCTGCACCCAGATTTGGGTTGTCGTACCGCCATCGACATGGCTTTGCGGATCACCGCCCAACACCAGCAACGCCCCGCCGTAAACCGCGATCGGCGCAATCAATTGCGCCATCCCGACGCCCAGGTTGCCGACACCGCCGTTCAAACCCAGCGCCGTGCCCTGCAAACGCTGTGGAAAAAAGAAACTGATGTTGGCCATGCTGGAGGAAAAGCTGCCGCCACCCAGGCCGCACAGCAGCGCAACCGCCACGAACACCGCGTAACTGGTGTTCGGATCCTGCACCGCAATGCCGATCCACAGCGTCGGCAACAACAGCAGGGCGGTGCTGAACACCGTCCAGTTCCGCCCGCCGAAGATCGGCACCACGAAGGAGTACAACAACCGGAACAGCGCGCCCGACAATCCGGGCAACGCCGCCAGCCAGAACAGTTGGCTGGTGCTGAACTGGAAGCCGATGTGCGGCAATTCGACCACGATCACGCTCCACACCACCCAGACGGCGAAAGCCAGCAGCAGTGCCGGCATCGACAACCACAGATTGCGGTTGGCGATGCGGCGGCCGGTCTTTTCCCAGAAGGTTTCGTCGTCGGGCCGCCAGTCGACCAGACGATGCCGGCGCGGCCGGACATGCTCGATCAGTTGCGCATGTTCCAACTCGGCGCGGACATCGGCGTGCCGCTCCAGGATCGTCTCACGCTCATCCCGCTCGGCCAGCCAGGTCCACAGCATGGTCGCGGCCAGCACCACGAACATGATCATGTAGGCGCTGCTGCGCACGCCAATGGCGTCCAGGGCGATGCCGAACACAATCGGCATGGTGAAACCGCCCAAGCCACCGATTACCCCAACCAATCCGCCGACCGAACCCATATTGTTGGGGTAGTAGTCAGCCAGGCAACGGTAGACGCTGGCCTTGCCAATGCCCTGGGCGATACCGACCACGAATATCAGCACGGTGAAAGACACCACACCCAGACCGACGTTGAACGACACGTCGCCGCGCAAGGTGTGGAAGGTCATGGTGGTCTGCGGGTAGCAGAGGAAAAACAGGCTGATCAGCGAAATCCAGAACACCCACCAGGTGGTTTGGCTGCCGCCGTAACGGTCGGAAATCCAGCCGCCCAAGGCGCGGATAGCGCCGGAAGGCAGGGTAAACAACATGGTGACGAAGGAGGCGGTTTTCAGGTCAAGACCGTATTCACCGACGTAGTACTTGGGCAGCCACAGCGCCAGCGCCACGAAGCCGCCGAATACGAAGTAATAGGCCACGCCGAACCGCCACACCCGCAGATCCATCAGCGGGGTGAGTTGCTGGCCGAGAGTCAGCTTGACTCCGGACTTTTTGCGTTCCTCGGTCTTGGGGTCGGGATAGGTGAAGAACCAGAACACCACGGCCATCACCAGCATGGCGATGGAATAGACCTGCGGCACCATCCGCCAGCCGTAGGCGACGACCAGCAGCGGCGCGACCAGATTGGTGATGGCGGAACCGGCGTTGCCGGCGCCGAAGATACCCATCGCCGTGCCCTGTCGTTCCTTGCTGAACCAGGCCGAGGTGTAGGCGATGCCGGTGGCGAACGAGCCGCCGGCCAGGCCCACGAACAGGCCCAACACCAGGTATTGCCAATATTGGGTGGCGAACGCCAAGCCGTAGATCGGGATGGCGACGATGAGCATCTGAATGAAAAAAACGATGCGCCCGCCGAAGCGGTCAGTGAGAATGCCGAGCGGCAACCGGACCAGCGAACCGGTTAGAATCGGCGTGGCGACCAGCAGGCCGAATTCCGTTTCGCTGAGATTGAGTTGCTGTTTAATGCGGATGCCGATAATCGAAAACATGGTCCACACGGCGAAATTCACCGCGAAGGCCAGGGTGTTCATCGTCAACACCGAGATCTGTTTTTGTTGGAGCGTCGTAGCCATTGCGGACCTCGCTTTTATGCTGCAAGTGCGATATTACGACGCGGGCGGCGTTTAATTCCTGAGTTCGAGCCTTGGTTTTTATGCCTGAAGCAACCCCTTGGACTGTTCCAGTACCTCTTTGGAGGTATATCGATCATGCAAGATAAGCGGCTGTTATTATTTTATTTATCCAAATTAATCTGATTAAGGCGCGGATGGATTGCCCACCCGCATTATTCCGTGGGGGTATCCACAATACCCTTGTAGTATTTCCAGTGCCGCCGCGTGGTCGCGGGCGGCGGCCCGTTCGGACGACAATGAGAGAACCTTCCGTGGAAAACAGTGAATCCATTATCTTCCGCAACGGCTTGACCATGGGCGGCATCGTGCTGCTGGCGCTGCTCAGCATGATCAGCTCGGTCTTCATCGCCGAATCCAGCAAGGGCGACGCCGCCGCCATCAACCTGGCTGGCTCCCTGCGCATGCAGTCCTACCGCATCGCCACCCGTTTGCAGGATTCCCACGGCGCCGATACCCACCATGCCGGGGACGTGGCTCGGGAAATCGACCAGTTCGAGCGCCGTCTGGATCACCTTTGGCAAATCGGTGCAATCTCTCCGGCGGCGGGGGATACCAAAAACAGGACGCTCAGGGCCATCGAGTCGTCTTGGCATGACGACCTGCGGTCAATCCTGGAAACCTCCGCGACGGACAACTCACCCTCCACGGCCTATTTGCGGCAGGTGGATGAATTCGTCGCCAAACTGGATGCCTTCGTCATGCTGCTGGAGCAGGACACCGAGGCGAAAATCCTACTGCTGCGGCTGGTGCAGGGCATGGCCCTGTTTTTAATCCTGGTGCTGATTTTCGCCGCCATGTATCAACTGGACAGCGGCGTGGTCGTGCCGCTGCGCGATCTGGTGGAAGTGGCGCGCAAGGCCCGGAGCGGCGACCTGACGGTGCGCGCCCGCCACACCGGCAACGACGAACTGGGGGTGCTGGGCCATGCCTTCAATCTGATGACCGCCGATCTGTCGGCGATGTACGCCGATCTGGAGGCCCGGGTCGAGCAGCAAACCCAGGCGCTGCGGGTCAGCAACCGCTCGCTGGAACTGCTCTACCATACCGCCAGGCGGCTCGGTGAGTCGGCCCTGGACGATGCCGACCATCAGGCGCTGCTGGCGGAGATCGAAAAACTGACCGGCATGGGTTCGGTCACCCTATGCCTGATCGATCCCGCCACCCGCCAGGCCAGCCGGGTCTTTACCACCCAACCGCGGCCGGTCGGTCTTCCGACGTTTTGCAGTCGGCCGAATTGCAACCCCTGTCTGGGCGCTGGCGCCACCCATCCGCTGGATGCCGGCCACGAACTGTTTTCCATCCCGATCAAGGTTCAGGAGCGGCAGTTCGGGGTACTGATCGTCCGTAACCCCGGCCTGGAATCGGCCACTGCCTGGCAACTGCCGCTGCTGGAAGCGGTGGCGCGCAACATCGCCGCCGCCTTGCGGGTCAACGAACAGACCGAGCATCGCCGCCGGCTGGCGCTGTTGGAAGAACGCGCGGCCATCGCTCGCGAATTGCACGATTCGCTGGCGCAATCGCTGTCCTACCTGAAAATTCAGGTAGGCCGCCTGCAACTGCTGGCGGGCGGCAAGGAAACCGCCGCGCAAGCGCGCGACATCGTCGCCGAACTGCGCGAGGGTCTCAACAGCGCTTACCGGCAACTGCGGGAACTGATCGCCACCTTCCGCCTGAAAATGGAACATCCCCGGCTGGAAGAGAGCCTGCGCGAAGTGGCGCGGGAATTCAGCCACCGCGGCCAACTGCCGATCGAGCTGTATCACACCGACTGGAACTGCGCGCTCGATCCCAACGAGCAGATTCATGTCATGCAAATCGTCCGGGAGGCGCTGAACAACGCCGTCAAGCACGCCCGCGCCAAGCGGATTTCGGTGCGACTGCACGGCATGCACGGCGGCGAGGCGGCCATCGACATCGCCGACGACGGCATCGGGCTACCGGCCGAACCCGACCGTGAGAACCACTTTGGCCTCAACATCATGCGCGAGCGGGCCACCCAGATGGGCGGTGTGCTGAGCCTGCATTCCCAACCCGACGGCGGACTGCGGGTGCAACTGAGGTTCCTGCCCGCCGCCGGCCGGCGCTCCCCCGACAGCGCCGGCCAACCCCGCGACGAGGTCCGTTATGCTTGACGAAGTCCAAACCATTCTGGTGGTCGACGATCACCCGTTGATGCGCAAGGGGATTTTGCAACTGATCGCCATGGAGCCTTCCCTGCGGTTGGTCGGCGAGGCCGGCGATGGCCAGCAGGGCGTGGAGTTGGCTCATCGCTTACGGCCGGATTTGATCCTGCTCGACCTGAACATGCGCGGCCTCAGCGGCATGGAGGCGCTGAAAGCCCTCAAGGCCGCCGACCTGGACACGCGGGTGATCATCCTCACCGTCTCCGACAGCGAGGAAGACGTGGTGGCGGCGCTGCGGCTCGGCGCCGACGGCTATCTGCTCAAGGACATGGAGCCGGAAGAGGTTCTGCACAGCCTGAAAGCCGCCGCGCAGGGCCGCATCGCGCTGGGCGAACGGGTCGCGGCGATTATGGCCGACGCCCTGCGGCACGAGAGCCAGCCCAAACCCATCGACAGCGTCAAACTCACCGAACGGGAGCGGGAAATCCTGGCGTTGATCGCCGCCGGTTGCAGCAATAAGCTCATCGCCCGCAAGCTGAAGATCACCGAAGGCACGGTGAAAGTTCACGTCAAGCACCTGCTGCGCAAGCTCGATCTGGCTTCGCGGGTCGAGGCGGCGGTTTGGGCGGTCAAACACGGGTTCCGCGATTAGCGGCGAGCACTGTGGAAGCTGCGCGGGACACTGGCTGTGAACTGGTCACCCGTAGACAGCGGCGCCAGCACCGTAAAAACCGAAAAAAGATCACTGCCGGCATTGATTGGCGCGATTGGCCTGACGGGCCAGACCGCTACTCAATCCAAGTTTTGGCATTGATATCAAAAGGATTTTTTTGACGAAATGTACCGACGCTCATCGCCACTGATAACAGTATGATTGCATTAATAAAAACCGGGACCACAACAAATGCGAACCCTAATTCGTGCACAGCCTCGCCACCAACGATCGCCGTGATGGCGGTGGCGCCGCCGGGCGGATGCATACAACGAAGCAGGTGCATCAGGATCATGGCCGCCGGTATGGCGATAGCGGAAGCCAATAATGCGTTCGGTATTAGCTTAAAACAGCCGACTCCAATGATGGCGGAAACGACATGCCCGCCAACCAGGTTCCACGGCTGCGATACCGGACTATGCGGAAAGCCAAACAGCAACATGGCCGATGCCCCAGTGGACGCCAAAATGACCGGCGACTGCTCGGCCTCCAAAATGATAAAAGAGAAGAATGAAGCCGCGAGCGTGCCGACAAAAGCACCCGTGATCGAGGCGGTAAATTCAGTAGGGTTCATTTTTTCCACAAGATGCACCCGCCAGTGATATTAACCCAACAAAATCATCCACTCATATCCAGCCGCGCCAGATCCTCCGGCGTGTTGACATTGCGAAACGACATCGACCAGTCGGCAAACTCGACCCGCGCCGGCCGATGCCGGTGCAGCCAGCGACCCGCGCCACCCGCGCCCACCGTCAGCCAGGCGGCCAAGTCTTCCCACAGCGCCACCGGCAGCAACGCGAACACCGGTTGCCAGCAACCTTCGCCATACGCCACGCTGACCGTGGTCTGTTCCCGTTCCAGCGCCGCCAGCATCCGCCGCGCGTAATCGGCCGGCAGCAGCGGGGAATCGCAAGGCGCGGTCAGCAGATACGGCGTCTCGGCCGCGCGCAGCGCCGCCAGCACGCCGGCCAGCGGTCCCCGGAAGCGGAGATCTGGATCGTCGCCGACCACTCGGCAATTATAGGCTCGATAGAGGTCTTGATTGCGGTTGGCGCTAATCAACAGCTCGGCCACTTGCGGTCGCAACCGGCGGACACCGTGCGCGATCAGCGGTTCGCCGGCCAGCGGCAGCAGGCCCTTGTCCCGACCACCCATTCGCTCGGCGCGACCGCCGGCCAGAATGACCCCCGTCACCGCGGTTTGAGGATTCACGGCCATTCGCCGGGACCGATCCGACTCAGCCCTGATCACCGAACGCGCAAGGCGCGCGCAACTCGTCCGGCACGTTCGGCGGGCACTGGCCGCAGAGCTGATTGCCGGGCACCGCGAACGCCATTTTCTTCGGATTGGGCAAGTCGAGGCCGTTCATGATCGCCACGAACTGCTCCAGACTCTTGCCGCCGCCCAACCGTAAGTTGCGCGCCTTCTCCTGGGCGATGGACGACACGAACCGTCCGTCGTAATCGTGCCCCGGATACACCAGCGTTTCGTCCGGCAGCGCGAACAGCTTGTCGTGGATACTGCGATACAGCGCCACCGGGTCGCCGGACTGAAAATCGGTGCGCCCGCAGCCGTCTATCAGGAGGGCATCGCCGGAGAACAGCAAGTGATGAATGCCGGCGTCCACCACATAGCAGTGATGGGCGCCGGTGTGGCCAGGCGTGAACAACGGGTGCAATGCGATCTGGCCGATCCGCAGCGGCTCGCCCTCGCGCAGGCCAAGATCGGCGCAAGGCAGCGCATCCATGGCCGGATAGGCGATCCGGCTGCCAGCCAGATGTTTGAGTTTGAGCGCGCCGGTCAGATGGTCGGCGTGAACATGGGTTTCGATGGTGCAGGTCAGGCGCAACCCAAGATCCCGAATCACCGCCAGATCGCGTTCCACAGTCTCGATCACGGGATCGATCAGGGCGCACTCGCCGGTGGCCGGACAAGCCAACAGGTAGGTGTAGGTGCAGGACACCGGCTCGAACAGTTGCCGGAAAAGCATGATCGCCTCCTTATTTAATCCATCGGTCAGTGCATCCGATTGCCTGGAGCGGCCAAGGCACAACCGTGCTCCGCCCGCATGACCGGTATGGACGGAGCACGCTCAATCCTCAGTTCAGCGGCAAGGACACATGCAATACCCCAGGATCGTCAAACGTGGCCTGGATCTTGAAATTGAGTGCCCGATTGAGCCGGAGCATCGACTCGTTCTCGCGCAGCACCTCCCCATACAACTCCTTGATTCCAAGTTTTTTGGCGTACTCGATGATGTAGCGCATCAGCATCGGCCCCAGTCCGATTCCGGTCATGGCCCGATCCACCAAAATCGAATATTCGGCCTTTTCCATGTCCGGGTCGGCATTGCAGCGCACCACGCCCCAGATCTTGGTTTTGCCCGGCACGCCATCGGGCTCGGTCATGGCGATCGCCATTTCCCGGTTATAGTCGAGCTGGGTCAAGCGGGCGGCCATATCGTGCGACAGCTCGCGTATCGGCTGGAAGAAGCGCATCCGCACGTCCTCGGCCGGTATCCGCCGCACCATATCGACGATTTGCGGCTCGTCCTCGGGCAGGATCGGCCGCATCAGGAATCTGCGGCCATCGGGTAGTTCGAAGAGTCTTTCCAGTTCCTTCGGGTAAGGCAGAATCGCCAACCGCTGGCCGACGGTGGCCGGATCGAACGGCTCGATCAGTACGTTGGCGTCCAGCGCCAACAAGCCGTCGCCATTGATCCAGAGCGGGTTGATGTCCATCTCCACCACTTCGGCCAGATCGACCACCATCTGGGAAACCTTGATCAGGGTCAGGGCGATTTCATCCAGATTGACCGGCCGGCCGCGGTTGCCGCGAAGCTGACGATACAAGCGGGTGCGCGACATCAGATCGCGCGCCAGTTGCATGTTCAAGGGCGGCAGTGCGTAGGCCACATCGTCGATCACTTCGGCTTCGGTGCCACCGTGGCCGAAGAAGATGACCGGCCCGAAGCGGCGGCCGGTGCGCACGCCGACCATCAGCTCGTAGGCGCCGTGTCGGGATTGCATCGATTGCACCGCGAAACCGTCGATCACCGCCTCGGGCGCAAGTTCGCGCACCCGCGCCAGCATGTCGGTGGCGGCGACCAGCACCCGCAGCGGGTTGTTCAGACCGAAGGTCACGCCGCCCACTTCGGATTTATTGGCGATGTCGGGCGAGAGGATCTTGAGCGCCACCGGAACTTTCAACTCCAGCGCAATTTCACTGGCCGCTTCCGGCGTGGACGCAAAATGCAGCGGCGCCACCGGGATTTCGTAGGCGCTCAGCACCTGGCTGGCTTCGTAAACGTTCAGCCGGCGCCGGCCGGCGGTCAGGGCAATCTGGATGATGCGGCGGGCGGTTTCGGTATCGGGGGTAAACTCCTCCGGGATCGAGGGCGGGGTCTCCATCAGCAGTTCCTGATTGCGCCGGTGCCGGGCCAGGCGCATAAAGGCTTCCACTGCGTCGTCGGGCGCCTGATAGGTGGGAACGTGCGCGGACTTGAACAAATCGCGCGCCGATTGCACCGACGACTCGCCGATCCAGCAGGTCATGATCAACCGCCGGCCGCCGGCGCGCTCGACCAGGGCTCTCGCGCTTTCCATCGAGCGGTCCATCGAGGAGGGCGCATGCAACACCAGCACTCCGTCGGTGCCCGGCTCCTTCAACAACAAATCCAATGCCTTGCCATACTCATCGGCGCCGGCCATATCGCCCAGATCGATCGGATTTTCGATCGGATAGTCGGGCCGGCAGGCGCGCGCCACCTGCTCGCGGGTCTCTTCGCTGATCCGCGCCAGATGGCCGCCATGGCGCAGCAGGGTATCGCTGGTCAGCAAGGCCAAACTGTAGCTGTTGCTGAGGATAGTGAGGCGGTTGCTGTAAACCGGTTTGGCGGTGGCGAGGGTTTCGGCGGCGCTGAACAACTGTTCGATATGGTCCACCCGCAAAATGCCGGCCCGCTGGAATACGGCATCGTATACGGCATCCTCGACCGGACCGGCCCGAAAATCGCGCGGCTTGAGCACGATCACCGGTTTGACGCGAGCGGCGGCGCGAGCGGCTGAGACGAACTTGCGGCGGTTGCGGGTATTTTCCATGTACATCAGGATGGCGCGGGTATGAGCGTCCCGCAGCAGGTAATCCAGCAAATCGCCGAAATCCACATCCCAGCGCATACCCACCGAGATCACATGCGAGAAACCAATGTTGCGGCTGGTGGCCCAATCGATCAGGCTGCGCATCACCGCGGCGGACTGACAGATTAAGGCGATGTGGCCCGACAAAGGCCGGCTGACGCCCAAGCTGGCGTTGACGTTGGCCGCCGGCACCGCATAGCCGAGATGGTCGGGACCCATGACCCGGAGCAGATACGGCTTGGCGGCGGCCAGTATCTTCTGCTTTAGACTCTCACCTTCATCCGCGTACTTGTGGGCGATTTCCGGACCGAGCAGCGCTGCCTTGGCGCCGCGATGATCCTGCAAAATTTCCCGGCTGAGCAGCAGCGCCGCCTTGGTTCCCCGCGCGCCCAACTGGTCGATCAATTCCGGCGCTTCTTCGACCGGCGTGGTCAGAATGGCCAGATCGGGCGCCAGCGGCAAGCCGCCGATATCCTTGTAGGCCAGCACGCCGGAAACGGCCTGCTGGTCCGGATTGACCGGCATCACCGGTCCCTTGAACCCGCCCTCGATCAGATTGAACTCCACGGTGGCATCGAAACCGCCCACCTGCTTGCCCCGACCGACGACGGCGATGGAGCGCGGTTTAAACAGGTACTCGAGATTGCGAATGGTCATGAAGGCGTCTCACGCGAAGGTCGCCGCCGGGAAGCGGACCGATGGGTCAAGGCGGAATGCGGATATGGTAACGCGATTCCGGCCCGCATGAACCTTATCGCTGACCTGATTTCCATGCCAGTGTCATGGATTTTCCCTACAATCGAACCGACCTGAAACCCATAGTTCCCCTGGAGGCAATCGGCATGACTTGGACGACGATACACAAGAGGCCGGCGCCTGGCGAACCGGCGCCGAATTTGATCGACGGGGAAGCGGCGCGAACCGGCTTTTCCTGGGAGACCGCCCGCGCCGAACTGGCCGGGTTGCCCGGCGGTGGCTTGAATATCGCCTACGAGGCGGTGGACCGACAGGTCCAAATTGGCCTGGGTGAAACCGCGGCACTGCTCTGGTTGGGCAGAAATGGTGACCGATTTGAGTACACCTACGCCAATCTGGCCCGCTTGAGCAATCGCTTCGCCAACCTGCTGGAACGGCTCGGCATCGGCAAGGGCGATCGAGTCTGCGTGCTGGCCGGCCGCATCCCCGAACTGTATGTGACGGCACTGGGCACACTGAAGGCCGGTGCGGTGTTCTGCCCGCTGTTTTCCGCGTTCGGCCCGGAACCGGTGCGGGTGCGCCTGGTCAAGAGTCGGGCACGGCTGCTGCTGACCACCTCGCTGCTTTACCAGCGCAAGATCGAGCCGCAGCGCGAGCAACTACCGGACCTGGAGTACGTGTTGCTGGCCGACGGCGGCGGCGGCGACGGCGAATCCGGCGTTCATTCCTTTCACGCCCTCATGGAGGCCGAATCGGATTGGCGGGCATCGCCCGCCACCCTGCCGGAAGACAAGGCGCTGCTGCATTTCACCAGCGGCACCACCGGCACCCCCAAGGGCGCGATTCACGTTCACGACGCCGTGGCCGCCCACCGTTTGACCGGCCGCTGGGTGCTGGACCTGCGGCCTGGGGACATCTATTGGTGCACGGCGGACCCCGGCTGGGTCACCGGCGTGTCTTACGGCATCATCGCCCCGCTGGCCAATGGCGCGACCCTGGTGGTCGACGAGGCGGAATTCGACGCCCGCCGCTGGTATGCCATTCTCGAACGGGAACGGGTCAACGTCTGGTACACCGCCCCGACCGCGATCCGCATATTGATGAAGGCCGGCGCCGATGCCGCGCGCGGATACGATCTGAGCGCGTTGCGGTTCATGGCCAGCGTCGGCGAACCGTTGAACCCCGAAGGCGTGGTCTGGGGCCTGGAAACGCTGGGCCAACCGTTCCACGACACCTGGTGGCAGACCGAAACCGGGGCGATCATGATCGCCAACACCCGCGACCAAGACATCCGGCCCGGCTCCATGGGCCGGCCGCTACCGGGCATCGAAGCCGCCATCGTCCGGCGGCGAACGGATGGCGGCGTGGATCTGCTGGAACCGGGCGAGGATGGTGAACTGGCCCTGCGAGCGGGCTGGCCCTCCATGTTCCGCGGCTACCTGGAAGACGATGAACGCTACCGTGAATGCTTCGCCGCCGGCTGGTATCTAAGCGGCGATTTGGCCACCCGGGACGCCGATGGCTACTTCTGGTTCCTGGGCCGCGCCGACGACATGATCAAGACTTCGGGACATCTGATCGGGCCGTTCGAGGTGGAAAACGTGCTGATGGGACACCCGGCGGTGGCCGAGGCCGGCATGATCGGCAAACCGGACGCTTTCGCCGGCCAAATCGTCAAGGTGTTCGTGGCGCTCAAGCCCGGCCATGCGCCCGACGACGCGCTGCGCCGGGAACTGCTCGGGTTTGCGCGCACCCGACTGGGACCGGCGGTGGCGCCGCGCGAGCTGGAATTCATGGCCGATCTCCCCAAAACCCGTAGCGGCAAAATCATGCGCCGGCTACTGCGCGCCCGGGAACTGGGGCTGCCACTGGGTGATCTATCCACTCTGGAGAACAGCGACGGCGCCTCGCCTTGACATTAGTAGGTTTATTCTAATCGTCACTGGTAAGATTATTGCAAGGTTTTGATCAGGAACCTAGGAAGTCGCATCGCCGAGAGCGGTTTGCTTTTTCATATGATCGATGCGACACTCATGCTGCGGCGCAACATGCCGCCATGCAAAATATTTATTTACAGGATTTGAGCGCGCTTACCCCGCGCGAGAGGAAATATCCATGAGCACTATGAGCAGAGAACAAATTCGCGAAACGATCCTTCGCACCCTTGGCGATGTCATCCCGAACGCCGATACCCAGGCAATCAACCCTGACATCAGCTTTCACGACCAGCTCGAATTGGACTCGATCGACTTCCTGCGGCTGATGATGAACCTGGAAAAAGAGATGAACGTGACCATCTTCGATTTCGATTACCCGAAGCTGTCAACGTTGAAGGGGTGCGAACGCTATTTGACCGAACAACTGATGCTGACGGCCTGACCGGGGGAAACGGCGCCCTGCCATTTCAGCAAGCAGGGGCACGGCCGTAACCATTGCTCCCCAAAGCTTTTTATCTGGCGAAAACGCCATTGTCCGCGAGCGTTACCCGCGCTACAGGCGCTCCACCCTCATCATGTCGCGCATGACTAACCGAGGGCAGGGCGGCCAACAACAAACCCGCAAACTGGCTCGCCAGCACCGCCCGGAAGTGGACACTCTGGCAATGCCGCTTCAACGCCTTGTGGTCGGCTCGGTACTCAACTGTCAACGGCAAGCCGCCGTTCGCGATGTCCTGAGAAAAGCCGCCATCCAGGCATCCGGGTTCGGCTCACGAACGCACAGCCAGCTCCCGCGCCAATTCCAGCAACTCTTGTCGGGTTTGGGGACGCAACTCAAACTTTGCAACGCTCATCAGCGTGGATGGCGTCCCGCATGCGCTTGAGCTTTACCATTTCGCAGGCTTCGACGGCGGGCAGGCGCAATATGACGCCCAAAATGAAGAAGACCGATCCAGCAGGGGATCGGTCGTCATGTCGCCATGAGGATTTTAGGGTGCTTGCTCTAAACTGGAATCCTGGAATTGACGATGTGCGGTAGGTCTATCGAACTTCCCGAATCCATCGCGCAATCCTCCTTTGATGGTTTTTGGCCGGGTACTTTACCCAGGCATTTTTTAACGTTTTCTTTGGATTCCGCCAACCACTGCAACCCTGACAACAAAAAAGCCCCGAACTGGGGAAATCGCCATTAATTCTAGTATTGGCATAGCCTTGGCGACGGTCGCATTATACCGACTATGCCTGATCGCGCAACCCCTGGATGAGCGAAATACCGTCAGAGCGAATTCGGCCACGCGGACGGCGCGCGAGTTTCGACCCCGCTGGAGGCGTGGTTAAATACCCTGTGGCCGCGACAAGGACACCCGGTCAAACAACCGCGCGCCGTCAATTTTTCTTCACCACCGCCGCCAACCCGGTCAGCGCCAGCGCGGCGGTGATCGCCAGCAGCGAAGTCAAGGGATCGCTCAGCCCTTCGGGATAAACCAGCAGCAGCAATCCCAGCCCCACCATCATGGTTCCCGACAGCAGTTTCAACAAACGCCCTTCCCTCTCCCGCAACTTGCGTGAACCCAGCGTCCAGGTGAACACCAGCACGATCACCAGCAGCGGCAGCACGTAAATCAGATTGTAAAGCGCCAGGTAGCCGTAATACGCCTCGGTGGACAGCGAATTCAGGGTCAGGGTCCGGGTATAGACCATCGGAAAACCGGCGGTGCATAGCAGTTCGTAGCTGTTGGCGACGATCGCCAGCGCGACCGTGCCCACCAGCAGCGACGGCAGTCTCTCCCCGCCCACCAGGGTCCGCATGCGCTTGAACAACCGGGGTTTGGCGTCATCGGCAATGCTCAGCGACGGCCCTTGCCGAAAAGCGAAAAAATCCTTGACGTTCAATCCGCCCATCGACACCGCCAGCAAACCGGCCAGCACGGTGATAAATCGCAGTTCGCCGAGCCAGAGAAAGATGTTGAGCCAGGCGGCCATGAACACGAAATAGATCGCACCCGAGAAGAACACGAACACCCCGCCGATCAGCAGCATCCGCTTGCGGTCGCGGGCATGCACCAGCAGGCTGAGCAGAAACAGCAACACGAAGAAAGCGCAGGGATTAAACGCATCCAGTCCGGCCAAAACCACAGTCAGCGCCGGCAGGGAAAGCGACGCGGGGTCCAGCGCGCCGAGCAGCGGCAGATCCATCAACGGCGGCCCGGCGGCTGGCGACGCGGGGGTCACGGGCGTGGAAGCCGTCGTGGCTTGCGCGTGGTGGCGGTGGCACTCTTCCAGTTGCTGGCGCAGGGTACGACCGGTGGTATCGGGGTCGTCGAAGCCGGTTATCATCCGGCCGCAAAACAGCAGGGCCGGCACGGCGCGGGCCAACTCACCCAGCGCCTCGGCCATGCGAGCGTACTGTAACCCCGCGGCCATGTCCTGCGTCAGATCGTGGCTGTGCAATTCCAGCCAGGGATATTGGGCCGGCAACGACTCGACGAAGGGCCGCGCCCGGCGGCAGTGGGGGCAGGTCCGTGTCCAGAAGAAATACAAATGCACACGCGGCTCGCCGCTCGCCGTGTGGGTCAACCACCCGTCGTCCGGCGCGGCCGAAGCGCCTCGGGCGAAACTGCCCGGCGCAAGCCACCCGACCAGCAACAGGGCCAGCAACAACCCGGCCAGCTTCGAGCGCGACACGGTGGGATTCAGGGTTCCAGCCGCTCCAGCAGCCAGTCGCCCTCTTTCCGTGCGCGATAGCGCAGCCGATCATGCATCCGGCCATGGCGACCCTGCCAAAATTCCAGCAGAACCGGTTTGACCCGGTAGCCGCCCCAGTGATAGGCCATCGGAATATCATCGTCCGGATACTGGGCGGTCAGTTGCTCGAAGCGCTGGTCCAGAATTTGGCGACTGGCCACCACCTGACTCTGCCGCGATGCCAGCGCGCCCAACCGGCTTTCGCGCGGCCGGCCGCGGAAATAGGCTTCCGATTCGGCGGCGGGTATTTGGCTGACCGTGCCCTCGACCCGGACCTGCCGTTCCAGTTCCAACCAGAGAAATACGAGAGCGGCGCAGGGGTTTTCGGCGATCTGCCGACCCTTGTCGCTGCGGTAGTTGGTAAAGAAGACAAAACCGTCGGCATCGCACTCCTTGAGCAGCACCACACGGGCATAGGGGCGTCCAGTTCGATCGGCGGTGGCCAGGGTCATGGCATTGGGCTCGGGCAGTTGCGCGGTGATGGCTTCCCGCATCCAGCGCTGAAATTGCCGGATCGGATCGGGGTCCACATTGGCCTTGGTCAAGACACTCAAGGAATAATCCTGACGCAGTTCGGCAAGGGATTGACTCATGGCGGTTCCGGTTTCCCGTGGCAAGTTGGCAAGTTGGCAAGAACGGCGCGATTATACCCAAGGTTGGGCTACTGCTTCCGCAACCAGAAGGTTGATTTTGGCCGCTCGCCCGGCTGACTTCATCCGACAGGCGCATCGCCGCCAGCTTCCGCATGGCCGCCGTTGCGGCGGCGCGGGGGTGATAGCATGATCAAGGCGCCATCCGGGAATCTTGGTTCGATCTCGATGCGCTTCAGCGATGTAATTTCAGACTCGCTCCCGCTCCCGCCGCCGGGGGCGGGAGACGGCACATTCGGGGAACTCACAATGAAAAAACGACAAAAACTTCTACTGCTGGCGGCGCCAGCGCTGCTGGCCGCTCAGACCGCGCTAGCCAAGGAAGGCCCCGACCAGTATCCAAACGGCGCCGAGAATTTTCTGGCCGGGGCACTACCCCCGCCTGGCCATTACTTTATCAATTACCTCGGCTACTACAGCGGCGCATACCGCGACAACAACGGTGACAAGATACCGGGGCTGAATGTCCGCGCGGTATTCGATGCTCTGCGCTACATCCATGTCAGCAACATCAAACTGCTCGGTGGCGACTGGGGTTTTCACGCCATCGTGCCTTTGGTGTATCAAAGACTGGAGACCCCCATTCCCGGCATTGGCGATGGCACGACCTCCGGACTGGGCGATATCACCCTCAACCCGCTGATCATCGGCTGGCACTTTCCGCCGGACTGGCACTGGGTCTTCGGCCTGGACATCAACCTGCCCACCGGCAAATACAACGCTATCGATCCAACCGACAGCGTCGGCGCCAATTACTACAGCTTCGAGCCGGCCCTGGCCTTCACTTATCTGAACCAGAGCGGTTTCGAGGTTTCGGCCAAGCTGATGTACAACATCAAGACCAAGAACGACGACACCGATTACCAGTCCGGCAACGACTTCCACATGGACTACTTGATCGGCCAGCATTTCGGGCCGTGGGCGGTGGGTCTGGGCGGCTACTACTTCAAGCAGACCAGCGACGATGAACTGAACGGCCGGAAAGTCGGCCCGGACGGCAATCGCGGCCAAGTGTTCGCCATCGGCCCAGCGGTGAAATACGATTACCAGGGCATGAGCTTCATCGGCGCCTGGGACTACGAAACCCAGGTGGAGAACCGCTTCCAGGGCAACAAGTTTTTCTTCAAGTTCGTGACGGCCTTCTAGCGGTGGGCCGCCAGCTCGCGTGGAAGTGACGAAACATCGCTTTCCGGCCCGAACATCAATGAAACCGTTACCGTCCAATCGCTCATGCCCGCCATCCTGCTCTCGACCCTGAACGCCCGCTACTTCCATGCCTCGCTCGGGCTGCGCTACCTGTTGGCCAACCTGGGCGAGTTGCAGACCGACGCCGCCATCCGTGAATTCATCATCACCCAGCGGCCGTTGGACATCACCGAGGCGCTGCTGGCCGAACAGCCGCGCCTCGTCGGTTTTGGCGTCTATATCTGGAACGTGGTGGAAACCACCCAGGTGGTCGCCCTGCTTAAGCAAGTGCGGCCGGATCTGATCGTGGTGCTCGGCGGCCCGGAGGTGAGTTATGAGTGGGACCGGCAACCGATCATCGAACTGGCCGACTATCTGATCACCGGCCCGGGGGACCTGGCGTTCGCGCAACTGTGCCGGCGGCTTCATGCGGGAAACCCACCGACCGAAAAGATCATCGCCGCCGAACCTCCACCGCTGGATCGCCTGCGGCCGCCGTACCGGCTCTACACCGACGAGGACATCGCCCGCCGGTTGATCTACGTCGAGGCTTCGCGCGGCTGCCCGTTCAAGTGCGAGTTCTGCCTGTCGGCGCTGGACAAGACCGCCTGGCCGTTCCCGCTGGAGCCGTTCCTGGCCGAACTGCAAACTCTTCATCAACGCGGCGTGCGCCATTTCAAATTCGTGGACCGCACCTTCAATCTGAGTGTCAAGACCTGCGCCCGGATTCTGGATTTTTTCCTGGAACGGTTGGACGAACGGCTGTTCCTGCACTTCGAACTCATTCCCGACCACCTGCCGGAACCGCTTAAGACCCGGATCGCGCGTTTCCCGCCCGGATCGCTGCAATTCGAAATCGGGGTTCAGACCTTCAACCCCGCCGTACAGGCGTTGATCAGCCGCAAGCAGGACAATCGCAACACCGTGGAAAACCTTGTCTGGCTGCGCCGGAGCACTCACGCCTACCTGCACGCCGACCTGATCGCCGGCCTGCCGGGCGAGGATCTGGCCAGCTTCGCCGCCGGCTTCAACCAGTTGGCGGCACTCGATCCGCACGAAATCCAGGTCGGCGTGCTCAAGCGACTGCGCGGCGCGCCGATCCACCGTCACACCGAAAGCTTCGACTGCCGCTACAACCCGCATCCGCCCTACAACCTGCTGTGTTCGGCGACCCTGAATTTCGCAACGATGCGACGGCTGGAGCGCTTTGCCCGCTACTGGGATTTGATCGGCAACTCCGGGCGGTTCCCGCAAACCCGCCCACTGCTGCTGGGCGATGAGCCGTTCGGCCGGTTCCTGACCTTGAGCGACTGGCTGTTTGCCACCACCGGACAAACCCATCGGTTCGCGCTGGAACGGCTGTTCGATTGGCTATACCAGGGACTGGTCAAAGTGCTGGGCGCCGACGAACCGGCCGCGCGGGCGGCGCTGGCGGCGGATTACCAAGCAAGCGGCGCGAAAGGCTGCCCCGCGTTCCTGCGGCCAGAGCGGTTTTCAGCCAGCGACGGGAGCGGCAAAATTTCCACAACCACCGTGCCCGCCCGACAGGCGCGACACCAGCGGCCCGGTGGATAACATGGCGATGCACGCTGATTGATGGGTTGCCTGGTTGCCGCGCCGCAGAGCGAATCACTCCGGCCGCAGGTGCGGGAACAACAGGACATCGCGGATCGAAGGCGCGTCCGCAAACAACATGACCAACCGGTCGATGCCGATACCCTCGCCCGCTGTTGGCGGCAGACCGTATTCAAGCGCCCGGATGTAATCGGCATCGTAGTGCATGGCTTCGTGGTCACCGGCGGTCTTGGCCTCGGCCTGCCGGCGAAACCGCTCCGCTTGGTCCTCGGGATCGTTCAGCTCGGAAAATCCGTTGGCGATTTCCCGCCCGCCCACGAACAATTCGAAACGGTCGGTGATGTTCGGGTCGGCGTCGTTGCGCCGGGCCAGCGGCGATACTTCGATCGGATAGGCGATGATGAAGGTTGGGTCGCGTAACTGATGCTCGACGGTCTGCTCGAAGATGTCCAACTGCACCCGGCCCAAACCGTGCTCGGCTTGCACCTTTAGACCCAACCCCGCGGCGATGCGCCGGGCGGCATCCAGATCGTCCAACTCGGCGGCGGTGATCGTCGGATTGAAGCGCAGCACCGCTTCCCGAACCGTCAGCCGCCGGAACGGCTGGCCAAAATCGTAGCTCTCGCCCTGGTACTGAACGGTGGCGCCGCCCAGCAGCGCCTGCGCCATGCCGCGTAACAGTTCCTCGGTCAAATCCATCAGGTCGCGGTAGTCGGCGTAAGCCTGATAAAACTCCAGCATGGTGAACTCGGGATTGTGGCGGGTGGACAAGCCCTCGTTGCGGAAATTGCGGTTGATTTCGTAGACCTGCTCGAAGCCGCCCACCACCAGCCGCTTCAGGTATAGCTCCGGCGCGATGCGCAGGTACAGTTCCATGTCCAGTGCGTTGTGGTGGGTAATGAACGGTCGCGCCGCCGCGCCGCCGGGAATCGGCTGCATCATCGGCGTCTCGACTTCAAGGAAGCCACGCCGGTTAAAAAAGTCGCGGATGTGGGCAATCATGGCCGAGCGCAAGCGGAAAGTGGCCCGGGTGGACTCGTTCATGATCAGGTCCACATAGCGCTGCCGGTAGCGGGTTTCCTGATCGGCCAAGCCATGGAACTTCTCCGGCAGAGGTCGCAGCGACTTGGTCAGCAGGCGCAGCGCATCCACCTTGACCGACAGTTCGCCGGTCTTGGTCTTGAACACCGTGCCTTCGGCGCCCAGGATGTCGCCCAAATCCCAGTCCTTGAAGTCCTCATACAACCCGTCCGGCAGGGCGCTTTTCTGAATAAACAGTTGAATGTCGCCGGACTGGTCACGCAGGCGCGCGAAGCTGGCCTTGCCCATGATCCGTTTGGCCAGCATTCGCCCGGCGATGCGAAACCGCCGAGCTTCGGCGTCCAGCTCGGTATTTTCCTTATCGCCATAGGCGGCGTGTAATTCCGCCGCCAATGCATCGCGACGAAAATCGGTGGGATAGGCACTATCAACCCGGCGCAACTCGTGCAATTTCTGGCGGCGCAGGGCGATCAGCTTGTTTTCGTCGAGGCGTTCCTCGGGTGCGGGATTCTGTGATTCCAGGGACATGAGATGAAAACCGGTTTGGTGGGCAATGGGCGGCTTACAGCCCACTCTTCAGGCTGGCCTCGATGAATGCATCCAGGTCGCCATCCAGCACTGCCTGGGTGTTGCCGGTTTCGACACCGGTACGCAGATCCTTGATGCGTGATTGATCCAACACGTAGGAACGGATCTGACTACCCCAGCCGATGTCGGATTTGCTGTCTTCCACCACCTGGGCCTGAGCATTGCGCTTTTGCAGCTCCAGCTCGTACAACTTGGCCTTGAGTTGCTTCATGGCGGTGGAGCGGTTCTTGTGCTGAGAGCGGTCGTTCTGGCATTGCACAACGGTATTGGTCGGCAGGTGAGTGATGCGCACCGCCGACTCGGTACGGTTGACGTGCTGGCCGCCGGCCCCGGAGGCACGGTAGACATCGACGCGCAAGTCGGCCGGATTGATTTCCACCTCGATACTGTCGTCGATTTCCGGCGATACGAACACCGCCGCGAACGAGGTGTGGCGGCGGTTGCCGGAATCGAACGGCGACTTGCGCACCAGCCGATGCACACCGGTCTCGGTCCGCAGCCAGCCAAAGGCGTAGCTGCCCTCGAAGCCAATACTGGCGCTCTTGATCCCCGCCACTTCCCCCGGCGACACTCTCCAGCAGTTCGGTCTTGAAACCGCGCCGCTCGCCCCAGCGCAAGTACATCCGCAGCAGCATCTCCGCCCAATCCTGGGCCTCGGTGCCACCGGAACCGGCCTGAACGTCGAGGAAGGCGTTGCTGGCATCCAACTCGCCGGAAAACATCCGCTGGAATTCCAGGTCGGCGACGACTCGGTCGTAACCGTCCAGATCGCGCACCACCGCGACTACCGCCGTCTCGTCACCCTCTTCGCCGGCCAGCGTCAGTAATTCAGCAACTTCGTTCAGACCCCGGTCGAGGCTCTCCAGCCGGTTTACCACGGCTTCCAGTTGGGCGCGTTCCTTACCCAAGGTCTGTGCCCGCTCGGGATTGTTCCAAACATTGGACTCTTGCAGTTCCCGGTTGACCTCGTCCAAGCGCTCGCGTCTGGTCTCGAAGTCAAAGATACCCCCTCAGAGACGCACAGCGCCCCTGGAGGTCTTGAATCTGATGAAAGTAAGGATTGAGTTCCTGCACGATGCGGCTCCGGGCATGGTAAGAGGGACTGGATTTTATAGGGGACGGCAGCTTAAGTCATCCATGCCCTGAAGCCGCGAGTCGATGAGCGCCAATCGCTCCCTTCCATCCGCGCATCATCGAACCAGCAATCCTGGGCCAGTCCATCGCCCTCAAAAAAACCACTGAAGTTTGGGTTGGCGGGCACTGGCGCGGCTGGAATCCCGGGAATCGGTCCTCGCCAACACACCAATAGATGCTACTCGGCATGTGTTTGGCCGTGCTGCTGACCGTCGTATCGGTGCTGGTCAGCCTGAACACCCACATCTTCTGAAGCAGATCCCCAGATAAAACAAAAAGCCTGTCGAAAACTCGACAGGCTTTTGCCGTACTTAACGGCCAGTAATCAGCAACTAACCGGCGGCGGTTCTCATGCCGCCAGCGACTTGCCCTTGGAACCGAGGTCGGCGAACGCCTCGTTCAGCCGCGCCACCATGTTCTGCTCCGCCAGACGCAGATACTTGCGCGGGTCGTAGAACTTCTTGTAGGGCTTGTCGGTTTCCGGGTCGATCTGATACAGGAACGCCTTGGGGTTCTCGCTGACGAACTTGCCAATCGCTTCCGAGTAGGCAAATTGCAGATCGGTGTCGATGTTCATCTTGAACACCCCGTAACCGACCGCCTCGGTAATCTTTGCCTTCTCCGAACCGGAGCCGCCGTGGAACACCAGATTCAGCGGCTTCGGAGCGGTGCCGCGCTGCTTCTCAATCAGTGCCTGCGAGTTCTTGAGGATTTCCGGGCGCAGTTGGACGTTGCCGGGCTTGTACACCCCATGCACGTTGCCGAAGGACGCGGCGACCGAGAAATGACCGATGGGCGACAGTTGCTCGTAGGCCTGTAACACATCTTCCGGCTGAGTGTAAAGATGGGAATTGTCAGCGCTTTCGTCGAGCTCGCCGCCAATGCCGTCTTCTTCGCCACCGGTGACGCCGAGTTCGATTTCCAGACTCATGTCCAGCGGGGCCATGCGCTTCAGGATGCGTGCGCACTCGCCGAGATTGAACTCCATCGGGTCTTCGGAAAGATCCAGCATGTGCGAACTGAACAGCGGCTTGCCGTGCTGCTTGAAATACGTCTCGCCGTGATCCAGCAGCGCTTCAACCCAGGGAATCAGGCCCTTGTTGGCATGGTCGGTGTGCAACACCACGCAAACCCCGTAGTGCTCGGCCAGCAAATGCACATGGTAGGCCGCCGATACCGCGCCCAGCACCTTGGCCTTGAAACCGTCTTTCATGCCCTGGCCCGCGTAGAACTGCGCGCCGCCGTTGGAAAGCTGGATGATGACGTCAGCGTTGTTTTTCGCCGCGGCTTCCAGCACTGCGTTGATCGTGCTGCTGCTGGCGACGTTAACCGCCGGCAGCGCGTAACCGCCCGCCTTCGCGGCAGCTACAAGGGTAAGGTAGTCTTTACCAGAAACGACACCGGGTTTGAGCTGCGCCATAAAAATTCCTCTTATATAGCAATAAGTTGTATTGGAGACTACGGTTGATTCAGAGATGATTCCGAGCCTTAGTATAGACCGGGTTTGCCTGGGTCACCAGAATCGCGCTTGAGGGTAATGATGAAACTCACCAACCGCTTTGTCCAAAACGCCCGAAGCCCCAAACCGACCGTTATGAGATTTTGGAAGGGACCGGGGTGGGCGTTCGCGTGTCCAGGAAAAACCGCAAGTCGTCTCGAGTCATGGGTTTTCGTCACCAAGGCAGGCCGCGTTTATACCACGCATGGAACCTATCCGGCCATATCCATTCCATGGCCTTGACGCCCAGAGCAATTGTTACTCGACCCCCGTCCGTCTTTTGCCGACCCGGCCGCCCCCCGCCACGAGACCCGTAACAAGCTGCGCAAACTCCATGACATTCCGATGATTGTGCTGTGCGCGGCGCCAAGGGGAAAAGGGCTGGAGTCTTGACGATGGTGGCAGGTCACCTTTTAGCATTGCCCACCGTGTAGGGCAAAATTCGGCTTTGGAAAACCAAAAAACAACGGCTTGACATTATGATGTCAAGCCGTTGTTTTTATTGGTCGGGGCGAGAGGATTTGAACCTCCGACCACCTGCACCCCATGCAGGTGCGCTACCAGGCTGCGCTACGCCCCGGTCCGCGGCGGATCGCCTGCCGCGAGGGTGGGCAATGTTAATTCAATCCGCGCGGCTTGCCAAGCGCTTCATCATCGAACGACCTACTGTGCTTCCCCCTTAAAAGCATCCACGCGCGCCTTGAGCTTTTGTCCGGGCCGAAAGGTCACCACCCGACGCGCGGTGATGGGGATTTCCTCACCCGTTTTTGGATTGCGGCCCGGGCGCTGGTTCTTGTCGCGCAGGTCGAAATTGCCAAACCCGGACAATTTCACCTGCCGTCCCCGCTCCAGAGCGCTACGGATCTCCTCGAAAAAGATCTCCACCAAATCCTTGGCCTCCCGCTTGTTAATGCCCAGTTCTTCGAACAAACGTTCCGCCATATCAGCTTTTGTCAGTGCCATGCCCTAAACCCTAAGCGTTGCGCCAAACTGTTCCGCCAGTCCAGCGATGATGCCGGATACGGTCTCCTCGACCACACTGTCGGTAAGATTGCGCGAGAAATCCTGTAAAATCAATCCCAAAGCCAAACTTTTCTGACCTTCTGGAATTCCCGCGCCCCGATAAACGTCAAAAAGCCGGACATCGCGCAACAATTCGCCGCCACACCGGCGTATGCGGTCCTGAATGGTCCGGGCCGCGACCGCCTCATCCACCACAATCGCGATATCGCGGCGGCTGGCCGGAAAGCGGGACAGCTCGTGAAATGTCGGCACTCGCGCCGCTTGCAACCCCGCAAGCGCCAGTTCGAATACGAAGGCATCGCCCTCCACATCCAGTTCCCGCGCCACCCGCGGGTGCAGCGCACCCAGCCAGCCGACCGCCACACCGGCCCGATCGATCCGCGCGCACTGGCCCGGATGCAACGCCGGGTGAGCGGCCGCCACGAAGGCGAACGCTTCCGGCTCGCCGGTCAGCGCCAGCAGCGCCTCGACATCGCCCTTGAGGTCGAAAAAATCCGCCGCCCGCTCCGGTAATCCCCACTGTTCCGGCAGAGCGGCGCCCGCCAGCACCCCACCGAGATACGGCTCCTGCCGCAGACCGTCGTTGGCCGGAACAAACGTCAGGCCGTGCTCGAACAACCGTACCCGTGGTTGCTGGCGCTTCTGGTTGTGGATCAACGCCTTGAACAGACCGGGCCACAGGCTGGTGCGCATCGCCGCCAAGTCGGCGGAAATCGGATTGGTCAGCGCCAGCGGCCGCCGTGCCGGGTCGAGCACGGCCTGGAACGTCGGATCGACAAAACTGTAGGTGATCGCCTCCTGAAAGCCGCGCTGCACCAGCGCCTCCTTAAACCGCGCCAGCGCGACCTGCCGTTCCGGCTGCGGCGGCATCTCCAAGCGGGTCAGGGGTCGGTTGCCCGGCAGCCGGTCATAGCCGTGCATCCGGGCGATTTCCTCGATCAGATCCACCTCCAGACGAATATCGAAGCGACTGCTGGGCGGAGCGACCAGCCAGTGATCCACCTCAATCGCCACCGCCATGCCCAACCGTCGAAGGATGTCCTCGACCTCGGCGGCGGGAATATCCAGGCCCAGCAGCAGGCGGACCCGTTCCGGCCGCAGTCGGATGGCCGGCTCCGCCGGCAGGAATTCGGGCGCCACCGCCTCGACAACCGGTCCCGGCTGGCCGCCGGCGATATCCAGCAACAACCGGGTGGCCCGTTCGGCGGCGCGGCGCTGCAACCGCGGGTCGACGCCGCGCTCGAAGCGGTAGGACGAATCGGTTTGCAGGCCGTAGCGGCGGGCGCGACCGGCGATGCTGGCCGGGGTAAAGAAGGCGCTTTCCAGGAACACGTCGCGGGTGGCATCGGTGCAGGAACTGATTTCGCCACCCATGATCCCGGCCAGCGCCAGCGGGCCGCGCTGATCGGTGATCAGCAGGGTTTCCCCATCCGGTTCCACCACCGTCCCATTCAGCAGTTCCAGCCGCTCACCGGGTCGGGCACGGCGCACTTCGATACCGTCGCTCAACCGTCCGAGATCGAAGGCGTGCATCGGCTGGCCGAGTTCCAGCATCACGTAGTTGGTCACGTCCACCAGCGGCCCGAGGCCGCGGATTCCGGCCCGGCGCAAGCGCTCCTTCATCCACAGCGGCGTCTCGGCGGCGGGATCGACGCCACGGATGACCCGCCCCACATAACGCGGACAATCGGCCGGATCGATTAGCATCACCGGAAACGTCGCATCCAGCACCGGTTTCACCGCGTCGGCCGGCACGGGCCGGAACTCGCAACGGTTGAGCGCCGCGACCTCGCGGGCGACGCCTTCCATGCCCAGACAGTCGCCGCGATTGGGGGTCAATTCGATCTCGATAATGGCATCGTCCAGCGCCAGCAGCTCGCGCAGATCCTGACCGGGCTGGCTGTCCGGCGGCAGCGGCAACAGCCCCTCCGACGTTTCCGCCAATCCCAGCTCCTTGGCCGAACACAACATGCCCCGCGACTCGATGCCGCGCAGGCTGGTTGGTTCGATGGCCAGCCCGCCGGGCAGCACCGCGCCAACCAGCGCCGTCGGCGCGCACATGCCAACGGCCACATTCGGCGCGCCGCAAACGATTTGCAGCGGCTCCGCGCCGCCCACGTCCACTGTCGCCACCCGCAGCCGGTCGGCCTGGGGATGCGGAACCAGGTCCATCACCCGGCCGACCACGACCTGCTCGAAGGCCGGGGCAGCCGGCTCGATACGATCCACTTCCAGACCGGCCATGGTCAGTTGCGCCGCCAGTTCGGCGCTGGACACCGCGGGATCGACCCATTCCCGCAACCATCGTTCGCTTGCTTTCACCTCGAATCTCCCAGTGCCGCTCTACTGAAACTGCCGCAGGAAGCGCAGATCGTTGTCGAAGAACAGCCGCAGGTCGTTGACGCCGTAGCGCAGCATGGTCAGCCGCTCGACGCCCATGCCGAAGGCGTAGCCGGTGTAGCGCTCGGCGTCGATGCCAATTTGGTCGAACACCGCCGGATGCACCATGCCGCAGCCCAGCACCTCCAGCCAGCCACTGTGCTTGCAGACCCGGCAGCCGCCACCGCCGCAAATCACGCATTGAATGTCCACCTCGGCGGATGGCTCGGTGAAGGGGAAATAAGAAGGCCGGAAGCGCACCGCCAGATCGCGCTCGAAGAACTGGCGCAGGAAATCGTCCAACACGCCCTTCAGGTCGGCGAAACTGACCGCCTCGTCCACCAGCAAGCCCTCGACCTGATGGAACATCGGGCTGTGAGTCACATCCGAATCGCAGCGGTAGACCCGACCGGGCGCGATGACCCGCACCGGCGGTTCCCGCCGTTCCATCACCCGGATCTGCACCGGCGAGGTGTGGGTACGCAGCAGGGTATGAGTGTCGAAATAGAAGGTGTCGTGCATGGCCCGCGCCGGATGATGGGCGGGGATGTTGAGCGCCTCGAAATTGTGGAAATCGTCCTCGACCTCCGGTCCTTCAACGACCGTGAAACCGATCCGGGCGAACAACGCCTCGATGCGAGCCAGAGTGCGGCTGACCGGATGGTGACCGCCCGACCGCTGGCCGCGCCCCGGCAAGGTCACATCGATGGCCTCGCCCGCCAGCCGGGCGTCCAGCGCCGTCGCTTCCAATTCGGCCTTGCGGGCGACGAGCGCGGTTTCCAGTACCTGCTTGGCCTCGTTGATCGCCTGCCCAGCCTGACGCCGCTCTTCGGGTGGCAGCCGCCCCAGTTCCTTCAGGCGCTCGGTGAGCGCGCCTTTTTTGCCCAGATAGCGCACGCGCGTCTGGTCCAGAGCGGCGAGATCGCCGGCTCCGGCAATGGCGGCTTGGGCGGTTTGCAGCAGTTCGGGCAATGCATCCACGCTGGTGGTCTCTCCAAAACAAGCAAACAACCACTCACTTCCCCCGCCCGCTGACGGAAGGGGTTTGGAGTGAGGGTGGAGTACAAACCAAAAAGGGAAAGGATCATGCCTTTCCCCCATTCGGAATCCCGCGGGCAGCCGGACCGGAATCCGGCCCGGCGAACGGCTCAGGCGATGCCGAGCGCGGCCTTGGCGCGGTTGGCCAGTTCGGCAAAAGCCGGCTTGTCCAACACCGCCAGATCAGCCAGCACCTTGCGGTCGACCTCGATGGCGGCCTGCTTCAGGCCATTGATCAGCCGGCTGTAGGACAGGCCATTTTCGTGGGCGCCGGCGTTGATGCGGACGATCCACAGCGCGCGGAATTCGCGCTTCTTCTGGCGGCGGTCGCGGTAGGCGTACTGACCGGCCTTGATCACGGCCTGCTTGGCGACCCGGTACACCTTGCTGCGGGCGCCGTAATAGCCTTTGGCCTGCTTCAGGACTTTTTTGTGGCGGGCGTGGGCGGTAACGCCGCGTTTCACTCGGGGCATGGCTTATTTCTCCGGTCCGGTGACATCAAGTGTAAGGCAGCATCCGACGCACCGCCGGGGTATCCACCGCGGCAATGATCGTCGTGCCGCGCAACTGGCGTTTCCGCTTGGCGCTCTTCTTGGTCAGAATGTGCCGGAGATGCGAGTGAGAGCATTTGTACTGGCCGGACCCGGTGCGGCTGAAACGCTTGGCCGCACCGCGGTTGGTTTTCATCTTGGGCATTGCATGGCTCCGCAATTTTCAAAAAGTCAGTTCAGGGATCAACCCCGATATGCGTCAGAGGACGGGAAGACCAACGCCGGGCAGGGAGGATTATTTCTTTTTCACCGGCGCAATGGTCATGACCATCTGCCGTCCTTCCATCCGCGGTCGCTGTTCCACCGTGCCGTATTGCGTCAAGTCGTCTTCAACGCGCTTGAGAAGGTTGGCGCCAAGATCCTGGTGCGCCATTTCGCGGCCACGAAACCGCAGCGTCACCTTGGCCTTGTCGCCTTCGCTCAGGAAACGGATCAGGTTGCGTAGTTTGACCTGATAGTCCCCTTCGTCCGTGCCTGGACGAAATTTGATTTCCTTGATCTGGATTTGTTTTTGCTTCTTCCGGGCTTCATTCTGCTTCTTGGCCTGCTCGAACCGGAATTTGCCATAATCCATGATGCGACAAACCGGCGGCTTGGCGGTTGGGGAGATTTCCACCAAATCCAGTTCAGCTTCCTCGGCCATCCGCCTGGCTTGCATCAGGAGAACGACTCCTGCCTGCTCACCGTCCTGATCGATCAGGCGTACTTCGCGCCCGGTAATCTCTTCATTGAGCCGGAGTTCGTTGTTCGCGGCGATGTTGCTGTCCTCCCAAGAGTTATTCGGTTCGTCCGCGCCGGACGATGTCGGCTTGCAGGCGCTCGGCGAAAGCCGCCAGTGTCATGACGCCCAGATCCTTGCCGGTGCGGGTGCGCGCGGCGACAGTCTCCGTTTCCAGTTCCCGGTCGCCAACAACCAGTAAGTATGGAACACGTTGCAAGGTATGCTCGCGGATTTTAAAGCCGATCTTCTCGTTTCTCAAGTCAGCCACAACGCGGAAACCTTGTTGCATAAGGCATTTTTCGACCCGGGAAACGTAATCGGCCTGATGGTCGGTGATGTTGAGCACCACGGCCTGCACCGGCGCCAGCCAAGCCGGCAGCGCGCCAGCGTACTGCTCGATCAGAATGCCGATAAAGCGCTCCAGCGAACCGAGAATGGCCCGATGCAACATGACCGGCGCCCGCTTGCCGCCGTCCTCGGCGATATAGTGGGCGTCCAACCGGCCGGGCATGGAAAAATCCACCTGGATGGTGCCGCACTGCCAGAGCCGGTCCAGACAGTCGCGCAGCACGAATTCGATCTTGGGGCCGTAGAAAGCCCCCTCGCCGGGCTTGAGCCGCCAGGGCAACCCGGTGCGGTTCAGCGCCAGTTCCAGCGCCTTTTCCGCCTTGTCCCACACCTCGTCGCTACCGACCCGCTGGTCGGGGCGGGTGGCCAGGGCCAATTGCACCTCGTTGAAACCAAAATCGGCGTAGACCTGGAACAGCAGATCCATGAACGCCGATACCTCGGTCTGAATCTGTTCTTCGGTGCAGAAGATGTGGGCGTCGTCCTGCACGAAATTGCGCACCCGCATCAGCCCATGCAGGTGCCGGACGGCTCGTTGCGGTGGCAGGAGCCGAATTCGGCCATGCGCAGCGGCAGGTCGCGATAACTCTTCAGCCCCTGGTTGAAGATCTGAATATGGCCGGGGCAGTTCATCGGCTTGACCGCATAGTCGCGGTTTTCCGAAGCCGTGGTGAACATGTCGTCGCGGAACTTTTCCCAGTGCCCGGAACGTTCCCACAGGCTGCGGTCGATGATCTGCGGCGTGTGAACTTCCTGGTAGCCGTGTTCGCGCAACATCTGGCGGATGTAGTTCTGGACTTCGACGTAGACCCGCCAGCCGTGATCGTGCCAGAACACCATACCCGGCGCTTCCTCCTGAACATGGAACAGGTCGAGCGCCTTGCCGACCCGGCGATGATCGCGCTTCTCGGCCTCCTCCAAGCGGTGCAGGTAGGCTTTCAGCGCCTTCTGATCGCTCCAGGCCGTGCCGTAGATGCGCTGCAACATCTCGTTGCGGGAATCGCCGCGCCAGTAGGCACCGGCCAACTTCATCAGTTTGAAAGCCTTGAGCTTGCCGGTGGAGGGCACATGCGGGCCGCGACAGAGGTCGATGAAGTCGTCCTGCCGGTACAGCGAAATCTCCTGGTCGGCCGGAATGTCGGCGATGATTTGCGCCTTGTACTCCTCGCCCATGTCGCGGAAGAAGGTCACGGCCTCGTCGCGCGGCATGACCGAGCGGGATACGGGGATATCGCGGGCGGCCAACTCCTCCATTCGGGTCTGGATGCGCTCCAGATCCTCGGGGGTAAAGGCGCGCTCGAAGGCGAAGTCGTAGTAGAAGCCGTTTTCGATGACCGGGCCGATGGTGACCTGGGCGGTCGGATACAACTGTTTGACGGCGTGCGCCAGCAGGTGCGCGCTGGAATGGCGCACGATCTCCAGCCCTTCCGGGTCGCGCTCGGTGACGATGGCCAGATTCGCATCCGCGGCGATCAGATGCGAGGTATCCACCAGCCGACCGTCCACCTTGCCCGCCAGAGCGGCCTTGGCCAACCCCGCGCCGATCGCGGCGGCGACTTGGTGAACGCTGACCGGCTCGTCGAAAACGCGCTGGCCGCCATCTGGAAGCGTGATTACCGGCATCGCTGCAATTCTCTGATCCGTTCGTTTAGCCTGGGCTGAAGCTGAAATAGTAAAGGGCGCGCCATGGAACCCTTCTTTTGGAAGGAAGGCGCGCCCTTTTGCAAACCGGTCTGTTGCGCAACTCAACAAAAAAACTGGTAGGCGCGATTGGACTCGAACCAACGACCCCCACCATGTCAAGGTGGTGCTCTAACCAACTGAGCTACGCGCCTAAAGCAATAGGCGCGGAAGGGTACCCAATGGAGGCAGGCTTGGCAAGAGGATATCCATATTTTTTCCATCGAGACGCACGATACCGACCCTGGGTCTCCTCAATGAGTGGAGACCGACCCATGAACGGAAATCCCCCAATCCTTTTTCATAAGTGACTATATTCTCTTTATCGATACACCGGCATTCGATGCCCGAATCGTCACGATTGACTCAAGGATCGCCTTGTCATGATTGATCACACCGCTTTCAAACTGCGCCTCTTGCATCTCTCGGACTTGCACGAGCGCGGTTCGCGCGAACACGAGCCCTGGCGGCGACGGCGCGTGCTGGGCGATGCCTGGCTGCGTAATCTGGATGAGTTGAAGTCAACGGGGCCGTTCGATCTGGTCTGCTTCACCGGGGATGCCGCCGATTGGGGCTTGGCGGATGAGTACGCGGCGATTACCGAGTTTTTCCAGACGACCTTGCAACGGCTGAACGTGCCGCCGGAGCGATTTTTCCTCGTGCCGGGCAATCACGATATTTGCCGCACGGTCGCCGCAGACGACTGGCAGACGCTGCGCGCCAATCTCCATCGCGTAAACGATCAAGACCTTTCGCGCTGGCTGGCGGGTGGCGCGACCCCTTGGGGATTCCAGGACGCGCAACGCGATGCACTGTTGACCCGCCAAGCCGCTTATCGCAACTGGTTGCAGAACGACCTGAAACGGCCCGAGCTGTTGCCTGACTCAACCTTTCACCCCCATCTTGGTTATCGCCAGACCGTGCGCCTGCCGGGGTTTCCTTTCGCTGTCCACGTCACCGGTCTGGATTCCGCTTGGTTGGCCGGCGATGACCACGACGCTGGCCAGTTGCGGTTGACCGAAGATCATTGGACTTAGGACCCTAGCAGAAATAACTTGAACAGTACCCGTTCAACCATCTCGGTGACGAGGCTTGAGCCAATAGTTCCACTCACCATGGAACTCGTCGCGTTCAAGGGCCAGCTCTGCGATTTCCTCATCGGAGACTGCGATTCCCGTCCGATAGTCCCGGTCGTCGAGTCGGGCTTGGATGCGAAGCCCCTCGGTGGTGGTCGTGTTGCCGATCAGGTTGACGACGACTTCACGGCTGACCAAGGGACGACCGCGCCAGTTCTGGGTGATGTGACAGAACATGCGATGCTCGATCTTGTTCCACTTGCTGGTGCCGGGCGGAAAGTGACAAACCTGGATCACCAGCCCCAGTTCGTCGGCGAGCTGCTGCAACTCGACCTTCCAGAGCCGCACGCGATAGCCGTTACTGCCACCGCAGTCGGCGGTGATCAGCAGGCGCCGCGCGGCGGGGTAGAGTGGCTGGCCCATCTCGCGCCACCACCGGCGGATACTCTCGACCGCAAATTCCGCCGTGTCGTGCGTGATGCCGACACTCACCCAGCCTTGGTTGGCGCCCACGTCATACACCCCGTAAGGTGCGACCTTATTCCATTTCCATATCAATCATAAAATAATAACCACACCCCAAGCGAAGGAGGTGTGGCGATGGGACGACGAGCGAGCGGTGGTGAGTTTCTGGAGCAGGCCAAGGCGTGCTTGGCGAAGGCACGGACGGTTGAGGAATTGAGACAAGCGCAGGCCGTGGTGTTGCCCTTGGCGTTGGGCTTGTCGCTGGAACAAACGGCGCAAGCGATGGGTGTGTCAGTGGGTTGGGCCTGTCAACTCCGAACGCGCTTTGTCCGCGCCGGCGGCGTTCCGGATAGCGGTCGGGCGAGGAGAGGCGGGCGCCGGCACGAGAACATGACGCGCGCCGAGGAAGCGGCCTTTCTGGCCCCGTTCTTCGAGAAGGCCAAGGGGGGTGGCATCCTGGTGGTCGGCGAGATCAAACGAGCGCTGGATGTCCGCCTGGGGCGCAAGGGCGCGCTGGCCTCCGCCTACAACCTGCCGCACCGTCATGGCTGGCGCAAGCTGGTTCCAGACAAGCAACATCCCAAAGCCAATGTGGCCGCGCAAGAGAACTGGAAAAAAAACTCCCCGACGTCCTCGCGGAAATCGACCACCAGTGGCTCAGTGAAGGACCCATCCGGCTGATGTTTCAGGACGAGGCACGCTTCGGGCGCATCTCGGATACCCGGCGCTGTTGGTGCCCCAAGCCCGTTCGGCCCCTGTGCCAGGCCATGGTCGTGCAAGAATACACATACGCCTATGCGGCGGTCTCGGTGGCCGACGGTCAGCTGGATACCCTGATTCTGCCCCGCGTCAATCGCCAATGCATGCAACTCTTCCTCGACGAGGTCGCCTCCCGCCATCCTGGCGAGCGGATCGTCATGGTGCTTGATGGCGCCGGTTGGCATCGGAGCGACTCCCTTGCGCTGGCACCCAATGTGCGCTTGCTCAAACTGCCGCCGTACTCGCCCGAACTCAATCCGGTCGAGCATCTTTGGGATGACCTACGGGAGAAATCCTTCCACAACCGCCTCTTCGAAAGCCTGGACGCGCTGGAAAATCATTTGGAAGGGGCGCTCCATGAGCTGGAACTTGACCATCATCGCGTCCATTCCATCGTCGCTTGGCCCTGGATTATAGCTTCACTATAGAATTGGAAATGGAATTACCCAGTTGCGGATCGATGAAGTCGTAGACGCGTACGGCTTCCGCGCGGCCTTTCGGTTGCCACTCACGCCCGCCGTTCTTGAAGTCCCCGACCAGTTCTTTCTTTTTGGTATCAACGGACACCACCGGGTCGCCCGTCGCCTGATACCGCGCCGCCGTCGCCGCAATGTGGTTGAACTGCGCGTCGCGATCGGTCTGCCGCCCCCCTTCGTGAATCTTCCGGGTCGCTTGCAGGCTGTAGTCCAAGCGCGCCAGCAAATCACACACGGTGCGCTGGCTCACCTGATGGCCCCGCTCCACCAATTCCTTGGCCAATCGCGGCGTACTTTTGCAGGTCCAGCGCAAAGGCGACCGCGGGTCGCCGCGCGCCGTGGGTTCGACCAACGCATCCAGGTCGCGCAGCAGCGTCGGGTCGCTGGCCGTCAGCTTCTTGCGCCCGCCCCCCTTGGCGCGAACGCGGCCCCTCCCAGCAGTCAACAGCTCGCGACCCGATGTCGCCGCCGCCAGTTCGCGCAACCCTGCGTAGATGGTAGTACGGGACAAACCGACAGCGCTCGCCACGGCACTGACACCCCCATGGCCGAGCGCGCGCGCCTCGACCGCCGCCCACAGCCGCAGCGTCGCTTCGTCCAGCCGCCCGGCCAGCGCGCGAAATTTTTCCTCGGTCGCCTGGGTTGCATCCATGCGCGAAGCGTAGGCACCGACCGCTCGTTGTTCAAGTTATTTCTGCT
>CAVOGC010000018.1:0-36226 GCA_963695105.1 uncultured Gammaproteobacteria bacterium | reverse complement strand
CATCGGGAGTGGTCAGGGTCGCGTACAGGGTGGCGTGGATGCCACGGATCATCGGCGTCAAATGCGGCACGAACACCAGATCCGGCGGATCACCAGCCGCTGCCGTCAACCCCTGGCGAATTTCCGGCAGGTGGCGGTGCGCCGGCACATTATAGGCTTTGAAATTATCGCCGGCTTCGGCCAACAGAATGCCGACCTCAGCCTTGCGACCAGCGCCACTGACTCCGGATTTGGCGTCGGCGATCAGCGATTGCGGATCGACTATGCCCGCCTCCAGCAGCGGCAGGAAGCCGAGTTGCACGGCGGTCGGATAGCAACCGGGATTGGCGATCAGCCGGGCAGAGCGGATCGCGGCGCGGTTGGCCTCGGGCAAGCCGTACACCGCTTCCGCCAGCAAATCCGGGCAAGCGTGCGGCATTCCGTACCAGCGTTCCCAGTCCTCGGCTTGCCGCAGGCGGAAATCGGCGGCCAGATCGATCACCTTGACACCGGCTGCCAGCAGCGCCGGCGCGCTCTGCATGGCGGTGCCGTTGGGGGTAGCGAAGAACACCACGTCGCAACCCGTCAGCACGGTGTCGTCCGGCTCGACGAAGGCCAGATTCACCCGGCCGCGCAGGTTGGGAAACAGTGCGCTGACCGGGAGGCCCTTTTCGCCACGCGAAGTGATGACCGCCAGTTCCACCTCTGGATGCGCTGCCAGCAACCGCAACAGTTCAACGCCGGTATAACCCGTCCCACCGACAATACCCACCTTGATCATGTTTCAGCCCATCCGCAATCAATGACTGGAAAACGCGCATCATACGGGGTTGGTCATCCCGCGCAAACCCAGCGCGTTCTGGCATAATCGCGTCGCCACTTTTGCCGGTTGCGGCGGTCTCATTCCGGCGCTGGTCCCGTTTTAGCCAGCCTCCACCGCCACCCCTCGCAGCGGGAGATCCTTGCCGTGAAATTGCACAAAGAAACCGTCATCGCCGGCCTCGCGCTGGTGGTGATTCTGGCATTCGCCGCAATCTGGTTCATGCCCGCCGGCCTGCGCGCGGCGCCGCCGCTGGTCGGTCAAACCCTGGACGGCCGCACCCTGACTCTGGAGCAACTGCGCGGCCAGCCGGTGCTGGTCACGTTTTGGGCGACGACCTGCCCGTCCTGCGTCGAGGAAATACCGCACTTGACTGAGCTATATCGGGAGCTCAACCCAAAAGGGCTGGAAATCATCGGGGTCGCCATGGCCTACGATCCGCCGGAGCAGGTACGCGCCATGGCGCGGCAACGGCAAATTCCCTACCCCATCGTCCTCGATAGCGAGGAGCGCATCGCCCGCGAATTCGACAACGTGCGACTGACCCCCACTTCGGTGCTGGTCTCGCCGGAGGGACGCATCGTGCAATATCGATTGGGATTACTGGACATGTCCGAACTGCGGAACACGATTGCGGAGATGCTGTAACGCCCGGGAACAGGGGGGCCAAGCGGTTGCCGACCACCCCCTCCCCGACGGATTCGTTCAGACGAAACAGGCGTTGGCTCGCTCCAGGTATTCGCAAGCCTGGTCCAGATCAGCATGGCAACGCATCACCCAAGCGTCGCCCCAGAAGAAATTGCAACTGGTTTCCGCCCGCAACACCCGCCAGTGCGCACCCTCCAGCAGGTCGAGCAACTCCGGATTACGCGAACCGATATGGGCGGCGTTACGCAGCGCGGCATGCACGGCCTGACTGATCTCGTCGACCCGCGTCAGCGCATCCTGCTGCGCCTGCGAACCATTCCATTGGACGAAACCACGGCCATCATGCCAGCCGGTGTTCCACGCGCCCGGCCCGACCGTGACTTCGCCGCTGACACCGAACCGGTCGAGATAATCCTTGATAAAGACCGGTTCAATCGAATGCTGGCCGGCGCGCGCCGCATTCAACAACGGCTTGTAAAAGGCGTCCCAGAAGTTGCTGCCGGGCGTGACGTTGCGAAACCAGCCACCATTTTCGCCGTCGCTGCAGGTGGTCACCAGCGGCGCGAAACCGCAACCCTTCGCCCGCTCCTGGACCTCCCGCACGAACCATTCCAGTTCCATGCCCGACTCCTGGGCATTCGACAGATCCCGGTCCCGCACGATCACGACGATTTCCTCGCCGCCGAACCGGGCAATGTGCGGCTGGTAGCGCAACTCCTGCCAGCTCATTGGCGTGACGGCTTGCACATGCTCGCAATCCACCAGCACGAAGCGGTAACCCAGTCGGCGCAGCAGGGGGATCATCTCCATGCAGAACCCCATCTCCGGCGGCCAGAACCCCTGAAAATTGCCGCGGAAGAATAGATGGCGGGAAGTCCCCTGCCAGCGGTCCAGGTGAGCCTCCCAATCGGCCGGAGGGATCAGCGGCAGCACGGGGTGATAGTAAGCGCCGCCGAGAATATCGATGACCCGGTTATTTTGCAGATACCAGAGCAACGAGCCGCAATCGACGGCCCCGTACACCCGGTTCTGAAAGTCCGGATTCGACAGTACCTCCAATAAGGTGCCGGACAGCGCCAGGTGAACCCGGCCAATGTCCTGGTAATCCCACAGCGAACGGGGAATGCGGTCCATGGCAAACAGAATTTCCCTGGCCTCCCATTCATTGTGCTCCCACAAATGCTCCAGATTACCGGGCGGTTGGTGCAGATTCAGCACCAGGGCATGATAGAAGGTGTCCGCCATGATTCAGCTTCCTCCCGTGGTTCGTCGGCAACCGGCGCCGGGAAGATCCCGGCGCTCGCGCGACCCTACTTTTTATAATGATAAATCGGAAACCGGCATGGCGGAATGGCCTGGACGGCTAAAAATCGGTTTCGACGATGCTGCTGGCCCGCCGGCAGATTTCGCGGCCGTAATCGGTCCACAGCCCTTGGCCCCAGTAGCGATAGCAACTGGTCTGCGAACACATCAGGTGGAACAGCGCATTGCGAAAGCGCGGGTCGCTGGGCGGGATCTTCGGCTTCAACACCTTCTCGAAGAATTGCGAGCTGGCCTTTTCCATCGGCCCGAGCACGTTGTCGTAGCCGCGCACCCAGGAAATATCGTTGGTCCAACTGCCGCCCTCCATGTGGAAGCGGCCGTCTTCCTGCTTGAGTTCGGCGATGACCTTCTCCAGCTTTTCCGGTCCGTCGCCCGGCTGGAACCGATCCCAGATCCGTTTCTGGAACTGTGGTTGGAGCGCCGGCAGGTCGGCTTCCTTGATCCCCAGGGCAAACAGATGCTCCAGATACTCGGTGGCGTTCATGAACGGCACGTCGGACCCCGAAGCCTCGTTCACCGAATCGAAAAACTTGCCGGGGAACTCGTTCATCATCACCCCGCCGTTCTCGCCGTCGGCGATCTGGGTCACCAGCGGCGGCACCGATTTTCCCGCCAGTTCCCAGCGCGACAGGCTCTTGGCTTCGTAGTAGGGCTGCATCTGCGCCACCAGCTTGGTGTCGCTGCCCTGGGTCTTGATGATGGCGATGATGCTGACCGTTTCGCCCTTGGAATTGGTGCAGACCAACCGGTGCGGCAGGTGTTTTTTCTCCGGCCCCCAACCGTTCTCCGGCCGCTCCACGGTGTGTTCCTGCACCAGCAGCCATTGATAACCGCAGTCCACCAGGGTCTTGATGTACTCGTAGGCAAGATCGGGATGATTGGGCAGAGCCATTTCCGAGGGCGAAAACCCACGCACCCGCTCCAGTGCCTCCAACCCGAAGATGGCGGCGAAATGCTGTTGCCAGGCCTTGACGTGGAGGCGGAAATCCTGCGCCGGTGTCGAAGGCGCCACCGCGTGGCCCCACGGACAACCCAGCCATTCCACCCCCCGCCGGTAGGCCGGATTGCAGGTCGCGTTCTTGAGCGCATCGAGCGCATCGTGCAGGCCCATGGCCCGCAAGCCGTGGAACAGCGTGCCGGAATATTCCAGCATCACTCGCGGTTCCTTGCCCTCCTCGATCAATTGCGGGACAAACTCACCGATGCGCTTGTAGCACCAATGAAACACAGGCGCATTATAATTATCACCAATACCCTGGTTCTCCATCATGTACTGGAGATTGCTGATGATGGCCGCGGTGTGCAAATCGCCGCCGCCCGCCGGAATCAAGGGCTGATGCATGTGCAGGGCGATGGCGCAGGCGGCGCGAATGTGACCGAAATCAACGCGGCTTTCCGGCAGAAACACCGGGCGAGCGCGACCGGCGCGCAAGGTCTCTTCCACGAGCGGCTCCGAACCGCAGATATTCGGTAAACCGTCAACGTACTCTGGAAGCTGGCTCATGCGTGGCATTCTCCTGGGCAATGGCTGGATGAAACGGGGACCGGCGGCTGGCCCGGCGCCTGGACCCCATGCAATCCCGGGCGCGACCACCGGCGACGGCGATGCGCCCGATCATTCATTTACAACGGATGTGCTCGTAGATGTTCAGGTAATCCTGGCCCGGCCGGGCCCACGAATAATCGTAGCTCATGCCGTGGATGATCATGCGGCGGAAATCGTCCGGATAGTTATGCCACAGGGCAATGGCACGATGCATGGCCGACTCGATGCCGGCATGATCGGCCCCATGGAAGACATAGCCATTGCGCTCCTCGAACGGCTTGTGGGAGTAATCCTTGTCGAACACCGTGTCCTTGAGGCCGCCAACTTCGCGCACGATCGGCACCGTGCCGTATTTCAGCGCGATCATCTGGGTCAATCCGCAGGGTTCGAACAGACTGGGCATGACCACCATGTCCGCCCCGGCATAGATCAGGTGCGACAGCTCCTCGTCGAAACCCAACTCCAGGTGACAATCCGGGCTGTCGTTGAGATGGCGCTTCAGGTTCCAGAAGTGATGGTTGATGTGCGGGTCCGGACTGGAGCCGAGCAACACGAACTGGGCGTTGTTGCGCAGGGCATAGAAAATGGCGTGATGAATTAGATGGACGCCTTTCTGGCTGTCGAGCCGGCCAACGTAGGCAATGATCGGTTTAAATTCCTTGCTCAGCCACAGCCGGTCGCGCAGCGCCTCCTTGTTGGCGTATTTGTCATCCAAGGTGTCGATGCCGTAGCGGCTGGGAATATGCGGGTCGATTTCCGGATTCCAGATATCGTAATCGATACCATTCAACACCCCGCCGAATTTGCTCTGATGCACATCCAGCGTATGGTTCAGCCCGCCGCCCTGATCGGTGAAGCGCGCCTCGTGCGAGTGGGTCGGCGATACCGTGGTCACGAAATTCGAGTAGACGATACCGCCCTTCATTAAGCTGACGGCGGTGGGGTTGAAGTTATCGCGCAACCGGTCGAAGTTGAAATAGTGGGCAATATTGGTCAGGCCGGTCGCCCACAGCACGTACTCGCCGGTCAGGCCCTGATGCTTGAAGTTGTGGATGGTGTAGCAGACTCGTTGCGAGCTCAGCCCGCCATGCGCGTACTGCTCGAACAACAGCACCGGCACCAACCCGGTTTGCCAGTCGTGGCAGTGGATGATATCGGGACGACGATTATCCTTGAGCAGGAATTCCAAAGCCGCCTTGCTGAAGAACGCAAATCGGCTGACATCATCCGAGAAACCGTAGAAGTGTCCGCGGTTGAAAAAGTTGTCCGGGGAATGCGGCTCGATGAAGAAACATTTGCGGCCGTGGACAAAGCCGAACCACACCGAGCAATGCACGGCGCCGTTGTACCAGGGAACCCACAAATCCTTCATGCAGACTTGCAGACCCCAGATCTGGTCATAGCGCATGCAGTCGTACTTCGGCAGGATGATGTGGACTTCGTTGCCGCGAATTTCCAGCTCCCGGCTCAGGCCGAAAATCACATCCGCCAACCCGCCAACTTTGGCCACGGGGGCGCATTCAGTAGCAATTTGAACGATATACATAAACTGCCGTCCTTTATATTTCGGGTTCCTGGGCCGGACGCGGCAGCCCGGGCCACCCCCCTAATTCCAGAATGAAGACTCGAGCCGCGCCCGCGCGCCTCTTCCCGTTAAGCCGGCAGATGATCGCGGCTGGCGACCATCACGAAAGCCTGGCCTGGTCGCAAATCGTAACCGAAGGGCCGGGGAATGTATTCCAGGGTATGTTCCGGCGACACATCCAGCAGCGGGGCGCCAGCCTGGATGTAGGTGCCCAGATTTTCGGCATAGAAGTACTGATGGTTCCAGGGATCTTTATTGAGAATGATCAGCGCTTCTTCGTGGGTGCGGATCGATGCTTTCCACATGAGCAGAATATTGGGATTCTGGTAGGGCAGGATCGTGGTCGGGGACTCCTCGCGGAAGATGGAGTACTGGCGCTTGATCGCATTGACGGCGGTGATGAACTCGCACAAATCGGCGTTGGGTTGTTCCCAGTCGCCGGGGCGGGTGTTGACCACATGCAGGCGGCGACGGAACCCATACTCGAACCCCATCGGCATCATGACGCCGGCGGAAAACAGCGCGGAGAACAAATAGCGCTGCTTCATCGCCGCCACGTTGCCGTTGACCTCCTGGAACAGCCGGTCGGTATCGTGGCTTTCGGCGAAGCTGATGGACGGGGCGATGTCGCGGACCAGTTGATACTGCTCCAGTAACCAGGCCCCATGGAAATCCCACCACTTGGAGCTATTGAATACATAATCGAAACCAGCCTGGGCGGTCTGCTTGGTCTGGTCGGCGGTGCAACCCAGAGTCTCGGCGGTAAATACCGTATCCGGATATTTTTGCCGGATCTCGCGGATCAGCCGTCCCCAGATATGACCGGGAATCTGATAGGCCGCATCGCAGCGGAAGCCCTTGAATCCCAGTTCCAGCAGGTATTCGACAATCTGGTAACAGTAGCGGTATAGCCCTTCCGGATCGGAGCTGTGCTGGTGATTGAAACGAACCAGATCACCCCACACCACCTTGTGGCCGTCCTCCATGCAGAACGGGTGAGCGATCTCGCCGTTTTCCTGCACGAACCACTCGCGGTGCTGGCGCGTCAGTTCGGAGTCGAAGGCACAGTGGTTGATCACCAGGTCCACCATCACCTTGAGACCCAGCCGGTCGGCGGCGGCAAGCGCTCCCTGGATCTGCTGCTCGGGGGAAAGCTTGGACGTCGGGTCCACCATCAAGGGATTGAGTTTAAAGTAGTCGGCGATGGAATAGAGGCTGCCCGAGGAACCGGGTTTCTGGACTGGATTGACGAAAATCCAGTCGAAACCCATGTCGGCGGCCCGCTCGAAGTGTGGTTCCCAGTCCCCGAAAGGCCCTGCCAGCAAGGGAAAGAGGTTATAGATCAGCATCGGCGACTCCCCTAAATTCTTCGTTCTGATAGCCGAGGCGCGGCGGGGCGCCCCGGCGGATTAAGTTGGTTTGGCACGACAGACCATTCGGTGGAATCGTAGCACGAAACCACCGTCTACAGCAGTCCGACCCGCATCCGGCGCGCGCCGGGTGCGGCCTCACATCTGAGCTTGCAGGTAATTGGGTAACCCCAGGCGTCCAATCAGCGCCAACTGGGTTTCCAACCAACCGATGTGTTCTTCCTCGCTGGCAAGGATGGCCGCCAGCAGATCGCGAGTGACGTAGTCGGCGCGGCTCTCGCAGTAGCCGATGGCTTCCCGATACAACGGGTGTGCGTCGTATTCGAGCTTGAGATCTCCCTGGAAGATTTCCTCGACGTTTTCGCCGATGTAAAGCTTGCCGAGATCCTGCAAGTTGGGTAGCCCCTCCAAATCCAAAATCCGCATTACCAGCCGGTCGGCGTGCTTCATCTCGTCGATCGACTCATCGTATTCGTGCTTGCCCAATTTGCCGAATCCCCAGTTGTCGAACATGCGAGCGTGCAGGAAATACTGGTTGATGGCGGTCAATTCGTTTCTGAGGGCCTTGTTCAGGTACTCAATGACCTTGGCGTCGCCTTTCATTGGATCGTTCTCCCGGAAATCATAAGTCCACGGCAAACCAGGCTGCTCGCTGCGGGACGGGTTCGGACGCAGCCCGCGGCGGCGCGACCTCAACCGCCGCCTTGGCAGCCGTTGGGGTCGATGGTGGGGCAAGCAAACAGGCATCGAGAAACTGGCGCACGTCGTCCAGGCACTTGCCGCATTCGGCGCCGAGCCCAAAGCGGGCGCTGACGTCGCCGATGGTGCGGGCGCCTTGATCGACCGCCTCGCGGACTTGTTTGTCGGAAACCGACTTGCAGATGCACAAAAACATGGAAATCATCCTCCCCGGTTGAACTGAAAGAACCTTGACCGATCACCCTAAAGACTGCCCGCAACCGGTTTGGTTGCCGAATCCCATCGACTCTCCACCCTAGACCCGACTCGCCCGCCATGTCCATCGCACTCGTCTGGCTCCGCCGCGACCTGCGGCTTAGCGATCATCCCGCCCTGCGCCGCGCGGCGGCCGAGCACCGGCACATCATCCCGGTCTACATCCATGCCCCGCGCGAGGACGCGCCCTGGGAACCCGGCGCGGCGTCCCGCTGGTGGCTGCATCATAGCCTGGCCGCGTTGGATCAAGCGCTGAGGCGGCAGGGCTCACGCCTGATCGTCCGACGGGGCGACAGCCTGGCGGCACTGCGGGAGCTGCTGCGGGAAACCGGCGCTAAGGCGGTGTATTGGAACCGGCTGTACGAACCGGCCAGCATCGCCCGCGACCGTGCGGTCAAGACCGCGCTGCGCGAGGATGGCGTCCTGGCCGAAAGCAGCCAGGCCGCGCTGCTGCTCGAACCCTGGACCCTGCTGAAGCCCGACGGGCAACCTTATCAGGTGTTTACGCCGTTCTGGAAGGCGTGCCTGCAACGGCTGCCACCGTCGGCGCCGCTACCCGTTCCAGCATTGCCCGGTCCCGAGCAGTGGCCGGACTCGCTGTCGCTGGAGACACTGGATCTGCTACCGCGCATTCGCTGGGATGATGGGTTGGCCGCCGCCTGGCGGCCTGGCGAAACGGGAGCGCAGGCGCAACTGGAACGGTTTTGCGAATCCGCGCTGGCCGGCTACCGGCAAGGGCGCGACTGGCCGGGCCGGGCCGGCGTGTCGCGCTTGTCCCCACACCTGCATTTCGGTGAAATCAGCCCCCGGCGGATCTGGGCCGCGGTCGCCGGCGCCACGAACGGCGATCCACTGGGAAACCAGGGCGCGGAAACCTATCTGCGGGAAATCGGCTGGCGGGAGTTCGCGCATTACGTGCTCTATCACTGGCCTCACACGCCGGAGCAACCGATGCGGGAACGCTTCGCCGCCTATCCGTGGCGGGAGGAATACGCCGATCTGCTGCGTGCCTGGCAACAGGGTCGGACCGGCTACCCAATGGTGGACGCCGGGATGCGCCAGCTCTGGCGCACCGGCTGGATGCACAACCGGGTGCGGATGCTGGTGGCCTCGTTTCTGGTGAAAAACTGCCGCATCCCCTGGCGGGAAGGGGCGCGCTGGTTCTGGGACACGCTGGTGGACGCCGATCTGGCCAGCAACACCCTCGGCTGGCAGTGGACCGCTGGCTGCGGCACCGACGCCGCGCCCTATTTCCGTATTTTTAATCCGATCCGCCAGGGCGAGCAGTTCGACCCGGACGGCGCCTATGTCCGCCGGTGGACGCCGGAGCTGGCGAAGCTACCCGCGCCGGCCCTCCATCGGCCCTGGACATTGTCGCCGGCCGAACGGCAGGCGGCGGGCTTCACGCCGGGATTGCACTATCCGCCGCCGGTGGTGGATTTCGCCGCCAGCCGCGCCGAGGCGCTGGCCGGTTACGAACGGATCAAGGACCACTGAGCGCCCGGTTTTCGACCAGCGATCTTGAACCTAATGGACTGCTTCGGGTCAGTTGCCGGTATCAACTCCCAACCAGGATGACGGAGGACGCCGAACATGCCGTTTCCCAAAAAGAGCAAGTATCTGAACGCCGCCACCTTCGGCGTGCTGCTGCTCGCCGATGCAGCCCTGCCCGCCTGGGCTACGTCTGGCGGCCAGCAGGAGGAGGTGTTCAAAGGCATCGCCCGCGACGCGCGGGGCGAGATCGCTTACATCGAAGAGCACCGCATGACTTACGAAAACGGCCGCCCCCAGCGTAACGAGACCCGCTACTTGGACGCCGCCGGCAAGGAAATCGCGGTGCTAACATCCAACTTCACGGCCAACCACCCCTACGTCCCGAACTACGCTTTCGAGGATCGCCGTTTCGGCCGGCAGGATGGCACTTTCGTGGATGGCCGTTGGGTCAAGGTCTACGGCCGCGCCGATCAAAACGCGCCGGTCCAGCAGAACATGGTGCGATTGGAAGACGATATGGTCACCGGACAGGGCCTGCACGTTTTTCTGCGCGACCACCTGGACGAACTGGCCGAAGGCGACGCCATCAAGCAGGTTCAGTTTCTGGTGCCCATGGAAGGCCGCGATTACACCTTCCGCATCCGTCGGCTGGACATGTCCAGCGACCCCGGAACCGTGACTTTCAACATCGAGGCCGACAGTTGGTTCCTGCGGCTGTTCGCGCCGACGCTGGAAGCGCGCTACGACCGCGCCAGCCGCCGGCTGCTGTCTTACCAGGGTGCTTCCAACCTGCTGGGCGCCGACCGTGGCCCGCAGAATGTGACCATCACCTACCGTTATCCCGAATAAGCGCGGCCGCCGCTCTCCAGTGGAGCGGCGGCGCAAAGCGCGCCTCACGCCGCCCGGTCGGCCGGCCGACCATAGGCCAGCGTCAGCAGAACCACACCCACCACGATCAGCGGCAGCGACAGCACCTGACCCATGGTCAACCAGCCGAAAGCCAGGTAACCAAGTTGCGCGTCCGGCTGGCGGACGAACTCCACCAGAAAGCGAAACATGCCGTAGCTCAGCGCGAACACGCCCGACACCGCCATGGTCGGGCGCGGCTTGGCCGAAAACAGCCAGACGATGGCGAATAGCGCCAGCCCCTCCAGCGCCGCCTCGTATAACTGCGACGGATGACGCGGCAGGTTGTCGCCGGTCTGGCGGAACACGATCCCCCACGGCAGGTCGGTGACCCGGCCCCACAATTCCCCGTTGATGAAATTGCCGATCCGTCCGAACAGGATGCCCGGCGCGATCAGTGGCGCGACGAAATCCATGGCCGCCCAGAACCGGTGCTGGTATTTGCGGGCGAACAGTACCATCGCCAGCAGCACGCCGAGAAAACCGCCGTGAAACGACATGCCGCCCTCCCAGACCCGGAACAACACCAACGGGTTGCTGAGGAAGGAGTTGAAGCCATAGAACAGGATGTAGCCGATCCGGCCGCCGAGAATAACCCCCAGGGCGATGTAGAACACCAGATCGTCCACCTGCGCGGTGGTCCAGCCGGAGCCGGGTTTCCGGGCGCGGTAGCGGCCCAGCGCCCAGCCGACAAGGAAGCCCAGCAGATACATGAGACCGTACCAGCGCACATGCAGCGGCCCCAGACTGAACGCCACCGGATCGAAATCAGGATGTACGAGCATGAAAAACTCCGTGAGGGTGTTCGAGAACCAGCCGGCTATCGGTCGCCGATAACCGCTCAATCTTCAGGGATGCGAAACCCGCAAGCGTGTTGATGAAATGATGCAAGGACGCCGCACGCTCAACGAAAGATGAGCCAAGTCAGGTAAGCGATTAGCAGGATGAGAAATAGGCAGGACGACCACCATCCTCTTGCGGGCGCCGGCGACCAGTTGCGCGCTCTTGGCCTGAATTTGCTCGGCGCGGTCCTGTAGGCGTTCCGCGCGTTCGGTTTGCTTCTGAACCAGCGCGAACTGCTCGCGCTGCAATGCCAGCGCCTCGGCCTGACATTCCAGTTGCAGCTTTTGATTGTCGCGGATTTCTTCCATCACCCGCGCCAAGCGGTGAAAATCCTGCTCGTTCATCGTCCAAGCCCTTTGATTTTTAAACGGGATCGATCACGCCTCTCAGGCCGGTAATACCCGCGCGAATATGGCCTTAAGATAGTCGGTCTCGGGAATCGCTGGCAGGACCGGATGATCCGGCCCCTGCCGGCCCTGCTCCAAAATCAACAGATTGCGATCCAGGTGCCGCGACCCTTGCAACAGGGTTTGCACCAGCACATCGCGGGAGAGCAACTGCGAGCAGGAACAGGACACCAGCAGCCCATCGCGTTCCAGTACCTGCATGGCCATTTCGTTGAGCCGCCGATAAGCCAGCGCGCCTTCCTTGAAATCCTTGCGGCGCTTGATGAATGCCGGTGGGTCCACGATCACCACATCGAAGCGTTCGCGAGCCTCGCGCAACGCCTTCAACACCTCGAAGGCATCGCCCTGTTCGGTTCTGACCCGATCACCGACCTCGTTCAACGTCGCGTTGGCCATCGCTTGCTCCAGCGCCGTTGAGGACGAATCCACGCACAGCACCTCCCGCGCGCCGCGCGCCGCCGCGCGCACGCCCCAGGCGCCGACGTAGCTGAACACATCCAGTACTCGACGACCCGCAACGTAACGATCCAGTCGGGCCCGGTTGTCGCGCTGATCGTGGAACCAGCCGGTTTTCTGCCCGGCGCGTGGCGATATCTGGAAGCGCAGCCCGTCTTCCTCGACCACCACGGTGTCTGGAACCTCGCCAGCGGCGACGGCGACGTACCGCTCCAGTCCCTCCAATTCCCGTACCCGACTGTCGTTACGCCACAGCACCGCCGCCGGTTTCAACACCTTTTGCAGGGCAGCGAGAATCTCGTCCTTGAGTTGCTCCATGCCGGCGGTGGTCAGTTGCGCCACGCACAAATCGCCGTAGCGGTCCACGACCAGCCCCGGCAAGCCGTCGCCTTCGCCGTAGACCAAGCGGTAGAACGGCTGCTCGTACAGCCGCTCGCGCAAGCTCAGCGCCACATTGAGGCGATGCACCAGCAGCGAGGGGCTGAGGGGATGCTCCAAGTCGCGGCTAACCAGCCGGGCGCACAGTAGCGCGTGCGGATTGATGTAGCCAGTGCCGAGCGTCTTGCCGTTGCTGACCTGAATCGCCACTGGCTGGCCAGGTTCGAAATTGCGCAGTGGGGTGGCTTCGACATCAATCTCGTTACTGTAGACCCAGAGATGACCGGCGCGCAGGCGGCGATCTTCGTCCTTGCGCAGGCGCAGCGGGGCAAATTCGGCGGGGGAAACGGGAGTTGTGGGCATTGGAAATTCTGGCTGTTGGAAACGGAACTCGTGAAATCAGCGCGCGGCGGCAAGGAGAATTCCCACCACCGCGCGAGCTGTCAGAATAAGGTCGATAGCTTACTCCAAACCCTGAGTTCCCCTCACGCCCAAGATGCGCGCCAGTTATCAGAGTCTGATCCGGCTGCTGACCCAGAGCCTGTATCCGAATACCGGACGTGTTCGTCCACGAGCTGTTGCGGAACGCTCACGACAGTATCCAGTTGCGCCGGGTCCACGAACCGGAACCAGCCGGCGAAATTTACATCGACATGGACGAGCGCACCCGCACGCTGAGCTTGAGCGACAACGACGCCGAGCGGCGGGACATCGCGGAATTCCTGAATGCTATCGGCAGCACCGGCACCGGCGACCGCGAACGGCCAACAGCCGGCCAGTCTGAGCATGGTGCTCCTCGCCGGGCAGCGCGCCGCTGCTTTCGATGAGATGAAGCGGGCGCTGGAAAAACCGTTCCTGCTGGAGGGGGCTGGCGGAGAATCCTAGCCCGGTGGCCAACCCAGCTCCCGGCCCGCCAACAGATGCATGTGGACGTGGAAGACGAGCTGGCCGGCATCGCGGTTGCAGTTGATCACCGTGCGGTAACCGCTTTCGGCCACGCCCAGTTCGGCCACCATGTGCTTGCCCACCAGATACAGCCGGCCGACCAGCGCGGCATCCGCTTCGCTCAGGTCGTTCAGAGTGGGGATATGCCGGCGGGGAATGAGCAGAAGATGCACGGGGGCTTCGGGGTTGATGTCTCGAAAGGCCAGCACCTCGCCGTCATCGTACAGGATGTCGGCGGGGATATCGCCGGCGGCGATCTTGCAAAAAATGCAGTCGTTCATGACGCTTGCTCCGTTCGACCTCATAAATCCCGGCGGCCGGCAAAGGCGTGCGCCAGCGTGCCGCCGTCCACGGACTCCAATTCTCCTCCCAACGGCACCCCGTGGGCGATGCGGGTGGCGCGGATGCGGCGCTCGCGGGCCAGTTCGGCGATGTAGTAGGCGGTTGCCTCGCCTTCCACGGTCGGATTGGTGGCGAGAATCATCTCACGCACTTCGCCCGCATCCAGGCGTGCTTCCAAAACCTCCAGCCCCAACTCCGCCGGACCGATCCCGTCCAAGGGCGACAGATGGCCCATCAGTACGAAATACACGCCCTGAAAGCCGGTGGAATGCTCCACGGCCAGCACGTCGGCCGGGGTCTCGACCACGCACAACAGCGCACGGTCGCGGCGCGGGTGGGCGCACAAGGCGCAAATCTCGGTTTCACTCAGATCGCGGCACAGCCGGCAGCGGCCGATCCGGTCCAGCGCCACCCGCAGCGCCTCGACCAGCCGTCCAGCGCCATCGCGATCCCGTTCCAGTAAATGCAGCGCCATCCGCTGGGCCGACTTCGGCCCCACTCCCGGCAAGCAACGCAGCGCCGCCATCAACTGGGCCAGCAGCGGTGAAGCGGCCACGCAAACGGTCAGAACGGCAGTTTCAAGTCGCCCATCATGCCCGGCGGCAGACCCATGCCGGCGGTCAGACCGCCCATTTTTTCCTGCATGGTCCGCTCGACCTTGTGGACGGCGTCGTTGAACGCCGCGGCGACCAAATCTTCCAGCATATCCTTGTCGTCGCCCACCAGGCTGTCGTCGATCCGAATCCGCCGAACCTCGTGGCGGCCGGTGATCACCACGCTGACCAGCCCTCCACCGGATTCCCCGACGATCTCCATCGCCGCGATTTCCGCCTGCGCCTTTTGCAGGTTCTCCTGCATCTTTTGCGCTTGCTTCATCAAATTGCCCAAACCGCCTTTCATCGTTTCTCTCCTTAATCAGTCGCAATAGGATCATGACCGCCGATGGGAAATCGTCAGCCGTCGGTTTCATCCAGTGGATGGACCGTCACGATTTGCGCGCCGAACGTTTCCCGCATGTCTCGCACATGCGGGTCCTGAATAACCTGCTCGGCGGCGACCTGCTGTCGTTCCGCCTGTTGCTGGAATCGCTGGCGGGCTGGGGTTTCCTCCACCGTGCCCCCCACTTGAAATCGTAGGCCGACCGGTGCGCCAAGTTGTTGCTCCAGCGCTGCTTTCAACCGCTCCTCAATCGATTTGTTGAACAACTGGGCATGGCCGGGTTCCAGCGCCAATCGAAAATCGTTGCCCTGCCGCTCGATCAAGGCGCAATTCATCGCCACCTGCTTGGTGATGCCGGTCAATTTGAGCTGCTCGACCAGAGCACCCCATTCCGAGGTCGGCCGGGTTGGAACCCCGCTCGCTGGCGGCGCGGGCCGCGAAGCGGGCGCAACAACAGCCGGCACTGGAGCAGACCTGGCTTCGGGCGGAACCGGCGCCGCGATTTCCCGAGTCGCCGGCCGGAAGCACAGCATCCGCAGCAGCACCATTTCGAAGCCGCCGCGCGGTTCGGGCATCAGCGGCAGATCGCGCCGGCCCAGCAAGGCTATTTGATAGAACAACTGCACATCCTCCGGCGGCAGGGTCCGCGCCAATCGCCGCAGGTCCTCTGGATCGGCCACACCATCTTCCGGCACGGCGTCGGGCACCGCCTGCGCCAACGCCACCCGCTGCAGCAGCGACAGCAGTTCGGCCAGCACCATCGCATAGTCCGGGGCAAGTTCGTCCAGTTCGGCCACTTGGCGCATCACCGCGGGCGCCTCGCCGGCCGCCAGCGCCCGCAGCAGGTTCACCACCCGCCGCCGATCGATACTACCGAGCATGGCCTCGACGGCGGAGGCTTCCACTCGGCCGCCGCCAAAAGCAATCGCCTGATCCAGCAGGCTCAGGGCATCGCGCATGCTGCCATCGCCGGCGCGGGCGATGAGTTGCAGCGCCGCCGGCTCGCGCGGAATATCCTCACACTCCAAAACCTGGTCCAGGTATCCGGCGATCTGGCTGGCCGGCAACCGTTTGAGGTTGAACTGGAGGCAGCGCGACAGGACCGTGACCGGCAGCTTCTGTGGATCGGTGGTCGCCAGCAGGAATTTCACGGGTGGTGGCGGCTCCTCCAACGTCTTCAACAGCGCGTTGAAGCTGTGCGCGGACAGCATGTGGACCTCATCGATCAGGTACACCTTGAAGCGGCCCCGGCCAGGCGCGTACTGCACGTTCTCCAGCAGTTCGCGGGTATCCTCAACCTTGGTGCGCGAGGCGGCATCGACCTCGATCAGGTCCACGAAGCGGCCGGCATCGATTTCCCGGCAGGCGGCGCACTGACCGCAGGGCGTGGAGGACACGCCCACTTCGCAGTTCAGCGACTTGGCGAAAATCCGGGCGATGGTGGTTTTGCCCACCCCACGCGTGCCGGTGAACAGAAAAGCGTGGTGCAGCCGTTGCCGGTCAAGCGCGTTGGTCAACGCACGGACCACATGCTCCTGGCCGATCAATTCGTGGAAGGTGCGGGGGCGCCATTTGCGGGCCAGAACCTGATAGTTCATGAGGTTCCTTTAATGGCGAAAAAAGGCGACGATCTCGTAAACCGTCATCCCTGACTACACATCCTGAAGAAGGGTGGCGGCCCCTATCAGCCACACCCCGGCGCCCGAGGCCACTGCTGCCGCTGCTCCCTTCCGGGCCTGACGGGGTTCACAGCTTGTCGTCGCGGAGGGACCGATACGGGCCACCATTGCAACCAGATTGGGAGTTGGTCGATCTGGCGGAGAGAGAGGGATTCGAACCCTCGTTAGAGTTACCCCTAAACAGCATTTCCAGTGCTGCGCCTTCGACCGCTCGGCCACCTCTCCAAAGCTTTGCCGCGTTTCCACGGCAAGGTCAGAAAATATACTCGAAGCAACCGCGCCAAGGCAAGGAACCATGGCCGGCGGCTGCCAATTTCAGTCCAGACCCTTCATGCTCAGACGCACGCGGCCCTGCTTGTCGATTTCCAGCACCCGGACCTTGACCACATCGCCGACCGCCAGTTTGTCGCTCACACTCTGCACGCGTTCCTCGCAGATCTGGGAAATATGCACCATCCCGTCGCGACCGGGCAGAATGGCCACAAACGCACCGAAGTCCATGATCCGAACCACCTTGCCCTCGTAGATCTGCCCGACTTCCACATCGGCGGTGATCTGTTCGATGCGGCGACGGGCTTCGTCGCCGGCCGCCTTGTCCACGGCGGCGATTTTCACCACGCCGTCGTCGGTGATGTCGATGGTGGCGCCGGTTTCCTCGGTGATGGAACGAATGGTGACGCCACCTTTGCCGATCACGTCGCGGATCTTCTCCGGATTGATGCGCAGGGTGGTGTAGCGCGGCGCGTACTCGGACAGTTCCAGCTTCGGCGCGTTGATGACCGCGCCCATCTTGTCGAGGATGTGCAAACGCCCTTCGCGGGCCTGGGCCAGCGCCTGCTCCATGATCTCGCGGGTGATGCCATCGATCTTGATGTCCATCTGCAGGGCGGTCACTCCGGCGGCGGTGCCGGCCACCTTGAAGTCCATATCACCCAAATGATCTTCATCGCCGATGATGTCGGTCAGCACCGCGAAGCGGTCCTGCTCTTTAATCAGGCCCATGGCGATGCCGGCCACCGGCGCTTTGATCGATACGCCCGCGTCCATCAGCGACAAGCTGGCGCCGCAGACCGAGGCCATCGAGCTGGAACCGTTGGATTCGGTGATTTCCGACACGATTCGCACGGTGTAGGGAAAATTCTCCGGTTTGGGCATCACGGCCTGCACGCCGCGCTTGGCCAAGCGACCGTGTCCAATTTCCCGGCGCTTGGGGCTGCCGATCTGGCCGATCTCGCCCACCGAATAGGGCGGGAAGTTGTAGTGCAACAGGAACGGCTGGCGGTACTCACCCTCGATGGCGTCGATGACCTGGGCGTCGCGGTCGGTTCCGAGCGTGGTGACCACCAACGCCTGGGTTTCGCCGCGAGTGAACAGCGCCGAACCGTGGGCGCGCGGCAGCACGCCAACCCGGACGGAAATCGGCCGCACCGTCCGGGTATCGCGACCATCGATACGCGGCTGGTTGGACAGGATGCGCCCGCGCACAATCGCGCTTTCCAGCGCCGAGTAGGCGCTGTCGATCGCCTGCGTGGTCCAGCGTTCCGGTTCCTGTGCCGTCAGTTGCGCGATCAATTGGTCGTGGATTTCATGCACCCGCTGCTGGCGAACCAGCTTTTCGGGGATCCGATAGGCCTCGGCCAGCGCGGTTTCGGCGGTAGCGCGCACCGCGCCCTCCAGCGCCGCGTCGCCGGCCGGCGGCTGCCAGTCCCACGGCCGCGCGCCGGCTTCCGCCGCCAGTTCGTTGATGGCCCGAATGGCTGCCTGCATCTGTTCGTGACCGAACATCACCGCGCCGAGCATGACCGCCTCGGATAGTTCCTCGGCCTCGGACTCCACCATCAGCACCGCCCGTTCGGTCCCGGCCACCACCAAATCCAACTGTGAGTTCTGCAACTCGCGGCGAGTTGGGTTGAGCAGGTACTGACCGTCGCGGTAACCGACCCGGGCCGCGCCGATCGGACCCTGGAACGGCGCACCGGACAGCGCCACCGCCGCCGAAGCGCCGAGCAGCGCCGGGATTTCCGGATCCACCTGGCTGTTCAACGACATCACGGTGGCGACGATCTGTACTTCGTTGGTGAACCCCTCCGGAAACAATGGGCGCAACGGCCGGTCGATCAGTCGGGCGGTCAGGATTTCGCTCTCGGAAGGACGGCCTTCGCGGCGGAAAAACCCGCCGGGAATGCGGCCCGCCGCGTAGCTACGCTCCTGGTAGTCCACTCGCAGCGGCAGGAAATCCCGGTTTTCCTTGGTCTTCTGGTCGGCGACCACGGTGACCAGCACCACGGTATCGGCCATGTTGACCACCACCGCACCGCTGGCCTGCCGGGCGATCTCACCGGTTTCCAGCGTCACCGCATGCTGGCCATACTGAAAAGTCTTTTTGATGGGCGTCACGAAAGCGTCCTATGCAACAAAAGATCGATGGAAAACCTCAGCGGCGCAGGCCAAGGCGGCTAATCAGGTCCTGATAGCATTTCAGATCCTTTCTTTTCAAATAATCCAGCAACTTGCGGCGCTGGTTGACCATTTTCAGCAATCCACGGCGAGAGTGATGGTCTTTTTTATGATCGCTGAAATGCGATTGCAGGCCGTTGATGCGGGTGGTCAGCAGCGCGACCTGCACCTCCGGGGAGCCGGTATCGACGGGGCCACGCTGAAAATCCCGTACGACCTGAGTCTTTTGTTCGATGTTGAGCGGCATAAGGTCAAACTCCAATTCGGATTCGATCAGTCAATTCAATAAGGCCAAGGATGTTAGCTCCATTCAAGGTCAGGCAACAAGCAAACCTTGTCACGGAACCTCACAGGCCAGCAACCGGCGCGGCGCGACCCGGCCATCGTCGAGGATTTCGCCGATGCCGAAAAAGCTCCGTTCATCCTGGTACAAACGCACCCAGCCTTGGGAAGGGGCGCGCGGCGTCAGCACCGGTTGGCCCTGCCGCAAATAAAAGGCGGCATCCCCTCCCAACCGCACCGCCGGCCACTGCGCCACCGCGCTGTCCGGAGGCAACAGCTCCGCATCCAGCGCCGCCAACCCCTGCTCGGCTCGCTCGCGCAAGGACTCCAGCGTCACCATTCTCGCGGCATCGTAGGGCTCCACCACAGTGCGGCGCAGCACCGCGACGTGCGCGCCGCAACCCAGCATCTCGCCCAGGTCGGTGGCCAGCGTCCGGACATAAGTGCCCTTGGAACAACGCAGTTCGCACTCCAACTCCTCGTTTTCCAGACGCAGCAGTCGCAACTCGCGAACGGTCACCTCGCGCGGTGCGCGTTCGACCTCAATTCCTTTGCGCGCCAGTTTGTACAGTGGCTGGCCGTTATGCTTCAGCGCGGAATACATCGGCGGGATCTGCTGGATCGTGCCCACGAACCGCCGCAGCGCCGTCTCCACCGATTCCCGGCTTAGCGGTCCCACTGGACGGACGGTCACCACTTCACCTTCGGCGTCGCCGGTCGCGGTGGTCACCCCCAGCCGGCAGGTAAACCGGTAGCCCTTGTCGGCGTTCAACAAAAATCCGGACAGCTTGGTGGCCTCGCCCAGGCAAATCGGTAGCAGGCCGCTGGCCAACGGATCGAGGCTACCGGTATGCCCGGCCTTGGCGGCCTGATACAGTCGCTTGACCGCTTGCAGCGCCGCGTTCGAAGTCCAGCCGACCGGCTTGTCCAGCAACACCACGCCGCTAACCGCGCGGCGCTGACGGCGCTCGCTCATTCCTGGCGCTCCGGGCCGGAATCATCGTCCATCGCCGGCTCATCGCGGTGGCGGTCGGCGTCGGCGGCCACCGCGGCATCAATGAGCGCCGACAACCGGGCGGCGCGCTCCACCACCTCGTCGTAGCGGAATTCCAACTTTGGCACGGTACGAATGTGCATGCGCCGGCCCAGCTCGCGACGCAGTAGCGGCGCGGCGCGGTTGAGTTCGGCGACCCGCTCGGTCCGTTCGGCCGGCTCACCCATCAAGGTGACGTAAATCCGGGCATACGCCAAGTCGCGGCTGACCTCGACGCTGGTCATCGACACCAGAGTCAGTCGTGGATCCCGCAGTTCGGCGCGGATCAAATCCGCCAATTCCCGGCGGATTTGCTCGCCCACCCGCCGAGTGCGGGAGGAGGGTTTCATCATCGCTCGATCGCTCCGCGGCGCCCGTTACAAGGTGCGTTCCACCTGCACCCGCTCGAAGACTTCGATATGGTCGCCCTGGCGGATGTCGTTATAGTTGCGCACGCCCACGCCGCATTCGGTACCGGCGCGCACTTCGCCGACATCGTCCTTGAAGCGCCGCAACGAATCCAGCGCGCCTTCGAAAATCACCACGTTGTTGCGCAGCACCCGAATCGGATTGTTGCGGCGCACCATGCCATCCACCACCATGCAACCGGCCACCACGCCGAACTTGGGCGAACGGAACACATCACGTACCTCGGCCAAGCCGACGATCTCTTCCTTGAAGGTCGGCTTGAGCATGCCGACCATCGCGCGTTTTACGTCGTCGATCAGCTCGTAGATGATGCTGTAATAATGCAGCTTCAGCCCTTCCTCCTCGGCCAGCCGCTTGGCGACGCTGTCGGCGCGGACGTTGAAGCCGATGATGATGGCCTTGGAGGTCTTGGCCAGGTTGATGTCGGATTCGTTGATGCCGCCGACGCCGCTGGCGATGATCTTGACCTGCACTTCGGCGGTGGACAATCGGGTCAGCGCATCCACGATGGCCTCGGCGGAACCCTGCACATCGGCCTTCAGCACCACGTTAAGCATATTGATTTCCCCGGCCTCGAATTGCCGGGAGATGCCGTCGATATCCATGACCGGCTTGCGAGTCTGCTCCTCACGTGCCTTGCCTTGGCGGAACAGGGCGATTTCGCGGGCCTTGCGCTCGTCGGCGACCGCGATAACGTCATCGCCCGCCTTGGGGGTACCGGACAAGCCGAGCACTTCCACCGGAATCGAGGGACCGGCTTCGCTCGTATTCTGCCCTGTCTCGTTGAGCATGGCGCGCACTCGGCCGTATTCGAGGCCGCTCAGGATCACATCGCCCTTGCGCAGGGTACCGCTCTGTACCAGTACGGTCGCCACCGGGCCGCGGCCCTTGTCCAGCCGCGATTCGATCACCACGCCCTTGGCCAACCCATCCACCGGCGCATGCAGTTCCAGCACTTCGGCCTGCACCAGAATCTGGTCGAGCAACTCGTCCACACCCGCGCCGCTCTTGGCGGACACATAAGTAAACAGGGTGTCGCCACCCCACTCTTCGGAGATGACGCCCTGGGCCGACAATTCGCTCTTGACCCGTTCCGGATCGGCGCCGGACTTGTCCATTTTGTTGACCGCCACCACGATCGGCACCCCGGCGGCGCGGGCATGTTGAACGGCTTCAATCGTTTGCGGCATCACGCCGTCGTCGGCCGCCACCACCAGCACCACGACGTCGGTGGCCTTGGCGCCGCGCGCGCGCATGGCGGTGAACGCGGCGTGACCCGGCGTGTCGAGGAAGGTGACCACGCCCTTCGGAGTACGCACATGGTACGCGCCGATGTGCTGGGTGATACCGCCCGCCTCGCCGGCCGCGACCCGGGTCCGGCGAATATAATCGAGCAGCGAGGTCTTGCCGTGGTCGACATGACCCATGATGGTGACCACCGGTGGGCGCGGCATCGCCTCGCCGCCGGTTTCGGCGGTCAGTTCTTCCTCCAGCGCGTTTTCGTTGAGCAGCTTGTAGGTATGCCCCATCTCCTCGACAGCCAGCGCGGCGGTTTCCTGGTCGATCATCTGGTTGATGGTGACCATCATCCCCATCTTCAGCAGCGTCTTGATGACTTCGGTGGCTTTGACCGACATCTTCTGGGCCAGATCGATGACGCTGATGGTTTCGGGCAGGGCCACCTCGCGCACCACTGGCGCGGTGGGCTTGGCAAAACCATGCCGCTGCGGCGGCGTAGACGTGGAGGGCTTCGTTCCCCTGCCCTTCCTGGGTTTGCGCCGGTCGGCCTTGTTGGAGATCGCTTCCTTCGATTCACCGCGCCCGGGCGGGAACCGCTCCCCACCACTCCCCGCCTCCCGGCGCTGGCCCGGCGCACCGGCTCCGCTCTCGCCACGCGGCTTGGGCGTGCTCCGGGCTGGCGCCTCGGGACGCTTTCTGACCACTTTTGGCTCGGGCGTCGGCTCCGGCGGCTTCCTGGCTTTAAAGCTCCCCTCTGGCACATCCGGTTCGGCGCGCCGCTCGACCTGGACCGACACCGGCGCGGCATCGGCGATCCGATGATCCGTCGTTTCGGCGGATTGGGGAACGGCGACTGGTTTCACCCGGCGACGGGCGTCGTCCTCGACCTCAACCAAGTCACGGGCTTCCTCCCCGGCCTCGGCCAAGTTCGGGCTGCTTCCTCGACCTCGGCCAAGTCACGGGCTGCTTCCTCCGGAGGCCGCGGTTGTACCATATCCGCACCCATCGATGGCTCAAGCCGTACGTCGCCAGTCTTTTCTTCATGATGGTGAAGCCGTTCTTCCGCTTCCATCGCTGGCGTGAACGGCTCAACTGGCGCGGGCTCGCGCTGGCGAGAGGTGTCTTCCTCGGCCAAACTGCGCTTGACATAGGTACGCTTTTTGCGCACCTCAACGCTGACGGTTTTAATCTGCCCGCCGCCGCCGCCCGCCATTTTGATTTCGCTATGGGTTTTACGCTTGAGCGTGATCCGTTTAGGTTCGGCTGCCGCTCCCTGGGCCGGTCGGTTACCGTGGCTCTTGCGCAAGTGCGCCAATAGATCCATTTTCTGCTTTTCCGTAATCGTCACTTCCGCGCCGCCAACCGGTATGCCGGCTTCAGCGAACTGTTCCAGCAGGCGATCCACCGGTATGCCGACGACCGTTGCAAACTGCTTGACCGTTACATCCGTCATTTACCACCCCCAGCCCAAGCTCGTTCCCGTCTACCGCTCGTCATTCGAAAACCAAGGCGCCCGCGCCGTCATGATCAGTTTCGCGGCCCGTTCGTCATCCAATCCGGCTATATCGTTGAGATCGTCCACCGACAGTTCGGCTAAATCCTCCATGGTCGTGATCCCATTACTGGCCAGCATAAAGGCCAATTCCTCATCCATGCCGTCCATCCGCAGCAAATCCTCGGCCGGCCGGGTGCCGTCGATTTGTTCTTCGGCGGCGATGGCGCGAGTGAGCAGCACGTCGCGCGCCCGCCCGCGCAGCTCCTCGACGATCTCCTGATCGAATTCCGGAATCTCCAGCATTTCGTGGACAGGCACGTAGGCGACTTCCTCCAGGCCGGCGAACCCTTCGCGCACCAGGATCGCGGCAATCTCTTCATCCACCTCCAACTGCTCCACAAACATGCGCGACAAGCCTTCGTCTTCCTGGCCACGCTTGGCCTCGGCCTGGGTTCGGGTCATCACGTTCAGCGTCCAGCCGGTCAGTCGGCTGGCCAACTGCACGTTCTGGCCACCCTTGCCGATCGCCTGCGCCAACTGTTTTTCATCGGCGACAATGATGTCCATGCCGTGGGTGTCCTCATCGACGATGACCGACTCAACCTCGGCCGGCGACATCGCGTTCATCACGAAGCGGACCGGATCGTCGTCCCATTGCACGATGTCCACCCGCTCGCCGGCCAGCTCGTTGGTCACGCTCTGCACCCGAGCGCCGCGCATGCCCACGCAAGCGCCGATCGGGTCGATGCGGGCATCCTTGCTCTTGACCGCGATTTTGGCCCGCAAACCGGGGTCGCGCGCCGCGCCCTTGATCTCGATGATGCCCTGGTTGATTTCGGGCACTTCCAGCGAGAACAGCGCGATCAGAAACTCTGGCGCTACCCGGCTGACGAAGAGCTGAGGGCCGCGGCTTTCAGCACGCACATCCTTCAGGTAACCTCGCACTCGCTCGCCAACCCGGAACGATTCACGGAGGATCTGATCCTCGCCCGCGATTTTGGCTTCGACATTGCCACCCACGTCCAGGATCACATCGCTGCGCTCCGACCGTCGATCTCTATCCCGCTCCAGGCGCTTGATCACCCCGCCGATCAATTCGCCCTTACGGTGCAGGTAGGCGTCCACGATCTGCGCCCGCTCGGCGTCCCGCACTTTCTGAACGATGACCTGCTTGGCGGTCTGCGCGGCGATGCGCCCACCGAAATCGGCGTTTTCCAGAGGGATCTCGACATAGCCACCGGCCTGGACATCCGCCTGGATTCGGCTCGCCTCTTCGATGCTCATCTGCCGGTCCGGGCTCTCGATCTGCGCGGCATCATCCACGACCAGCCAACGTCGGAAGGTTTCGTAACTGCCGATCCGTCGGTTGATCGCTACCCGCACGTCGGGGTCGCCCTCGTAGCGCTTTTTGGCCGCCGATGCCAGCGCAACTTCCAAGGCGCTAAAAATGATTTCCTTGCTGACGCCTCTCTCGTTGGAAACGGCGTCCACGACCAGCAGAATCTCTTTGTGGCTTTCTTTGCTGTCTTTAACGCTAACGCTGTCTTTAACGCGCATGTCGTTTTGCCTCCCAGCCGGAGCCGCACGCTGTCATCCTGCCTTTAGAGTTGGGGTACCAGCCGAGCTTTCTCAATCCACTCAAGCGGCACCTCCCATTCCTGTCCATCGCTGCCTGCGATCACCACGTCATCGCCGCGCATCCCAAGCAGGCGCCCGACCAGTTTCCGCCGCCCATCCAGCAGTTCCTTGAGCTGGATTCGAACCACCGCGCCGGCAAAGCGCACAAAATGCTTGGCCTCGAACAGCGGACGGTCCAATCCGGGCGAAGAGATCTCCAGAGTGTATGGCCCGGCGATCGGATCCTCGACATCCATCACGCCGCTAAGCTGATGACTGACCCGTTGACAATCATCCAGAGTGATACCGTTTTCGCCGTCAATATAAACCCGCAACAGCGCGTTGGTGGGGCGAGGGTGGAATTCCACGCCCACCAGTTCATAGCCCATCGCTTCCACCGTGGCGGCCACTATCCGCCGGAACACCTGAAAATCCTGGCGCATCTCGATCACCAAATAAAAAGTGGGCCAGCGGCCCACTTTGTTCGCCAATCCGCCTGATCCCTCATGGCACAAAAAACAAAAACCGGGAAGCTCCACCGCATGTCCGTGCGTGCCGCCTTAATCCATCGGTCCTCACCGGCGGGCGACCGCCAGAGGGCATCCGCCTTACCGTGGTACGCCTATTTATCAGCTCGAACGCGCCTGACGCATTCCCATAAAAAAAGCCCTTGACGGGCTTCCTTGAAATTTGGTAGCGGGGGCAGGATTTGAACCTACGACCTTCGGGTTATGAGCCCGACGAGCTACCGGACTGCTCCACCCCGCATCAGAGTTGGTTAGATTAGCATGGTTGCTTGAAGCTTTACAAGCGATATGGACCATGTCGGGACCGCGAGGTTCATCGCTCCTTGGGTCCCACCCCGGGTGGGCCGCTTTCACGCTCGATGGGAACAGTGATCGGCTCGCCGGCCGCTGTTCGCCATTCCCGAGAGCGGGCACGGGCGTACAAAACCGCGCCCAAAAACAGCAGCACGCTAAATCCGATTTCGAGCCATGCCATCCAAGGATGAACCATGGGTCCCGCAACATTGAAGATCCCGACCGTAAAATAAAACAGTGCAAGGAAGCTGGTCCAGGCATAGGTATAGGGACGACCGTGCAGCAGGCCCCGCAAAGGCATCAGCAGCGGCCCCACCAGCAGGATCAACACCAACGCGGTCGGCAGCCGGCGCGACGGCTCCAGCCAGGCATACCAGAGCAGCAGCACGCCGAACAGGCCGAAGTAGCCGGTTAATGCGATCCTGCCCCAGAACCGGCTCATACCGCCTCCAACCGCCGCGCGATCTGCGCCAGCCGCCGGCCCAGAGCGCGACACAACCGCTTTTCTTCGGCGGTCAGCACGGCGTTGGACTCCGGCCCAGACCAGTGGCTCGGACCGTAGGGTGTTCCGCCGCCGCGGGTTTCATGCAGCGCCGCCTCGGTGAAAGGAATCCCCACCAACAGCATCCCGTGATGCAGCAACGGCAGCATCATGCTGAGCAAAGTGGATTCGTGACCGCCATGCAAGGTCGAGACCGAAGCGAACACCGCCGCCGGTTTTCCGGCCAGAGCCCCGGCCAGCCAGAGCCCTCCAGTGGAATCCAGAAAGTACTTGAGCGGCGCCGCCATGTTGCCGAAGCGGGTTGGACTGCCCAAAGCCAGGCCGGCGCACTCCCGCAGATCATCCGGACCAGCATATGGCGGCCCATCGGCTGGAATTTCGTCTTCGACCGCCTCGCAAACCGTCGAAACCGGTGGCACGGTGCGCAGCCGGGCCACCATGCCTTCCACTTCCTCCACGCCCCGGGCCACTTGGCGCGCCATCTCGGCGGTGCCTCCGGTGCGGCTGTAGTACAAAATCAGTATTTCCGCCATGTTTCCCACGCCTTGGATTGCCAGCTATCAATTTGCCCGAGGCAACGGAACCGCATTGCATCCATCAGGCGCCGTTCTCTTCCGCGCCGGCTTGACGACTTCGGTAACCGATGCTAGTTTACGTATTGAATTCATTGTTTTACTAGCCCAGCACAGCGGCCTGCCGCCTTCTCAGATTTAAAGCATTGACCACTCGCAGACCCATTCTGTTCGCTGTTACGGCATTGGCGCTGGCGGCTTGCGCGAGCGCCCCCGTGCAAGAGATGAGCGACGCCCGACAAGCTATTTGGTCGGCCGAGGCCAGCGGCGCGGCGCGGCGCTCGCCGGAAACCTTGCAGGCGGCCTGGATTCTGCTGCAAAGAGCCCAAGCGCATCTGGAAACGGGCGCCTACGAAGATGCGCGCCGGTATGCCATGGACGCGCGCGACGAAGCGATCAAGGCCCGAGAAAATGCGGCACGCGATGCCGCGATTCGATCGGACTCTCCCCCGAACTTACCGCTCCACACGGAGCCCTGACGGCCGAGAGATCCCCATGCCCGCCATCGCCCCATGCCGCTCTTACTGGGCCGACTGCCGACCGGTGCTGTTGATATTGGCATTGCTGGCGATGAGTGCTCTCGCCCACGCGCAAGGTCCGAACTTCACGCTGCCCGGCGTAGACGGCCAGCCAGTACGGCTGGCCGATTTCCATGGCCGGTGGGTCATCGTCAATTTCTGGGCAACCTGGTGCACACCCTGCCTGCTGGAAATGCCGGAATTGCAGGCTTTTCACGATCAGCACCACGAACGCGCCATAGTGGTCGGCGTCAATTTTGAAGATATCGCGCCCTCTGCAATCCGCGCCTTTGTCGGACGATTGGCTATCACTTTCCCCATCGCGCTGAGCGGCGGTAACCTCCTACCCGGATTCGAGTTGAAGGGCTTGCCCACCACATTCCTGATTTCACCCGACGGGCAACTCGCCGACACTCACTTGGGCACCGTGAACGCCGCCATGCTAGCAGAGCGTTTGGCCGAACTGGAATCGGCCGGCGGTTCGTCTCGTTAGACCGGTTCGAGAGGAGAAGCACCTTGAAAACCCTGTGCCTCCGCTGCTATGTGACCGGTCGCGTTCAGGGCGTCGGCTTCCGTTACGCCACCGCTGAAAAAGCCTTGGCGTTGGGCGTTAGCGGCTCTGTGCGCAACCTCCCGGACCGACGGGTGGAAGTATTGGTCCGCGGGGAGGAAAGAGCGGTTATCGCTCTACGCAACTGGCTGTGGCAAGGCCCGCAATTGGCCCGTGTCACTCACGTCGATTGCGAAACATTGCCCGACCAGGACTTTCGCGATTTTCGAATTGACTAAACAGAAAATGATTTTTTTATTTTAAGGGAGCTTGACTTATCCACAGGCTTATGCGCTTTCTTTGCTTGGCGATTTCCGCCCGTCACTTTGGCACAAATCCCTCACTCGACTCCAATTATCAACTTAACCTCATGATAATAAAAAAAATATTGGGTGGTTAAAAAGTCATCAAACCGTCATTCTTCTATTTGCAACGCGGAGTTAGGTTCATGGAGCGAAAGTTATCCACAGAGTTATCCACAGGTTCTGTGGATAACTCCGAATAACTCCCCCGCGGTATGGCTCTCGCCGATCTAGTACTGCTCCTTCGTCAACCGTTCCCGCAACCAGCCAAGCAAATCCTCTCGCGCCACCCGCGTGTGGTCAGGATCGCGCCGGCCGCGATACTCCACCTGACCGGCGGCCAAGTTTCGCTCGCTAACCACCACGCGGTGCGGGATGCCGATCAACTCCATGTCGGCGAACATCACTCCGGGCCGGGCGTCGCGGTCATCCAGCAATACCTCGATGCCCGCCACCGCCAGTTCCCGATACAGCGCCTCGGTGGCCTCGCGCACCGCCGCCGAGCGGGTCGCGCCGATCGGCAGCAGCGCCACCTGGAACGGGGTCATCGCCGCCGGCCAGATGATGCCGCGCTCGTCGTGGTTCTGTTCGATGGCCGCCGCCACCACCCGCGACACTCCGATGCCGTAGCAACCCATGGTTACGGTTGTCGGCTGGCCATCCTCGCCGAGCACTTCGGCCTGCATGGCGGCGCTGTACTTGCGGCCAAGTTGGAAGATATGGCCGACCTCGATGCCGCGAGCAATGGCCAGCGTGCCCTGTTTGTCGGGGCTGGGGTCGCCCTGAACCACGCCGCGGATATCGACGACCAGCGGTTCCGGGCAGTCGCGGCCGAAATTGACGCCAGTCAGGTGCCAGTCGTCCTGGTTCGCGCCGGCCACCATGTCGGCCATGTTCGCCACGGTGCGATCAGCGATCACCAGACCGTCGAAACCGACCGCGCCGAGCGAGCCGGGACTCGCGCCAAATGCCGCCCGGATCGCCTCGGGGCTGGCGAAAGTCAGCGGCGCCTTGACCTGTGGCAGCTTTGCGACCTTGATCGCATTCACCTCGTGGTCGCCGCGCACCAGCAGCAGCACCGATTGCCCGTCCTCGCCCTCGACCACCACCGCCTTCACTGTTCGCTCGGCGGGAATTTGGAGGAAATCGCACAGTTCGGCGATGGTCTTGACTCCGGGGGTATGGATGCGCGTCAGCGTCTCGGTCGGCGCCGGGCGCTCGCCGGGCGGGGCCAGCGCCTCGGCCAGTTCGACGTTGGCGGCATAGTCGCCAACGTCGGAAAAGGCAATGGCGTCCTCGCCGGACTCGGCCAGCACATGAAATTCGTGGGAATGCGCGCCGCCGATGCTGCCGGTATCGGCCAGCACCGCGCGAAACCGCAGCCCCAGCCGGGTGAAGATGCGCGAGTAGGCGTCGAACATCCGCTCATAGGTTTCCCGCAGCGAGGCCGGGTCCAGGTGAAAGGAATAGGCGTCCTTCATCAGGAACTCGCGCGACCGCATCACCCCGAAGCGCGGCCTGACCTCGTCGCGGAACTTGGTCTGGATCTGGTAGAAGTTGACCGGCAGTTGCTTGTAGCTCTTGATCTCGCGGCGAAACAGATCGGTGATCACTTCTTCGTGGGTCGGACCGAAGCAGAAATCGCGTTCGTGCCGATCCTTGATCCGCAACAGCTCCGGACCGTATTGCCGCCAGCGGCCGGATTCCTGCCACAGTTCGGCTGGCTGGACGGCGGGCATGGACAGTTCCAGCGCACCGGCCCGGTCCATTTCCTCGCGCACCACCGCCTCGGTCTTGCGCAGCACGCGCAAGCCCAGCGGCAGCCAGGTGTAGATGCCGGCGGCAAGCTTGCGGATCAGGCCCGCCCGCAACATGAGCTGATGGCTGACAACCTCGGCGTCGGCGGGAGTTTCCTTGACGGTAAACAGCGGAAAGCGGGATACGCGCATGAATCGGCCTTGTGGTAAGTCGATGGGTCAGGGGTTGCAGAAATAATCCTGGTCTTTCCGGGCCTTCTGTAATTCGGCCTCGCGCTGCTGGGCGTCGAGCGCCACCTTGTTGCCTTGCGCGTCTGTCTTGACCACCGGCCGGTCGCCTTGCAGCGTTTCAACATTTTTTTTGGCGATCTCGCAGTTCTTGACGCGCACATCCTGCTCCTTCTGCGCCTGTTCCTGCTGCTGTTCCTGCTTATTGGCTTCTTCCTCGGCCAATTTCTTGGCTAACTCCTCCTGTTCCTTGACCAGATCGCGGGCCTGACCGCCTTCCTGTCCGAAACCGGCGGGCTTGCGTACCGTCTCATAGGGCACGCCGGCCGGCGGTGGCAGTTCGGAATACTGGATCTGGCCCTGTTCGTCGTTCCACTTGTAGATGAACTGCTGGGCCTGCCCCGTGACGGCGATCCCGCAGCCACCCAATACCAATACCAACAACAGCATTCGTTTCGACATACAGCCTCCAATCGACCCTGGAATTGCCGGAGAGGAAACAGCGCGCGGGGCGCCCGGTATCCCGTGCCCATTCCTCGCCAGCACGGCGGGATTTTGCTCAAAAATAAAGTTTATGTAGTATAAGCGGCCAGCAAGACCCGCGCCCAGCGCGTACCGGCGACTTTCATGACGGGTCGCGCCCCGCCGGCGCCACCCCCACCGCGCGGCGGTCACCCCGCCCTGTCGCGGACCCGGCATACCACTGCACGGACCCGGCCATGATACGCCCGTACTGCGGCGAAAGAATGGTTTTGCTGTCTTACCTAGCCTCTTAACCCCGATTCGCCATGAGGAGTCAACGCTTATGGAACTCATCACCGGTGCTGAAATTCTCGTCCGTTGCCTCAAGGAAGAAGGCGTCGAATGCATGTTCGGTTATCCGGGCGGCGCCGTGCTTCACATCTATGACGCCCTGTACGCTCAGGACCATATCAAGCATGTACTGGTCCGCCACGAACAGGCCGCCGTCCACGCCGCCGAAGGTTACGCCCGCGCCAGCGGCAAAACCGGCGTGGTGCTGGTCACCTCCGGCCCCGGCGTCACCAACGCCGTCACCGGCATCGCCGACGCCTACATGGATTCCATCCCGCTGGTGGTGTTCTCCGGTCAGGTGCCCACGGCGCTGATCGGCAATGACGCTTTTCAGGAAGTCGACGCGGTCGGCATTACCCGGCCTTGCGTCAAGCATAACTTCCTGGTCAGGGACATCAAGAATCTGGCCGAAACCGTCAAGAAAGCTTTCTACATCGCCAGCACCGGCCGCCCCGGCCCGGTGTTGATCGACCTGCCGAAGGACATCACCATCGGTAAGGCCGAGTTTCATTATCCCAAGAAGATCAAGCTGCGCTCCTACAACCCGACGATCAAGGGCCATGCCGGCCAGATCCGCAAGGCGGTGGACTTGATCCTGTCCGCCAAACGGCCGGTGGTTTATACCGGCGGCGGAGTGATTCTGAGCGAAGGCTCGCCCGAACTGATCGAACTCACCCAGTTGCTCGGCTATCCGATCACCAACACCCTGATGGGATTGGGCGCCTACCCGGCCACCGACCGGCAGTTCATCGGCATGTTGGGCATGCACGGCACCTACGAAGCCAACATGGCCATGCACCACTGCGACGTGCTGATCGCCATCGGCGCCCGCTTCGACGACCGGGTGACCGGCAAGATCGACAAATTCTGCCCGGAGGCCAAGATCGTCCATGTGGACATCGACCCGTCGTCAATCTCCAAGAATGTCCAGGTCGATATTCCCATTGTCGGCTCGGTGCCGAGCGTGCTGCGCGGCATGATCAACATCGTCCGTGACGAAAAGCTCAAGCCCGACGCCGAGGCGCTGGACCGCTGGTGGCGGCAGATCGACGAGTGGCGGGCCATAAAGTCGCTGAGCTACCGCCACAGTAACGAGGTGATCAAGCCGCAGTACGTGATTCAGAAGCTGTATCAAGTCACCGAAGGCAAGGCCATCATCACCTCCGATGTCGGCCAGCACCAAATGTGGGCGGCCCAGTACTATCACTTTGACCGGCCGCGGCAATGGATCAATTCCGGTGGTCTCGGCACCATGGGTTTCGGTCTGCCGGCGGCGATGGGCGCCAAGCTGGCCTTTCCCGATCAGGATGTGGCCTGCGTGACCGGCGACGGCAGCATTCAGATGATGCTGCAGGAATTATCGACCATGAAGCAGTACTACACACCGGTCAAGATCGTGAACCTGAACAACGGCTACCTCGGCATGGTGCGGCAGTGGCAGGAGTTTTTCTACCAGAAGCGCTACAGCATGACCTACATGGAAGCGCTGCCGAATTTCGTGATGCTGGCCGAGGCGTATGGCCATGTAGGGATGCGGATCGAGAAGCCAAGCGATGTGGAAGGCGCGCTGCGTGAGGCGTTTGCCATGAAGGATCGCACGGTATTCCTGGACTTTATTACCGATCAAGATGAAAACGTGTTCCCGATGATTCCCTCGGGCGGTGGCCAGAACGAGATGCTACTGGCCGAACGCGACGAGATGGTCTCGATTCACGACGAAGGCATGGTGCTGCTGTGAACAACAATCGTCATTTGATTTCGATCCTGATGGAAAACGAGGCCGGCGCTTTGTCCCGGGTGGCCAACCTGTTTTCGGCGCGCGGCTACAACATCGAGAGCCTGACGGTCGCGCCCACCGACGACCCAACGCTGTCGCGGCTGACCCTGGTCACCTACGGCAACGAGCAGATCATCGAGCAAATCGTCAAGCAGCTCAACAAGCTGATCGATGTCGTCAAGCTGATCGACCTGAGCGAAACCGACGCCATCGAACGCGAGCTGATGCTGGTCAAAACCAAGGCCAGCGGCGAACAACGGGCCGAGATGAAGCGGCTGGCCGACATTTTCGGCGGGCATGTGCTCGACGTCACCGAGGCGACCTACACCATCGAGCTGACCGGCACCGGCAGCAAGCTGGACAATTTCCTGCGCGCGATCGAGAAAGAAGCCATCCTTGAGGTCGTCCGCTCCGGCGCCACCGGCATCGCTCTTGGGCAGAAGGCGCTGCGCGCCTGATCTCCCGCCAACCCCACGCCGTCCCTACCGGCTCGGCCGGTCGGGACGGCCTGTTTTTCACCGTTCAGGAAATTGCCCCATGAATATTTATTACGACAAAGACGCCGACCTGTCGCTGATCAAGGGTAAAACCGTTGCCATCATCGGCTACGGCTCCCAGGGTCACGCCCACGCGCTCAATCTGCGCGATTCCGGCGTCGAGGTGATCGTCGGTCTGCGACCGGGCTCCGCCTCCGCCGCCAAGGCCGAAACCGCCGGCCTGACGGTCAAGCCGGTCGAGGACGCCGCCGCGGCGGCGGACGTGGTGATGATCCTTGCGCCCGACGAGCATCAGGGTCAGATTTACCGGCAGATCGAAGCGAAGCTCAAGAAAGGCGCGGCGCTGGCCTTCGCCCACGGCTTCAACATTCATTTCGGCGGAGTGGTGCCGCGCGCCGATCTGGACGTGATCATGATCGCGCCCAAGGGTCCGGGCCATCTGGTGCGCTCCACCTACACCCAGGGCGGCGGCGTGCCCTCCCTGATCGCAGTGGCGCAGGATGCCTCCGGTCAGGCCAGGGAAATCGCCCTGTCCTACGCCTCGGCCAACGGCGGCGGTCGGGCCGGCGTGATCGAGACCAGCTTCCGCGAGGAGTGCGAGACCGACCTGTTCGGCGAGCAGGTAGTGCTGTGCGGTGGCCTGACCGCGCTGATTCAGGCTGGCTTCGAGACGCTGGTGGAGGCCGGCTACGCGCCGGAAATGGCCTATTTCGAATGCCTGCACGAGGTGAAGCTGATCGTGGATCTGATCTACGAGGGCGGCATCGCCAACATGCGCTACTCGATCTCCAACACCGCCGAGTACGGCGACTTCACCCGTGGCCCGCGCATCGTCACCGAACAGACCAAGGCCGAGATGCGCAAGATTCTCAATGAAATCCAGACCGGCCAGTTCGCCCGCGAGTTCATCCTGGAAAATCAGGCCGGCGCTCCAGTGCTGCGGGCCAACCGCCGGATCAGCCGCGAGCATCCGGTCGAGCAGGTCGGCGAGAAGCTGCGCGGCATGATGCCGTGGATCAAGGCCAACCGACTGGTGGATACCAGTAAAAATTGAGAAGGTGGCATTTAAGGTCGGTGAGGCTCGGTGAGGTGTTGAACACACGCACACCTCCTCACCGGCCTGATGAAAAATCGACCCACAGCCTCCCATGAACATCAATGCATGCGCCCAACCCCGTCTCGCAGTCCTGATTGACACCGACAATACCCAACCTGTGACAATCGAAGGACACTTGCATGCAATCGTCTAATGTGTCCACGAAAAAAACTGTACTGGCCTCTTCCTTGCCAATAGTTATCGTAGGAGTTTACATTTTCATTTTTGGATTAAATATCCCGGTCGGAGATCAGTGGGAATTTTTTTCGCAATATTTACAATTTCAGCAAGGCACGATGACCTTCACTGAAATATTTTCTCAGCACAATGAGCATCGCCCATTTTTTCCTCGACTAATCTGGATTGGGTTGGCGCACCTAACTCAATATAATGTGAATGCTGAATTATGGACAAACTTTCTTATTGTGCTGAGCGCATTTTGTTTTTTTGTTTGGCAATCTCGAAGGTTCTGGATTGATTGGGGTGTTGAGCCTGAGTGGTGGACAATACCATTAGTCGCATTGGTTATTTTTAATTTAGGACAATGGGAAAGCTGGCTGGTTGGCTTCCAGACTATTATGTATTTGGGTATATTCAGTGTTATTACTGGCTTTTTTTTATTAGCACGGTACCGAAGCTGGTTAAGTTTCTCTACTGCAATTATGTTTGGTTTTATTGCAACCTATTCAATGGTTAATGGTATTTTTTACTGGATTTGTGGACTTTTCGTCATTATTTGCTGTAACTCAAGCAAGACGCGCTCTTATCGCCTTTTAATTTGGCTTTTATTTTCTTCAGGGTCAATATTGTTGTTTTTTGATGGGTGGCATACAAATAGTCATCTTGCTTTTGATTATATTCTTAATAACATCCTATCTTGGGGAACTTGGATACTTAATTTCCTCGGCGCGCCAATCTTTACGTATTGGTATATTGCGTGGTTATTTGGAATAATTGGCTTACTGCTATACGGAAAAATATTATTAAATTCCGATAAAAAGCAAATAGCTCTTCTTTCCCCATACATAGCAATAGCACTGTTCGTGATATTAACCGCCTTAGCCATTTCATCGGGTCGGTTTGCTGAAGACAAACCATCTTACTCTGTTATCTCAAGGTATCTAACAATATCTTCGTGGTTTTGGGGTGTATTATTTGTACTGTTGCCGGTATTAGGAAATAAGCTGCCCTATCAACGTTGGATGCATATCGTGATTGCTTCATCGCTAGTTGCATTAATGTTTGGCGGAGCATGGGTAGGATATGAACGTCGTTATTTGTTGACTTTGCCAGCATATGAGACTGCAAGGAAGCAGGAAATGGTAACAGATGCAGATTTGACTCAGTTATATCCTGAACCACCTAAAGCTCATCGATTATTAGAAAAGCTTAGGGCACATAAATTATCTGTTTATGCAGAGTATCCATGACTTCCCAAAAATGATAGTGCCCCAAGAATGGTGACACCCCATAGTTTCCGCAATAAGCTTGAGGCCGGTTGGGAAACAAGTTCTCAAGCGTCCAATGTTCGGTTCATTAGAAATAGCGATACGCGATGGGACATCAGTTGCTGCATAATTCCGCATAATGTTATCGATTGAAAATAAAAATTCGAACTTTCAGCAGT
>CAVOGC010000017.1:0-85430 GCA_963695105.1 uncultured Gammaproteobacteria bacterium | reverse complement strand
GCTTGGGCCGTTTCCGGGTTAAAGTCGCGCAACAGGGTCAGTGACGAACCACTATACGGTGCAACCGCCAGGCTAAGGCGTCCCCAATCCGGCCACGCAAATGCCGCACTGCCCAAAGGTGCTGGCTGGTTGCACTCGGCCACCAAGCTCAGGCGACCCTCGGATTGCGCCGCCAACACCCGTAGCCGGCCTTCACCTTCGGCATTGACCAGATAGCGCTTGGGCATTCCAGGCAAGGCGATGGTGTCATTGGGATGAAAACCGACGATACCCTGCGGGTCGGTCGCCTCGAAACGGCGCGGCGCCGCCTGGCGAAAAACCCGGATCTGATTGCCGCTATGCGAGGTAAAGGTCAAGTCAATGCGTCCGTCGCCGTCCAAATCGTCCACCAGGACGTGAAAAGCGCCGCCAACCACCAAAAATCGCGAGTAGCGGTTCTCCGGGTCATGCCAGACCGGTTGTTCCAGAGTAGGCGTTTTGGGCTTCGTTTCCGGAACCGGGGACTGCTCCGGTGAAGCCGCGCCAATCCATCGCGGGATCGCGACAATCGCCACGATCCCAAGCCATTGCATCATTCCAGCCGGAACTAATTGTCTCAGTGCGCTCATCTATTCGCATCCTGCAAAGAAAAACGGCGCACTTGCGTACGCCGTTTTGCCTTGCTGGTAAATCTTTAAGAGACAAAAACTCGATTTATCAGCAACTGCCGCCTAGATGCTTACTTCAGGCCACGCTCGTGAGCCAGTTCGGTCTGCACCTGAGCGGTCGAAGCGCCCGAGACACCGATCAGGCTGAAGGCAAAGCCTGCCCGCGAACCTTCGACAGGGGTCACCGAAGAATCACTATGTAGTCACTGACGTTGAACAACACGAAACCGGTGTTCACCGCAGAGCCAACGGCAGTGTTGCCTTGATTGTCAGGGTTATCATGTGTCAGGCCATCCCTGATGGCGCCGATGACAGTGCCTCCGGCTCTTCGCGGTGGGGGACACTTCCACTATGTTCAACTCGTAGGGAATGCTGGTCCTGGCCGAAATTCCCTTTTCCTCGGCATCGTAAACGATAATGCTCTGGCTACTCCGATCAGCTGAAGTTATTGTCCGGGAACCACAGCACGAAGCGGGTGTTGCCGCCCAGAGCCGGATCCAGGAAGTAGCGCATGCTGAACCAAGCGGTATCGGCGGTGTTCTTGCGCTGGGCAGCAACATACCCGCGGTAACGGGGTTGACGTTCGTCACAAACGAACCACGATGCGATACTTCGTCGCCCCGCGTGCCATCCACGCTGTCGACCAACGGCAAGGCCGGAATAAACGCCATCGAAGACCAGTTGCCCTGAATCAGATAGGCGGTGGCGTACAGGATCAGGCTGCTGGCCGTCGTTTCGTTGGCTTTGTTATCAGTGATCACCAAGTAACCTGCCAAGCCTTCGGCGCTGGGCAGGCCCTTCGCCTCGACGATATGGTTCCAGTCAAAACGGACGAAGTCTTCGCAAGTGACCGGAATGGTGTCATCCACCACCTCAACGCTTTCCTGGTCAAAGAAGTACCAGTGCAGCGTCCCACCGCTCTTGCAACCCTCTTTCGCGTTTGGGGTCAGGGTGCCAACGCCAGCCGGATGGGTCGGGGCAAGCTGGGAAAGATCAGCGAACTGTCCAACATTCACGTACTCCGGGCTGGCAACAGTAATACCGATCAGGGTATTGGTACCCTCGGCCTTGTTACCAAACACATGGGGGATCAGCAATGCGTCACCGGGGTGCCCTAAGGTAACCGCCTGGGCGACGCCAGAAGCGCCGATGGCAGTTGCTACCGCCGCCGCCACGCCAATTTTTTTGAAATTCGCCAACATGTCGTAACTCCTATAGGTTGCTTCGCACGAGCGCTTAACAAATACACTAAAGTCTGACCACGGAGGAAAGACTACATGGGAATCAAGCTGGTGTCAACATAACAACATAATTTTGTTGTTTGCGCAACAGCTTTTATCCTTTCAACAAAATAAAGAGGTTGCGGTATTTATAAATAGAACAGCCATGGAATGCAAGGATTCTCTTGCAACTTTCCAAAACCAAGACTCACAATGTTGTTATAATACAACAACCGGATTTCTCTTCATCAGGACGCTGGAATTATAGGCGCAAGTTCCTGCATCCTGCGCTTGATCTCCTCGGTCACCTGATAGGCCTCCTGGCTGTTCTCGACCACCCGCGGGGTGATCAGCACGATCAGCTCGGTACGGTCTAGCGTTTCTTCGGTGTTGCCGAACAGCGCTCCCAACACCGGAATCTTGTACAGGATCGGAAAGCCGCTCTGTCCTTCGGAACGGTTGTCGCGGATCAAACCCCCCAGCACCAGCGTCTGGCCGCTCTTGACCACCACCTTGCTGGTCACGCTGCGCTGCAGGAACGAGCGCGACGAGCTGGATTGGCTGCTAATCTGGGTGGTTTCCACCAGCGGCCCCAAGTCGATCACTTCCTGCTTAACCTCCATGCTGACCATGCCGCCAGAGTTGACCCGTGGCAATACCTCCAACAGCACACCCGTATCCTTATATTGTACTCCACCCGAGGTCGTCACGTTATTCGTGGTGGTTGTACCGGATGGAATCGGTTGCTGGGTACCCACCCGGATCACCGCCTGCTGGTTGTCCACCACCATCACATGGGGTGATGACAACACCTTAACCTTGGAATCGCTGGCCAAAGTATTCAGCAACGCGCGCACCAGCCCGGCGCTGTCGGTGATCGCATAGGAAAAAGCGCCGGTCGACCGGCCCGCAAGCACGTCATTGATCGTGAGGTCGTCCGCGTTGATCCCTAGCGAACCCGTGCCCGTGTGACTCCCGCCAACATCATTGGTAAAAAACCATTGCAACCCATACTGCAAGCGACCTGTCAGCGTCACCTCGGCAATGGTCGCCTCGATCAGGACCTGGCGGGGCGTAACATCCAGCTTTTGCAGTGTGCTGATGATTCGCTCGTAATTCTGATTGGTGGCCCAAATCAACAGCGAGTTGTTTTCGATATCGGCGACGATGCGGACCTCTTCCATGCCCGCACTGGGTCCACCGGAACCAATGGCGCCGCCTCCACCGCCAGCGCCAGCCGTACCACTGGAACGTCCGCCCGCGCGACCGCCAACCGATGGCGTGGAACCCCCAAGCCCGGATGTTCCCGTACCCGACGCACCCGCCCCCCCAAGGCCGGAGGACGACGAGCCAGACAGCGTTGATGTCCCACTGCCTCCTCCACCCAAACTGGAACTCGAACCGCTTCCAAGGCCCGATCCGCTCGATAGCTGCGCCGATCTCAGACCGGGCGCCAATTGGCCGCCCCGACTCGCGCCGCCGCCACCGCCAAGGTTGAACAGACCGTTGAGCAATTCAGCCACATAGTCAGCCCGGCTGTTCTGCACCGAATAGACATACAGCCGTTCGCCGCCAATGCCATCCAGCCGCTCGATCCAGACCGCCGCCTCCTTGAGGTATTCCAACTGCGGCGTGATCACCAGCACCGCATTCAGCTTGCTGAGCGGCACGAACTTAAGCATCCCCGCGATCGGCGTTCCGGAACCCTCGCCCAAAAATTGATTCAACTCGCTGGCCACCGTCTGACTGTCCACGTTGCGCAGCCGAAACATGCCGATGGACATACCCTTGAGCCAGTTCACATCGAAAGTGTCGATGGTGCTTTGCGCGTTGGCTAACTCCTGCGGGGTACCGCCTAAAATTAGCAGGTTCCGGATGGGATCCGCCCGCAAAATTCCCCCTTCAGGCAAAAATGGCGCGATGATCGTTTGCATCTCGGTGGCGCTCACATAGCGCAAGGGCACGATCCGCACGCCATACCCCAAGCCACCCCGCCCCAACCGTGGAGTCAAAACCCCTCTTTGCGCGGCGCCCGCCGCCGGAATGATCCGGTACACTCCGCCTTCGCGAACCAGCACCGCGTTGTTGGCGCGCAGCAGCGTCTCCAACGTCGGCAGCAACTGATCCCGCGCAAGGGGCCGACCGGTTTGCACGGTCACCTCACCCTGTACCTGCGGGTCGATCGTATAGTTTTCCTTGAGCGTATCGAAAACAACTTTAACAACATCACGAATTTCGGCTTCCTCGAAATTGAGAGTGACTTCGCCGGCCGCGGTGCGGGTTACCGGTATCGGCTTGGCGGCGGTCTTCCTGTCGATAAAGTTACCCGTGCCCGGCAGGATCATGGCGGTTCCGGCAGCCATCGCGGTGCTGTCCTGGCCGATACCCGCTGGCTGCATGGTAGGCAACGGCGCCGAAGTCAGTTGAAGTGCTTCGCTAGCGGCGGGCGCGGCGGGCTCCGGCGAGTCTTGAACGTTCTGGTCGGCAGGTACGGTCGCGCACGCACCAAGCAGCAACGCCAACAACACGCTGGCCAGCGTGAAAAATACTTTTTTCATGAAAATAAAGCCTTATCCATTATTTTGTGGCGGCGGTGGAACAACCGACGGTGGGAGCGCGCCGGGTTTTGGCGTAATCACGGGTTGGCCGATCGGTTGCACATCCCGGCCACGCCTCGCGCCGGCCCGCTGGGCGCGCGGCCCAACCGGCTTTTGCGGGCGCACCAACGGCAATTCCTCGGTTGATTGGCCCTTGCGCAGCACGACCCGATCAGGGAAAACCGCTTCCAGTCGCCACTCCCCCACCGCTTCCCCGGGGCCAATCCGTACCGTTTTGGCATTGGGCTCTTCGGAACGCAATAAAGCCGTCCTTGTCCCGGACATGATCATTACACCGAGCAGCGTCAGCTTCCGTTCCGGCCCCGGGGGAGCGGGCGGCTCTTCCGGCGACGCCTCATCCGGAGGAGGAGGTTCCGGCTGGCGGGCGGCAATAAACAGCGGATGCAGGACGATCTCGCCATACTGATCCAGCGGCGGCAGTTGAAACGGCCGCATCGGCTCCACTACCGGCAGTTCGGGGGAATGGCCCGTACCGGCCACCGCCGGCAGCCGCGGCGGATGCACCAGTTGCCAGTACGCAGCGGCGGCGGCCACTCCCCCGACCAGCAACCACAGCAGAAGCCCGGCGCTCCTGGCCGTCATTTAGCCGCCCTCCTTGCGCAGATAACCCGCAACTTCAAACTGAATGTTCAACTGCACCCGACTATAGCCGGCCAATCGGCCGTTGGGCAGGCGCTGGCGAACTTCCCGTGCCGATACTTCCAGATTATCGACAAACAACAACGGCGTCTGCGATTCAAGGTCGTACAGAATTTTCTGCAAGCTTTCGGTATCCCCGCTCACGGTCGCGTTGACAGCCACCTTCACGGCGTTCTCTTCCTCGATCGGCGGCAGCGCCTGGGTACTGCGCAGGGTGCCACCGGCCGCTTCGACGACGGCCTTGACGCGCTGCTGCAGATCGGCGGCGGCCAGCGGTGGCGCGGATTGCGGCAGGTACTGCGCGGTTATATTGCGGTCCTGCTGGATTCTGGCGATCAACTGCTGGATCGATTCGCGGCTGGCGGCCATCCGTTCGAGCTGCTCCAATCGACCCTGCTGCTGTTCCAGACGTCCTTCATAGAAACGGTAGCGGGCAACCAGCACCTGGCCCACCAGCAGGTAGAAGGCGCCGGCCACGAGCAGCAACAGCAACGACAGCGCCCCCAAGCGCTGCCCCCAGCCCGGTGCGACCGCGGTAGTCATCGCGATTCCTTGCCAATGTGCGCGCCCAACAGGAAACGCTCCTTGCCGGTCCTCGGATCCGTGGTCACCGGCGATAGAAATCCAGCGCTATCCAGTAAATCGGAAGCTTCGATAATACCGACCAGCGCCGATGCCTTGGTGGACTGGCCGTTGATCTGCAAGCTATCCCCCTTGATCTGCAATCGTTCCACCCAGGTGTCCTCCGGCAGGATCAGGGTCAACTCTCGCAGTAGATCCACCCGGGGTGGGATTGCCTGCTTTTTCTCCGCCAGCATCCGGGATGTTTGCAGGGTTCGATCCAGTTGGTCACGCAGGGTCAGGGCTTGATTCGCCGCCGCCTGGAGCTGGCCGCTCTTGGCGTTCGCCGCGAGCAACAGCGAGCGCTGCTGCCAGATCGGCAGCAGCGAGGCCGCCACGACCAGCAGCAGGCTAAAGACGATCACCATCGCCCGCAGCCGCTGCCCCCAAAGACCACGGCGAACTCGCTGCTCCGGCGGCAGCAGATTGAGGTTGGAACCAGCACCCGCCACGTCCAGCACGTCTGGCGATAGTCCTTGTTGTCGCAACTGAAGCAGCACCGGATCCACCGCAACCCGCGGCAGCGCGGTCAACTCGACCCGCAGGCGACGCTGTTCGGGCTGACGCTGCAACACGCGGGCATGGTAATACACCTGATCGGCGGCAAACGGCGTCAAGCGGTCCATCTCGAATCCCGCCACTTGGCGCAAGTTCTTCTCGGCGGCTAAAGGCAGCGGCAGGGTCCGTGTCAGCGCCTGGCCGGCCGGAAAGCGCAACACTAGATGTCTGGTTTTTTCCGTTCTGAGCCACCGCGCCACGACCTGATAATCAGGTGTCGCCCGGTCCAGACTCTCCAATTCCTCGCTCTGTCCGGCTTCCTCGCGCGACAGCACGCACCCGCCTTCATCCATCGCGATGACCAATCGCCGCGACGAACCGATCAACCAGCGGCGAACGCTGGCGGGAAACCAGGCTAGCAGGCCATCCCGCCACCAGCGCCAGAATGTCTTCCAGATCCAGCGAGGATTGATTGTCAAAACCTGCAAACGTGATGAACCCAGCGACAAAACCATGCGCGAATGCCTATTCTCCGGCCCAAGAGGCTGTATTGAAACCAGATTTATGATGCATGACGATCACCCAAGGGGTAAGAAGAGTCTTGGCTTAACTGCCGAAAGATCATCTTTTTCAGCGCCCCGCGCGCCATGCCAGTACCCGCGGGTTCTGCCCCATGGTCACTCCGCGCCCATCGATAACGGTTTTTATAGTCGCGGATGTTCCGGTCTCCGTCTCCGCCGTCACGGTCATATGATAAACGTTCGCGCGGCCTGGAGAGAAAAAGGATTGACCGTCGCCGGACTGCAGCGGTGGCGGGGGCAATCCATCGGCGGCGGCGCTGGCGCGCGCCTCCAGGTAATCGGCCACGGTCCGCTCGTCCAAACCCAGGGCTTGCAGCAGTTGGGCGGGCGCCAATTCCGGGTTCACGCCGGAATGGTAGGAAAACACCGTTTCCACATCGACGATCCGTTCGTAGAGTGCTTGAGTCATTCCCAACACCTGCCCTAGCTCCTCCACGCTTTCGAAGGGTGCATTCTTGGGTCCGGGCCGGCCGGCGGCGCGGTAGCCGCCACTTTCGGCGCCGTGCGGCAGCGGTTGGTCGTCGGGATCGCGCCAGTCCTGGATGGTATCCGCCAAGCGATCCTGATCCTGGGAATCGACGCCGGCCGCGGCCAGCAGAGTTTTGAGCAGTTCGGTGTCGGCGGTATTGAGATTCACCAGACCGCCGGCGTCCACCACCTGGATTCGCAGCCGGCCGCCCCCAAAGGACCATTCTCGCCAGTCACCGTTTGGCGACCACTGTTTCTGTGCCTCCGGATCCAGTTGCCAGACCAGCGCATAGGCTATGCCGGCTTCGGCCAGAGCCCGGGCTTGCGCCCGCTCGACCGTGCCAGTCGCCAAGCGGGTTTCGACCCGCATGGAATAGGCGAAACTGCCGGCCATCACCGCCAGCAGCGTCATGATCCACAGCACGATGACCAGCACCATGCCGCTTTCGCGAGCGCCGGACCGCCCGACACATCCTTCGTGACCGGTGACCATCAGCGCGGTCCCTCAACCAGCGCGACGACCAGGTCAGGCCAGGATTCGCCTCGCAGAGTCAGATTCAGCCGCACCAGCAGTGGCCGCCGCTCGGTGCTGGCCCAATCGGCACGCCAGCGCGGCGACTCCTGATCGTTATTCCGTTCCGGGCCGAAATACGCCCATTCCACGGCGGACACCCCATCCAGCAGGACGGTTTCCCGCTCCTCGCCAGCAGCCGGATCGCCCGGCAAATAGGGCCGCCAACGCAGTTGCAACTGGCTATCCACCATTCCGATCCGCATCCGGTATAGCCCGCCTTGACCCAGGCGGGCCGGCATCGGCGCCACAAACTCGATCCCCTCCGACCGGCCGGCGAAGATCACGAACCTTTCCCGCCGGTCGCGGTTGGTCTCGTAAACGGTCATCGACTGCGCCAATTGGCGGCGCAGAAACTCCTGCACCGACCGCAAGCGATTGGTCGCCTCGGCGCGTCGCTCACCGCTGTCCCAACTGTTCAAGCCCAGCCGCAAGCCACTGTACAGCACCACCAACACCAAACCCATCAGGGTGATGGCGACCAACAGCTCCAACAGGGTGAACCCGCCCTGCCGGCAGTCCGCGCCACGCATTGCCGCCTTCATCGACGTCCGCCCGGTGGTTCGAGCGGCGCCAGCCGCAAGGTCTCCAGCGCAACCGCGCGTGTTTGCAGCGGACCCTGCCAGAACACCTCGACTCGAACCCGATAAGCCTGGACCCGGGTTTTCTCGGGGTCCGGCATATTCTCGGTGTAGACATCGACCGTGCCACGCCAGGAGAACTGGTCGTTGATCGGTCCATCGCGCGCGCCCTCGGTCAAAGGCGCTTCCCGGCCGATCGCGGCCAGGATCGATTCGGCGTACAGGGTCGCCCGGGTGTAGTCGTCGGAAACGCCGGCGTTGCGCAGCCCGGTGGCGAATATCTGCAACAACACGCCCAGCGAGATCGAGAGGATCGCAAAGGCAACCAACACCTCCAGCAGCGAAAAACCGCCCTGCCGCTGGCTCCAGATCACGGCTGCGCGTCCTGCTCGACGATGGCGACGGCGCCGGTCAACCAGTCCACGTTCACCCGATAAGCCAGCTTCGGGCCGCTGACGGTGATGGAACCGCCGGTGGAGCCCCCGTCCGGAAAGAAGCGGATGCTGCCGGTGGCGCTATCCAGCAACTCCGACTGAGCGGTGTGCAGCTTGAACGCCACGCCGTCCGGCAGCGCGACCTCGCGCGGGTCGCCGGTCACGCCGAAGCGGCGCCGCTCCAGATCGATCGTCAGCGCCGCCTCCTGCTGGCGGGCGACCGCTTCGTTGCGGGCGTTGCGCAGCCCGGCGGCCAGTTGCCGCGCCGCGCCGCGCAGTTCGGTGGCGCCGCTCATGCCCGAAAGCAGCGGCGGCGTCAGCGCCACCAACAGTACGCCGATCACCAGCACGATCAGAATTTCCAGCAGGGTAAAACCGTGTTGCCCGGCCCGCGCCGTCATGTCGTTGCCGTACCCGAATCGTTCACTGCCAGCTCACTACATCCTGATTCTCGCCGTCGCCGCCCTCGGCGTTGTCGGCTCCCAGCGCATACAAATCGAAGGCCCCGCCGTGCTGGCCGGGCGCGCGATATTGATAGTCGTTCCCCCAGGGATCCTTGGGGATGAGGTTCTTGCGTAAATAGGGACCGTTCCAGCGGTTCGCGCCCGACGGTTGCACGACCAGCGCCTGCAAACCTTCGGCGGTGGTGGGGTAGCGCCCCATGTCCAGGCGGAACGCATCCAGCGCGGTGCTGAAATCCTCGATTTGCAGCTTGGCGGTCTTGGTGTTGGCGCCGCCCAGATATTTCATGACCTGCGGCCCGACCAGCCCGGCCAGCAAACCGAGAATCACCAGCACCACCAACAGTTCGATCAGGGTAAAACCGCGCGCGCGGCAAAAAAGATTAGTTTTTTTCATCGACTCGGTCTCGCAAAAAGCAGGGGACAGGGAACAGGGAACAGGGGGACAAGGGGGAACAAGGAACAGAAACGGCAGGAAAACCCGTTCCCCGCACCCTGCTCCCCGCACCCTTCTAAAAAGCCAGCTCGTTCAAACTGAGGATCGCGACCAGGATGGACATGATGATGCCGGCGATGATCACACCCAGGCCGAGAATCAAAGCCGGCTCCAGCAGGGTCAGCAGTCGCTTGACGGCGGTCTGCACTTCGCCATCGTAGGCATCGGCCACTTGCAGCAGCATCTCCTGCAACTGGCCGGTTTCCTCGCCGACCCGGATCATCTGTACCGCCAGCTTGGGGAAATGGCCCGCCTCCAGCAGCGGATCGGCCAGCCCTCGACCGGTCTTGACGTGCTCGGCCACCTCGCCCAACGCGCCCGCCAATACCTGATTACTCAAGGTCTCGCGGGCGATGGCCAGGGCGTTCAACATCGACACGCCGTTGCCAAGCAGGGTTCCCAGAGTCCGCGACAGCCGCGCGGTCTCCACCTTGGCGATCAGATCGCCAAACAGCGGCAGCCGCAGCAACCAGTTATCCCAGCGGGCGCGGCTTTCCGGCTGGCTCAATTGCCGGCGCGCGACCGCCGACAGCAGCACGAACAAAATCGCCCCCACCCACCAGTAGTAGCGAAACCCATCGCCGACGGCGATGACAATCTGTGTCGCCAACGGCAGCGCCTTGCCGGCGTCGTCGAACAATCGCTGAAACTGCGGCACCACGAAAGTCAGCAGAATAATGACCGACAGCGCCGATACCGACAGCAGGATGATCGGATAGATCAGCGCCGAAGTCACCGTCTCCCGCAGCGCCTGCGAACGTTCCAGGAACTCGGTCAAGCGCTTCAGCACCACGTCCAGCGCCCCACCCGCCTCGCCGGCGCGGACCATGTTCAGGTAGAAACGCGAAAATACGCCCTGCACCTCCAGTGCGTCGGCCAGGGACGAGCCACCGCGCACTTTTTCCTGTACTCGCTCCAGCACGGGCTTGGTCTGTTCGTCCTCGGTCACGCCGATTAGAATGGTCAGCGCCCGGTCCAGCGGCATGCCGGCATGCAGCAAGCTGGCCAGTTGCTGGGTCAGCAGGGTAATGGCTTTACGCGATAATGCCCGCTTTTTGCTGAACAACGGCTGACCAAAACCGCCACGCAGGAACCCACCCTTGGCTTCGTTCACCGCCAGCGGCAGCAGACCCTGATCGCGCAGCCGCGCCACCGCCGCTTCCAAGGTCGCCGCATCCAACTCGTCGCGCATCACCTCACCCGCGGCATCCACCGCCTCGTAGCGATAGCGGGGCATGGCTACGCCTCCTGCTCTTGCTGGCTGGTCACCCGCAGCACTTCCTCGATGGTGGTCAACCCCGCCACCGCCTTGCTCAGTCCGTCTTCGTACATGGTGTCCATGCCTTCCTTCTGCGCCGCCGCCTGCAACTCGCCGGCATCGGCGTGCTTGAGCACCATCCGCCGTAGCGGGTCGCTCATCACCAGGAATTCCATGATCGCCGCCCGCCCGCGATAGCCGGTCCCGCCGCACTGCTCGCAGCCGACCGGCTTATATAAGGTGATGTCGCGGGCATCGGTAAAACGGTGCAGCCGCAGTTCATCCGCCAGTTCCGGCAAGGCTGGATACGGCTGGCGGCATTGGGTGCAGAGTAGCCGCACCAAACGCTGGGCCAGGATGCCGTTGATGGTCGAGGTCAGCAGATAATCATCCACCCCCATGTCGAGCAGCCGGGTGATGCTGCCGGCGGCGTCGTTGGTGTGCAGGGTGGACAACACCAGGTGGCCGGTTAGCGCCGACTGCACGGCGATTCCGGCGGTTTCCACATCGCGCATCTCACCAATCATGATCACGTCGGGATCCTGGCGGACGATGGCGCGCAGTGCGTTGGCGAAGGTCAGGTTGATCTGCGCCTTGACCTGGATCTGGTTGACGCCTTCCAGTTGGTACTCCACCGGATCTTCGACCGTCAGGATCTTGCGTTCCGGAGTATTGATGGTTTGCAGGGCGGTATATAAGGTGGTGGTCTTGCCGCTGCCAGTGGGGCCGGTGACCAGGATGATGCCGTGCGGCTGGTGCAGCACGTCCAGAAAACGCTTGAGCGTGCGCGAGCTAAAACCCAGCTTGGCAAAATCCAGCACCACGCTGGCCTTGTCGAGGATACGCATCACCACGCTTTCGCCGTACAGGGTCGGCACGGTGGACACGCGTAGGTCGATTTCCTTGCCCTGCGCCCGCAACTGGATCCGCCCATCCTGCGGCAGTCGCCGCTCGGCGATGTTCAGCTTGGCCATGATCTTGATGCGCGAGATCACCGCCGCCGACAGCCGCGACGGCGGCGATTCCACCTCGCGCAGCACCCCGTCCACCCGGTAGCGGATCTTGAGCCGGTTCTCGAAGGGCTCAATGTGAATGTCGGAGGCGCGCGACTCCACCGCGCGAGCGGTCATCAGGTTGACCAACCGAATGACCGGCGCTTCGCTGGCCAGATCCTTGAGGTGCTGGATTTGCTCCTCATCGGTCAGGTTGTCGGCCAGGCCGATGGAATCGACGATCTGGCCCATGGCCGAACGACCGCTGCCGTACAATCGTTCGAAAGCCGCTTCCCACTCCGACGGAATCGCCACCCTCGGCAAGACGGCCTTGCCGGTCGCCAGCCGCAGCGCCGCCAGCACGTAATCGTCGGTGGGGTTGGCCATCGCCACCGTCAGTCCCTTCTCGTCCTCGAACAAGGGGATGGCCCGCGACTCCTTGAGAAAGCGCGAGGAAATCCCACCGTTGGTCGCCGGAGTGTCGGGATAGTCGGCGGGCTGCACCAGCGGCAGGTTCAATTGCGCGGACAGCGCTTCGGCCAGGTCGCGCTCCGACACCAACCCCAGTTTGACCAGCAGCGAGTCCAGATTCTCGCCGGTGCCGTCCTGCACGCGCCGGGCGCGCTGCAAGTCGGCATCGGCCAGTTTCTGGTGCGCGACCAGCAATTCGCCCAGATCAACTGGCATACAGAGCAAACAGCATGGCGACCAATCCTTCTTGCCACGAGCAGGGCTGGATGCCGAACCCGGCGGTCAGCCGGGTGCAGTCCAGCACCGAATTGGCGGGCCGGGCGGCGGGGGTCGGATAGTCGGCGGTGGCGATGGCGGTCACGGTTTGCGCCAGCAGCGGTTCGTAGGCTCGCGCCTTCTCGATGATCGTGCTGGCAAAACCGTGCCAGGTGGTGGCCGGCTCGCCACAGTAATGATAGGTACCCCAGCCGGCTCCAGTATCCCGCATCGCCTTGCCATCCATCTCGGCGCAACGCCCGGCCATAATCAGCAGGGTATCGGCGATGTCGCCGGCGTAGGTCGGACAGCCGAGCTGGTCGGCCACCACCCGCAGTTCCTCGCGCTCCCGCGCCAGCCGCAGGATCGTCTTGACGAAGTTGTGGCCCTGAATCCCGAACACCCAGCTTACCCGCAGGATCACATGCCGGGGCAACAGCCGGCGCACCGCCTCGTCGCCTTCCCATTTGCTGCGACCGTACACTCCCAGGGGAGAGGCTGGATCCTCCTCGACGTAAGGGCCGGTCTTGCGGCCGTCGAACACGTAGTCGGTGGAAATATGCAGCATTGGGATACCCAAGCGAGCACAAGCGGCGGCCAGATGCGCGGGACCGTCGCGGTTGACGGCGAACGCCAGGTCCGGCTCCTGCTCGGCCTGGTCCACGGCGGTGTACGCCGCCGCGTTGATGACCACGGCCGCGCCGCTGGCCGTGAGCATCTGGTCCACGGTGGCGGCATCGGTGATATCCAGCTCATCCTGATCCCAGGCCAGTACCTCATGACCGAACATGGGCGCGCGACGGGTCAGCTCCCAGCCGACCTGCCCCTTGGAACCGATGATCGCGATGCGCATGGCTTCAGCCCTCGTAAACCGGCAGGTCTTCGGAACGGTGCGCGGCCAGCGGCAGGTTACCCTGGTCCTTGGCCGACAGCGCAATCCCTTCCCGCAGCGGCCAGGCGATGCCGATCTCGGGATCGTCCCAGGCGATGCCGCGTTCCGAGGGCGGATGGTAGTAATCGGTGCATTTGTAGAAGAAATCCGCTTCCTCCGACAGCACGCAGAAACCGTGGGCGAACCCTGGTGGAATGTAGAGCTGGCGATGGTCCACATCATCCAGCACGCAGCCGTACCACTGGCCGAAGCCCGGCGAGCCGCGACGGATGTCCACCGCCACATCGAACACCGCCCCGCGCGTCACCCACACCAGCTTGCCCTGTGGCTGCGTCAGTTGATAGTGCAAACCGCGCAGCACGCCGCGGCGCGAGCGCGAATGGTTATCCTGGACGAAACGCTCCGGCATACCGGCTTCGCGATAGCGCGCCGCCTGCCAGGTTTCCATGAAGAAGCCGCGCGCGTCGCCGAAAGCCTTCGGCTCCAGCAGCAACACGCCAGGCAGTTCCGTCGCGATCACGTTCATCGCACGCTCCTCCGTTCCAGCAAATCCAGCAGGTACTGGCCATAACCGTTCCTGGCAAGCGGCGCCGCCAACCGGGCCAGTTGTCCGTCGTCGATGAACCCCATCCGCCAGGCCACTTCTTCCAGGCAGGCAATTTTCAATCCCTGGCGCTGCTCGACCACCTGCATGAAATTGGCCGCCGCCAGCAGAGATTCGTGGGTGCCGGTATCCAGCCAGGCGTAACCGCGCCCCAGCAGTTCGACATTCAGCGCGCCCCGCTCCAGATAGACCTTGTTGAGGTCGGTGATTTCCAATTCGCCACGCGCCGAGGGGCGAATGTTTCTGGCGATCTCCACCACCTCGTTATCGTAGAAATACAAGCCGGTGACCGCATAGTTGGACTTGGGTTGCTGGGGTTTTTCCTGGATATCCACCGCCCGGCCTTGGGCATCGAAGCTCACCACACCATAGCGCTCCGGGTCGCGCACGTAGTAGCCAAACACCGTGGCGCCCTGCTCGCGGGCGGCGGCCCGGCGCAGCACCGCCGACAGCCCCTGGCCGTAATAGATGTTGTCGCCGAGAATCAGACAGGCCGGATCGCCACCGATGAAATTTTCGCCGATCAAAAACGCCTGCGCCAACCCGTCGGGACTGGGCTGCGCGGCGTAGTGGAAATTCACTCCCCACTGGCGACCATCGCCGAGCAACGTCTGGTAGGCGTCCTGATCGCGCGGCGTGGTGATCACCAGGATGTCGCGGATTTCCGCCAGCATCAACGTGGCGATCGGGTAGTAGATCATCGGCTTGTCGTAAACCGGCATGAGCTGCTTGCTAACCGAAACCGTTAGCGGGTGCAGTCGGGTACCGGAGCCCCCGGCGAGAATGATGCCCTTGTATGCCATTCGTTTGTTCTTGATCGGTAGCTGTGAGTGGAAGCTTGGGACGGCCCTACTCGACCGTGACCGACTTGGCCAGATTGCGTGGCTGGTCCACGTCGGTACCCTTGAGTACGGCCGCGTGATAGGCCAGCAGTTGCAGCGGCACGGCGAACACGATGGGAGCGATGGACTCGGGCACCGCGCCCAGCGACAGCACATGCGTGCTGACGCCGCTGAGATGGGTATCCACCTCGCGGTCGGCGAACAGAAACAACTCGCCGCCGCGCGCCCGCACTTCCTGCAAGTTGGAGAGCACTTTCTCCAGCAGGTCGTCCTTGGGCAACACGCAGACCACCGGCATGTCGGCATCCACCAGCGCCAGCGGCCCGTGCTTGAGTTCGCCGGCCGGATAGGCCTCGGCGTGGATGTAGGAAATTTCCTTGAGCTTGAGCGCGCCTTCCATGGCGATCGGATACTGCGGGCCGCGCCCCAGAAACAGGGCGTGGTGCTTCTCGGCGAAATGCTCGGCCAGTCGTTCGATGGCGCCATCCAGCGACAGGGCTTCCTCCAGCGCCCGCGGCAGCAGCTCCAGATCGCGGACCAGCGCCGCCTCGGCCTTCTCGCTCAGACCGCGCCGCCGGCCCAGCATCAAGGCAAGCAGGCGCAGCGCCACCAGTTGCGTCGTGAACGCCTTGGTGGAGGCCACGCCGACTTCCCGCCCAGCCCGGGTCAGCAAGGTCAGCGCCGACTCCCGCACCAGCGAGCTTTCGGCGACGTTGCAGATGGCGAGGGTGGACAGATAGCCGCGCTCTCGGGCCGCGCGCAGCGCCGCCAGGGTATCGGCGGTTTCGCCGGACTGTGAGATGCTGACGAACAGGGTGCCCGGCGGCGTCACCCCCCGGCGGTAGCGGTACTCGCTGGCCACTTCGACCGCGCAGGGCACGCCCAGATTTTCCAGCCAGTAACGGGCCACCAGACCGGCGTGATAGCTGGTGCCGCAAGCGATGATATGCACCCCTTGCACCTGCTCGAACAAGGTCGCTGCCTCTGGTCCAAAACCGTCGTCCAGCAAGCGGCCCTGATGGACGCGCCCTTCCAGGGTCTCGGCGACCACCGCCGGCTGCTCGAAGATTTCCTTGAGCATGAAATGGCGGTAACCACCCTTGCCGGCCGCGCCGGCCATCTGCCCCGAATAGGACAACGGCCGTTCCACCACCTGCCCTTCCCGGTCGTACAAGGTGAAGGATTCCCGTCGCACGTCGGCGACGTCGCCTTCCTCCAGGAACACGAAAGTCTGGGTGACCGGCGCCAGCGCGAACACGTCGGAAGCGATGAAATGCTCCTCGATGCCGATGCCCAGCACCAGCGGGCTGCCGGCCCGCGCCGCGACCAGCCGCTCCGGATCGTCGCGGCAGATCACCCCCAGACTGTAGGCGCCGGTCAGCCGGGCCACGGACTGCCGCACCGCCGCCAGCAGATCGCCGGTTTCCCGCATTTGCCGGTCGATCAAGTGGGCAACGACTTCCGTGTCGGTGTCGGACTCGAAGCGGTAGCCGGCGGCGATCAGTTCCTCCTTGAGTTCCCGATAGTTCTCGATGATGCCGTTATGCACCACCGCCACCGAGTCGTTGCTGACGTGCGGGTGCGCGTTACGCTCGGAGGGCTCGCCGTGGGTGGCCCAGCGGGTGTGGGCGATGCCCAGCGGGCCGCGCACCGGCTCCTGCCGCAGCCGTTCCGCCAGCGCCTGAACCTTGCCGACCGTGCGGGTCCGATGCAGGCATTGGTCGCGATGGTCCAGGGTAACAATCCCCGCCGAATCGTAGCCGCGATATTCCAGCCGCCGCAAACCTTCGAGCAGGATGGGGGTCACGTTGCGTTCGGCGATGGCGCCCACGATTCCGCACATGGATTTTCAACCGGTGAGTTCATGGAGTAAAAAGGGTGAAATAGACTAACGGCTTGTCCCTCGGGGGACAAGCCGCATGGAGATCAAGAGACGTTTTTACGCGGCCTCTAGGGATTCAAGTCGTTGAAAAACCCTCACCTCCAGCCCCTCTCTCACCGGGAAAGGGGGAATTTCCATACAGTCCCTAACGCTCCAGAACCAGCCGTCGGGTATGGCGAGCGATGACCAGTTCCTCGTTGGTGGGCAGCACCCACACCGCCACCCGACTGCCGGGCTGATCGATCCGCCGCCGGTCGTGACCGGCGTTGGCCGCCGCATCCAGTTCGATGCCCAACCACGCCGAACGGGCGCAGACCTGCTCGCGCACCGCCGCCGCGTGCTCGCCGATGCCGCCGGTGAACACCAGCGCGTCCAGCCCGCCCAGCGCCGCCGCCAGCGAGCCGAGTTCGCGGGCGATGCGGTAGCTGAAGTAATCCACCGCCAGTTTGGCGTTGGGATCGGCGCTGACCAACAGCTCGCGCATGTCGTTGCTGACGCCGGAAAGACCCAACAGGCCGGACTGCTTGTACAGCAGTTGAGTCAGTTCGCACGCGCCCATGCCATGCCGTTCCATCAGATAGATCAGCACGCCGGGGTCCAGCGACCCGCTGCGGGTACCCATCGGCAGGCCCTCTACCGCGGTGAACCCCATGGTGCTGGCCACGCTCTTGCCGTCCCGCATCGCGCACATGCTGGCGCCGTTGCCGAGATGCGCCACCACCGCCCGGCCGGTCGCCGCCGTGCCCGTGGCCTCGGCCAACGCCCCGGCGATGTACTCATAGGACAGGCCGTGGAAGCCGTAGCGCCGCACTCCCTCCTCGCGGTAGGCGCGCGGCAGGGCGAATAACTGAGCCAGTTCCGGCTGGCCAAAATGGAACGCGGTGTCGAAGCAGGCCACTTGCGGCAGATCCGGCTGCACCGCGCCGATGGCGCGGATGCCGGCCAGGTTGTGAGGCTGGTGCAGCGGCGCCAGCGGCACGAAGGTTTCCAGGCGCGCGATGATCTCCAGCGTCAGCACTTGCGGATCGCTGTACTCCTGGCCACCGTGCACCACCCGGTGGCCAACCGCGATCACATCGGGTAAATCCGGCGAATCTCTCAGCCAGATGAGCAAATCGCGCAGCGCCGCCTGATGATGGTAAACCTTACCGGCCGGCGGCGTCGGCCGGGTATCGATCACCACCTTCCCGGCTTGATCGACCGCCGTGAAGCGCGGGTTGTCGTCGCCGATATTCTCCTGCAACCCCCGGCAAACCAGATTCAATTCGCCGCTGTCCGCCGGCAGGGCGAACACCGAAAACTTGATGCTGGACGATCCGGCATTCAGAACGAGCAGGCCCTGTGGCATCGCGGCTTCCTCCTCGGGAAATTGGTGGCCCGAACTCAATCGCCGGCTGGCGTCAGGCCGTCGAATCGGCAACCGAAGGTTTGCAGGTAATCGCGGAACCGATCGCCCAGTTCCGGGTGGCGCAAGCCGTATTCGACCGTCGCGATCAGATAGCCGAGCTTGCTGCCGCAATCGTGGCGCCGGCCGGAGAACTCGTAGGCCAGCACCTGCTCCTCGGCCAGCAAAGCGGCGATGCCGTCGGTCAACTGGATTTCGTTGCCGGCCCCGCGCGGAATGGTGGTCAGCAGGTCGAAGATGCGCGGCGTGAGGATGTAGCGACCCACCACCGCCAGATCGGACGGAGCATCCTCGGGCATCGGTTTCTCGACGATGCCGTCCACATTGCTGATCCGGGTGGCAAACGGCAGGGGATGGACGATACCGTACTTGTTGGTTTCCGCTTTGGGTACCCGTTCCACCCCCAGGATCGAGCACTGGTATTTATTGAAGTGGCGGGTCATCTGGCTCATCGCCCCACCCTCGCGGGCATCTTCCTCGATCAGATCGTCGGCGAGAATCACCGCGAAGGGTTCGTCGCCCACCACCGGCCGGGCGCACAGCACGGCATGGCCCAGACCCAGCGCTTCGGCTTGGCGGACGTAGACGCATTCCACTCCGCTCGGCACGATGCCGCGCACCACTTGCAGCAGGTCGGTCTTGTGGCGGGCTTCCAGCTCCGCTTCCAGTTCGTAGGCCTTGTCGAAATGATCGGCGATGGCGTTCTTGGTGCGGCCGATGATGAAAACCAGGGTCTCCACCCCCGCCGCCACTGCTTCCTCGACCCCGTACTGAATCAGCGGCTTGTCAACGATCGGAAGCATTTCCTTGGGACTGGCCTTGGTCGCCGGCAGGAATCGGGTTCCGAGGCCGGCCACGGGGAATACCGCCTTGCGCACTTGCCGTTTCAACTTGTTCACCTCGCGAGTTATGAGCGTATTGTTATAGCCATGGCTGGGGCTGCATTGTCCGGCATCGTGTCCGACCGGACAAGTAAAAACCCTGCTGGAACAGGGTTATTAGGCTTGGCTTTGATTTGCCATCAGAAAAAACGGGCCACTCAATCCGCCTCTTCCTCATGGATCGCCAGCAACCCCTCGTTCAGCAGATCCAGCAGCAGTTGCCGGGCATCGGGCTGCTTCAACGCCTCGCGCAGCCGCGCCGGAGTCAAGGTGCGATACCGGCACAGTAGCGGAGCCACAAACGCCACCGTCGGCCCCAGCGCGAACGCCTGCCCGTCCACGAACAGCACCGTCTCTCCCTCTGGATCGACAATGTAATGGAAGCGTGAACCGGGGTTGCGCTCCAGCGAGCCGCCGTCGCGTATATATTCCCGCAAATCGTCCTCGGTGTAGGGTTCCGTCTCCGGCTCGGCGCGAAAACCCGGCTTGGGCTCGCTCAAGTAGCGGCCGAACCAGACCGCGATGGTTTCATCGTCCAGGGCGATGGTTTGGCGCAACAGATTCCGCATCTTGGCCAGCGCGGCGGACCCGATCTCGCCGGGATGGTCCTGCGCGGTCAGATCGGGGTCGGTGTAGCGCGCCTCGGGATCGATGCCGTCCAGCAGGAACTCCAGAAAACCGCCGATCAACTCCCGATGGCTGGGCGCGCGGAACCCGACCGAGTAGGTCAGACACGGTTCCAGCGCCACCCCGTAATGAGCGACGCGCGGCGGCAGGTACAGCAGATCGCCCGGCTCCAGCACCCACTCCTGTTCCGGGACAAACTCGCGCAGAATGCGCAATTCGGTATCGGGCAGCCAATTATCGGGTTCCACCGGCCGGCGACTAATTTGCCAGCGCCGCCGCCCCTGCCCTTGCAGCAGGAATACGTCATAGTCATCGACGTGCGGCCCAACCGTGCCGGCCGGCGGCGCGTAGCTGATCATCAGATCGTCGATGCGCCAGTCGGGGATAAAACGGAACGGCTCCAGCAGCGTCGTCAATTCCGGAGCGTGCTTCTCGACATCCTGCACCAGCAGGGTCCAATGACTGTCCGGCAGCTTGAGGAAATCGTCATCCACGAACGGCCCGTGACGCAGCTCCCACGGCTTTTCCCCGCCCCGCTCCAGCACCAGCCGCGATTCCACGCTCTCCTCGCAGGCCAGCCCCGCCAGTTCCTCCGGGGTCAGCGGGTCCTGAAAACCCGGCCAGGCGCCGCGCACGATCAGCGGCTGCTTCTGCCAATACTCGGCCAGGAATTGCGCCGGACTGAGTTCACCCAACACCTTCGGCATCATGATGGCCTCAGACCCGGCGCGCCTGGTCGGCGGCGTTACCGGTGTAGTCGGCCGGCGTCAGCGCCAGCAGCCGTTGTTTGACCTCCTCGGGAAGCGCCAGATCGGCGATAAAGGCGCGCAGCGTCTCCCGGTCCACCCGCTGGCCGCGGGTCAGCGCCTTGAGTTGCTCGTAAGGCTGCTCGATGCCATGGCGGCGCATCACGGTCTGGATCGGCTCGGCCAGCACTTCCCAGTTGGCGTCGAGATCGGCGTCCAGCGCCGCCATATCCACTTCCAGCTTGCCGATGCCCTTGAGACAGGACTGATAGGCCACCAGCGAATGCGCCAGCCCGACCCCCAGCGTGCGCAGCACGGTCGAGTCGGTCAAATCCCGCTGCCAGCGCGACACCGGCAGCTTGGCGGCCAGATGATCCAGCAGCGCCTTGGCTACTCCCAGGTTGCCCTCGGCGTTCTCGAAGTCGATGGGGTTGACCTTGTGCGGCATGGTCGAGGAGCCGATCTCGCCGGCCACGGTCCGCTGGCGGAAATAGCCGATGGCGATGTAGCTCCAAAGATCGCGGCAGAAATCCAGCAGCACGGTGTTGGCCCGCATCACCGTGTGGAAAAATTCCGCCATGTAGTCGTGCGGCTCGATCTGGATGGTGTAGGGATTCCAGTCCAGCCCCAGATCCTCGCTGACGAAGCGGCGGGCGATGCTCCTCCCAGTCCAGCTCCGGATAGGCGGCCAGATGGGCGTTGTAGTTGCCGACCGCGCCGTTGATCTTGCCCAGCAGCGGCGCGGCCGCCAGTTGCGCCCGCTGGCGTTTGAGACGATAGGCGACGTTGGCCATCTCCTTGCCGAGCGTGGTCGGCGAGGCCGGTTGGCCGTGGGTGCGGGCCAGCATCGGCCTGGTCGGCGTACTGGTGGGCGAGGCGGACGATAGCGTCGATGAGTTCATCCAATCCCGGCAACAGCGCCTGGGTCCGTGCCTCGCGCAGCATCAGCGCATAGGCCAGATTGTTGATGTCCTCGGAGGTGCAGGCGAAGTGGATGAATTCGCCGACCGCTTCCAGTTCGGCGTTGCCGGCGATTTTCTCCTTGAGCAGATACTCGACCGCCTTTACGTCGTGATTGGTGGTGCGCTCGATGTTCTTGACCCGCTGGGCATCCGCCAGGGTGAAGTTTTCGACCAACCCGTCGAGGATATGGAGGGCGCGCTCGCTCAGCGGCGGCGCCTCCGGGATGCCGGGATGCCGGGCCAGCGCTTGCAGCCAGCGCACCTCCACCCACACTCGATGGCGGATCAGGCCGTATTCGCTGAAGATCGGTCGCAGGTCGGCGGTCTTGTCGGCGTAGCGACCGTCGATGGGGGAAATCGCGGTCAGAGCGGAGAGTTCCATGAGTGAAGTCCTTCACAAAGCGATTGGGGTGACCATATTAAGCTGGCGGCATCCGCCACGCACACGTCAACGCCACGCCCGAAACATGACCGCGCCGAGAATGATCGTTCCCCCCACCAATGCCCAGACCCCTGGCGTCTCCCCCAGCAGCAGGAACACCCAGACCGGATTGAGCACCGGCTCGATCATCGGAATCAGAATGCCCTCGACCGCCCGGACATGGCGCAACGCCAGCGCGAACAAAATGTAGGGCAATCCCAATTGCAGCACGCCCAGCAGCGACAAACCGATCCAACCCGACAGATCGGGCATGGACTGAAACATGAACGGCAGACCGATCGCCCCCGCCAGCAGATTGCCGAGTAACAAGGAGGACAGCGCGGAACCGTCTTTTTGCCGGCGCATGAACAAGGTCATCCAGCCGAAGCAGAAGCCATCGACCAGGGCGATGATGTTGCCCCAGTAGCCGGTCAGGGTCAGCTTATCCAAAAAGAACAGCACCATGCCGCCCATCATCACCAGCAGGATCAGCCAGTCGCGGCGGCTGGCCCGTTCGCCCAGAAACCACGGGCTGAACAGGATGACGTAAACCGGCGCGGTGTATTGCAGCAAAACGGTGTTCGCCGCCGTGGTCATCTTGTTGGCGATCACGAACAGCACCACCGTGCCGGCGTAGGCTAGCGCTCCGCCGATCAGTTCGAACGACGGTGCAAACCGCAGTTCACGGCGGAACGCCACACCGATCAGCGCCGCGCCGATCAAACTGCGCATCCCGGCGATGGCCACCGGGTTCCACTCGATCCATTTGATCAGCAGCCCGCCCGAACTCCACAGGATCGCCGCCGCCAGCAGCATCAGCACGGCGCGGCGATGGACGGCGGTGGGCTCGGGCGCGGCCGTCGCCGGTAGCACCGCCGCCACCAGTTCCGGTTCGGGGATCAGCGGCGGCGCGGCAATCGGCGGCGGCTCGACGGCGACAACCGGCGATGCCGGCGCCGGCGGCGATTCGTTCAAACCCGTCACTCCCCGGCCGTCTGACCACCCAGGTAGGCGTTGCGAACCTCGGGATTGGCCAACAGCGCCTCGGCGCGATCTTCCAGCACGATTCGGCCGACTTCCATCACATAGCCGCGATGCGCCAGCTTCAACGCGGCGCGGGCATTCTGCTCGACCAGCACGATGGTGACTCTGGCCTCGTTGATCTCCCACAGGGTCTGGAAAATAACCTTCACCAGCAGCGGCGCCAGCCCGAGACTCGGCTCGTCCAGCAATAAAATCCGGGGGTTGGCCATCAATGCCCGGCCGATGGCCAGCATCTGCTGCTCACCGCCGCTCAGGGTGCCGGCCAGTTGCTCGCGGCGCTGGGCCAGCACCGGAAACAGTTCGTGAATCCATTGCAGGGTCTTGGCCGTCCGGGTCCGGTCGGCTTGGGTAAAGGCGCCCAGATTCAGGTTCTCCTGAACGGTCAACGTACCGAAGATGCGGCGACCTTCCGGCGCATGGGCGATCCCCATGCCCACCAATCGATGCGCGGGCAATTTGTGGGTGGGTTTGGACTCGAAGCGGATTTCGCCCCGCGAGGGACGCAGCAGGCCGCTGATGGCGTGCAGGGTGGTGGTCTTGCCGGCGCCGTTCGCGCCGAGAATGGCGACGATTTCGCCTTGGCGGACGTGCAGGTTGACACCGTGCAGCGCCTCGACGTTGCCGTAGCGGACGTGCAGGTTTTCGACCTCAAGCAACATGGCGGGCGCGCTCCGGGTGACTGTGGTTCAGGACCATAAATCCGCCAGAGGAAAAGCCACCGCGTCAAAGGGAACGGCGCGCACCTCGTCATCTTCCTGGTAAACGTGCTCCAACGACCAGTGTCCGTCGCGCAGCACGAACGCTTCCAGGGTATGCAGCGCCGGATCGATCAGCCATAGAAACGACACCCCATATTCGGCATAAATGGGCATTTTATCCGCGCGGTCGGTTCGGGCCGTGCCGGGCGAGAGTACCTCGCACACCCAGTCGGGGGGCAGAGTGAAGTAGGCCACATCGGGCAATTCCGGCATCCGCTCCCGCCGCCAGCCGGCCAGGTCGGGCACCAGAATATGTGCCCCCAAGTGCAACTCCGGCTCGAACAGAATCCGCCAACCGCCGGGACCACCTCGCCCTTGATGGAACGGGTTGATCAGATTTGTCCGCTCACGCCGGTGCTCGCGGCGGCATGGCGGGATGCAGGGCGCGGTTGCGCGATCAATTGACCGTGAATGATCTCACCCACCAGGTTTTCGGGCAGGTCGAGCAGGTCTTCGTAGGTCGCGAATTTAGCGGCGGTTGCGGACATGGGTCAGAATTTCTCCACGGGTTCGCGTTACGCCTCGTCCTCGGTGCCCAGATAAGCCTCGATCACCTTTGGATCGCGGCGGACCTGCTCCGGCGCGCCTTCGGCGATTTTGCCGCCGTTTTCCAGCACCACCAATTTTTCGCAGGCGCGCATCACCAGGCGCATATCGTGTTCGATCAGCAAAATAGTGATCCCGCGTTCCTGGATTCGGGCGATCAAACCCACCAGCGCCTCGGTTTCCTGTTCGTTCATGCCGCCGGCCGGTTCGTCCAGAACCAGCAATCGCGGCTGGGTCGCCAGCGCCCGGGCGATTTCCAGCCGCCGCTGGTCGCCATAGGCCAGATTCTTGGCCAACGCCAGCGCTTGTTGGCGCAAACCGACAAATTCCAACTCCTTCAAGGCCCGACCCATGGCGTCATCTTCCTCGCGCCGCTGGGACGGCAACCGCAACATGGCGGTGAGAATTCCGCCCTGCATCCGATAATGGCAGCCGGCCAGCACGTTTTCCAGCACTGTCAGGCGTTGGAACAGTCGGATGTTCTGGAAGGTACGGGCGATGCCAAGAGTAATGATGCGGTGGGTGCGCAAACCAGCCAGCGGCGTGCCGCCAAACTCGATTTGGCCCTGGTCGGGCCGGTAGTTGCCGGTGATCAGGTTGAATACCGTGGTCTTGCCGGCGCCGTTGGGACCGATCAGACCGACCACCGAACCTTCCTCGACGACGAAGGACACTGCGTTGACCGCAGTCAGACCGCCAAAGGTTTTGGTCAGCCCCTGGAGCGTCAGCAACGGTGTCGCAGTGGCGGCCAGCCGACCGGATACAACGGATGGCGCCCCCATCATCCGCGCCCTTTGGTCAGGGTTACCGGCGAAAATCGTCCTCCGCCCGCCGGCAACAAACCCTGCGGCCGGAACACCATCATCACGACCATCACCAGGCCGAACACCAGCATCCGGGCGCTGGCGAACTCGCGGAACAGTTCCGGCAAGCCGATGACCAGGAACGCCGCCAGCAGGACTCCGGCGATATTTCCCGCCCCGCCGAGAATCACGATCATAAACAGCACCACCGATTCCCAGAAATTGAAGGATTCCGGAGAGATGATGGTCATTTTGGCCGCGAACAGGGTACCAGCCATGCCCGCCCAGGCCGCGCCCAGCCCGAACGCGGCCAGCTTGTAGTACGCAGTGTTGATGCCACTGCCTTCCGCCGCCACTTCGTCCTCGCGCAAATAGTTGAGCGCCCGTCCGAACCGCGACTGTTTCAGCCGCAAAAACAGAAAAATGGTCAGCGCCACGCAGCCCCAAATCAGGTAAAAAAACTCCTGCGGCCGGCGAATGACGATACCGAACAGCTTGGGACGACTGATGCCAAAAATACCGTTGGCGCCGCCGGTAATGCCGAAGATGTCGTTCACCAGGGCGATACGCACGATTTCGCCGACGCCGATGGTGACGATCAGCAGGTAATCGCCGCGCAAATGCACCACCGGTCGCGCCACCACCAGCGCAAACAAGCCGGCGGCCAAACCGCTCAGCGGCAAGGTCCACAGGATTGGAATCTGATAGCGGGTGTTCAGAATGGCGGCGGTGTAGGCGCCCACCGCGTAAAAGGCGGCGTGGCCCATATTGAACAAGCCGGCCTCACCCAAAATGAGGTTGAGACCCAGCGCCAGCAGCCCGTATAGACCGATGCTGTTGAGCACATCCACCTGATAGGCGTTGAGAAACAGCGGCGCGGCGGCCAATAGCGCGGCGACCAGTACGATGGCGAACGGCTTACCGTGCTTCATGAGCTCCATCCGCCATCATGATCTATACCCCTATCTCTTATCCTCTTCATATCTTGTCCGCTACCCGCTCGCCCAGCAAACCGGTGGGCCGGACAATCAGGATCAGGATCAGCACCAGGAAGGCGATGGCATCCTTCCAGGCGATGGAAATATAGGCCGCGCCCAGCGCCTCAATCACTCCCAGCAACAACCCGCCCACCATCGCGCCGGGAATGTTGCCGATGCCGCCCAGGATCGCGGCGGTGAAGGCTTTCATACCGTAGACCCAGCCCATGGTGAAATTGATCTGGCCGTAGTACAGCCCCACCATCAACCCAGCAGTCCCGCCCAGCGCCGGCCCCATCAGAAACACCAGCAGGATCACCCGGTTCACGTCGATGCCCATCAGTCGCGCCGCGCCCTGATCGATCGCCGCCGCGCGGATGGCGGCCCCGATCCGGGTCTTCTGGATGAACAGGTACAGAGCAGCCATCATCAGCACCGAAGCCAGCACGATCAGCACCCGCATCAGCGGCAGGTACAGGCCGAACACATTCAGCGTGGCGGTGGGCAGGATGTTATCGGGATAAACCTGGAAGCGCGCGCCGTAAATCAGCATCAACGCATTTTGCAAGAAGATCGACGCGCCCAACGCCGACACCACCGCCGACAGCCGGGGCGATTCCCGCAAGGGGCGGTAGGCGGCTCGCTCCAGAATCGCGCCGAGAACCGCCACCAGCCCCATCACCATCAGCACCAGCACCAGCACGCCCAGGGCGAAACCCAAGCGGTCGGTCAGCGCCAGCGAGGTCAGCAAAGTCAAACCCAGGTAGGCCCCGTAGGTAAACAGGTCGCCGTGGGCGAAGTTGATCAGTTTGAGCACACCGTAAACCATGGTGTAGCCCAGGGCGATCAGGGCGTAGATGCCGCCCACGGCCAAACCGTTAGTCAATTGCTGGAGAAATTCTTCCACGAGGTCGCTGGGCTTCAGGTTGGAGGGGAAAGAAGCATCGAGTTGCCTGCCAGTATACTTGCGGGGTCGCGGCGGTTCCCTCCAACCTGGGAAGGAACCGCGCCAGAGACTTACAGCTTCTGCAACACGAAATTGCCTTCGGCATCCACCTTGTAGACCCGGTACACCTCGCCCTCGCGGTCGCCCTTGGCGTCGAAGGAGATCGGGCCGCTCAAGCCTGGATAATCCTTGAGATCCTTGTGCAGGTATTCGGCGATTTTATCGCCATCGGTGGACTTGGCGCCCGCGATGCCGGCCACCATCACCCGGAAACCGTCTCCGGCCAACACCGCCCAAATCGAGGGCGGCAACTCGTTATATTTCTTCTGGTAATCGGTCAGAAATGCCGCTGCGTCCGGCGTATCCAGATCCCGCGGCTGCGGCGGGCTGAGGAAGTAGAAACCCTCGGCGGCCTCCTTGCCGGCGATCTTGACCAGATCGACATTGTTGGTGGCGTCGCCGCCCAGAAATGGTGCCTTCCAGTTCATGTCGTTCTTCTGCCGCAGGAGCAGACCGGCTTCGGGATAGTAGCCGGTAAACAGCACCATATCGGGATTGGCGCCTTTCAGCTTGGTCAAAATAGCGGTGTAATCGCGTTCGCCGGGAGTCAGCGCATCGAAAAACACCACCTCCGTGCCTTTGCTCTTCAGCAGCGCATTGGCTTCATCCGCCAGGCCCTTGGCGTAGGAGGTGTTGTCGTGCAGGATGGCGACCTTCTTGAAGCCCAGCTTCCCGATGGTCTGCGCCGCCATGCGGCCCTGCTCGTCGTCGCGCGGCGCGGTGCGGAAGAAATGCTTGAAGCCTTTTTCGGTCAGGCGGATGGCGGTGGAGCCGTTGGCGATCTGGGGCAACTTGACTTCATCGTAAATCGCCTGGCTGGCTTCGGTCACCGAAGAACCGTAGGTGCCGACCACCGCCACCACGCCCTGAGTGGTCAGACGTTGCGCGGCCAGCGAAGCGGTGCGCGGGTCACCACCGTCGTCCTCGGTCACCACCACAATCTTTTTGCCCAGCACGCCGCCCTTGGCGTTTTGCTGCTCGGCCAGCAGTTCGACGATCTTCTTCATGCCCTGGCCCTCGCTAGCCCAGGACCCGGTCAACGGCGCCATCAGGCCGATTTTGATGGTATCGGCCGCTTGCGCGGTTGCGCCGCCCACGACCAGACTCGCCGCCGCGACCAACGCCAACAATTGCTGTTCCATATTTATTATCTCCTCGTGTGAGGCCGGCTAGCGTGGAGGGGAGGATGCGATCAAGCAAAGCCGGCGTATTACAAGCATTGAAACATAACAGCGAATTTCAAACAGCGTCAAACCCGCCGCGTGGTCGGTAAGGGCAGACATACTTCCTTTACGTGCGGCTTCGCGCTCATCTTGACCGACAACTTTTCATGTTCCTCCACATTCCATTCCGCGGCGTCATCACTCCCGCCGGGCAACCACTCCGGAACCCGGCCGCCGTTGCGCGCGCCCAACCCGGCGAAATCGAACAACCCGGTATCGGCCAGATGCGAAGGCGCCACATTCCGCAGCGCGGCGAAGAGGTTTTCGATCCGTCCCGGGAACTGTTTTTCCCACTGCCGCAGCATGGCCTTGATTGCCTGGCGTTGCAGCTTGGGCTGCGAGCCGCACAGGTTGCAAGGAATGATCGGAAACCGCCGGGCCTCGGCGTAGGCGGCGAGGTCACGCTCCCGGCAATAGGCCAGCGGCCGGATCACCACATGCCGGCCGTCGTCGCTCAGTAGTTTGGGTGGCATGGCCTTGAGCTTGCCGCCGTGGAACAGGTTCAAAAACAGGGTTTCCAGAATATCGTCGCGGTGATGGCCCAGCGCGATCCGGGTCATGCCATGCTCTTTGGCGAACGTATATAGGACCCCGCGCCGCAAGCGCGAACACAGCCCACAGGTGGTTTTTCCCTCCGGGATCACTCGCTTGACCACGCTGTAGGTATCCTGCTCGATGATATGGAACGGCACGCCGATGCCCTGGAGATATTCCGGCAGTACATGCTCGGGAAAACCGGGCTGCTTCTGATCGAGATTGACCGCGACCAGTTCGAAGCGCACCGGCGCCCGCGCCCGCAGCTTGCGCAGGATGTCGAGCATGACAAAAGAGTCCTTGCCGCCGGACAGGCAGACCATCACCCGGTCGCCGTCCTCGATCATGTTGAAATCCTGAATCGCCTGGCCGGCGCTCCGTCGCAGCCGCTTCTGAAGCTTGTTGAAATTGATCTGCTGTTTCTTGACCGCAACCGTCATCGCCCTGTCACCTTGGAAACCGTGTCCAGCGCGCCGACTTTACCTGAAATCAACAGGGTTGCGCCAAGTCGGATACCTTGCCGGTCGTTCGGCGTAGGACTAGACTCCCCGTTTGTGACCACGGTCAGCACCGCGCATCGGGAATCCACCCGGTCCCGGTTTGCCGCGCCGGACAGAAAAACCGCCCTTCTTCGGAGAATCCCACAATGGAGACCAGTGACATCGAACACTACAAACACCGGCTCGTCGAACTGCGGACCGAGCATCGCGATCTGGACGATGTGATCGCCCGCCTGGCCAAGGACCCGCTCGTCGACGAGCTTGAGTTGAAGCGATTAAAGAAGCGCAAGCTTATGCTCAAGGACATGATCGCACATCTGGAAAGCAGGCTCATTCCCGACCTCAACGCCTGAGACCACTCAGTCAAATGGGACCGCTCGGCCTGATGGCGTGGCGGTCCTGATTCCCCCGCCACTCAGGCCGGTTCACGCGGGGCGGGCCGTCCCGCCCAAGACCGGCGCCCCCGTCGGACCCCGCCTTAGAGTGCTTCGCCCCCGTATTTCCGAGCGTGTAACACCTTGGCTTGCCCGACCCAGTCGTCGCGGCGAATCCGGCCGCTGAGGTGGATTACATTGGCTTCCAGGTCATCGATATCGGTATCGGTCAGACTGGCGATCCGCCGGTAGGTGCAAAAACCGGCGGCATTCAGCTTGCCTTCCAGCGCCGGGCCAATACCGCTGATCATTTTTAGATCGTCTTTCTCCTCCTCGGCTTGGGCGATCATCACGGCCGCCTTCCGGTCATTGGCGATGGCCTGAATACAATGATTAATCTCCTCCAACTGCCTGGCGATGGTCCGCAGGTCGTCGCGGGTCGGTACGCCCAACCCCTTCAACGCCCGCGCCACCCGCTCCTCGAACAACTGCTCCAGGTTATCCAGGGTGCTGGTCGCCTTGTCCCTGACTTCTCCGACCCGATCACGAACTTCATCAACCCGCTCCCTGATCTCGCCGGTTTTCTCTTCAGCCATCTTCAGCGCCTGATCCCGGAGTTTCTCGCCCTCCCTGACCAGCGAATCCACCAAATTATCGGTTTCCCGCTGTACCTTGTCCACCGCCGCCCTGACCTGACCGGTCATGGGGTCGGACTCATTTTTGTGGGTTTGGTCACTCATGACGTGCTCCTCATCGGCTATCGCCTCAATATCACTTCGTTTTGCACTTTTCACAGGCTTTACTGTAGCAAGCGGAAGTAGTGCAAACATCCTAAAGCGGACATCCGGCGCCACACCGGCTTTAAGATGGTTGTGGCACGGCAATCCTCTCGCGCCGCGGCAACAACCCCGAACCGGTATGCTAAAGTAAGCGGCAAAATTAGCTGCCGGATATCAATCGAATCCACTCGAGCCGGCAGGGCTTCACCCCACCCCCGAGCCATATCGATCTCCTCATGATCCTGAGCCGTTTCCTCAAGCCCAAGTGGCAACAAGCCAACCCTGAAACCCGCAAGCAATCCCTGGGGAATCTGGACAGTAGCGATCCGAAACTGCTCGATCTGGCGCGGCGGGACCCCGATCCGGCGGTTCGTCGCGCCGCGCTGGAGCGGCTCAACGATCCCGACCTGTTGCGCCGCATCGCCGACGAAGATGCTGACGCGGACATTCGGGATGCCGGCCGGGCGCGCTACCATTCCCTGCTGGCCGGCAAAGTCGCCGGCGGCCCGGCGCTGGCCAGCCGCCTGGAACGGTTGCGGCAAGACACGGATGCCGGACTGGTGGAGTTTTTGCTGCAACACGCCGCCGAACCCGAATTGCGGCTGGCGGCGCTGGAGCGGATTGACCTGGAACCCACACTGGCCGACATCGCCATTCGGAATTCCCATCCAGACCTGCGACTGGCGGCGCTGGAACGTGTGCATGATCCCGCACTGCTCGACCAGATCGCCCGTCAGAGCCGTAACCGCGACAAGCGCCTGCACCGCCGGGCACGGGAACGTTTGGACGCTCTGAACACCGAGCGGGCGCGCGCCTTAAACCTGGAGCGGCTGTGTACCGAAATGGAACGCTTGAACTGGGATGGCGAAAGCGGCCTCAACGCGGGCCGGTTTCCCAAACTGGAGCAGGAATGGCGCGAGCAGGAAGCCGGCGCTCCAGCGGAACTCCAGGCGCGCTACGCGCAAGCTCGCGGCCGGTTTCTGGCCGAACGCCAGGCCAGCTCCAACCGCCGGGCTCAGCGACTGGAGCTGCTCGCCACACTGGAATCCCTGTTGGAACGGTTGCGCCAGCACGGCGAATCCAGCCCGGAACTTGACGCGGCGATCCGGTACGCCATCACCGAGGCACCCGCCGCCTGGACCCAGCACGGCCCCGCCCAGGATAGCGAAAGCCGGCGGCAAGCAGCGCGGTTCCACCAACTGGTTCAAGATATCCAGGAACAGGAACGCATCCTGCGGCGCAACCATATCCGTACCGAACGCTTGCGTGAAATGCTGGCGCAAGGCGAAACCTTGCTCCAACAGCCCAGCGAAGTGCGCGACGCCGATCTCAAGCATCTGCGGCAGCATTGGGAAGGACTGGAACGACCGGAGTCGCGCGCGCTCGCCGACGACCTGCAGAGCCGTTTTGACGGCCTACTCGACAAATTGCGCGCCCGCCAGCAGCGACAGGCCCAGAACCGCGATCAGGAATGGCAAGACATCCAGGACCGGGTGTGCCAGCTCGAAACGGCCGTCGAGGATGGCGAATTGCAGCAGGCCACTCAACTACAGGAGCAAGCCCGCCACCAGATCAAACACAACATTGGCCTGAACCGGGGGCAGATGGCGGTGATCGAGGAGCGTCTGCAAGCCTGCGCCGCGCGCATCGGCGAACTGCGCGGCTGGCGGCGCTGGGGCGCCAGCCAGGCCCGGGAGCAGCTTTGCGCCGCCGCTGAAAGCCTGATTGACCTCGACACCGACCCGACCGATATCGCTCAGCGCATCCAGCAAGTCCGCACGGCCTGGAAAGAGCTGGACCATCATGAAGGCGGCGCGCCCAAGGGGCTATGGAAACGCTTCAACACTGCCTGTGAGCGCGCCTACGCCCCGTGTCAGGCCTATTTCGAGGCTCAGACCCGCGAACGCCAGCATAATTTTGACCAGAAAGCGGCGCTTTGCGAGCAAATGGAACAGTTTGAAGCGACAACCGACTGGCAACAGGTGGACTGGCGCGAGGCCGACCGGCTATGCCGTCGCGCCCGCGAACAATGGCGCCAGCTTGGACCAGTCAACCGCGCCGACCGCAAGGCTATCGACCGCCGCTTCCAACAGGTCCTGCGACGCTTGGACGCGCACCTTGATGTCGAACGCGAACGTGAGCTGCAACGGCGCCAGCAGTTGATCCAGCAGGTTCAAGGTCTGGCGGACAACCCCGATCTACGCGCCGCCGTCGAAACCGCTAAACTCGCTCAGGCTCAATGGCAGCCCACCGTGCAAGGCTCCTACCGGCAAGAACAGGCTTTGTGGAAGGCTTTCCGTGCCGCCTGCGACGCGGTTTTCGCTCGCCGTCACGCCGAACAGCAAGCCGCCGACGCCGAACGACAAACCCATCTGCGGCACAAACTGGGCCTGTGTGAAGAGGTCGAGTCGCTCGCCCTGATCGAACCCGAACAACTGGCGCAAGCAAGCGCCCGATTGCAAGCGGCGCAACACGAGTGGCGGATCATCGGGCCGGTACCCAGAACCGAACAGCGTGCGCTCGACCAGCGCTTTGAAGCAGCCGTTCGGCAGTTCGCCCAACGCGAGAAACTCCTGCGCCAGGCCGATATCCAGGAAACCTTCCAGCACCTGCAACAGCGCAGCCGGCTATGCGCCCGGCTGGAAGCCGAGTTGGAAACCCAGCGGGACGATACCGTGCTCTCGTCGACCCGCCAGGAGTGGGCGGCGTTGCCGGACCTGCCGGCAACGCTGGCGGCGGCGCTGCAACAGCGCTTCGACGCCGTCTGTGAAACGCTGGCGGGCGCTCTCGATCAAATACAGGCCGCGCGCGCGCGCTTGGAGCACAACCTGGAACGCAAGCAAATCTGGTGCGTATGCATGGAGATCGTGGCCGGCGTGGACTCGCCGCCTGAATTCGCGCCACTGCGGATGGAGTATCAGGTCGCCCGCTTGTCGGCCTCGCTGGCCGGCGCCGCTGTCAAAACCGAAGCGCTCTACGATCCCCGTCAATTGCAGGAACAATGGTGGCTGACCGGCGCGCTGCCGGCCCAGGCGGCGGCCGAACTGGACACCCGATTCCTGCACGCCGCGAGGGTCTGGTGGCAACGGGAGGAGGTCTGAAACCGCCGCCCGGCGACGACGCTCCGGCCCGTTACGGCATGCAGCCTGGAGATTTGCTGCTGGTACTGCTCGCGAACACCGCCTGGGCGTTCAACTTCATCGCCGGCAAGGTGGGGGTCACCCACTTCCAATCCTTTCTGTTCACCAGCTTGCGTTTTGCCGTCCTGTTGCTGGTGCTGCTGCCGTTCCTGCGCTGGATTCCCGGCCGGATGGGCGGCGTATTGGGAATCGCCCTGGTGCAGGGTGTTCTGCACTTCAGCCTGATCTTCGCCGGTCTGGAAGCCAGCGGCGACATCGCTTCGGTCGCCATCGCCAGCCAGCTTTACGTACCGTTTTCGACGGTGCTGGCCTTGCTCCTGTTGGGCGAAACCCTGGATGCCCGGCGGCTGGCTGGCATCGCCCTGGCATTCGGCGGCGTGCTGGTCATCGGCTTCGATCCGGTGGTGTTCCACCATCTCGATGCCCTGCTGCTCGTCACCGCCGGCGCGGCGGCGATGGCGCTCGCCACCATCCAGATGCGGCGCTTGCGCGGGGTCGGCGTGTTCGCGCTGCAAGCTTGGATCGCGCTGTGCGCCACTCCGGCGCTGGCGCTGCTCTCGCTGCTGTTCGAGCAGGGACAGTGGACCGCCCTGCGCACGGCGAGCACCCTGGAGCTGGCGGCTCCGGTCTATTCCGCCCTGGGCGCATCCCTGATCGGCCACGGCATCGTCTATTATCTGCTCGGCCGTTATCCGGTCGGGGTCACCACGCCGCTACTGCTGCTGAACCCCGTGCTGGCGGTCGCCTTCGGTGTGTTGCTGTGGGGCGATGTCCTGACCTGGAAGCTGGCCTTGGGCGGTGTGATGACGCTGGCCGGCATCGCCGGCATCACCATATCCCTACCAAGCCGCGGGAGTGCACGCGCCGGTTGAGCGGACTCTCTCTCATAATTCCCGGCGGACCAACCGTTCGATCAGCGGTTGCAGGATAATTTCCATGGCGAAACCCATCTTGCCGCCCGGCACCACAATGGTGTTGCGGCGCGACATGAATGAGTCGTGAATCATGTGAATCAGGTGAGGGAAATTGGGCTGGGTTTTGCGGGCGTCCTTGAAGCGGATCACCACAAAGCTTTCATCCAGCGTGGGGATATCGCGAGCGGTGAAGGGGTTGGAGGTATCCACCGTCGGCACTCGCTGAAAGTTAATGTCGGTGCATGAAAACTGCGGCACGATATAGTGGGTGTAGTCGTACATCCGCCGCAGGATGGCATCGGTGACCGCCTCGGCGCTGTAGCCCCGCTCGGCGGTATCACGGTGAATTTTCTGAATCCATTCCAGGTTGACGATCGGCACCACCCCGATCAGCAGATCCACATAACGGGCGACATTCACCTTGTCGGTCACTACCCCGCCGTGCAAGCCCTCGTAGAATAACAGGTCGGTCCCGGGCGGCAATTGCGCCCAAGGCGCAAACGTCCCAGGCTCTTGGCCATAACGCTCGGCATCTTCCCGGCTGTGCAGGTAATAACGCCGTAATCCGCCGCCGCGCTCGCCATACTCCATGAACAGCGCTTCCAAGCGGTCGAACAGATTCCCCTCGGGACCGAAATGACTGAGGTTGCGGCCCTCCCGGTAAGCTTGTTCGCATTGCCGTTGCATTTCCAGCCGATCGTAGCGATGGAAGCTGTCGCCTTCGACGATGGCGGCATGGATGCCATCCCGGCGAAAGATATGCTCCATCGCGACCCGAACCGTCGAAGTGCCGGCGCCAGACGAACCGGTAATGGCGATAATCGGATGCTGTTTTGACATGACCGCCCTTGCGGTGACTGACAGGCGCCCGAATTATAGCGCAGCTTATATTGCGGTGCAGCAAATCGATGCGGGGTCACCCGATCAGAGGCCGGTCTTTTTCAAGGAACGGGGTCGCCGGCTTGGCGAGCGGCATAGCGAGAATTGAGGAAAACAAAGGGATATTGAAGGAAGAGCAGCGGGAACTATTGGAGGGTTCGCGCTGGGAATCCGCGCGGTGGTCGAGCACCCGACTCAACTATTATTTTCAGGCGTTACTGCCTCGCCTGCCGCAGCAAGCGCCGCAGTTGGTGGCAATAGATAAATCCCGGCATGGCGCTAACCGCAAACAGGCACAAAGTCACTGCATAAAATTCCCACGCCTGCGCATGAATGACGCCGGTCGTCTTGTATTCGAAACCGAAGCCCATGCCAACGATCAACCCGTAGAGCAACCCCCACTCGACCAGCCTCAACCAGGCAGGTTTGGCCCGCTGCTGACGCGGAATCGCCAACAGCCAGCGTTCGCTCAGCCAAGGGAGGTTAGCGGCCACCACCGCCAACCCCAGCCAGAACCCGACCAACAAACCCTGCGACACGCCCGGACGGCGCCTACCTAGCTCAACAGCGCCGTGGCGCACCAACTCATCAGCGCGGTCGGATAGAGTCCCAGCACCACCAACAGCAGTCCGTTGGCGCTGATGACAATTTCAGCGTCACGACTGAGTTCGATCGGCGCGCTTTGTTCTGGCTTGTCGAAGTAAAGACATTTGACCACCCGCAGATAATAGAACGCACCGATCACCGAGAACACCACGCCGAGAATGGCCAGCCACACCAGCCCCACATCAACCACCGCCTGCAACACGACCCACTTGGCGTAGAAACCGGCCAGGAACGGAATGCCGGCCATTGACATCATGACGACCATCATCAGGAATGCCAGCCACGGATTGCGGTCGTTCAGGCCCTTGAAGTCATCAATGTTTTCAGCCTCGAAGCCGGTCCGACTCAGCATCATGATCAGACCGAAAGCCCCGACCGCCATCAGCACGTAAACGATGGCGTAAAACATGGCCGCCGCGTAGCCCTCCGGCGTGCCGGCCAGAATGCCCAATAGCAGAAATCCAACATGGGAAATGGTCGAATAGGCCAACATCCGCTTGATGTTGGTCTGGACGATCGCGACCAGGTTGCCTAGCGCCATGGATAGCGCCGCCAGGATGATCAGCATTTGCTGCCAGTCGCCCTGCAACGAACCCAGGCCATCCACCAGGACCCGCATGATCAAGGCAAACGCCGCCAGTTTGGGCGCCGAGCCAATGTACAGGGTCACCGAAGTGGGCGCACCCTGGTAGACGTCCGGCAACCACATATGGAAAGGCACCGCGCCCAGCTTGAACGACAGTCCGACCACCAGAAATACCAGTCCGAACACCAACACCAGGTTGTCCGGACCCTGCCTGGCGACGGCGTCGGCCACCACTTGGAGATCCACGCTGCCGGTCGCGCCGTAGATCATCGAAATGCCGTACAGCAACATGCCGGAAGCCAGCGAACCCAGTACGAAATACTTCATGGCGGCTTCGGAAGAAACCGGAGAATCCCGGTCGATCGCCACCAAGGCGTAAAGCGACAACGATAGCAGTTCCAACCCCAGATACACGCTGAGCAAGCTGTGGGCGGACACCATAACCATCATGCCGAGCACACCAAACAGACCCAGCACGTAGTACTCGCCCTTGAATAGGTCGCGCTGGCGCAGATAGTCGCGCGAGTAGAGAAAGCCGGCGGCGGTGGTCAGGTAGATAAACAGCTTGAGCAGATCGCCCATCGCATCCTTAACGTAGTGACCGAACATCGTGGTCACCGGCGCCTGCGCGTAGGTCAAAAGCGTCAGCAGGGCCGCTCCCAGCAAGGTCAGTTGCGCCAACCCGTAGGTGATATGGCGCTGCCGTTGCTCCAGGAACACATCGATAACCAGCACCAGGCAGGTCAAGGCCAGCACGAACAGCTCCGGCAACACCGGCGCGAAATCAGGGGCAACGAAATTCATGGGGTTTCCCTATTCTCCGATTCTTCTCTGCGACAGGAGACCTTACAGCTTGGAAACAGTGACATGCTGAAGCAGGTTGTCCACTGTGGCATGCATCACGGAGGTCAGCGGGTCGGGCCAGAGGCCGAGCAGCAATACTGCGGCAGCCAACATGCTCAGCATGATGATCTCGCGGGTGTTTACATCTTGCAATTCGGCGACGTGGCTGTTGCCGATGTCGCCGAAGATCACCCGCTTGACCAGCCACAGCGTGTAAGCCGCGCCAAGGATCAAGGTGGTCGCCGCCAGGAAAGCAATCCAGAAGCTGGCCTTGAAACTGCTCAAGATCACCAGAAATTCACCGATGAAGCCGGAGGTGCCCGGCAAGCCGGCGTTGGCCATGCCGAACAGCACCATGAACGCGGCGAATATCGGCATGGTATTGACCACTCCACCGTAGTCCTTGATCTGGCGGGAATGCATCCGGTCGTACAACACGCCCACGCAGAGGAACAGCGCACCGGAGATAAAGCCGTGCGACACCATCTGCACCATGCCGCCCTCGATCCCCATGACCGCGCCGCTCAGGCTGCCGGTGTGGCGGTAGATACCGAATACGATGAAGAACCCCAGGGTTACAAAGCCCATGTGTGCGATCGAGGAATAGGCGATCAGCTTCTTCATATCCTGCTGGATCAAGGCCACCAGACCAATGTAGACCACCGCCACCAGCGACATGGTAATCACCAGCCAGTCCAGCATACTCGCGGCGTCCGGCGTGATCGGCAAGGCAAAACGCAGGAAACCGTAGCCGCCGATCTTCAAGGTAATCGCCGCCAGGATCACCGAACCGCCGGTGGGCGCTTCGACGTGGGCGTCCGGCAACCAGGTATGCACCGGCCACATCGGCACCTTGACCGCGAAACCAAGCATGAAGGCGAAGAAAATCAGCACCTGCTCGGTCAGGCTGAGGGGCAGCTTGTGGAAATCGAGAATCTCAAAACTACCCGCCTGGTTGTACATGTAGATCAGGGCAATCAGCATGAACACCGAACCCAGAAAGGTGTACAGGAAAAACTTGAGGGTGGCGTAGACTCGGCGTGGCCCCCCCCAGATCCCGATGATCAGGAACATCGGGATCAACATCGACTCGAAAAAAACGTAGAACAGAATGGCGTCCAGCGCGGCGAATACACCGATCATCAAGCCTTCCATGATCAGGAAGGCAGCCATGTACTGGGCGATCCGATACTGCACCACCTCCCAACCGGCGATCACCACCAGCAGGGTCATGAACGCGGTGAGCAGGATCAGCGGCATCGAGAACCCATCCACGCCCAGGTGATAATTGGCATTGAGGGCTGGAATCCAGGGTATGAACTCCTGAAACTGCATCGCCGCTGTCGTGGGGTCGAACGATGAGTACAAGGGGATACCGATCAGCAAGCTCAGGATCGCCACCGTCAGCGCCAGCGCCTTGGCGCGCCTGGGATTTTCATCGCCCACGAACAGCACCGCGACACCGCCCAGAATCGGGAACCAGATGACAAGACTCAGCAGAGGCAGTTCCGACAGCATGGTTTTTCTTCTTCCAGGTTAGCGGGTAACGAACCAGGTCAACAGGACCAGCAGGCCGACGATCATGGCAAACGCATAGGTATATAGATAACCGGTCTGCACCTGCCGGGTGATGGCGGCAAACCAGCCCACCAGCCGCGCCGTGCCGTTCACCATCAGGCCGTCGATCAACCCCGCGTCGGCGTACTTCCACAGCGCGGTGCCCAAGCTCCGACTACCACGCATGAACACCGCCTGGTAAATCTCGTCGAACAAATACTTGCGCACCATGATGTCGTACAGGGTGGCGAATTTCCGCTGGATCAGGTCCGGCAAATCCGGCCGCATCATGTACAGATAGAATGCCGAGCCAAACCCGGCGAGAACCAGGATAAAGGGCAGGCCAGTTAAGCCATGCAGCGCGAAGCTGAGCGCCCCGTGGAAGTGTTCGGCCAGATGCTGCAACACGTTATGCTCCGGCGCCACGAAGATCGCGGTCTTGAACACCTCGCCGAACAATAACGGTTCGATCGTCATGGCGCCGATCACCACCGAAGGAATCGCCAGCAGGATCAGAGGCACGGTCACCACCGCCGGGGTCTCGTGTAAATGCTCCTGGGTGTGGTGGTCCATGCGCTCCTTGCCGTGGAACACGAGGAAGTACAGCCGGAACGAGTAGAACGAGGTCACGAACACGCCCAGCACCACCGCGAAATAGGCAAAGCCGGCACCGGCGATGTGCGAGTAATGCACCGCCTCAAGGATGCTGTCCTTGGAGTAGAAACCGGCGAAGCCCGGCGTGCCGATCAGCGCTAGAGTGCCCAGCAGGAAGGTCACCCAGGTGATCGGCATGTACTTCCACAATCCGCCCATCTTGCGGATATCCTGCTCGTGGTGCATGGCGATGATCACCGAGCCGGCGCCCAGGAACAGCAGCGCCTTGAAGAAGGCGTGGGTCATCAAGTGGAAGATGGCGGCGGAATAGGCGGACACGCCCAGCGCCACCGTCATATAGCCCAGTTGCGACAGCGTCGAGTAGGCCACCACCCGCTTGATGTCGTTCTGGACGATTCCGAGAAAACCCATGAACAGCGCGGTGATCGAGCCGATAACCAGCACCACGCTTAATGCCGTCTCCGACAACTCGAACAGCGGCGACATCCGAGCCACCATGAAGATACCGGCGGTCACCATCGTTGCCGCATGGATCAATGCCGAAATCGGGGTGGGGCCTTCCATTGAATCTGGTAGCCAGACATGCAGCGGTACCTGCGCCGATTTACCCATCGCGCCGATGAACAGCAGGATGCAGATCAGGGTCATCAGCGACCAGTCCACGCCGGGAATAATCTGCACGGTCATATCGGCCATCAGCGGCGCGGCGGCGAAGACGTCGGCGTAATCGATGCTATTGAAAGCCATCACCACCGCGGCGATGCCCAACAGAAAACCAAAATCGCCGACCCGGTTGACCAGAAAGGCCTTGAGGCTGGCGAAAATGGCGCTCTCGCGTTTGTACCAGAAGCCGATCAGCAGGTAGGACACCAAACCCACCCCTTCCCAGCCAAAGAACAATTGCAGGAAGTTGTTAGCCATCACCAGCATCAGCATGGCGAAAGTGAACAAGGCGATATAGCTGAAGAAGCGTTGATAACCGTCGTCGTCGTGCATGTAGCCGATGGTGTAGACATGGACCATCAACGACACGAAGGTCACGGTGGAAATCATCACCGCCGTCAGGTTATCCACCAGAAAGCCGACCTCCATGCGAATGCCTTCGACCACCATCCAGGTGTAGACCGATTCGTTGTATGGCTCGGCGCCATTCAGGACATGATGACGGAGCACCACCAGCGACAGCAGGAAGGAAACCGCCACGCCGATGATGGTTACCCAGTGAGCGCCGGCGCGACCGATCTTCCGACCGAACAAACCGGCGATAATGGCGCCAAACAGAGGGGCAAGCACAATCCCGAGATAGACATTTTGCATGCGGCTAACCCTTCAGCGTATCGAGGTCGGCGACGTTGATGGTGCGGCGGTTGCGGAACAGCACCACCAAAATGGCCAAGCCGATAGCCGATTCAGCCGCCGCCACCGTCAAAATGAAAAAGACGAAGACCTGGCCGATGGTATCGCCGAGAAACCGTGAAAAAGCGATGAAATTAAAATTCACCGCCAGCAGCATCAACTCGATCGACATCAGCAGGATAATGACGTTCTTCCGGTTGAGAAAAATGCCGGCCACGCTGAGACAAAAGAGGATCGCTCCCAGTACAAGATAATCAGTCAGCGCGATCATCTATCCCCCGCCTTGTATTTTTGAAATGGGTGAAAATCGGTCAGGCAATCAGGCAAGCATGCGGTAAAAACCGGATCTTCCCGCCACGGTTCTTTACTTCTTTTCCGGCGCCATGCGCACCAGCCGCACCCGGTCGTCGCGCGATACCCGGACCTGTCGGGCCGGGTCCTGGGATTTGGTTCCCTCGCGGCGGCGCATCGTCAGCGAGATGGCGGCAACGATCGCGACCAGCAGAATCACGGATGCGATTTCGAATGGATAGACGTAGAAAGTGTACAAGACACTGCCCAGTTCCTTGGTATTGCTGTAATCGGCCGCGTGCGAAACCAGATTGTACTGTTCGGTGCCAAAATAACTGGAGCCGACCACCAATCCCATTTCGATCACGATCAACAACGCCACCGTCGCGCCGACCGGCAAGTATTTAATGAATCCCTCTCGCACCGGGTCAACATTGAGATCCAGCATCATCACCACGAACAGGAACAACACCATCACCGCGCCCACATAGACCAGCACCAGGGTAATAGCCAGGAACTCGGCTTCGATCAGCAACCAGAGCGCGGCGCTGGTAAAAAAAGCCAGCACCAGAAACAGCGCGGCATGCACCGAGTTACGGACCGTGATCACCCGCACCGCCGCGAATATCAGGATCAGCGCGAAGACGTAGAACAGAAACTTTTCAAATCCCATGAGCGGACCTGTTTTCTTTTTACTGGCGATGGGGAGCGGGCTAGCGATAAGCCGCGTCGGCGGCCCGGTCGGCGGCGATTTGCGCTTCCCAGCGATCGCCGTGAGCAAGCAACTTCTCCTTGGTCATGATCTGTTCGCCACGCTTCTCGAAATGATAATCGAACACCCGGGTCTCCACGATCGAGTCCACCGGGCAGGCTTCTTCACAAAACCCGCAGAAAATGCACTTGAACAGATCAATGTCGTAACGGGTGGTGCGGCGGGTGCCGTCCTCCCGCTGCTCGGATTCGATGGTAATCGCCAACGCCGGGCAGACCGCCTCGCACAACTTGCAGGCAATACAGCGTTCCTCACCGTTGGGATAACGGCGAAGAGCATGCAAGCCGCGGAAGCGCGGCGACAGTGGGGTACGCTCCTCGGGATATTGCACCGTGATCTTCTTGGCGAACAGATAGCGGCCGGTGACTCCCAAGCCAAGCAATAGCTCCCACAACAAAAAGCTTTTGAAGTAGTGCCGAAGGGTGTTGAGGGTATTCATCGCTTTCTCCGCTCAATCAAACCACGGGCCGACCCGCGCCAGTACACCCAATCCGATCACCAGCAACCAGACCAGCGTCACCGGGATAAAGATCTTCCAGCCCAGGCGCATGATCTGATCGTAGCGATAGCGCGGGAATGTGGCGCGGAACCACAGGAAAAATAGCAGCAGGAACGAAATCTTGATCACCAGCCACAGCGCGCCGGGCACGAAGGAGAATAATTCGCCGAGCACCGGGATACCTTCGAATGGCGACAGCCAGCCCCCCAAAAACAGGGTGGCCGCCAGCGCCGACACCAGGATCATGTTGGCGTATTCCGCCAGGAAGAAAACCGCGAAGGCCATGCCGGAATAATCCACATGGAATCCAGCCACGATTTCCGACTCCCCCTCGGCTACATCGAAGGGAGCGCGGTTGGTCTCGGCGACACCGGAGATAAAGTACACGAGGAACAATGGCAGCAGCGGCAGCCAAAACCAGTGCAGCAGGCTGCCCTGCTGAGCCAGCACGATCTGATTGAGATTCAAGCTACCGGCGGCCATCAGCACCCCGACCAAGGCGAAACCCATGGCAATTTCATAGGAGACGATCTGAGCCGCCGAGCGCATCGCGCCCAGGAAAGCGTATTTGGAATTTGAGGCCCAGCCCGCGATGATTACGCCGTACACACCCAGTGACGTCAGGGAAAGCAGATAGAGCAGACCGGCGTCCAAATGGGAAATCAGCATGCCCTCGCCGAAGGGGATCACCGCCCAAGCCGCCAGAGCCGGCCCGAACGAGGCCACCGGCGCCAACAGGAACAGGAATCGATCAGCACGAGTGGGGATGATAATTTCCTTGAACATCAGCTTCATGGCGTCGGCGATGGGCTGCAGCCATCCCTTGGGGCCAACCCGGTTCGGACCGATCCGAACTTGCATGTAGCCAATGACCTTACGCTCGGCGAAAGTCAGATACGCCACACCCAACAACAGAGGCGCCAGTAAAGCGACAATTTTCAGCAGGATAATAACGACCGTCAGCAGCGTTTCCACAATCCAGGGTCCTTGTTGTTATTGGATAGCCACCGGGCCAACCGCCGGACCGAGCGCCACGCTGGCATGCAATCCAGCCGGAATCCAGGCACAGCCCTTGGGCACGCTCTCATCCAATACCAGCGGCAGGTCGACCGCCGCGCCATTCTGGCGCACCTGAACTTGTTCGCGCCCAGCCACGCCCAGATCCCGCGCCACATCCGGATGCAACCGCACCTCGACCGACCGCGCCAGCGGGCTTAGCTGCAAGGAGCGCGCGCGCCGAACCAGCGAATCGGCGGCATAAATGGGCACCTCCGCCACCCGCAGCAACCCTTCGGGTGCAAAGGGCGCCAAGGGCTTGCCGGAATCCTGCGTGTTGTCAGGCTGGACCTGAGCGCAGGCGCTCTGGATCTCGGCGCGTATTTCTTCGGAACTGACGTAATCAAAACCGTCCAATCCAAACAGGTTGCCCAAAACCCGTAACACCTTCCAGGCCGGTCGAGTCTCGCCAAACGGCTTACTGGCCCCCGCAAAGCTCTGCCAGAGGCCTTCGGCATTGACATAAGTACCCGAAGTTTCAGCAAAAGTGGCAATCGGCAAAACCACATGGGTATAAGCCTTGCTGGTGGCGCTGGCGAACGGATTGATCGAAACCACCCATTCGGCCGCTTGCAGGCCCTTCAGCGCCGCTGCGCCATCCCAGCAATCCAATTCCGGTTCGACTCCCAGCAGCACATAAGCCTTACGGGGCGACTCCAGCATCGACCGCGCATCCAGACCCGCCGTCGGAGCCAACGCGCCCCCCGGCAACCGGTGCGGCAGCGCGCCGGCCAGCCAGCCACCCGCCGAGTTGGCGGCTTCGGGCAGATAGCCCAAGCGGGCGCCGCTGCAAGAAGCCACGAAGCCGGCCAGCGCCCGCAAGTGCGCGAAGACTGGATGGGCGACGGCCAGATTGCCCAGCAGCACGGTGGCGGGCGCCTGATTGACCAGATAATCGGCAATGGCGCGTTCGGTTTCCCCGGCGGACACACCCTCGGCCAGGGCGGCGAGTTCCGCCGGCAGGTCCTGGCCTTTCAATTCCGCGACCGCCCGCGCCACGCCAGCCAGCGCGGCCACCATGCCGGCGGGATCGGCGATTACCTTGGCGGCAACCGGGAAAAGAAACTCAAAGTCGCGGGGATTGATCAACAGGATCCGGCCACCCGCCAACGCCGCCTTGCGCAAGCGATGGCCAGCCAGTGGCTGTTCCATCCGCACGTTGGAACCGATCAGCAATGCCGCTCCCACTTTCTCCAAGTCCGCTAATTCCTGCCCCAACCAAGGGAACACCGGCGCCGTATCCTGATCGCTGAAATCGGCCTGCCGCAGTCGGTGGTCGATATTCGCCACACCCAAACCGCGCGCCAGCTTCTGCGCCAGATACAACTCCTCCACGGTGGCGGTCGGCGACAACAGGAAGCCAACCGCTTCAGCGCCATGCTGGGCGATCACCGCCTTCAAACCCTTGGCCGCCGTTTCCAAGGCCACGTCCCAATCGGCTTCCTCGCCTTTTATCCAAGGGCGACCCAAGCGGTCGTCGCTGTAAATACCTTCGTAACTGAATCGGTCGCGATCGGAAATCCAGGTTTCGTTGATCGCTTCGTTCTCACGCGGCACCACCCGCATGACTTGACCGCGCAAGGTGTGAATAAAGATATTGGACCCGATGGAATCGTGCGGCGCGATGGCGGGATGCTGTACGTATTCCCAGGAACGGCCCCGATAGCGAGATGGCTTGGCGGTCAGTGCCCCCACCGGGCACAGATCGATAACGTTGCCGGACAGCTCCGAACTGACGCTGTGAGCCACGTAGGTGCCGATTTCCACAGACTCGCCACGCCCGGTGGCGCCCAACTCGCGCAAGCCGGCGATCTCCTCGCCAAAGCGTACGCAACGGGTGCAGTGAATGCAGCGGGTCATGTCGGTGGCGATCAACGGTCCGATGTTCTTGTCCTTGACTACCCGCTTGCGCTCGGCGAATCGCGACACATCGGCGCCGTAACCCAGCGCCACATCCTGCAACTCGCATTCGCCGCCCTGGTCGCAAATCGGGCAATCCAGCGGATGGTTGATCAGCAAAAACTCCATGGTGCCCTTTTGCGCGGCGCGCGCCTTGGGCGACTCGGTGTAGACTTTCATGCCTTCCATAACCGGCGTGGCGCACGCCGGCAAGGGCTTGGGTGCCTTCTCCACCTCGACCAGGCACATCCGGCAATTCGCGGCGACGGACAGCTTCTTGTGATAGCAAAAACGGGGGATGGCAATACCCACCGCATCGGTGACTTCGATGAGCATCGCACCCTTACGCGCCTTCAGCGCGATGCCGTTGACTTCGATGTTGACCTGTTCCTCGCTCATCTCTTATCCACTGCGACCGTGTTATGGATTTTGCGGCTCAGGCGGCCAACGCCGTCGCGCCGGCGATCATGCTGCGCTTGTGCTCGATGTAGTAGGCAAATTCGTGGCGGTAGTGTTTGACGAAGCTGCGCACCGGCATGGCCGCGGCGTCGCCCAGCGCACAGATGGTGCGCCCTTCGATCCGGCTCGCCACGCTGTCCAGCAGGTCCAGATCCTCGGGCCGACCCTTGCCTTCGACGATGCGGGTCACCATCCGGTACAGCCAGCCGGTGCCCTCACGGCACGGCGTACACTGGCCGCAGGATTCGGAGTAATAGAATCGGGAAACGCGCTGCAGCACCCGCACCATATCCGTGGTTTCGTCCATCACGATCACCGCGCCCGAACCCAGCATCGAGCCCACCTTGACCACGGAATCGTAGTCCATGTTGGCCTTCAGCATGATCTCGCCTGGGACCACCGGCACCGAGGAACCGCCTGGAATCACCGCCTTCAGCCGGCGGCCTTGCCAGATTCCACCGGCCATGGCCAGCAGATCGGCGAAGGGCGTTCCCAAGGCGATCTCGAAGTTGCCCGGTTTGTCGACGTGACCGGAAACCGAGAAGATCTTGGTGCCTCCGGCGTTGGCGGCGCCAAGCCCGGCAAACCATTCGCCGCCGTTGTGGATGATCGACGGCACCGAAGCAAATGATTCGGTGTTGTTGATGGTGGTCGGCCGGCCGTAAAGGCCGTAGTTGGCCGGGAATGGCGGTTTGAAGCGCGGTTGGCCCTTCTTGCCCTCCAGCGATTCCAACAGGGCGGTCTCCTCGCCGCAGATATAAGCGCCGGCGCCCAAGGTCGGATACAGATCGAAATCGATACCGGATCCCTGGATGTTTTTGCCCAACAGTCCGACGGCGTAGGCTTCCTTGACCGCGTTTTCAAAGCGCTGGTAGGGTTCGTCCAGGAACTCGCCACGCATGTAGTTGTAGCCGACCGTGGAACCGGTGGCAAAGCCGGCGATCGCCATGCCCTCGACCAGGGCATGCGGGTTAAAGCGCAGGATATCACGATCCTTGCAGGTGCCCGGTTCGGACTCGTCGGAATTGCAAACCACGTACTTCTGGACGGGCGCGTTGCGCGGCATGAAGGTCCACTTCAGGCCGGTTGGGAAACCCGCGCCGCCGCGACCGCGCAGGCCGGATTTCTTGACCTCGCCGATCACCTGGTCGGGCGTCAGTTGTCCGGCAAGAATTTTCTTCCAGGCTTCATAACCACCCAAGCCAGTGTAAGTCTCAATCGACCACGGCCGGTCCAGACCGAGCGTCCGGTAACAAACCTCATTGGCCATCGTGGTTCACTCCAGGCTATCGAGCACCCGATCCACCTGTTCGGGGGTCAGATGTTCGTAATAGACATGATCGACTTGCATCATCGGCGCCCCGCAGCACGCGGCCAGACATTCTTCTTCCCGCTTCAGAAAAAACTTGCCGTCCGCCGTGCTCTCGCCCAGTCGGATGCCCAGTTTTTTCTCGATATGCGCCAGGATGGCGTCGCCTCCGCGCAACATACAGGAGATATTGGTGCAGACCGAAATGCTGTGCCGGCCAACCGGCTTCAATTCAAACATCGAGTAAAAAGTCGCCACCTCGTAGACGGCGATCGGCGGCATCTCCAGATACTCGGCCACTGCGTCCATCAACTCGGTGGTGAGATAACCGCCGTTCTCGTGCTGGACCTCGCGCAAGGCGGCCAGCACGGCGGACTGTTTCCGCTCCACGGGATAGCGGGCAACCCAGTGATCGATTTCCGCACGGGCGTGAGCGGACAGCAGATCGCTTTTACGTGCGCTCATCAGCGGTCGACCTCCCCAAACACGATATCCTGGGTACCGATGACGGCGACCACGTCGGCCAGCATGTGGCCACGGGTCATCTCATCCATGCAGGACAAATGGGCGAAACCCGCCGCCCGCACCTTGAGCCGGTAAGGCTTGTTGGCGCCGTCGGAAATCAGGTAGATCCCGTACTCACCCTTGGGATGCTCGGTAGCCACATACACCTCGCCCTCGGGCACACAGTAGCCTTCGGTGAAGAGTTTGAAATGGTGAATCAGGGCTTCCATATCCTCTTTCATCTTTTCTCGCGGCGGCGGCGCGACCTTGTAGTCGTCCAGCATCACCGGGCCGGGGTTTTCCTTCAACCATTGCACGCACTGCTTGATGATGCGATTGGATTGACGCATCTCCTCGACCCGCACCAGATAGCGATCATAGCAGTCGCCGTTGACGCCGACCGGGATATCGAAATCCATCTGATCGTAGACGTCGTAAGGCTGTTTCTTGCGCAGATCCCAAGCGATGCCGGACCCACGCAGCATGGGGCCGGAAAAACCCAGTTGCAAGGCACGCTCCGGAGTCACCACCCCGATGCCGACCGTCCGCTGCTTCCAGATGCGGTTGTCGGTCAGCAGGGTTTCATACTCGTCCACGCGGCCAGGAAACCGCTCGGTAAAGGCGGCGATGAAATCCAGCAAGGAGCCTTGGCGGGTGGCATTCAGCGCATCCACATCCTTCTTGCTGTGATATTTGGAAAGCTCGTACTCGTACTTGGGGACCGCATTCGGCAGATCGCGATAAACGCCGCCGGGCCGGAAATAGGTTGCGTGAAACCGCGCCCCGGACACCGCCTCGTAGCAATCCAGCAAATCTTCCCGCTCACGGAAGGCGTAAATGAACATGGTCATGGCGCCGATGTCCAGGCCATGCGCGCCGATCCACAACAGGTGATTGAGGAGGCGTGTTATTTCCGCGTACATGACCCGGATGTACTGGGCGCGTGGCGGCGGCTGGATACCCAGTAGTTTCTCGATGGCCAGCACGTAACCATGCTCGTTGCTCATCGCCGACATATAGTCGAGCCGATCCATGTAGCCGATGCTCTGGTTGAACGGCTTGCTCTCCGCCAATTTTTCGGTCCCGCGATGCAGCAGGCCGATATGAGGGTCGGCGCGCTGCACCACTTCGCCATCCATCTCCAGCACCAGGCGCAACACGCCGTGGGCGGCCGGATGCTGCGGCCCAAAGTTCAGAGTGTAATTGCGAATCTCGGGCATCAGCGGTTTTCCTTCAATGAGACTCGGACAGATAACGGCTGTCATTGCGGATGACGCGGGGCACCAACACGCGCGGTTCGATGCTTACCGGCTCGTACACCACGCGGCCGCGCTCGGGGTCGTAGCGCATTTCGACATGACCGATTAGCGGGAAATCCTTGCGGAACGGGTGACCGATAAAACCGTAGTCGGTAAGAATGCGCCGCAAATCCGGGTGGCCTTCGAACACGATGCCGTACAGATCGAACGCCTCGCGCTCGTACCAGTTGGCCGACGCCCACAGCGCCACCACCGAGGGCACCACCGGCAATTCGTCATCCGGCGCGAACGCGCGCGCGCGCAACCGCTGGTTGCGAGACACCGACAGGAGTTGGTAAACGGCGGCAAAGCGGCCCTTGCCGGCAAGCCCGCGATTGGCGACGTGCTCGATAGCCGCAGCGGCGCGGCCGGTCGCCCGTTCGACCACTCCACGGCTGAAACCTTTGTTAGAGGATTCGCCGGTCGCCCACTCCACGGCGCCGTAGGCTTGATAGTCAACGCCGCAAATATCCATGACTTGCTCGAACGCAAAATCCGTTTCATCGCGAAGCGCGGTAAACACCTCGATCAATTTTTCCGGCGCAATTTCAATAGTCACTTCTCCATTGTCCAGCTTACATTCCAACAGAATGTCGCCAAACCGGGCCTGGAGTTTTTCCACAAGATTTTGGAGTGCGTCGGCCATGGGGCATTATCTCAACGGGCTATCGTGTTTGTGCGTCGTATTTTTTCGTGTAATTGAATGATTCCGTACAGCAACGCTTCCGCCGTTGGCGGACAGCCAGGCACGTAAACATCCACCGGGACGATACGATCGCAACCGCGCACCACGGCATAGGAATAGTGGTAATAGCCGCCGCCGTTGGCGCAAGATCCCATGGAGATCACCCAACGCGGTTCGGCCATCTGATCGTAAACCTTGCGCAAGGCCGGTCCCATTTTGTTGCACAGAGTACCAGCGACGATCATCACATCGGATTGGCGGGGGCTGGGCCGGAACACAATGCCAAATCGGTCCAGGTCGTAGCGGGATGCACCGGCATGCATCATTTCCACCGCGCAGCAGGCCAAACCGAAGGTCATCGGCCACATCGAACCCGTGCGCGCCCAGTTGATCAGCTTGTCGGCTGTGGTGGTCACCACGCCTTTTTCAAGAATGCCTTCTATTCCCATTCCAAGGCCCCTTTTTTCCACTCATAAATGAAACCAATCACCAGGATGCCGAGAAAAACCGCCATCGCCGCAAAACCGAACAAACCGATTTTGTCGAGCACGACCGCCCAAGGAAACAGAAACGCGATCTCCAGATCAAAAATGATGAAAAGGATAGCCACCAAATAGTAGCGGACATCGAATTTCATCCGGCTATCCTCGAACGATTCAAAGCCGCACTCGTAGGCCGACGATTTCTCACTGTCGGGACGGCGTGGGCCAAGGAAAAAGCCGAGACTGATGACAACCGTGGCTACCGCAACGGCAATGACGACGAAAATCAGGACTGGGAGGTAATTGGACAACATCAGGGTCGCACCTTCGACATGGCGGGCCGGAAGAAAGCGCTGCGGGCTAGTTAGGCCTTGGATCGGAAGCGAAGGTTTCCGACAGGCCAAGCGGCACGATACTGGAATATTTCGCGGGCGCTATGCGAGAGACAGTTGAGGCGTGTTGCTTGTTGTAATTAAAACGCCACATGAATCATAGAACCTCATGGTAGTGGCCACACTCCATTCCCTGGCGTGAGCCTGCAAACAACTCAAGGTGTCCGAAAATGTCGGGAGCATCCTGACTACGATCCTGAGATGCTTTCGTCTTTATATTTTGGTACCGATGGCCGGACTCGAACCGGCACGGCTTGCGCCACTACCCCCTCAAGATAGCGTGTCTACCAGTTCCACCACATCGGCACGAACCAACCACACCCAGTTCCGTTATTTCTGCGGCAACTGAGGCACATCCGCGGGACTGCCGCCCACACTGGGCTGTGGAACGTTGGCTTCCTCAACCTGCAACCGCTCGACCACACTCTCGGGCGCGCTGGTCTGCGTGGCAAAGTAGGCTAGCGTCAGGCTGGTCAGAAAGAACACGGTTCCCAGCACGGAGGTCGTGCGGCTCAGAAAGGACGCGGAACCGCGCGCTCCAAACATCGTCGCGGACGAACCACTGCCGAACGCCGCGCCCGCATCGGCGCCTTTGCCCTGTTGCAGCAGCACCAGCGCGATCAAGGCGACGGCGACGGCGACGTGCGCGACGAGAATCAGAGTGTGAACCATGACGGCAGTTTAACAGCCTGCCCTGGCAATCGCTAGAAACTCCTTGGCCTCAAGCGAAGCACCGCCAATCAAACCTCCGTCGATATCAGACATGGCCAGCAGCTCCGCGGCATTGGCGGCTTTCATGCTGCCACCGTACAGAATGCGAACCTGATTCGCCAGCGCCGGATCCAGTTTCGCCAGTTTGGCGCGAATGAAGGCGTGAACTTCCTGGGCCTGCCCAGCAGTCGCGGTCCGACCGGTGCCGATCGCCCATACCGGCTCGTAAGCGATCACCGCATCGGCAAAACTGCCGATGCCTTCCAGATCCAGAACCGCCTTGATTTGCCGCTCGACCACCGCTTCGGTCACCCCCTGCTCGCGTTCCTGCAGGGTCTCTCCGACGCAGAGAATGGGCTTAATTCCAATCTTGCGGGCGGCGGCGAACTTGCGGGCGACGATCTCGTCGGTTTCACCGTACAGGGTACGCCGCTCCGAGTGGCCGACGATGACGTAGCCGCAATGAAAATCCTGCAACATCGAACCCGCCACTTCTCCGGTGTGCGCCCCCGAGGCGTGCTCGGACAGATTTTGCGCACCCCAGCCGACCGAGGCGCCAGACAATTGCTGCTCGACCAGCCCCAGGTATACGAACGACGGAAACACCGCCAGTTCGACGGCCGCAACCTCGGCGGCGCCTTCGCGAATGCCTTGCAGCAACTCGCGAATACTGTTGGCCGAGCCATTCATTTTCCAGTTTCCAGCCACGAACTTACGGCGCATATCGCTATCTCTCCCACTTTGAAAAGCCGGGGAAGTTTACGTTTTTCGCCCTCGGAAATCAATCACGCCGACAGCGCATCCCGGACCACGCTGGCCAATTCTCGGGCATGGCGTTCGACGGTTCCGGCATCCATGCCCTCAACCATCACCCGAACCACCGGCTCGGTTCCAGAGGATCGCAGCAGCACTCGCCCATTATCGCCCAACTGATTCTCGACGGCCCGCACCGCTTCCTGGATCGGCGCCCGCCGCAAATCCACACGATCGGCGACCGACACGTTGATCAGCGTTTGGGGGCACTTGCTCATGCCGGCCTTGAGATCGTGCAGGCCCTTCCCGGAACGCAGCATCGCGGATAGAACTTGCAACGCGGAGATGATGCCATCGCCGGTCGTGGTCCGATCCAGACAGATGATGTGGCCGGAACTTTCACCCCCCAAGATCAGATTTTCAGCCCGCAGGCATTCCATCACATAGCGGTCACCGACCTGGGCGCGGCGCAGCTCAAGCCCCAGTGCCCGCAACGCCACCTCGAGACCCAGGTTGGTCATCAGGGTCCCGACCACGGCATTAAACCGGGCGCCGATACGCAAACGGTCGCGGGCAATGATGAACAACAGTTCATCGCCATCCAGAATCTCGCCGCGATGATCCACCATAATCACACGGTCGCCATCTCCGTCAAAGGCGATGCCGAGATCGGCGTTCTGCTCCTTGACGGTCGCGCATAACGTCGCCGGCTTGGTGGAACCGCAGTCCAGATTGATGTTCAATCCATCGGGAGCAACGCCCAGGGGGATCACGGTCGCGCCCATTTCCTCGAAAACGCTCGGGGCAATGTGATAGGTCGCCCCGTGCGCGCAATCCACCACGATCTTGATACCCGCCAGACTGGTATAGGCGGGAATCGTGCTCTTGCAGAACTCAATGTAGCGGCCGGCGGCATCGACGATGCGCTCGGCCTTGCCCAAGGCGTCGGGTTCGACGGTTTCCAGCGGTTGCGCCAGCAACTTCTCGATACTCTCCTCGGCCGCATCGGGCAGTTTTTGCCCATCACGGGAGAAAAACTTGATGCCGTTATCGTAGTAGGGGTTATGCGAGGCGCTGACCACGATGCCCGCGCAGGCATGCAAGGTGCGGGTCAGGTAGGCGATACCGGGCGTGGGCATCGGACCCAGCAGAGCAATATTGACCCCGGCCGCCGACAGCCCCGCCTCTAACGCCGACTCGAACATGTACCCGGAAATGCGGGTATCCTTGCCGACGACCACTTTGTTGAAGCCTTTGCTCTGGAGCACCCGCCCGACCGCCCAGCCCAGCTTCAACACGAACTCCGCCGTAATCGGATGTTCGCCGACCCGCCCCCGAATGCCGTCCGTACCGAAATAGCGTTTCTCCATTCGATGTTCCTCTAAATTCAGCAAAATTAAACTATTGTAGCGATTAGCACGGGCAAAGCGCACCTCTTTGGGCGGTTGGCGGAAACCGCTCCGCTCCCTAACCGGCCGCGAGCGCGGCGGCGCAGACGCGCAAGGCTTGGGCGGTCTCCCGAACATCGTGGACACGGATAATGCGCGCGCCCCGCCAAACGGCGATCACCGCCGCGGCCAGACTGCCAGCCAGCCGTTCGCCCGCGGGCGCATCCAGCAACGCGCCGATCATGCTCTTGCGCGAGATGCCGACCAGCACGCCGGCCGCCAGGTCGGTAAACCGATCAAGATGGCGGAGCAGGTTCAGATTGTGCTCCAAGGTCTTGCCGAAACCGAAACCGGGATCGACCAAAATCCGCTCGCGGGCGATGCCGGCCGCCTCGCAGGCGCAAACGCGCTCCGCCAAAAAATCGCGGACTTCGGCGACCACATCCGCGTAAACCGGCTCTTGTTGCATGGTGGTTGGATCGCCCCGCAGGTGCATCAGGCAGACCGGCAGACCGCTTGCCGCCGCCGCCGCCAGCGCCCCAGGCATTTGCAACGCCCGCACGTCGTTGATCAGGCCGGCGCCGGCTAGCGCCGTCTCGCGCATGACTTCGGGCTTGCTCGTGTCCACCGAAATCGGTACGGGCAACTCGCGAGCCAGCCGTTCCACCACCGGCAGTACCCGATCCAATTCTTCCTGCACCGATACCGGCGCCGCGCCCGGCCGGGTGGATTCGCCGCCGACATCAACCAGCGCCGCGCCTTGCGCCACCATGATTTCAGCGCGGCGCAACGCCGCATCCAATTGCAAATATTGCCCGCCGTCGGAAAACGAATCGGGAGTGACGTTGAGCACCCCCATTACAATGGGTTGGCTCAGATCAAGCGTTTTTCCCGCGCAATCGATTTGCATGATTGAGGCACTCCCACAAAAAAACCCTCTTCCGCTGACGGAAGAGGGTTTTCTCCGCAAGGAGCCCTTCTCCCGGCGGGAGAAGGGCAAAGGGCAAGCGAAAAACTCAATGCTGTTGGGCAGGTCCACCAATCGGCTTTTCGCCCCGCCGATCCTTGTCCAGACTCACCGGCGAACCGGTGGTGGGCGGTTCCGAATCGGTGTTCGAATCCGCCGGCTCGCGCGGCGGCCGACCAGCCATGATGTCGTCGATTTGCTCGGAATCGATGGTCTCGTATTTGATCAGCGCCTCGGCCATGGCGTGCAGTTTGTCGAGATTGTCGCGTAGCAACTGTTCGGCACGCCGGTAATTGCAGTCGATGATCGAACGGATTTCCTCGTCGATGACGTGGGCGGTTTCGTCGGACACATTCTTGTGTCGAGTCACCGACCGCCCCAAAAATACCTCGCCATCGTCCTCGCTGTAGGTCAGCGGCCCCAACCGGTCGGACAGACCCCACTTGGTCACCATATTGCGGGCGATGTCGGTGGAGCGTTCGATGTCGTTCTGCGCGCCGGTGGTGACGAAGTCCGCCCCGAAAATAATCGACTCGGCGATCCGGCCACCGAACAGGCTGGAGATCTGGCTTTCCAGCCGCTGCTTGCTGAAACTGTAGCGGTCGCCTTCCGGCAGAAACATGGTCACGCCCAACGCCCGTCCACGCGGGATGATGCTGACCTTGTACACCGGGTCGTGCGCCGGCACCAGCCGCCCGACGATGGCATGGCCAGCCTCGTGATAGGCCGTGAGCTTCTTTTCCTCCTCGCTCATCACCATCGACTTGCGCTCGGCGCCCATCATGATCTTGTCCTTGGCCTTCTCGAAATCGTCCATGTCCACATCGCGCTTGTTGGAGCGGGCGGCGAACAGAGCTGCCTCATTGACCAGATTAGCCAAATCCGCCCCGGAAAAACCGGGGGTGCCACGGGCGATGACCACCGGCTTGACGTTGTCGGACAGCGGCACCTTACGCATATGGACCTTGAGAATCTGCTCGCGGCCCCGCACGTCGGGCAATGGCACCACCACCTGCCGGTCAAAACGGCCGGGGCGCAGCAGTGCCGGGTCGAGAACATCGGGGCGGTTGGTGGCGGCGATGACGATGATCCCTTCGTTACCCTCAAAGCCGTCCATTTCCACCAGCAACTGGTTCAGGGTTTGCTCGCGCTCGTCGTGACCACCGCCCAGACCCGCGCCGCGATGCCGGCCCACGGCGTCGATTTCGTCGATGAAAATAATGCAGGGTGCGTGCTTCTTGGCCTGTTCGAACATATCGCGCACCCTGGAGGCACCGACGCCGACGAACATTTCCACGAAATCCGAACCGGAGATCGAGAAAAACGGCACTTTGGCCTCGCCGGCGATGGCCTTGGCCAGCAGAGTCTTGCCGGTGCCGGGCGAACCGACCATCAGCACTCCGCGCGGAATCTTGCCGCCGAGTTTCTGGAATTTGCCGGGATCGCGCAGAAATTCCACCAATTCAGCGACTTCTTCCTTGGCCTCGTCCACGCCAGCGACATCCGAGAACGTAATCTTGATCTGATCCTCGCTCATCATCCGGGCGCGCGACTTGCCGAACGACATCGCGCCCCGGCCAGCGCCGCCACCCTGCATCTGTCGCAGGAAGAAGACCCAGATCCCGATCAACAACAGCATCGGGAACCAGGAGATGAAGATCTGCATCAGCAGACCCTGCTTCTCCGGCGGTTGACCTTCAATATCGACACCGTGCTTGAGCAGCTCGCCGATCATGGCGCTGTTATCGGTTTCCGGACTGTATGTGGTGAAGCGCTCGCCGCCACCGGTCCGACCCTGAATGGCGCGCCCGTCGATCATCACCTGCGCGATTCGCCCTTCCTTGGCTTCCTGCAGGAACTGCGAGTAGGACATTTGGGCGGATGGCGCCACCTTCGGGCCGAAACTGTTGAAGACGGACATCAACACCACCGCGATGACCACCCACAGAAGGATGTTTTTTACCATGTCGTTCAAGGTGCGCACCTCAACGCTGCAAAAGCTGTGATCTGATGATACCGAAGCGGAGGACCGCTCGCCTTTCCTGTAACTTAACAGGTTCAAAAATCCGAAATTTTAGACCGGCTCACCCGCGATAGTTCCTAGCCAGCCAGTACCGTTCGGCGCTGCGGGCGCGCGACGCCTTGGGCTTGCGGGGCAAAACAGCGGCGAACGCCGTGCGCAGTTCCCTGAGAAACGGATCAACACCTTCGCCCTGAAATACCTTGACCAGGAAATCTCCGCCGGGCCGTAAACATTGTCGGGTAAAATCCAGCGCCAGCTCGGCCAAGTACATGCCACGCGGCTGATCCACCCCCTTGATACCCGTGGTATTGGGGGCCATGTCGGATATTACAAGGTCCACGGGTCGGTTGTTCAGCACATTCAGCAATCTTTCCAGCACCGCTGTCTCGCGAAAATCACCCTGGATGAATTCCACACCGGCCAGCGGTTCGACCGGCAGCACATCCAACGCGATCACCGCACCCTGCGGGCCAACCAGCCGCGCCGCCAGTTGCGACCAGCCTCCGGGCGCCGCGCCCAGATCCACCACCGTGACGCCGGGCCGCAACAATCGGTCTTTTTCTTGTATTTCCAGCAGCTTGTAGACCGCGCGCGAGCGGTAGCCTTCCTCTTGGGCGCGGCGCACGTATTCATCGGTGAAGTGCTCCCGCAACCAGCGGGCACTACTTTTACTGCGGGCCATCCGAATGACGTTCCCGCTCGCGACCAAATCGAGCCATCACCCGGCGGACTCGAATGACGATCCAGAGCATGCCCAGCAGCCCGTAGCTCAGCAGTAGCAACAACTGCGGCAACAGGCTATCCAAAACCCGCCCTTGCACCAGCAGCAGCAACACGCCAACCGCCAGGATAATCCCCAGGTCCAGCTTAACCTCGTTCAAAGGGCTCGGGGCTACCGTCAGACCCTTACCGCCGGTTACACTGCTAGAATCTTTCGCCATGTCCGGTTATCCCGTGCCCACTCTGACCAACCCGCAAAAGCGTCATCTCAAAGCCCTGGCCCATCACCGCAAGCCGGTCGTGATCATCGGCGACAGCGGCATCACGCCGACGGTCACCCATGAGATCCTGCTGGCTCTCGACCATCACGAACTGATCAAAATTCGAGTCAACGCCGAAGATCGCGAAACGCGGGAAGCGATGATCGCGGAGATTTGCGCGGCGACCGACGCGACGCTGGTCCAACGGATCGGCCACATTGCCACGCTGTTCCGTCGCAATCATAAAACGCCGCGCATCGAACTGCCGTGAACTATCCAAGGATTGTCAACGGTTCAGCAGCGTGGCGTCAATTGCGGATCGTGAGTTTTTACGCGCCAGCCTGAGCGAACCGACGAATAATTCAGGGTTTACGAGCAAGAACCGCTCTTTTTGAAGGATTATTCTATGAGTGCGACGCCCGTCAACGCCCAAATCATCCAGCAGCTTGGCATGGCCCGGCAGGAACTGCTCGATCTGGGCCTTCGCAATCCACTGCTGAACTACCGAACCTCAAAGGCTCGTGGGGCTGACATTGTGGGTGGGCACTCAGCCGATATCTTCGATTTGCTGATGCGCCAAGGCAAAGCCCTTGGTTTTCTCGGCAACCCCGAACCGGCTGGCAGGAAGGCCCTCTCTCTGATCAAGCTGGAAGTAGACGAGGAAAGTGGTAAACAACTGGCGCTATCGGAGTTTGAGGGAGCGGAGTCCCAGGAAGCGCCCGCCGACGGCCAGCAAGTCAATCCGGAAATCGATCAGGCTGCGCGACCGGAACCGGGAAACACCCGGAGTTTGTATCTCCTGACGCCCTACACCGAGGAGGTGTTGCAACCCCGCCTGTTGAAGACGTACTACGCCGCCAAGAGTTTTACCGAGGAACGTGGCGTCAATGTCCTGTTCCTCGCACTGGGCATGCTCACCTGGTTTGAAAACGATACTAGCGAGCAGCCGCGCCGGGCTCCGCTCATCCTGGTGCCTGTCAATCTGGACCGAAAGAACATCCGGGGACGGTTCCAAATCCGCTATAACGACGACGATTTGGAACCCAACCTGTCGCTTGCTAGCAAGCTGAAAGATTTCGGTATCGTGCTGCCACCTTTCCCGGAATCCGACGATTTCGATGTTTCAGCCTATTTCAGCGCCGTTCGGAAGGTGATCAAACAGAAGCCGGGCTGGTCCTTGGCCGCGGATGAAGTTGCCCTCGGCTTTTTTTCCTTCGGTAAGCTCCTCATGTACCGGGATTTGGATGACAGCGCTTGGTCTGAAGCTGGAACACTGTCGGCGCATCCGCTCATCACATCGCTGCTCGGCGAGGGGTTCCGGGATGAGCCATCCCCGTTTACCGATGAGACCCATGTCGATCAGCATATCGATCCAGGCACCACGCACCAGGTCGTCGATGCCGACAGCTCCCAGTTGCTTGCGGTGCTGGATGTGGCCAGCGGTCGCAATTTGGTCATTCAGGGACCGCCCGGCACCGGCAAGTCCCAGACAATCACCAACCTCATCGCCGATGCCTTTGGCCGTGGCCAGAAGGTGCTGTTCGTTTCCGAGAAGATGGCGGCGCTGGAGGTTGTGAAGCGCCGTCTTGATGAGGCCAGCATTGGCGACGCCTGCCTGGAGTTGCACAGCCACAACGCGCACAAGAAGACGGTCCTGGCCGAACTGAAGCGGGGTGTTGAACTGACCCGACCGTTGGGTCGGGATACAGACGGCCAGATCCAACTTTACCGGGAATTACGGGACCGTCTGAACACCTACAGTGAAGCAATGAATATCCCCCTGGGTGCGGCTCGCTACACGCCACACCAAGCCATCGGCGAAGCGACTCGGTTGCGTGAACGGCTTGCTGAAGTGGAACTGCCGCGATTGCCTCCCGAGAGATTCTCGCCCGACACGTTCCAAGCAACCTTGCTGGACTGGTCCCGGGATGACCTGCTCAAGAAGCGGATGTTGGTTGACCGCGTGCAGGCCTATCTAAAGGAGATGGGTGTACCGAATCGACATTTGTTTTGCCAAAGCCGACTTCGTGTCCTGCTGCCAGCGGATAAGGAGGAAATCCGCAGGGCGCTGGCAGGGCTTCATGACACCTTCATCAGACTCGATGCCATCACCCGATTGCTGGCTGCCACGCTGGATGTGACGGTAACCGCCAATCACCATGGCGCCGGACGTCTGCTCGACTTCGCCCACCGTTTGCTGGACGCACCGAACCTAAAGGGAGTAGCGATCCGCAGTCCCTTATGGGTTGAAGCGAGAGATCGCATCGAGAGGTTGTTGCAGGCTGGCCAGCAGCACCAAGCGATTCGCTCGCGTTACGAGGACGTACTGATTTCGGAAGCTTGGGGACAAGACCTGCTGGAAGCCAGACAGACCTTAAACCGCTTGGCAAGGAAGTGGTGGCGGGTGTTTTCTGGTGAGTATCGACGGGTACGCCATCGCCTTGATGGCTTGTGCAAAGGTCAGGGGCCACGAGGGGCAGACCAGCAGATCGAACTGGTCGATGCCGTGCTCGAAGCCAGCCATCTGCGCCAGAATCTGTTGGAGTTGGATGCGTTCGGGTGGGAGTTGTTTGGTGCAAATTGGCAAGGTGAGCACTGCGACTGGTCGCACCTGAGCGCGGTCATCGGCTGGGTCGCCAGCCTGTATGCCGATATTGCGGATGGAACCCTTCCACCCGCCCTGATCGACTATGTTCAGGCCGGGATCGATCAAGCTAAATTACAGCACTCGGCGCAAGAAATGAGAGCGCTGCTGGACACAGCGGGACACTACTACCAGCTTGCCATCCAGCGATTGGATTGCCGCAACGGGATGCTAAGCCCGATCAGACCCGACAGCGACTGGCGCGCTCATGCCAGCGTCGCAGCGTCGATGCTGGAAAATCTGGACACCCTCTCCCAACAGATCGCCTTCAACCACTATGTGAGCGAGTTGACCGACGCCGGACTCGACTGGCTTCTGGAAATTGCTCGGGATTGGCCTCATGCGGGTACGCATCTTGAGGCTATATTGCTTCACGCCTACTTCGACACGCTGATTCGCAAGGCGTATGAAGAACGCGCGCCGATCCGATATTTCGACGGCGGCAAGCACGAACTGGACATCGACCAGTTTCGCGATTTGGATCGAACCCTCCTGAAACTCAACCGGATCAAGCTGGCTTCCCAGCACTGGGAAAATCTGCCACACAGTACGGGGGGCGGCCAACTGGGCGTACTGGCACGCGAGTTTGAAAAGAAAGCTCGTCACCTTCCTATTCGACAGCTCATGACGCGCGCAGCGCGGGCAATTCAGGCGATTAAGCCAGTATTTATGATGAGTCCTTTGTCAATTGCGTCTTACCTGCCACCGGGGAGCGTCAGCTTCGATCTGGTGGTCTTCGATGAAGCGAGCCAGGTAAAACCGGTCGATGCGCTCGGCGCCATCGCACGCGGCAGGCAACTTGTAGTGGTCGGCGATAGCAAGCAGTTGCCGCCAACCCGTTTCTTCGACGCCATGATCGGGGATGGCGACGAGGATGAAGAGATCGAAAGCGCCACGGCCGACATGGAGAGCATCCTTGGGCTGATCGTAAGTCGAGGCGCGCCCCAGCGCATGTTGCGCTGGCACTACCGAAGCCGTCACGATTCCCTCATCGCCGTTTCAAACCATGAGTTCTACAACGACAGGCTGGTGATCTTCCCGAGCCCGCATGCCGAGCGGAATCATCTGGGTCTGGTGTTCCGGCCCCTGCCGGATACCGCTTACGACCGTGGTAAGACGCGCACCAACCCCCTCGAAGCCAAGGCGGTCGCCGAAGCCGTGCTGGATCATGCCAGACAACGACCCGACCTGACGCTGGGCGTTGCGGCATTCAGCTCGGCCCAGACGCAGGCGATTCTCGATCATCTTGAATTACTGCGCCGCCGCGACTCGACTTGTGAGGACTTCTTCAACCAGCACCCGCACGAACCGTTCTTCGTCAAGAACCTGGAAAGCGTCCAGGGCGACGAGCGCGACGTGATCTTTATCTCTATCGGGTACGGCAAGACGGCCGAAGGCTACGTCGCACACAACTTTGGTCCGCTCAACGGCGAAGGTGGCGAGCGACGTCTCAATGTATTGATCACCCGTGCTCGGCTACGCTGCGAAGTCTTCACCAACTTGCGCCACGATGACATCGATTTGGCGCGTACCCAATCTCGGGGAGTTGCGGCCCTGAAGACCTTCCTCAAATATGCGGAGACCGGTGTGCTTGATGTGCCACGACCAACCGGCGGCGAAGCTGATTCGCCCTTTGAGGAGGCCGTTATGCAGGCAATTGCGTCCCACGGTTATCAATTGCACGCCCAGGTTGGTTCAGGCGGCTTCTTCATCGACTTGGCGGTTCTCGATCACGAGCAACCCGGACGCTATCTGCTCGGAATCGAGTGCGACGGCGCGACTTATCACAGTTCACGCTCGGCGCGGGATCGGGACAGGTTGCGCCAGCAGGTGCTCGAAGGTTTGGGGTGGCGCATTCATCGCATCTGGAGTACCGACTGGTTCACCTACCCGGATCGCGAGTTGCGCAAGGCGCTGGCGGCCATCGAGCAGGCCAAGGCTGGGCAAAATGCATCGACGCCCGTTATCGAAACAAAGCCCGAGCGATCCGAAGAGGCCACCGACATACCCCTTCAAAGGGCTGAGAGCGACGAAGCATCAGAGTCTATTCCCTCGGTCCCGGATTATCGGCTCGCGAGCCTTTCGCTGTCGCTTGAAGGTGAAGAACTCCATCGGGTATCGATGGCCAAGCGGGTGGAGTGGGTCAGGGGAGTCGTCGACGGTGAAAGCCCTGTGCATCGAGAAGAGGTTGTCCGCCGCATCGCCGAAGCGGCCGGAATCAAACGGCTGGGCAATCGCATCCAGAACGCCATCGACCAGGCAATCGAAATGGCACTCCGCAGTGGTCAGGTGTGCAGCAAGCGTTCGCAATGGCTGTGGAGCCCGCATATGACCACGGCGGTGGTCCGCAGCCGCGCCAAACTGCCGGCCAACATGCGTAAGTTGGATAAAGTCGCGCCGGAGGAGATCGAACAAGCCATCCTGTTGGTAGCCCGTGAGAGCTACGGGGTCGAGCGCGACGCTGTTCCGGCGTCTGTCTGCGAGAAGCTTGGGTTTGGCCGTGTCACCGAGGAGATGCGCAACATCGTCTCGATCATTCTGGATAGTGCCATTCAGCGTGGTGTCATCCGGGATGTGGCTGGACACATTGCTATAGCTTGAGCCCGGCCTGAAACAGCATCTTATGAAATCCGCGTTATCCCGCAGGACATTCATGGGAAGCTTGATCGCTAAAGAAATAAGCTTCGCGGCAAACTGCATCAGTTGGGTATTTGCCCAGAGCTACCTGATTTCATGGTGCTGGTGGTGGGACTCGAACCCACAAGGCCGCGAGGCCGCAGGATTTTAAGTCCTGTGTGTATACCATTCCACCACACCAGCGAGAGTAAGATTGGAGGCTAGGGTCGGAATCGAACCGGCGTCCACGGCTTTGCAGGCCGCTGCATGACCACTCTGCCACCTAGCCTGGTGACGAAGACTTACGCGCCGGCGGCATCGGTGGCCGGGCGCATAAAAAAGCCCCGATTTTATTTCGAGGCCAGGAAATCTTGGAGCGGGAAACGAGACTCGAACTCGCGACCCCAACCTTGGCAAGGTTGTGCTCTACCAACTGAGCTATTCCCGCCGCGCAGACAAGTTATATTAACGTAAAAAATAAGCTCGTCAAGCCTTCAGCACCGGCCAGGCCGCCATCAGATAATGCATCATGGACCAGAGCGTCAGCACCGCGGCAACCAGCAACAAGCCCTGCCCCACCGCCAGGGTCGGGAAAAAACCGCCGAGCGGTTCCCGGTACAATAACAGCAGCACGGCGGCCATCTGGGCGGTGGTTTTGATCTTGCCGATCATGGACACCGCCACCCGACCGTGATCGCCGCCGATCTGCGCCATCCACTCCCGCAGCGCGGAAATGGCGATTTCGCGGCCGATGATGATCATCGCCGTCACCGCCATCAGCGGGGTGGGAATGGCCTGCACCAGCAAAACCAGCGCCGCCGCCACCATCAGTTTGTCGGCGACCGGGTCGAGAAACGCGCCGAAGGCGGAGGTTTGGTCGAGCCGCCGGGCCAGGTAGCCATCCAGCCAATCGGTCAGCGCCGCCAGCCCGAACAATGCGGCGCATAACAGGTTCGCGCCGCGAAACGGCAGAAAAAACACGCCCACGAAAACCGGTATCAATGCGATTCGCAGCAGAGTCAGAAAGGTGGGCAGGTTCAGTTGCATGGTTCGACGGACGATCAACCTTCATCGTGGAAAACATCGTAGATGCGTCGCGCCAGTTCGGCGCTGATGCCATCCACTTGAGCAATATCCTCGATGCCGGCCCGCGCCAGTTGTTTCAAGCCACCGAACTGCCCGAGTAACGCCTGCCGGCGTTTGGACCCGATACCGGGGATGCTTTCGAGCGCGGAGGTGGCGCGCCCTCTAGCCCGGCGCTGGCGGTGGCCGGCAACCGCGAAGCGGTGTGCCTCGTCGCGGATCTGCTGCACCAGATGCAGTGCGGCCGAATCGGCCGGCAGTATAATCGGCCGGCTTTCCTCGAACAAGTAAAGCGTCTCCAGTCCCGGCTTGCGCTCCGGCCCCTTGGCGATGCCAGCCACCATAAGCCCGGTGATCCCCAACTCATCCAGCACCTTGCGGGCCTGGGTCAATTGGCCTTTGCCGCCGTCGACGAACAGGACATCCGGCAACCGTTCCCGCCCGTCGCGCAGACGAATGTAGCGCCGGGTTAGTGCTTGGTGCAGGGCGGCGTAATCATCGCCCGGGGTGACATCTTCGATATTGTAGCGGCGATAGTCAGACTTGACCGGCCCCTCCGGACCAAATACCACGCACGACGCAACCGTCGCCTCGCCGTAAGTATGGCTGACGTCGAAACATTCCAGCCGCGCCAGTTCGAATTCACACCCCAGCGCCTCCCGTAGCGCCTCCAGCCGGCGACGCATCCCGGCTTGGCCGGACAGGTGGGCGACCAGCGCGTGCTCGGCGTTTTGCAGCGCCATGGCCAGCCAGCGGGCGCGCTCGCCACGCGGGCGATAGGCGATTCGCACCCGATACCCGGCTCGCTCCTGAAAGGCTTGGACCAACAGCGCCACCTCCGTCGGTTCGTGGCTGACCAACAGATCGGTCGGAATGAGCTTGTCGAGGTAGTACTGCGCCAGAAACGCGCCCAGCACCGCGCCAGCTTCCTCCTCCTCGGGCAGGCGGGGAAAAAACGCCTGGTTGCCGAGCAGCCGCCCCCCGCGAAACATAAAAACCTGCACGCAGGCCACACCGCACCGCACCGCACAGGCCACCACATCGAGATCGCCGCTCTCCCCCTCGACATGCTGGCGCTGCTGGACCTGCCGCAAATCGGCGATCTGGTCGCGACAGAGCGCCGCCTGCTCGAAATCCAGCGCGGCGGCGGCGGCCTCCATCCGCAGCACCAATTCATCAATCACCTGCCCGCTCTTGCCTTCCAAAAACAGGACGGCATCGCGCAGATGGCGCTGATAGCCCTCTTCGTCGATCAGACCGACGCAGGGTCCGGTGCAGCGCTTGATCTGATACTGCAGGCAGGGGCGGCTACGACCGCGGAAAAAACTGTCCTCGCACGGGCGCAACCGAAACGTTTTTTGCAGCAGGTGCAATGTATCGCGGGCGGCGTTGGCATTGGGATACGGGCCGAAATAGCGCCCCGCCGCGCGCTTGGCGCCCCGGTGCAACACCATGCGGGGAAAAGCGCCGGCGGACACATGGATGTAGGGATAGCCTTTGTCGTCGCGCAACAGGATATTGTAGCGCGGCTTGAACTGCTTAATCAGCGTACTTTCCAGAATCAGCGCCTCGGCCTCGGTATGGGTCACCGTGACTTCGATGGCGCGGGTATGGGCAACCAGGCTGCGCGTTTTGGCGGATGTCTGGTTTTCCCGGAAGTAGCTGGAAACCCGCTGCTTGAGGTTGCGGGCCTTGCCGACATAAAGCACCACGCCGCGCTCGTCCAGCATCCGGTAGACGCCGGGCAACACGGTGAGATGTTTGAGAAAAATCTTGGGGTCGAACGGCAGAGATGGAGGTGCGGTCATCTTGGCGATATCGCGGCCCGCGACCCGGGCCGCCCCATTCAATGACCGCGCCGGTTCAGGAGTTATCCCGTCGGATATCGTATTTCTCCATCAAACGGTACAGCGTCATGCGCGAAACCCCCAATTCCTGGGCGGCGCGGGCGATGTTGAAACGAGTCCGCAGCAACGTCGATTGAATCGTTTCGCGATCAGCCGCCATCCGGGCTTCGTCCAGGGTTACAAAACCGCGTCCAAGCGAGCGCCGTTCCAGTTCCAGGTCGTCGGGGGTGACATACGGCCCCTCGCTCAACAGCACCGCCCGGCGCACCCGGTTCATCAGTTCGCGCACGTTGCCGGGCCAGTCGTAGCGGTTGATGACCTCCAACGCATCGCGGCTCAAGCCCTTGGCGGAAGTCCTGGTTTCGGCGGCAAACTTGGTGAAGAAGTGCTTGGCCAGCAGTTCGACGTCGCTCTTGCGCTCGCGCAGGGCCGGCGCGCGCAGGTGCAATACGTTGAGCCGGTAGTACAAATCCTCGCGGAACCGGCCGTCCCGCACCGCCTGCTCCAGATGGGTGTTAGTGGCGGCGATCACCCGGACATTAACCGGAATCGGTTTGGTGCTTCCGAGGCGGCGGATCTTTTTTTCCTCCAGAAACCGCAGCAAATTGGCTTGCAGTTCGGGAGCGAGATCGCCGATCTCGTCCAGAAACAACGTGCCGCCGTTGGCGGATTCGAGGTGGCCGATCCGGCGCTCGCTCGCCCCGGTGAACGCACCTTTCTCATGCCCGAATAGTTCCGATTGAATCAGGTTCGCGGGCAGGGCGGCGCAGTTCATGGCGACGAACGGCGACACCGCGCGGGCGGAATACTCATGAATGGCGCGGGCCGCCTGCTCCTTGCCGGTCCCGCTTTCGCCGGTGATCAGAACCGGCACATCCACTTCCGCCGCTTTCTGAATCCCCCGAAACAGGGTTTGCATGACCGAGCTGTTGCCGATCAGACCGTACTGGGATTCCGTCTCGCGCTGCTGGCGTAGAGTAGACTCGGTCAGAGCCACCATTCCGTAGGCGTGCCCGAGGGTCACCACCAGGCGCGCCGGCTCAACGGGCAGAGTGTGATAGTCGTAGCAACGCTCGGTGATGACGCCGGACAACAGCTTGCGGTCGAGGCACTGACGGGATAATGCCACAACCCACTGCGTCTTCCGGCGGGCCAGCACCAGGTCAACCAACCACTGGACCGACCGTTCGGGCTCGCAGCTAAACAGGATGGCTAATCCCACCTCAAACGAATGCTCGGTGAGCAGGGTTCTGGCCATGACGGACTCCTGGGCCCAGTACACTTCCCAGTCAGCCGCCGCTATTTTCTGGAGCAATGCTTCCTCGATCGCTCCCGTGCTCAAAATCAGAAGCTTGCGCATTGGATCTCACCTGCCGTATCGGTTGGATGGAACACCGAGTTCCGCCGTGCCGCGGGAGGATACCCGGAATTATTGCCGCCAGATCAAAGGCGATCACGCCTTACCGTGTCATTCAAACATCCAATTCGACCAAAATGCCTCGAAATGCCGTATATATGTTTCGGTTGCAACCCGGCGCTTGCGAATGATACTGGCTCGTGATTAGCCCAGGGGATACGCTTCACAATTCCGACGAAATTGCCGCCATGTCCATGAAATCATGGCGCTATACTTGGCTGGTTTGTCGTCCTCGATACTTGAAAAAAGACACAGCAATGTGAATAGTATCGACCGGATTGTAGACATTGTCTACTACAACAAGCTTGGTTTTTCGAGAAATCTGTATTATGAACCTGCACTATTGACGTCTTGCTGTCAGGTAGGCAACGCATCCGCCCTTATCCGAACATATTCAGGCTAGCGCTTCATGTTACGACGGTCGCCTCATTTCCACACCGGCGGTTATTTACCTCACCATTGAGCCCGAGGATGGCGATGTTCTATTTTCCGTTACGCACTCTGCTGTTTCAGCTCGACCCGGAAACCGCTCACGATTGGACACTTGGCATACTGCGCGCGACACCGGCTTTACCGCTGGGCGCGCTGTTTGGGGCATGCGTGCCGTCCCAGCCGCGCCGGGTCATGGGTCTGGATTTCCCTAATCCGGTCGGACTGGCGGCCGGTCTGGACAAGAATGGCGAATGCATCAGGGCCTGGGAGGCGCTGGGATTCGGCTTCATCGAGATCGGCACCGTCACCCCGCGCCCCCAGCCGGGCAACCCCAAGCCCCGCATGTTCCGGCTGTCACCGGCACAGGCGCTGATCAACCGGCTGGGCTTCAACAACAAGGGCGTTGATTATCTGGTCGAGCAAGTGGGGCGGTCCGGCTTCAAGGGCGTGCTGGGCATCAACATCGGCAAGAACGCCGACACCCCGGTGGAGCGCGCCACCGACGACTACCTGATCGGCCTGCGCAAGGTCTACCCCTGGGCCAGTTACGTCACCGTGAACATCTCATCGCCCAACACGCCGGGCCTGCGCGACCTGCAATACGGTGCGGCGCTGGACCGGTTGCTGGCGGCGTTGAAAGCGGAACAACAACGGCTGTGCGATTCCCATGGCCGTTACGTGCCGCTGGCGATCAAGATCGCCCCCGATCTGGCCGACGCCGATTTGCCCAAGGTGGGGCAAGCGCTGCTCCGGCACGGGATGGATGCGGTCATCGCCACCAACACCACCTTCTCGCGAGCCGGCGTGGAAGACTTGCCTCATGCCAGGGAAGCGGGCGGGTTGAGCGGCGCGCCGCTGCGGGAACGCTCGACCGCGGTGGTGCGGCGCTTGGCCGGCATCCTGGCCGGTGAAATCCCGATCATCGCCGTGGGTGGCATTCTCGGTGGAGCCGACGCCGCCGCCAAGATCGAGGCCGGCGCCAGCCTGGTGCAGATTTATACCGGCTTTATCTATCGCGGCCCGGATCTGATCCGGGAAGCGGTGCGAGCCTTGCGTTAACCGCTCCCCCGGTACGTGCTCACGCCATGCTCGACCGTCTGCTCGCCATCGCGCCGATGCTGGACTGGACCGACCGGCACTGCCGGTATTTCCTCCGGCTGCTGACCCGCCACACCCTGCTTTACACCGAGATGATCACAACCGGAGCGGCGCTGCGCGGGGATCGGGAACGGCTGCTGGCCCATGACCCGGCCGAACATCCGCTGGCCCTGCAACTGGGCGGCAGCGACCCCGCCGAGCTGGCCCGCTGCGCCCGCATCGCCGCCGACTGGGGCTACGACGAAGTCAATCTCAACGTCGGCTGCCCCAGCGACCGGGTTCAGTCGGGCCGGTTCGGCGCCTGTCTGATGGCGGAACCGGATCTGGTGGCGGAGTGCGTAGCGGCGATGCGGGCGGCGGCGGACCTGCCGGTGACGGTCAAATCCCGCATCGGGATCGACGGGCGGGACGCCTACGAGGAATTGGCGGATTTCGTGCGCCGGGTCGCGGCGGGCGGGTGCGCGGTATTCATCGTTCACGCCCGCAAGGCCTGGCTGAGCGGCTTGAGCCCGAAGCAAAACCGGGAAATTCCGCCGCTGCGTTATGAGATCGTGCATCGGCTCAAGCGGGATTTCCCCGAACTGACCGTTGTGCTCAACGGCGGGCTGATCACGCTGGAACAGGTAGCGGAACAGTTGCGACAGGTGGACGGGGCGATGATCGGCCGCGCGGCTTACGAGAACCCCTACCTGCTGGCCGAGGCGGACGAGCGGTTTTTCGGCGCGAGCGCGCCGCCGCCGGGCCGTCACCAGGTCGTTCGGGCGTTGCTTCCCTATCTGGAAAAACAACTGCGGGCGGGAACGCCGCTGCACTGCATGACCCGGCCTATCCTTGGGTTGTTTCAGGGCCTGCCGGGGGCGCGGGCCTGGCGGCGCACCTTGAGCGAACGGGCCTGCCGGCGCGGCGCGGGGGTGGAGGTGGTGGAAGCGGCGCTGGCGCGGGTGGCGGAAACCGGTTGAGCGCCTCAAGTCGCGGCGCAACCCCCGGCAACGATGCAGGATCGGTGACAAGGGCGTAAAGTGACACCCATCCGTATGACCCACGGTTTTCCCGGCCCCCGTCCCGCCGTGACAAAATTCCCGGGCGCGAAACGCCACGACTTCGTATTTGTAAAGGACTCCCACCCATGTACGAATTTCTGCAATACCAAGTCCGCGACGCGATGACCGTCGATCCCATCGCCATCAGCCCCAAAGCCAAACTGCGCGAGGCCGAGGAACTGTTCGAAACCCACGACTTCAATGGCGTGCCGGTCGTGGACAGCCAACGCCACTTGCTCGGCATGCTGACCAAGTTCGACTTGCTGAATGCATTTCGTTTCGACTCCCACACCCTGGTCCCGCATTACGACGACATCATGGAGCAGCTCGTCGAAACGGTGATGACCCGCGACCCGGTCACCATCAGCCCGCAACTGCCGCTCAGTCGACTGCTGCAAAAGCTGGTGGAAATGCGCGCCAAGAGCCTGCCGGTGGTCGCGGAAAACAATCGATTGGTCGGCATCATCTCCCGCCAGGACGTTCTGAAAATGCTGCGCCGCGCCACCGCCAGATGCGAGGTGCCCACTCGCGAGGACCCGGCGCCATGACCACTCTGCTCTACACTCATTCGGCTTGCCAGGAACACGACACCGGTTTCGGCCACCCGGAATGCGCGGCCCGGCTGACCGCCATCCTCAACGCCCTCGGCACCGCCCCGTTCGCGGCGCTGGAGTGGCGCGACCCGCCCGAGGCCACGCGCGAGCAACTCACCCGCATCCACAGCCAAAGCCACATCGAACGCATCCTCGGCCGGATTCCCAAACAGGGGCATTACGCCATCGACGGCGATACCGTCGTTTCGCCGCGCTCGGGGGAGGCCGCCCTGCGGGCGGCTGGTGCGGTCTGCGCGGCGGTGGATGCCGTGTTGCAACGGGAAGCCAGCAACGCCTTCTGCGCCATCCGGCCGCCCGGCCACCACGCCGAACCGGCACAGGCCATGGGTTTTTGCCTGTTCAACAACGCCGCCATCGGCGCTGCCCACGCCCGCGCCGTTCACGGGCTGGAACGGGTGGCGGTGATCGATTTCGACGTGCACCACGGCAACGGCACCCAGGCGGCGTTCGAGCACGACCCCGGCTACCTGTACGTCTCCACCCATCAGGCCTACATTTACCCCGGCACCGGTCGCCGCGAGGAACGTGGGGTCGGCAATATCGTCAACGTCCCGTTGCTGGCCGACAGCGGCTCGGCTGAGTTGCAACACGCTTGGCGCCAGGACATCGAACCGGCGCTGCGGCGGCTCCAACCGGAACTGATTCTGATTTCGGCCGGCTTCGACGCCCATTACCTGGACCCGCTGGCCGAACTCAATTTCAACGAGGACGACTACGAGTGGCTAACCCGCCAGATCCTGGCGGTCGCGACCGACTGCTGCGAAGGCCGGGTGGTATCGGTGCTGGAAGGCGGCTACAACCTGTCGGCGCTGGCCGCCAGCGTGGCGGTTCACGTCAAGGCGCTGATGGAAGCACCGCGCGCGGCCTAGCGCGCTTCGGTCAAGGACATCGGAACGCCGGAAGGCCGAACGGAACGCGGACGGGTCATGAATGCTCGACCGCCGCCGGGGACGGCGACGCCCGCTCCAAGGTGATTCCGCCGATGGCGACCAGCGGACCGCCGCAGCGCGTTTTCCATTCGCCGATGCGGTCGAGCCCTTGCGGGGACCAGGGCATCTTTTTCAACGTCATCGCGTAGATCGGCCCCAAGGCAACGTAATCGGGCCTGGCGTCCAGCGCTTTTGCCAGTTCTTCGGGACTATGGGTACTGATCCCCAGTTTGATCCCGGCCGCCCGGATCGCCGCGCGGTCGGCGCCCGCCCAATCCTCCTACCCCAGATGCAGCCACGCCGCGCCTGCTTGAATCGCTTCCCGCCAGTAGTCGTTGACGATCATCTGGCAGTCGTCGTAATCGGCGGCGATGGCCAGGGCTTCGCGGATTTGACGACGCACCTCCGTTTCGGGCCGCCCTTTTATTCGAAGCTGGATCGTCCGCACGCCCAGCGGCAGGAAGCGGCGCACCCAACTCACGTCGTCCACCACGGGATAAAAACCATGGCTCCCGGCGGTCTTCATCAAATTCGCTCCTACGCCTGGCGCCAGAACGGTGTTCCGGTGACGGGCGTGCTCGGTTCGGCCATTTCCTGAGCCGGCATCGCGCCGGCGCGGTAAGCCAGCCGTCCAGCCTCGACGGCCAACCCGAAAGCACGCCCCATCTGGACCGGATCGGTCGCGCGGGCCACGGCGGTGTTGACCAACACCCCGTCGTAGCCCATCTCCATCGCCATGATGGCGTGGGAAGGTTTGCCGATGCCGCCGTCCACGATCAACGCGATATCCGGGTAACGGGCGCGCAAGGTCCGCAGCGCATGGGGATTGTTCAATCCCTGCCCCGAACCAATCGGCGCCCCCCACGGCATCAGGATCGAGCAACCGGCCTGAATCAACCGCTCCGCCACCACCATGTCCTCGGTGGTGTACGGAAAAACCTGAAAACCCCGCCGGCACAGTTCTTCCGCCACCTCGACCAGCAGGAACGGGTGCGGTTGCAAGGTGTAATCGTCACCGATGACTTCCAGCTTCAGCCACGCCGTCTCGAAGATTTCCCGCCCCATCTCGGCGGTGGTCACGGCTTCCTTCACGGTCTTGCAGCCGGCGGTATTCGGCAGGTACCTGTACTCCCAGTTCCTTGATCGTGGACCAGAAGCGGTTTCCGGCCCGTTCGGCCAGGTGTTGCATGCCCGCCCGGTCCCGGTGATGCGCGACCACCAGCGTACCCTCACAGGTCATGTGCACGGGTTGCGCGAGCGTCGGGACGATTTGCCGCCACAACGCGAGGGCCGAGACGCCCCAGCGGGCGATTTCGGCTTCCGCCTCGCTCAGTTCGCAGTAAGGGGCCAGCATCCCCGCCCCGACATAGCTGCAATGATGGTCCAGGCGCCCGCCGCCACATTCGAAGAGGGTGATCCGACTCCCCTGGCGCTGCAAGCACAGGGCCTGGGTTAAGCCGGTAATTCCGGCGCCGATCACGGCGATGTGGCATGGGCGCACTTCGTTCTCTCTAGATGGGAGAGACGGGTGGGCATACGCCGCAACGGTCGCCGTTTCAAGGCAACAGCACGGTGGAACCGGTGGTCTTGCGCGCTTCCAGGTCGCGGTGCGCGCGGGCGGTTTCGGCTAGCGGATAAGTCTGCCGCACTTCGATCCTGACCGCTCCGCTGGAAACCACCGCGAACAGTTCGGCGGCGCTGGTCAGCAAGTCCGCGCGCTCGGCCGTGTAGGCCATCAGGCTGGGCCGAGTCAGGAACAGCGAACCCTTGGCGGCCAGAATACCCGGATCGAATGGCGGCACCGGACCCGAGGCGTTACCGAAGCTGACCATCATGCCCAGCCGGCGCAGACAGTCCAGCGAGCCCATGAAGGTCTCCTGTCCGACCGAGTCATAGACCGCCGCCACGCCTTGACCGTCGGTAATTTCGCGAACCCGTTCGGTGAAATTCTCGCGGCTGTAGACGATGACGTGATTGCAACCGTGCGCGCGGGCCAGTTCGGCTTTCTCGTCGCTGCCCACCGTGCCGATCACGGTCGCACCCAGATGTCGCGCCCACTGGCTGACGATCAGCCCGACTCCGCCAGCAGCGGCGTGCAGAAGAATGGTATCCCCCGGTTGCACCCGGTAGGTACGCCGCAGCAGGTATTGCGCGGTCATGCCTTGCAACATCATCGCGGCGGCGGTCTGGTCGTCGATGGCGTCGGGCAGCGCCACGACCCGGTCGGCCGGCATTAACCGGACTTCGGCGTAGGCGCCGACCGGTGGGCTGGCATAGGCCACCCGGTCGCCGACCTTGAATTCGGTCACGCCCTCGCCGACCGCCTCCACCCGGCCCGCGCCTTCCATGCCCAGCGTCCAGGGCAGCGACGGCAAGGGATACAGGCCGGTGCGGTGATAGACATCGATATAGTTGAGGCCGACGGCGTCGTGGCGCACCCGAAGCTGGCCCGGACCGGGTTCCCCCACGTCCACCTCTTCCCAGCGCAGCACTTCGGGACCGCCGTATTCATGGATGCGGATGGCTTTGGGCATGACCTTCTCCTCGATGGCGAATGGGGGAATTGCTCAAGTGTAGGCGACCATGCCCTGCCCTGCCCTGCAGCGGCGGCAATCCACGGTTCAACCGAGCCAGCGCCGGGCGTTGCGGAACAGCCGCAACCACGGCCCGTCTTCGCCCCAGCCGTCGGGATGCCAGGAGTATTGCACCGTGCGGAACAGCCGCTCCGGATGCGGCATCAGGATGGTGAAACGGCCGTCGCGGCTGCTCAGTCCGGCGATCCCGCCCGGCGAACCGTTGGGATTGGCGGGATAAGTCTCGGCCGGTTGCCCGAAGTGATCCACGAAACGCAGCGCGGCCACGCCCGCTGCCAGCGCCGCATCCGCTCCGTCCGCGTCGCGGAACTCCGCCCGGCCCTCGCCGTGCGCCACCGCGACCGGCAGTCGCGAGCCTTCCATGCCGCGCAGGAACAGCGACGGCGACGGCAGCACCTCCACCAGGCTCAACCGCGCCTCGAACTGCTCCACCCGGTTGCGCACGAAGCGCGGCCACGGTTCGGTTCCAGCGATAAGCTCGTGCAGGTTGGACAGCATCTGACAGCCGTTGCAAATCCCCAAGCCGAAACTGTCGGATCGGGCGAAGAACGCGGCGAACTGCTCGCGGGCGCGGGGATTGAACAGGATCGACTTGGCCCAACCCTCACCAGCGCCCAGCACGTCGCCGTAGGAAAATCCGCCGCAGGCCGCCAGGCCGTGAAAATCCGCCAGAGCGACCTGGCCGGCCATGATGTCGCTCATGTGGACATCCACCGCCGCGAAGCCGGCGCGGTCGAAAGCCGCCGCCATTTCGATCTGACCATTCACGCCCTGCTCGCGCAGGATGGCCACCCGTGGGCGCGCGCCGCCATTGGCGATGAACGGCGCCGCCACATCCTCGGCGGGATCGAAGGTCAGATGGACGCTCAGTCCGGGATCGGTGGGATCGCAGGCGGCTTCGAGCGCTTCGCGGGCGCAGTCGGGATGATCGCGCAGCGCCTGCATCCGGCAACTGGTTTCCGACCACAGCCGCCGCAATTCGGCGCGGCCGGCGCTAAACACCGACTCGCCGGCATGGCGCAGAATCAGCCGATCCTGGTCGTTCGGCGTGCCGATCACATGGCTACACTCGCCCAGCCCGGCGGCGATCAAGCGTCCCAACACCGCATCGCGATCCCGCGCCCGCACCTGCACCACCGCGCCCAGTTCCTCGGCGAACAGCGCCGGCAGCAACTCCTCGCCCAGATCGTCCAGCAGCACCGTCACGCCGCGACCACCGGCAAACATCATCTCCGCCAGCACCGCCAGCAGCCCGCCGTCGGACCGGTCGTGATAGGCCAGCAAGCGACCGGCCGCGTTGAGTTCCTGAATCAGCGCAAAGAAAGCCGCCAGGTCCTCCGGCTGGTCCAGGTCGGGAACGGCGTCGCCCAACTGGTTGTAAACCTGCGCCAGCGCCGAGCCGCCCAGTCGATTTTTCCCACGACCGAGATCGATCAGGATCAGGTCGGTGTCGCCCCGGTCGGCGCGCAGTTGCGGCGTCAGGGTGCGGCGCAGATCCGGCACCGGCGCGAAGGCGGAGACGATCAGCGACAGCGGTCCCACCACGCTCTTGCGTTCGCCACCGGCATCCCAGACCGTTTTCATCGACAGCGAATCCTTGCCGACCGGAATGGCGATGCCCAGCGCCGGGCACAGTTCCATCCCCACGGCCTGGACGGTATCGAACAGCCGGGCATCCTCGCCGGGGTGGCCGGCCGCCGCCATCCAGTTGGCCGACAGCTTGACGTCGCCCAGCTTTTCGATCCGGGCGGCGGCGATGTTGGTCAGCGCTTCGCCGACCGCCATCCGGCCGGATGCCGGCGCGTCCAGCAGCGCCAGCGGCGCGCGCTCGCCCATCGCCATCGCTTCGCCGGTATCGGCATCGAAGCTGGTGGCGGTCACCGCGACATCGCTGACCGGCGCCTGCCAGGGTCCGACCATCTGATCGCGACAGACCAGCCCGGTCACGGTGCGGTCGCCGATGGTGATCAGGAAACTCTTGTCGGCCACCGCCGGGAAGCGCAGCACCCGCGCCACGGCGTCGGCCAGCTCGACCCCCGCCAGATCGAGCGGCCAGAGCGCGGCCGGCTCCCGCGCCACTTCGCGCAGCAGTTTTGGCGGCTTGCCGAACAACACGTTCATTGGCAAATCCACCGGCCGGTTGCCGAACTGGCGGTCATCGACCGTCAAATGCGGCATTTCGGTGGTCGCGCCGATCACGGCATACGGACAACGCTCGCGTTCGCACAGCGTCTTGAAGATCTCCAACTCCTCGGCGGCGATGGCCAGCACATAGCGTTCCTGCGCCTCGTTGCACCAGATCTGCATCGGCGACATGCCGGGATCGTCGTTTGGCACATCGCGCAGTTCGAAGCGCCCGCCCCGCCCGGCGTCGTGGACGATTTCCGGCACGGCGTTGGATAGCCCGCCCGCGCCGACATCGTGAATCGAGAGGATGGGGTTGTCCTGGCCCAGCGCCGCGCAGCGGTCGATGACTTCCTGGACGCGGCGCTGGATTTCCGGGTTGCCGCGCTGCACCGAGGCGAAGTCGAGATCTTCGTGCGAGCTGCCCGCCGCCATGCTGGACGCCGCGCCGCCGCCCAGCCCGATCAGCATCGCCGGGCCGCCCAGGATGACAATGACGGCGCCCGGCGGCAGTGCGGCCTTGTGGACATGCGGTTCGCGGATGTTGCCCAAGCCGCCGGCGATCATGATCGGCTTGTGATAGCCGCGCCGCTGCCCGTCGGGACCGTCTTCCTCGAAACTGCGGAAGTAACCGGCCAGGTTGGGGCGGCCGAACTCATTGTTAAAGGCCGCCGCGCCGATGGGACCTTCCAGCATGATCTCCAGCGCCGAGACGATGCGCGCCGGTTTGCCGTAATCCCGCTCCCAGGGCTGGACGAAATCCGGAATGCGCAGATGCGAGACCGAAAAGCCGCACAAGCCGGCCTTGGGTTTGGCCCCGCGCCCGGTCGCGCCCTCGTCGCGGATTTCGCCGCCGGAGCCGGTGGCCGCGCCAGGGAAAGGCGAAATCGCGGTCGGATGGTTGTGGGTCTCCACTTTCATCAGGATATGCACCGCTTCCGGGTGATAGCGGTACTGGCCGTCGGTTGGATCAGGGAAAAAGCGCCCGGCATGAAACCCCGTCATCACCGCCGCGTTGTCGTGGTAGGCCGACAGCACATCGTCAGGGTGGCGTTCATGCGTATGGCGGATCATGGCGAACAACGACCGATCCTGTTTTACGCCGTCCACGATCCAGTCGGCGTTGAAAATCTTGTGCCGGCAATGCTCGGAGTTGGCCTGCGCGAACATCATCAGCTCCACATCCGTGGGATTGCGCTCCAACCGGATGAAGCTGTCGAGCAGATAGTCGATTTCGTCCTCCGACAGCGCCAGCCCCAGTTCGCGGTTGGCGACCGCCAGCGCGTCGCGCCCGCCGCCGAGCAAATCCACGCTGGCCAGCGGCGCCGGTTCGGCATGGGCGAACAGCACGGCGGGATCGTCGGCCGACCCCAGCACCGCCTCGGTCATGCGGTCGTGCAGCAGCGGCTTCAGGGTCGCCAAATCCCCGGCGGTCAGCGCCCGTGTCGATTCGATGTAATACGCCACGCCGCGTTCGATGCGGCGGACATGTTGCAAGCCGCAGTTGCGGGCAATGTCGGTGGCCTTGGAGGACCAGGGCGAGAGGGTGCCAGGACGAGGAACGACCAGAAAGGTGGGTTCGCCGTCGAGATGGCGCTGGGTCGCGGCGGGGCCGTACTGAAGCAGCCGGTCCAGCACCTCGCGATCATGCGCGGTCAGCCGGCCGTCCACGAAATGGACGAACTCGGCGTAGACCTCGGTGACGACTGGAACCCGCCGGCGCAGCGCGGCCAGCAGCTTCTCCAGACGGAACGGCGACAGGGCGGGGCTTCCACGAAAACGCAGCATCGCGAACACTCTCCTGGGTCAGCGGGAAAGCGCGGATGATAGCAGTAATCGCCAATTCACCGGCTCTGGTCGAGCGGCATGAACCCAGGCGATCGCACGATGTAGCCCTTGACGGAGGGCTCGGGTAAGGCCAACGGGAAGCCTGACTCGTTGGAGACGAGCGATCCTGCTTGATCCTCGTCCGAATTGCGCCGGGCCGAGCGCTATCTACTTCCTACTTGCCCACCCGCAACAGGCCGCTCAAACCCTGTTGATCGAGGAAGGCGTTGGCGCGGTCGCGGATGGCGGCGGCGCTGTCCATCCGCATCACCTCGGCGAGAACATCCTGGGCGGCGTCATGGCGAATGCTGCGGATCATCCACTTGATCTTGAGCAGGCTGCCCAGATTCATGCTCAGGCTGCCCACCCCCATCGCCATCAACAGCAGGGCGGACGCCGGGTCGCCGGCCATCTCGCCGCACACGCCGACCGGCTTGCCGGCGGCCTGGCTACCCTCGACCACTTGGCGGATCGCCATGAGCACCGCCGGATGCAGCGGGTCGTACAGCTTGGCGACCCGGTCGTTGTTGCGGTCCACCGCCAGCAGATACTGGGTCAGATCGTTGCTGCCGACCGAGACGAAATCCACCATCCGCACCAGTCGGTCGATCTGATACACCGCCGACGGCACTTCCACCATGATGCCGACCCGCGGCGTTCGAACCGGCACCCCGTCCTCCCGCAATTCCTTCTCGGAACAATGCAACAGATCCAGCGCCTCGCTCAACTCGCCAACGCTGCCGATCATCGGAAACAGAATCGCCAGGTTGGGATAAACCGCGCCGGCCCGCAGCATCGCCCGCAACTGCGTCTTGAACAGATCGGGCTGGTCCAGACTGATGCGGATGCCGCGCCAGCCCAGAAACGGGTTTTGCTCATTGATGGGAAAATACGGCAACGGCTTGTCGCCGCCCACATCCAAGGTCCGCAGCACCACCGGATGCGGCTCCATGATCCGCAGCACCCGGGTGTAGATGGTGGCCTGCTCTTCCTCGCCGGGGAAGCGGTCGCGCAGGAAGAAATGCAGCTCCGAGCGATACAGCCCCACTCCCTGCACCCCGCTGTTGCGGGCGGCGGCGATGTCGGCGAACAAACCGGAATTGGCGTGCAGTTCCAGCCTATGGCCGTCCGGCGTCTCGGCCGGCAGATCGCGCAGGTGCTGCAAGCCGCGCGATAACTCGGCCTCCTCGGCGATCAGCTTCAGATATTCCAGGCGCAGCGCCGGGCTGGGCTGGATGCAGACCCGCACCGTGTAGCCGTCCACCGCCACCTCGCGGCCGTGCAAGCGGCCCGGCGGCAGGTTGCTGACGCCGAGCACCGCCGGAACCCCCAGCCCGCGCGCCAGCAAGGCGACGTGCGAGGCGCCGGTGCCGCGCACCGACACCAGACCCTTGAGCTTCTCGGGCGGCACGTCCAGCAGTTGGGAAACGCTGATCTCCTCGCCCATCAGGATGGTGTGGTCGGGATAATGACGGTTGACCACCTGCTCCTCCTGCAGGCGGTCCAGCAGGCGCTGGCCAAGATCGAGGATGTCGGCGGCGCGCTCGCGCAGGTAGGGGTCGTCCATTTCCGCGAAGATATTGGCGTATTCCAGCACCGTGGCCCGCAACGCGCCGGGCGCCCAGTTGCCGGCGCCGATCCGCTCCAAAGTGCCGTTGACCAGGCTGTCGCTGCTCAGCAGCAGCGCGTAAGCGTCGAACAGCGCCCGGTCGCCGGCCGCCAGCAGCAGCCGCATCCGCTCGCTCAAGCGTTGCAGTTCGGCCAATTCCGCCGCCACCGCCTGGCGGAAGCGCGAAGCCTCGGCGTCCGGATCGTCGATGTCCTTGTCCGGCACCTGGTTCAGCGCGGTGGCCGGAAACACCACCACCGCCTCGCCGATCGCCAACCCACGGGCGCTGGCCACCCCTTCCAGAAACAGGGTGCCCGACAGCGCGTCGTCGTCGAGCCGCTCCAGCGCCTGACGGATTTCCGCCTGATTGATGCAGCCGGCCAGTTGCGCCGCCAGCGTCACCAGAAACGATTCCTCATCGGCGGTGTACTTGCGCTGCTCGCGCTGCTGCGCCACCAGCACCCCAAACACCTTGCGGCGGCGCACGATCGGCACGCCGATAAACCCGCGGAACGGCGCTTCGCCGGTGGCGGCGACGTAGCGGAAAGCGGGGTGGGCGGGGGCGTTATCGACGTTGACCGGCTCGGCCCGGGTGGCGACCAGCCCGGTCAGCCCGTGACCGAGTTTCAGCCGCACCTTGCCGACCGCGCCCGGCCGCAAGCCATCGGTGGCCATCAGCACATGTTCGCCGCGAGTGTGATCGGTCATGTACACCGAGCAGACATCGGTGTGGATCGCGGCCTTGACCTCGACCACGATCAGGTTGAGCGCTTCGCTCAAGTCGCGGGTAGCGTTGATGTCCTGCACGATACGCCGCAGGATGTCCAGCATGGGAACCGTCCTCAACAGACAGCGAAACGGGAACCGTCAGCGCCGAAACAAACGGTGCGGGCGCGATGCGGGCGGGCGCGGCGAGCGAACCTCACCGGGGGATGCCATGCCGACCGGTGGCTCCAGCGCCGGCTGGGCGGGCGGCGCCTCCAACCCGCCCAGCCGGCGCGCCGAAACCACCATGCGGGTGATGACGGGGTGCTCGCCGACCTCCACCCGCCGCAGCGGCAGTACGACCACATGCTTGACCACGGTGGCGGATTGCCGGACCGGCTCGGGCGACCGGGGCCGGACCGGCGACGACAGGCGGGACAAACCAGCATCGGGCAAACTGGAATCGCGCGGCGCCCGCCGCGGTGGGCGGCCGAAAAACAGCAGCGGCGCCAGTTCGTGCAGCGCCCGCCAGTAGACATGGCGCTTGAAGGGCACCACGGCGCGCAGCGGGTACCAGTAATCCACCCACTGCCAGTAGTCGAACTCGGGGCGTTCGGACAAATCCAGCCGCACCGTTTCCTCGCCGCCCAGCATCCGCAGCAGGAACCAGATCTGTTTCTGACCGATGCAGGTCGGCTTGCCGCCGTGCCGGATCAAACGCTTGGGCAAGCGGTAGCGCAGCCAGCCCTTGGTGCAGCCGATCACTTGAACGTGCTCCGGCCGCAGGCCAACTTCTTCGGCCAGCTCGCGAAACATGGCCTGCTCGGGCGATTCATCCCGTTGGATGCCACCCTGGGGAAACTGCCAGGAACGCTGCCCGATCCGCTTCGCCCAGAAAAGGCGTCCTTCTTCGTTACACAGAATGATGCCGACGTTCGGCCGATAACCCTCCGAATCGATCACGGTTGGAAACCGATAGGCTGCAATGAATAATTCATCGTATTTTTTCACAAGTATCAATCCTTGTTCCACTGGATAATCCATCGCAGTCACAAATTTCTTGCGAACTCCGCCGTCCGGGCGGGGGCGGGAGCCACATCCGCCCCCGACCAGCCGCGCCGGAACCCGCTATTATCAATATTATCAATCATAGCCCGCGATCGTGGCGAGCGTCGGGACACGCCCGCCATGATCGCCCCCGCCATCATGATCTCAAGGAGTCCGCGATGCGCCGTTTGTTGCTTCCGCTCTTTCTGCTGGCGCTGCTGCTGTCGGGCGGCGCCCGCGCCCTCGACGATCCGACGCTGGCGGTGACCGCCGCCCAGTACCTGCAATCCATCCGCGACAGCCGCGACCCCGCCGGCCAGTCAGCCGCCACACTGACGCAACAGGCCGAGCAACAGGCGCGGCAAAGCAACCGAACCGCGGCCATCGAGCGCTACGAAACCGCCCTTGCCGCCGACGCCCCAGCGACGGTCTGGTTGGATTTAAGCCAAATCTGGCGCGCTCTGGCGCAAGAAGACAAAAACGATTCGGAAACCCGGCGGCAGGCGCGGGAACGCACCCGGCAAGCGGCCTGGAACGCCCTTCAGGCGGCGCGCGCGCCGTTCGAGCGCGCCCGCGCCCTGTTCTGGCTGGGCGAGCTGTACGATCAGGACCGGTCGCCCAAACTGGCCATCGCCGCGTACCGCGAGGGGCTGGAGCTGGAAGACAACCCTCGCGTCGCCAAGCGCTATCAGGAGCTGGCCGACGCCAACGCCTTCCAAATCAAGGGCGTTTCGGTCGAATCCGACAACGCCACCCCGAAAATCTGCCTGAACTTCTCCGACGATCTGGCCAGGGACCGGCGCGTTCATTACGAGGATTATCTCCTCGTCCAGCCGGCCATCCAGGCGGTGGCCAGCGCCAAGGAACGGCAATTGTGCGTGGAAGGAGTCAGCCACGGCCAAAGCTACGCGATCACCGCCCGGGCTGGCATCCCTTCCGCCACGGGGGAGAAAACCCGCGCCAATCAGGAATTCACCGCCAAGATCGAGGACCGCGAACCGACCCTGGGTTTCCGCGGCGCGACCTACGTGCTGCCCAAGACCGGTGGCCAGCATCTGCCCCTGACCAGCGTCAACCTGGACGCGGCGCGGCTGCGGGTGCTGCGGATCAACGACCGCAACCTGTTGCGGGAGATCGAAAACCGCCGCATCACCAATTTGCTGGACGGCTACGATCTCAACACCATCGCCAAGCAATCCGGCGAGCAGGTATGGGAAGGCGTTCTGACCCTGGCCGCCGGCGAACGCAACCAGGAAATCACCACCGCCATCCCGGTCGGCGAGATCCTGCGCGACCCGCAACCGGGCATCTACATCGTCTCCGCCGAGCGGGTCGGCCAGGACCCGGACAGCTACGAGAACCGGGCCACGCAATGGCTGGTGGTTTCCGATATCGGGCTGTTCACCCTGCGCGGCGACGATGGCTTGCATGTGTTCGCCCGCTCGCTGACCGGCGCCAAGCCGTTGCCGGGCATCGAACTGCGGCTATTCGCCCGCAACAATGGCGAACTGGGTCAGGCGGTCACCGACCGCCAGGGCTACGCCCGGCTCGATCCGGGTCTGTTGCGCGGCGCCGGCGGCCGCGAGCCGGCGGCGCTGATGGCTTTCGGCAAGGGCGACTACAACTTTCTCGACCTGACCAAGCCGGCCTTCGACCTCAGCGACCGGGGCGTCGGGGGCCGCGCCGCGTCGGGGCCGGTGGACGCCTTCCTGTATACCGAGCGCGGAGTCTACCGGCCCGGCGAGACCGTGGAACTGATGGCGCTGGTGCGCGACAGTCGCGGTTACGCCCTCCCCGAGACGCCGCTGACCCTGAAGGTGTTCCGGCCCGATACGGTGGAAATCGCTCAGTTGCGGCCGGGCGCTCCGGCGCTGGGCGGCTACCACGTCCAACTGCCGCTGCCTTTGAACGCCCGCACTGGAACCTGGACGATCAAGGCCTATACCGACCCCAAGGGCGAGCCCGTCGGACAACTGAGCGTTCAGGTCGAGGATTTCGTGCCGCAGCAGTTGAAATTGGAGCTGCACTCGACGGCGACGGTGCTGAAGCCGGGCGAACCGGCGGTGATGGACATCGACGGCCGCTTCCTGTACGGCGCGCCGGCCGCCAACCTCAAGGCCGAGGCCGAACTGGTGCTGGACGAGGACGCCAACCCCTATCCAGCCTTCCCCGGCTATCGCTTCGGGCTGGCGCAGGACAGTTGGACCGCGCAACGCTTCCCGGTGGCGCTGGCCGGCACCGACGCCCAGGGCAAGGCGCAGGCGTTGATCGCGCTGGACCAGACGCCCGACACCACTCGGCCGCTGCTGGCCAGGGTGCGGGTATCGCTGTTCGAGCCGGGCGGGCGGCCAGTGAACCGCAGCCTGGATCTGCCCTACCGGACCCAACCGTTCGCCATCGGCATCAAGCCGCGTTTCGGCGACGGCGGTGTCCAGACCGGGCAGGAAGCGGCGTTCGAGGTGATCGCGCTCGACCCGCTGGGCCAGCCGCAGGCCAAAAGCGGGCTGCGCGCCGAACTGGTGCGCGAGGAGTACCAGTATTACTGGTATCACGACGACGGCCGCTGGAACTACAAACTGATCATCCGCGACAGCACGCCCGCCGGCGGGCAAACCCTGAACCTCGCCGCCGACCAGCCGGCCGTCGTAACCCAGCGGGGGCTGGACTGGGGCCATTACCGGCTGGACGTGCTCGATCCGGCCACCGGCGTCGCCTCCAGCGTGCGCTTCACCGCCGGCTGGTTCGAAACCCCCAGCGAGGGCGACACGCCCGACCAGATGAAGGTGACGCTGGACCAGCCGCGTTACCAGGCCGGCGAAACCGCCAAAATCTTCGTCCGCGCCCCGTTTGCCGGCGAGGTGCTGCTGAACGTGGTCGGCGACCGGCTGTGGCTGAGCAAAACCGTCAGCGCCGGCGCCGACGGCGCGACGGTGGAACTGCCGATCCCCGCCGAATGGGGTCCGGGGGTATACATCGCCGCCACCGCGTTCCGCCCGGCGGACGGCGCCGCGCAGCGCGGACCGGGCCGGGCCATCGGCGTGGCCTGGGTAGGACTGGACCCCGCGCCGCGCACCCTGACCGTCACCCTGGACGCGCCGACCGAATGGAAGCCACGCCAGACGGTGGAACTGCCGGTCGCGGTCGCGGGTATCGACGCGGGCCAACCGGCCTGGCTGACGGTAGCGGCGGTGGATGAAGGCATCCTGCAACTGACCGATTTCGCCACGCCGGACCCGGTGCAATACTTCCTCGGCAAGCGCCGGCTGGGCATGCAGGTGCTGGACCTGTACGGCAAGCTGATCGAAACCGGCGGGCGACCGGGCCAGCTCCGGGCCGGCGGCGACGCCGGCAGCCGGCAACTGGACGCCTCCGGCATCCGCACGGTGAAAACCCTGGCGCTGTTCTCCGGGCCGGTGGCGCTGGACGGCGACGGGCGGGCGCGCGTGCCGCTGGCGCTGCCCGATTTCAACGGCCAGTTGCGCCTGATGGCGGTGGCCTGGAACCACGACCGAGTTGGTCAAGCCGAAGCCAAACCGCTGGTGCGCGATCCGCTGGTGGCGCAAGTCTACCTGCCGCGCTTTCTGGCGCCGGAGGACGAAAGCCGGATCACCGTGACCGTGCGGAACCTGAATGCCCCGCCGGGCGATTATCAACTGCGTCTGAGCGCCGAGGGCGCGGTGGCGGTGGACGAGCCGGCGGCCTTCACCTTCACGGTGGCCGATTCCGCCACCCAAAACCAGGGCGGCCGGGCCTTCACCCTGCGCGGTTTGCAACCGGGCAAGGGCCAGGTTCGCTTGCAGATCACGGGACCGAACGACTTCCAACTGACGCGGGAAGCGGACATCGGCGTGCGGCCGGCGCAGACTCTCATCAGCAACCGCGTCGCGCAACGGCTGAACCCTGGCGAATCGCTGCGGCTTGGCGGCGAGGTGCTGAACGAGTATCTACCCGGCACCGGTCAGGCGCGGTTGAGCGTCGCCAGCCGGCCCAATCTCAACGTGCCCGAGCTGCTGGCCGAACTGGACCGCTATCCCTACGGTTGCCTGGAACAAACCACCAGCCGGGCCCTGCCGCTGCTGTATTTCAACCAGGTCGCCCAAGCCTGGGTCGGCCAAAACGCCACCGAAGCCGGCCTGCGGGCGCGGGTGCAGGAGGCGATCCAGCGCATCCTGAGCTTGCAGGATGCCGGCGGTGGCTTCGGGCTGTGGAGTTCCGGCAGCGAT
>CAVOGC010000016.1:0-122038 GCA_963695105.1 uncultured Gammaproteobacteria bacterium | reverse complement strand
GGTCGGGGTGACAGGATTTGAACCTGCGACTTCTGCCTCCCGAAGGCAGCGCTCTACCAGGCTGAGCTACACCCCGATGGGGAAGGACTTTTAAGAGTGGCGACTTACCGCGAAGCGGGCTAATCCGACCAGCGCATCCTTGGCGACCGAATCGGTCAGCGGCGCCAGGCTGGCGACAGCCTGTTCGGCCTCCCGCGCGGCAAGACGCGAAGTATAGTTCAGCGCCCCAGTGGACTCAATAGTGCGGGTCACGATATCAATGTACTCCAGCCCGCCCCGCTCGATGGCCTCGCGGATGATCCGGGCCTGCTCGGGTGTGCCATGGCGCATGGCGTGAATCAGCGGCAGGGTCGGCTTGCCTTCGGCCAGGTCATCGCCGATGTTCTTGCCCAATTCGGCGCTGGAAGCGCTGTAATCCAGCACATCGTCGATCAGTTGAAAAGCGGTTCCCAGATGCAGCCCGTAGTGGGCCAGCGCCCGCTCCTCCTCCTCCGGCCGACCGGCCAGCACCGCCCCCAGTTGCGCCGCCGCCTCGAACAGCTTGGCGGTTTTACAGTGAATCACCGCCATGTAGCGCTCTTCGCTGGTATCGGGATCGTGGCAATTCAGCAGTTGCAGGACCTCGCCCTCGGCGATGGTGTTGGTGGTGTCGGCCAAAATCTCCATGACCCGCATGCTGCCGATGCCAACCATCATTTGAAACGAACGGGAATATAAAAAGTCGCCCACCAGCACGCTGGCCTGATTGCCCCAGATGGCGTTGGCGGTTTCCCGCCCGCGACGCAGGCTGGATTCGTCCACCACGTCATCGTGCAGCAGGGTGGCGGTGTGGATGAACTCGATGATGGCGGCGGCGTCGATGTGCCGGTCGCCGGCGTAGCCGCAGGCGCGCGCCGCCAGCAACACGGTCACCGGCCGCAGTCGCTTGCCGCCGCTATCGATGATATAGCCGGCCAACTGATTGATCAGCACCACATCGGAATGGAGCTGTTGGCGGATCAGGGCGTTGACGGCGCGCATGTCATCCGCGACCGGGGTGCGGATCTGTTCGATATCCATGGAGGCAGGTAGGGTTGATCAGGACGCCCGCAATGCTACGGATTGGTTGCGGCAGGGTCAAGGCAAGGACCTAAGCGCCGCTATTAGCAGGAATTTGTTTGACCTTGCCGGGGGGCGCCGCTAGAATGACGCCCCTTTAGTCGGGACGGATGAGCCGTCTGGAGATTTCGCCATGTACGCAGTCATTAAAACCGGGGGCAAACAATACCGGGTGGCCGAGGGCCAAACCCTCAAGGTCGAAAAACTCGAAGTCGAGGAAGGCGCCTCCGTGGAGTTCGACACGGTGCTGATGATTGCCGACGGCGACCAGATCACGGTCGGCGCGCCCTATGTGGAAGGCGCTCGGGTAACGGCCACCGTCAAATCCCAGGGGCGCGGCCCCAAGATCCGCATCGTCAAGTTCCGTCGCCGCAAGCACTACCGCAAGACCCAGGGTCACCGCCAATCCTTCACGGAACTAAGCATCAGCGGCATCAGTGGCCTCCAGACGACCGCTTGGGCGGCGCCGAACCTCGAGGGCTGAAATCATGGCACACAAAAAAGCAGGCGGCAGCAGTCGCAACGGTCGCGACTCGCAATCACAGCGTTTGGGCGTCAAGCTGTTTGGCGGCCAACTGGCGCGGGCCGGCAACATCATCATCCGGCAGCGGGGCACCCGGTTCTATCCGGGCCAGAACGTCGGCTGCGGCAAGGACCACACCCTGTTCGCCAAGGCCGATGGCCATGTGGTGTTCGCGGTCAAGGGGCCTCACAACCGCAAGTACGTGAGCATCCAACCGGCGCAATAATGGTTCCAGGTTTCACCGAGCGCGTCGAAAGCCCCGTCCGGGGCTTTTGTTTTTTCCACGGGTCGTGAAGGATGCCATGAAATTCGTCGATGAGGTCATCATCCGGGTCGAGGCCGGCGACGGCGGCGACGGCTGCGTCAGCTTCCGGCGAGAGAAATACATTCCCTTCGGCGGCCCCGACGGCGGCGACGGCGGCGACGGCGGCAGCGTCTACCTGCGGGCCGACGCCGAACTGAATACCCTGGCCGATTATCGCTTCACCCGGCGGTTCCGGGCCGAGCGCGGCCAGAACGGCAGGGGCGCCAATTGCACCGGGCGCGGCGGCGCCGATCTGACCATCGTGGTGCCGGTGGGCACCATGGCCTACGACGTTGGCACCGGCGAATTGATCGGCGACCTGGTCGAATCGGGCCAGTGCCTGCTGGTGGCGCGCGGCGGCTTTCACGGGCTGGGCAACACCCGCTACAAGAGCAGCACCAACCGCGCGCCGCGCCAGTTCAAGCCGGGCACGCCGGGCGAGGCGCGCGACCTGCGGCTGGAGTTGAAAGTCATCGCCGACGTCGGCCTGCTGGGGATGCCGAACGCCGGCAAATCCACCCTGATCCGCGCCGTCTCCGCCGCCCGGCCCAAGGTGGCCGACTACCCCTTCACCACCCTGCATCCCAACCTGGGCGTGGTGCGGGTCGGACCGTTGCGCGGTTTCGTGATGGCCGACATTCCGGGGTTGATCGAGGGCGCCGCCGAGGGCTCGGGCCTGGGCATTCAGTTCCTGCGCCATCTGTCCCGTACCCGGTTGCTGCTGCATTTGGTGGACGTCGCGCCCTACAGCGACAGCGGCGATCCGTTGCGGGATGTCGAGATTATTCTGAGCGAATTGACCAAGTACAGCGCCGAACTGGCCGAACGCGAGCGCTGGCTGGTGTTGAACAAACTGGATGTGTTGCCACCCGAAGAGCGAGCGGCGCGGGTGGCCGAGATCGTGGCGGCGCTGGGCTGGACCGGGCCGGTATTCGGGATTTCCGCCGTCAACGGCGAGGGAACGGATGCCCTGATCGAGGCGGTCATGGCGCGGTTGGAGGAGCGGCGGGCGGAAGCGGCGGCGCGGCTGGAAGGCGAGACGGGCGATGTTCGATAAGACGCGCGAGCAGTTGGGCGGCGCCCGGCGCTGGGTGGTCAAGATCGGCAGCGCCATGATCACCAACGACGGCCAGGGGTTGGATAATTTCTCCATCGACGCCTGGGTGGCGCAGATGGCGGAACTGCATCGGGCCGGCCGGGAACTGTTGCTGGTGACCTCCGGCGCGGTGGCCGAGGGCATGCGGCGGCTGGGCTGGAGCCGGCGGCCGACCGTGCTGTCGGACTTGCAGGCGGCGGCGGCGGTGGGACAGATGGGGCTGGTACAGGCCTGGGAGGCGGCGTTCGAACGCCACGGCATCCGCACCGCGCAGGTTCTGCTGACCCATGAGGATGCCTCCGACCGCCAGCGCTATCTCAACATCCGCAACACCCTGCGCACCCTGCTGCGCTTGCGGGTGGTGCCGGTTATCAACGAAAACGATACGGTGGCCTTCGAGGAAATCCGCTTCGGCGACAACGACACCCTGGGCGCGCTGGTGGCCAACCTGGTGGAAGCGGAGCTGTACGTCATTCTCACCGACCAGCAGGGACTGTACGACCGCAACCCGCGCCAGTTCGCGGAGGCTTGCCTGATCGGCGAGGGCCGGGCCGGCGACGCGGCGCTGGAGGCCATGGCCGGCGGCGCGGCGGGCGACCTGGGGCGCGGCGGCATGCTGACCAAGCTGCACGCAGCGGCGCGGGCGGCGCGCTCCGGCGCCTTTACCCTGCTGGCCTGGGGGCGCGAACCGGAGGTGCTGCGACGGGTGGCGGGCGGCGAGGCGCTCGGCACGTTGCTGCGGCCGAGCCAGAGCCCGGTGGCGGCGCGCAAGCAGTGGCTGGCGGTGCAATTGCAGGTGCGCGGGCGGCTGCATCTGGACGCCGGGGCGGTGCGGGCGCTGCGCGCGGCCGGCAAGAGCCTGCTGCCGGTCGGAGTAACGGCGATCGAAGGCCGGTTCGAACGCGGCGATCTGGTGTCCTGCCTGGACCCCACCGGCGGTGAAGTGGCGCGCGGGCTGGTGAACTGCGATGTCGGGCAGGCCCTGCTGCTCATCGGCAAGACCACCCGCCGCATCGAGGAACTGCTCGGGCAGGTGGACGACCCGGAACTGATCCACCGGGATAATCTGGTGCTGGTGTAGCGGGCCGGGCGGTTTCGACGCAGCGGCGTTATCCCGGTAGCAAGCGGGAAATCCACAGGCCGAGCTGTCGCGGTTGCCGGGTCTGCACCAGCAGCCGACCGGGACCGAAGAACCGGCAGACGATCTTCTCGCCGGAGGTGAAGGCGGCGATGAAGCCGGGATTGCCCATCTCCAGTTCGTAGCGCATGGACTGGGACCAGGCGACCAGGTGCCCGTTATCGACGATCTTTTGCTGACCCGGCTGGAGGTCGAATTCATGGATCGCGCCGTAGGATTCCAGAAAAACCAGCCCGCGACCTTCGGCCTTGAGAATGAAAAAGCCTTCCTGACTGAAAAGCCCACGCGCGATGTTTTGCACCTGGGTGCTGACCTGAACCTCTTCGCTGCACGCCAGAAAGCCGTCCTTTTGAATCACGTACCCGTCGCCGGGTTGCAGCTCCAGGGCCGCTACTTCCCCAGGCGCGGCCGGGGCGAAGAACACCGAACCCGGACCGCGCGCCGCCGTCAGGGTTTGCAGGAAAAAGCTCTCGCCGCTCATCAGCCGGCCGAGGCCGCCCAGCAATCCACCGTCCATTCTGCCCTCGACGTCGATCGTCGGCGCCATGGCCACCATGGCGTCGGACTGGGCTTTCAACCGACGACCGCGCGGCAGATCGACGCGGGCCAGCGCATACGCGCCGGGGTACAGAATCTCGTAATCGAGATCGGCGGCGGCGGAATGGCGGACGATGCTCCCGGTGGGCAAGGCCCCGGTGGCGGGCGCTTTCCCGATGGAGACGGGCGCGGCTTGCGCGGCGGCGGGGGCGCTCGATACGGGCGGTGGCGGAGCGGCGGGCGACTCCTCGCCGATATCCACGCCGAAATGGGTGGCCAGAGGCCCCAGGCCCCCGGCGAAACCCTGGCCCACGGCGCGAAACTTCCATTGGTCGTTGCGCCGGTAGACTTCGCCGAGAATCAACGCCGCCTCGCTCATGCCGGCGGTGGGCGGGCTGAAGCTCATCAACTCGGTCCGCATCGCATCGAAGACCCGGACATCGATCCGGCGGGCTTGCGCAAAAGAGCCATGACCGTGCAGCGTCAGACAGATGGCGATTTTGGCCACGTCGCCGGGCAGATCGCCGAGCCGGATGTGAAACGACTGGCGCTCCGGCCCCGCGCCCTGGCTCAGATTCAGGGCACCACAGGCCGAGCTGGGGTTGTTGTAAAACACGAAATCCGCATCCCCGCCGACTTGATCGCCCTTGCGTAGCAGAAAGGCGCTGGCGTCGGCCTCGTGGCCGCCGGGGCGTTCGGGTTCCCAGGCGACGCCGATCCGAATCTCGGCGCCGCTGGGCAGGGGCAGGTTGGCGCCCGGCTGGAGTGGTCTCGCCATCCGCTCAGCCCCTGCGGTTGGACGGCAGGAGCGGGCGCACCCACGCCCCGAAAGCGGCCGGATTGCGGCTTTGGATGTAAATTTTACCGGGTCCCCTGAAGCGGCACACGATGCCCTCGCCGGACGTGAAACTGGAAATCCAGCCCGCGCTGGCCTTCTCGATCTTGTACTGCATCGCTTCGGGCCAGGCGACCAGATGGCCGTTATCGACGATCATTTCCTGGCCGGCGGGCACGTCGAGTTCATGGATGGCGCCGTAGCTTTCGGCGAAGAGCATGCCCCGGCCGCTGGCCTTTAGCACAAAGAAACCCTCGCCGCTAAAAAGCCCCCGAGTGAGGTTTTGGGCGGTGGTGGAGATACTGACGCCTTCGCTGGCCGCCAGAAAGCCGTCCTTTTGCAGGATGTAGGCTTGATGGCCATCGAGGCAAACCGGCAGCAGGTCTCCCGGCTGGGCGGGCGCGAGATGCGCCACGCCGGCGCCGCGGGATGCTCTCAGCGTTTGAAAGAACAGGCTTTCTCCGCTGAACATGCGCCCGAGTCCGCCGAGCAGGCCGCCCTCCATCTTGCCTTCCACATCGATGGTGGGGTCCATGGCCACCATGGCGTCGGACTGGGCCTTGAGGGTTTGGCCGGATCGAAGATGGACCTCCAACAGGGCGAACGCGCCCCGATAGAGAACCCGGAAAGTGAGATCTTCGAGAGTTTGCAGGTCTGATGAGGGTGCAACCATGGCGTTGGGCGGCAAATTTTGGCAAGGGGTTGCTGACTAAAGGTAGTCGAACCGGCCGCTCCAGACAACGGTTCCGCCAGGAATGAAAGCGTTCGTTCTCCGGCGCGGCCAACATGCGGAACGATCCAACGAGGAATGACACATGCGAATGAAGCAATGGACCGGTGGGTTGGTGGTCATCGCGGCCCTGATCGCCAGCGGCTGCTCGGGCGGGCGACCGCCCCTGGATTTGGGCGTCAGCGAAGGCCGGCTGACACCGTGCCCCAGCTCGCCCAACTGCGTGTCGTCGCAGGCGGCGGACGAACGGCAGTGGGTGCATCCCTTGCGCTATGCGGCCGAGCGGGCGCGGGCTCGCGCCCAACTGCTGGCGACGCTCGACGGCATGGAGCGAACCGAAATCGTCCGGGCCGATGAACGCTACATCCACGCCCAATGCAGTTCGGCGGTCTTTGGTTTCGTGGACGATGTGGAGTTTTTGTTCGACCCGCCGGGCTTCATTCAGGTCCGCTCGGCCGCGCGAAGCGGCTATTACGACTTCGGCGTAAACCGCGAGCGAGTGGAGCGTATTCGCGTCCGCTTCGCCGAGGCGATGGAAGAATCCTAGCCCGGCGCGGAATGCGGCCAGGACGGAGTATCCAGCAGGATTTTCAAACGTGCGGCCCCAAGCCTTTGTAATACCTTGCCAACAGCCTTCATTCAGACGCGGCCCCCGCCGAAACGCCGGGGCGAACGGGAGAGCAGACGATGCGAAAACCAGACCGAAACGACCGGATTCGCGGCGCGTTGTGGGGCATGTTCGTCGGCGACGCGCTGGCCATGCCGGTGCACTGGTATTACGACGTGGCGGCGCTACAGCGGGATTTCGGCACGATTCGCGACTATCAGGCCCCCAGGGACCGCCATCCCAATTCCATCATGTCGCTGGCCAGCACCGGCCGAGCCGGGCGCGGCTCGCAGGAGGGCGAAGTGGTGGGCGAGGTGATTCTCAAGGGCAGAAAGCATCTCTGGGGCCGGCCCAACCGGCACTACCACCACGGCTTGCGGGCGGGCGACAACACCCTGAACCTGCTCTGCGCCCGGGTGCTGATTCGGACGCTGAACGCCGCCGGCCGCCATGATCCGGCCGCTTTTCCTGCGCGAGTACGTCGCCTTCATGACCGCGCCCGACAGTCACAACGATGCCTATGCCGAATCTTATCACCGGGATTTCTTCGCCAATTACGCTCGCGGCCTGCCGCTGGAGCGCTGCGCCGGGGTGGAAGGGCACGATACCGCCTCGATCGGGGGCCTGGTCAACCTGCCGCCGGTGATTTTCGCGGCGCCGCGGGCGGGCGACCGGGCCGGGGTGGACGCCGCGCTGCTGGCTCAGTTGCGGCTGACCCATCGCTCGCAAAAGCTGGAGCGGTATGCGCTGGCGCTGGGCGAATTGCTGGTCCGGCTGTCGCAAGAGCCGGAGCCGCCGGTGGGATCGCTGGCTCGCGCCGCGGCCGAACGGCTGGGGTTTCCGGCGGCGGCGGCGATCGAGCGGGTCGAACGCAACCACCTGTCCGATCGGGCCGTGATCGGCGGCATGTTGAGCCCGGCCTGCTACATCGATCAGTCCTTGCCGGCGGTGCTGTATCTGGCGGCGCGCTATTCGGACGATTTCGAGGCCGCGCTGGTCGCCAACGCCAATGCCGGTGGCGACAACTGTCATCGCGGCGCGGTGCTGGGCGCGATTCTGGGCGCGGCGCTGGGGTTTGACGCCATCCCCGAACGCTGGATTCAGGGGCTGCGGGCGCGTTCCGAGCTGGACGAGGAGATCGAAACTTTCATCGCCCGCTTCGGCGCAACGCCCGGCGCCGTGCCGGCTCACCCCGACAAACCGTTGCAGTAAGCGATGAAGACTTCAGCGGGCAACGGCTTGCTGAAATAGTAACCCTGCGCCGCATCGCAGCCGCTCGCCCGCAGGAAATTCAATTGTTCGGAGTCCTCGACACCCTCGGCCACCACGTTCAAGCGCAGGCTTTTGCCCATTTGAATGATGGCGGTGGCGATGGCGGTATCGTCGAGATCGGCGGGGATATCCCGGACGAAGGACTGATCGATCTTGAGCCGGCTGACCGGAAAGCGCTTGAGATAGCTCAGGCTGGAATAGCCGATGCCGAAATCGTCCACGGCGAACTGCACCCCACGTACTTGCAGCCGGCGCATGGTTTCGATCATTTTTTCGGTATCGCGCATCAGCAGGCTTTCGGTGATCTCCAATTCCAGCCACTGGGGCGCCAGACCGGCGGTTTGCAGGGCGTCGATCACCTGGTTTTCCAAATACGGTTGCAGCCATTGCTTGGCGGACAGGTTGACGGCGACCGGCACGGCCGGCAGTCCGGCGTCCTGCCAGCGGCGGTTTTGCGCGCAGGCGGTCCGCAGGGTCCATTCGCCGATCGCATCGATCAACCCGATTTCCTCGGCGACCGGAATGAAGGTGATCGGCGCAATCAGGCCGCGCTCGGGATGCCGCCAGCGAATCAGCGCCTCCACTCCGATCAGTCGCCGGGTGTTGAGATCGATCTGCGGCTGGTAGTGCAGCACGAACTCCTCCCGTTCCAGGGCGCGTCGCAGTTCGTTGCCCAGCGTGAATAGTTCCGATACCCGGACATTCAATTCGGAGGTGAAAAAGACGTAGCCGGCGCGGCCGGCTTCCTTGGCCTGATACATGGCGCTGTCGGCGAAACGGATCAGGGTCGAAGAGTCGGTGGCATCCACCGGATAGATGCTGATGCCGATGCTGGCGTTGATGTGCAGCAGGTGCTCGTGCAAGGCAAACGGCGCCCGCAGCGCTTGCAGCAGGTGTTCGGCCACCCGTCCGGCGGCGGCCGGCTCGGCGATCTCCGGCAGCACCAGGATAAATTCGTCGCCGCCCTGGCGGGCCAGGGTGTCCTCTTGCCGGATGCAGGCATGGAGCCGTTCGGTGACCGCCTGCAGCAACTGGTCGCCGGGACCGTGGCCCAGCGAGTCGTTGATGGTCTTGAAGCGGTCGAGATCCAGGAACAGGATGCCCACGTAGCCCTGCCGGCGGCGGGCGCCGTGAATCGCCTGGCTGAGACGATCGATCAGCAGGGCGCGGTTGGGCAGTCCGGTCAGCGGGTCGTGGGTGGCCAGGTGATGGATGCGCTCGGCGGCGACCTTGCGCTGCGCTTCATGGTCGAACAGGTCCAGCGCGAAAGACAGCTCTCCGGCCAGGCTGGCCAGCAGGCCGCTGATGTCGGCGTCGAAGAAATCGTGCTCGGCCGCGTAGGCGCACAGGCAGCCGACCGTGTAGCCGCCGCGCCGCAGTGGAAAAGCCGCTCCCGATTGAATGTTCAGTACGCGGGCTGTTTGCCGCCATGCGGGAGAGATGGATTCGGCCTGGAAATCGTTATCGATCTCCGGGGTCCTCTGCCGCAGCGCCCGTCCGGCCGGACTCCAGCTTGCCGGCAGGCTGGGGTCGCTGGAGATGGGTGAGGCGGTCAGATAATGCGGATATTCGGGCGCCACGCCGGCATGCGCCGCCAGTTGAAACCAGCCGCTTTCCGGTTTGACAAAACCGATCCACACCACCTGTATCTGTTCCAGGTCGATGACGATTTGGCAAATCTGCTGGAACAGTTCCTGGGGCTCGGCGTGGCGGATGATGGCGGCGCTGGTCCGGCTCAGGGCGGCGTAGAAGTGACTCAAGCGAACAATCCTGCGCTCCGCCAGCTTGTGCCGCGTCATGTTGCGGACGGCCGCGACGGTGATCTTGTGTCCCTTGTAGATAAAATGGCGGACGCACAGATCGGCGGGGAAAACGGAGCCGTCCTTGCGCCGGTGCGACTGATCGCTAAGGCGCTTTGAGACCAGGCGCGGCAGTTCGCCGGCGGCGCCGGCGGCGGCGGACAGTTCGGTGTCGCGCATGCCCAGAAATTCTTCCCGGGTGTAACCGTACAGCTTGCAGGCCGCCGGATTGACCGACAGGATGCGCCCGTCCCGATGGTCCACCAGGAACAGGGCGTCGCCGACGGTCGCGAACACGCTGCGGTATTTCAGCTCGCTGGCGTGTAGCGCCGCCTGGGTTTTCTTGCGCTCGGTGATGTCCTCCTTGATGGCGACGAAATGGGTGATGGCGCCCTGATCGTCGCGGATCGGAGCAATCGTGGCGGACTCCCAGTACAGCGCGCCATCCTTGCGCCGATTGCGGAATTCGCCGTGCCATTCGCCGCCGTCGGTGATGATTTGCCACAGCCGCTTGTATTGCTTGGGCGAGGTTCGGCCGGATTTGAGAATGCGCGGGTTGGCGCCGATGACTTCGGCCTGGGAATAACCGGAGGTTTCGCTGAACTTCGGGTTGACGTACTCGATCGCGCCGTTGCGGTCGGTGATGATCACGCTGTTGGCGCTTTGTTCGAGCGCCCGCGAATATTGCCGCAGCCGCTGTTCCGCCCGCCACCGTTCCTGGATTTCCGCGGTCAATTGTTGCTGCTGCTGGAAAAAATCCCGGATCAGCCGGGCGATCCGACCGAACTCGGTGTCCTGATCGCACAGAGGCTTCAGCACGGCCGGATCGCGCTGGTACAGGCTGCGGACGATCATCCGCAACGGCCGGCTCACCCATTGGAATAAAGCGGCGGCCAGCACCGCCAGCAGCAGCAGGTTCAGGCCGAGGAACAGCGAGGACTGCCGGATCGCCAGGCCGGTCACGGAGAGCGCCGCCGCCAGGAACAGCAGCCAAAACACGCGGAACTGGATATTGCCGCAACGTGGCTTCATGAGCGCGGGACGCGATGCGGGGCGGCGGGGCGGCGGGCGATCCAGAGACCGCGCGGGCGATGACTGGAATAGGCATCGATGCTGTAGAGCGCCAGGGCCAGCCAGATGCAGCCGAATGCCATGAGGTGAACGCGGGTGAAAGGCTCGTGGTAAACCGCGACCGCCAGCAGGAATTGCAGGGTGGGCGTCAGATATTGAATCAAGCCGACGGTGGAGAGCCGCAGGCGCTGGGTGGCCTGGAGAAATAGCAGCAGGGGAACAACGGTGATCGGGCCGGCGGCCAGCAGCAACAGGTCGGTGTGCCCATCGCCCATGCCCAAGGCGCCCTGGCCGCGCCCCGCGAGGGTCGCCAGCCACAGCAGGGCGACGGGAGCCATCAACGTGGTTTCCACGCACAGCCCCAGCATGGCGGCATGACCGGCCTTCTTGCGCAGCAGCCCATAACCACCGAAGCTTAGCGCCAAGCTCAGGGAAATCCACGGAAACACGCCGTGGCCAATCACCAGCGCCAGCACTCCGGCGCCGGCGATGGCGACCGCGCTCCACTGGCGCGGGTTCAAGCGCTCGCTCAGAAACAGCACGCCCAGCACGACATTGACCAGTGGATTGATGTAATAGCCGAGGCTGGCTTCCAGGATTCGGCCGGTTTGCACCGCCCAGATATACAGCAGCCAGTTGACCGAAATCAGCAGGGTGGTCAACAGGTAAAAGCGCAGGTGACGCCCGTTGCGGAATGTGGCCAGCAGGAGCGGTCCCTGTCTCCGCGCCAGCACCAGCACCAGCACCAGCAGCACCGCCGAGCCGAGAATCCGGTGCGCCAGCACCTCCAGCGCCGGGACATGCTGCAACAGCTTGAAGTAAATGGGGAACAACCCCCAGAACGCAAAGCAGCCCAGCGCGCTCGACACGCCCGCGAGAGCACCATCGGGGAAACGGGCCGACACCGGTTGCGGGGGTTGTGGCATCCGCGTCTTACTCAAGGTGGGTCCAGTCAGACACGCCACCACCACCCGCTCGCCCAGTCGGACCCATGACCGTGGAAAGAGTCACAAAAGTCATTCATTTTCGCCATAAACGATGAGTTGCAACCAACAAACAGGCTTAATAACATGATGATAGATAAGGCTATTTCAGCATCAATTATAAGCCAATATCACCAAAACGATAGATTTAGCGGGTCCCATGCCATGAAAAAGCCATGTGGCTTCCCGGCCAGAGAGAATAATCGTCTGTCGAAACGGGGACGCCGTGTCAAACTTGCGGGGTAAACGGCGCGTTTCAGCGAGCGCGGCCGAGCCAGTGCGGCAACCGGTCGAAGGGGTCAATGATTTCACAGCTTAGGGTCGGCTTTCCTCGGGAGCAAAATTCATGCGCGGATTGAGTCGTGTGGTCCTGGTATTGCCGCTGGCGCTCGGTGCGGTCGCGGCGGTCGCCGACAGCATGCGCTGCGGCAGTTATATCGTCAGCGACGGCGATTCCCAGTCGCGCGTCCTGGACCTCTGCGGTGAGCCGCGCCGCGCCTGGCAGGACGGCTTCATCGAACAGGTGATCCGCCGCGACATAGGAGGCTATTACGATCCGTCCGCGACGCCGCAACCGTACCCGCGTCTGCCCGGCCAAGAGACCGAAACCCGCCGGCTCATTCCGGTCTACAAGTGGGAGTACAACCTGGGAAGGGGGACCTTTCTCAGAACCCTGGTTTTCCAGGGCGATACCCTGGTGCGGATCATCGACGGCCCCCGCCAGTAACGCGCCCGCCAGGCTCGCCAAGGCCCGTGGTCCCTCACAGCGCCGTCAAGCTGCTGCTCAGCGCCGCCGTCACCAGCCTGTTCGTGCTGCACGCCGGCGGCTGGTGGTCGTTCTCCTTCCTGGATCAGCTTGAACATATCGCCTACGACGCGCGCCTGAACCTGACCCTGCCCGGTACGATGGACCAGCGCATCGTCATCGTGGACATCGACGAGCGCAGCCTGCGGGCGGAAGGTCAGTGGCCCTGGCCGCGGCAGCGACTGGCCGCGTTGGTCGATCAACTGTTCGAACGTTACCATGTGGCCGTGCTCGGTTTCGACGTGATGTTTGCCGAGCCGGACCCGACCGACGGTATTTTCAGGACGCTCGCCCAGGGTCCGCTGGGCCAGGACGAGCGCCTGCGGACCGAGTTGGCGCGGCTGCGCCGCGAATCGGACCCGGATCGGCGCTTCGCCGCCGCCCTGAACGGTCGTCCGGTGGTGCTCGGCTACTTTTTCAACACCCGGCAGTCGCCCGACGCCACGATTCAGTTCGGGCAACTGCCGGCCCCGGTCGCCTCGGTCCGGGATCTGGGGGTCAACGACACCGTTTTGATCGAGGCGGTCGGTTACGGCGCCAACCTGCCGCTGTTGCAGGACAACGCCCGCTCCGGCGGCTTTTTCAACAGCCCGCTGGTGGACCGGGACGGCGTTTTTCGCCGGGTGCCGCTGCTGGTTCGCTACCAGGATTACCTGTACCCGCAGATCGCGCTGGCCGTGGTCCGCGCCCTGCTGGACGATCCGCCGGTGGAACCCGTCATGGCGGCCGGCTACGGCGCGGACGCCCACAACCGGCGGCTGGAGGCGCTGCGGCTCGGCAGCTTTACCGTACCGGTCGACGAACTGGGCGCGGTGCTGGTGCCCTACCGCGGCCGCCAGGGCAGCTTTCCCTACATCCCGGCGGTCGAGGTGCTGGACGGCGCCGCCGATCCGCGCCTGCTGGAAGGGGCGATCGTGCTGGTGGGGACCACGGCCGCCGGCCTGCTGGATCTGCGCGCCACGCCGGTGCAAAACGTCTATCCCGGGGTCGAAATCAACGCCAATCTGATCGCCGGGATTCTGGACCAGAATTTCAGGAGTCGGCCGGCTTACGCGGCTGGCCTGGAAATCGTGCAGTTGGGGATTGTCGGCCTGCTGGGCGTGCTCATCGGCGGGCTGGCGCCGGTATGGGCGCTGCTGCTGACCGTCGCCGCCGGCGGAGCGCTGCTGGGCGTCAACGCTTATCTCTGGCAGGCGCGGGCGCTGGCCGCGCCGCTGGCCGCGTCGCTGGCGCTGTTGCTGATTTTGTACGTGCTGCACACCAGCTACAACTTTTTCGTCGAATCGCGGCGGGAGCGGCGGATCACCCGCCTGTTCGGCCAGTACGTGCCGCGCGAGATCGTCGAGGAAATGAGCCGGCGCGGCGAGCGCTATTCCCTGGAGGGAGAAAGCCGGCGGATGACGGTGCTGTTCAGCGACATCGCCGGTTTCACCACCCTCTCCGAACGGTTCGAGCCGCGCCAGTTGACCCAGTTGATGCAGTGCTATCTGACCCCGCTGACCCGTATCATCCACGAGCATCGCGGCACCATCGACAAGTACATCGGCGACGCCATCATGGCGTTCTGGGGCGCGCCGCTGGCCGATTCCGAACACGCCCGGCACGCGGTGGCCGCCGCGTTGGCGATGGCGCGGGGCTTGCGGGCGCTGGACGATGATTTTCACGCCCGGGGCTGGCCGCCGCTGCGGGCCCGCACCGGCATCAACAGCGGGGTGATGAGCGTCGGCAACATGGGGTCGGAGTTCCGGGTGTCCTACACGGTGCTGGGCGATGCGGTCAACCTGGCGTCCCGCCTGGAGGGCGCCGCCAAACAGTACGGAGCGGAGATCGTCATCAGCGAATACACTCGCGCGCTGGTCCCCGAATATGCCTGCCGCGAGTTGGACCGGGTTCGGGTCAAGGGCCGGACCCAGCCGGTGGCGATGTTCGAGCCGCTGGGGCTGGCGAACGATTTGGACGCGCCACAAAACGCGGAATTGGCCGAATACGAAGAGGCGCTGCGCGCCTACCGGCGGCGGGACTGGAGCCGGGCGGAGATCGGGTTCCAGCGCTTGCGCGAACAACAGCCGGACTGCCGGTTGTACGCGCTGTATCTGGAGCGGCTGGCCGCGCTGCGCGTCGAGCCGCCTCCGGCGGGCTGGGACGGGGTGTTCAACCTGGAGACGAAATGAAAGCGCTGGCGGGCGGCGGGACACCACGATCAGGGCGAGGCGTCCGGATCGTCCTGGTTCGCCTGGTGGATCAGGACCCCGCCGATGGCCGCTGCCGCCGCCGCGGTCGCGGCGCTGGGGAGGCCGCCGGAGATTGCGGTGACGGCGGCGGCGCTGGAAGAGGTCGTGGCCGCGCCCGTGGCGGCGACCGCCAACAGGGAGCGACAGGTACAGCCGGCGGGCGGTGCCCCGCCACCGGCTTCCCGCGGCGGGGCGCACGGGGCGCGCAGTTCGGGCGCCGGCACCAGCCGGGGCGGCGTATCAGCGTCGGCCACGAACACAATCTGTCCGGCGTCGGCGACCAGCGTCTTGCCGGCGGCGGTCACCGCGACCGCGCCGCTGTGCACCAGCAGGCACAGGCTGCCCAGGACGGCGGTGAATTCGGTGCCGCGAATGCCGATGGTGGCCACCGGCGTATCGATCCGAATCACTTCCGGGTTTTCCTTGGCCATGGTCCCTGAAATAAAGCGCATCCCGCCCTTGAGGAGTTCCGTGGTGGAGCGGTTGTCCTGGGGTTTGTCCTTGGCGTAGCGGTAGTCCTTGATCCAGAACACCGAGTCGGGATGAAGATTGACGGTTTGACCGTCCAGGAATTTCAGCACCGCCCGGCCGTCGGCGCCGGTCACCACCCGCATGCCCAGCCGCAGTTCGGCGCCGGCCGGCGCGGGTACGCCGTTGATTTCCACCCGCCCTTGCGCTTCGGCCAGCTCGCCGATCGCTTCGGGCGCGGCCCAGGCGACAGCGTTCAGGAGCAGAAGCCCGAGCAGCGCGAGCAAATTTACCAGGGATGGGCAATGGCGAAGCAGGTGGATTTTTGTCATGTGGTCCGCTCCAGGCTGGCCAGCACGGCTTGCGGTTCGAGTTTGCCCTTGAAGAATACCACTGGCCCCGGAATATCCCGAAAATCCTCCGTGCCGACGTTCAGCCGTTCCGAAACCGCCACGATGAGATCGGGCATGGCGGCGCGCCGCAGCTTGTCCAGCTTGCGGCGCAGGTAATCGGGGTGCCAGAACCCCATGATCTCGATGTGCGCCACCCGGCCGTCGGGATGGCGCAGGGCAAAATCCGGCACGAATACCGTGCCTTTCAGATCGACGATTTCCACCTCCCTCTCCAACGTCCAGGGCGTATCCAGTTTTTCCCAGCGGCGGGCGAAGCTTTCCTCCAGCAGGCTGTCGTAGGCCGGCGGCGCGGCGGTGAGCGGCTTGAGCGGCGATTGCGAGTCGAGCCGGTAGCTGATTTCACGGTCGTCCCGCCGCAACAGCGCTTCCATGTTCCAGCGGCTGACCCGCAGCAGGGCCGGCAGAAAGATGGCCATTTGCAGGCCGTACTTGCGGGTTTGCTTGAACAGGCTGGCGGGACCGTCCACGTAGATTTGATAGCCGTCGTCGAGGTTGCCCTCGACTGCGTACATCAACCCGTGGAACTTGAGGTGCTGGAACAGGCGCCGGTATTCGCCCGGCACGTTGCGGTGGGCGGTGAGGCGCAGGCACAGGGCCGAGTACAGCAAGCCTTGCGCCTGGGCCAGATTGTAGCGATCCACCAGTTGCGCCGGGGTGAAATCCGGCAGCGCGGTCAGCAGGTGGTTTTCCGGCAGGTCGGCGTACAGCGCCTCGCGCAGGGTTTCCGCTTCCAACTGGTAGCGCGGCGCGGCCGTTTCCAGCACCTCGCGCGCCTGGGTTTCGCCGTAACCGCCGCGTTCGGCCGCCAGGGTGAACACTTCCCGGCGCAGCGCTTCCGGTTCCAGCTCGCCGGTGGCCAGGGCAAACTCGGCCGCTTTCAGCGCCAGATGGGCGAAGCCGCGCACGATGCGGTAATCGGGCGAGTCGCCCTCCAGCGCCCGCAACGCCGCCTGCAATTCGCCGCGCGTGCGGTGCTGGTGCTCGCGGATCGCGGCCAGCACCCGTTCGGCCCAGACGCATTGCTCCGGCCGCAGAAAACGAGGGTGGATCTGCGCGCCGCGCTTGTGGGAGAAGAGAAGATCGGAGGGGAGCATTGCTGATGGTCAGGTCCCGGCGCCTTTTTTGCGCTCGTCCTTTTTCTCTTCGGAACCGGGGGGTTGCTGATCGAACAACGCCAGCGTGGCTTCGATCCGCTCCGCCTTGCGGGCGGCGTCCGGCGGCGCGCGACGCCGGTCGGCAACCCGTTCCTCGCGGGTTTCGCGGGCGATGACTTCGTACAACACCGCCCGTTTGCCGTCGCCGCGCCGCAGGATGCGCCCCAGTCGCTGCACGAACTCCCGCGCCGAGGCGCTGCCGGACAGAATCACGCCGATGGAGGCGTCCGGCACGTCCACGCCCTCGTTCAGCACGTTGCTGGTGACGATGGCGGTGTAGGCGCTGCTCTTGAAGTGGTCGAGAATCGCCTGTCGTTCCTTGACGACGGTTTGGTGGGTCAAGCAGGGAATCAGAAAGCGCTGCGAGACTTCGTAAGCGGTGGCGTTGTCCTCGGTAAAGATCACCGTTTTGGCGCCGGGATGGTTGGCCAGGATCAGGCCCAGCGCTCGCAGCTTGGCCGGGGTGGCGTGGGCAATGCGGCGGGCGTCGCGGTGGGCGCGCATGGCGCGGCGACCCTCGACGCTGCGCGCCGACAGCATGACGAAACGATTCCAGCCCTCCAGCGAGCCCAGCGACAGCCGGTTGGCCTGCAAAAAGGCGTTACGGTCGTCCAGCGCCTGCTGGTAGGCGACCCGCTCGGCGGGGGACAGGTCCACATGGATCTGTCGCACCTGATAATCCGCCAGCACGTCGCCGGCCAGTTGCTCCGGGCGTCTGCGGTAGACGATGGGGCCGATCAGATCGGGCAGGTCGGCGTCCTTGCCGTCGCCGCGCTCCGGGGTGGCGGTCAGCCCCAGCCGGTAGGGCGCCAGCGAGAATTCGGCGATGGCGCGGTAGAACTCGGAAGGCAGGTGGTGCGCCTCGTCGAAGATCAGCAGGCCGAAGCGGTCGCCCAGCCGTTCGATGTGGCGGGCGGCGGAATCGTAGGTCGCAATGGTCAAGGGTTGCGGTTCGTGGTAGCCGCCGCCGATCAGGCCGATGTCCTGATCCGGGAACGCCGCCCGCAGCAGCGCGTACCACTGCTGCATCAAATCCAGGGTCGGGACCATGATCAACCCGTCGCGTCGCGCCCAGCACAGCGCCAGCAGCCCGACCAGCGTTTTACCCGCTCCGGTCGGCAGCACCACCACGCCACGCCCTTTCGCCGCCTGCCAGGCCGCGAGGGCTTCCTGTTGATGGGGGTAAGGCGTTATCTCCAGCGCGCAGCTCAGCTCCCGCCGCTGGTAGCGCGGCGCCTTGTTGCGGGCCAGTTCGCCCTTGAGCGGGCCGATGATGTCGCTATAGCGGTTGGCCGGCGCGCGGTAGGCGTCCACGCGCGGATCGTAGCAGAACCAGGTCTCCAGTCCGGCCGGCAGTTCGGCCACGCCCTCCAGCAGCAGGGTGCCCCGGTCGAAGCGAAGTTGACGTTCCGCCTCGTCGCGGCCGGTGCGATACAGACCGGCGGTGTCCTTGGTGCGGTGGGTCATTCTTGTCCCCAACGCTTCAAAGCGTCCACCAGACCGTGATCGACCACCGATAGCTTGCGGTGCGGCGCATCCAGTTCGGCTGGCGGCTCGTCAGTCTTACGGCCACGTTCGGTCAGACTGGCTTCCAGTTGGGCGATAATTTCCCGGTTGAGATTGTACAAAAACGCCTTTCAATGCAGCAGCGAGAACATCCGCCGCCGGTAGGTGATCACCAGTGGGTGTTCGTTGCCGAGCATCTCGAAGATCGCGATCAGACCCTTGCGGCCGGCCTCGTCCTCGAACTGGGGGTCGCGACGCATGAGATCCATGAACTGTTCCAGCGCCGCTTCGTGGGCGCCGGCCAGCACATGGCGGGCCGCCAGTTGCCGGCGGGCGGCGCTGTCGGCGGGATCGGCGCGCACCTTCGCTTCCAACGCGGCAAGATCCGGTGCGCCCTGGGCCAGATCGGCGAAGCGCAGACGCGCCAACAGGCCACTGGCCGGCTGGCGGTCGCGCTCCTCGGCCGGCAGGCCTTGCAACAGCGTGCGTGCCTCCTCGCCCCGATCCAGTTGCAACAGCCTGTCCGCCAGCGCCACTTTCAGTTCGACGCTGTCCGGTTCTTGCTTTAGCGCCTCGCGCAGCAGTTCGACCGCCTGTTGCTGACGGCCGCGCTGCCAGAGCAGGTCCACCTGGTCCATGATCAGTTCGCCGGGACTGGTCCGGTAACGGTCAATCGTTTCCCGATAGGTCGATTCCGGCTGCACGCCCACCAACTGATCCACGATCTGTCCTTGCCAGACCACCATCACCGTCGGCAGGCTGCGAACCTGGAAATGTCCGGCCAGCGCCTGCTCGGCGTCGGCGTTGATCTTGGCCAGAATGAAACCACCCCGGTACTCCTGAGCCAGTTTGGTCAGAAGCGGCGTGAGCGTCTTGCAGGGTTGGCACCAGTCGGCCCAAAAATCCACCAGCACCGGCGCCCGCTGGGAATTTTCCACCACGACCGTGGCGAAATTATGTTGGGTGACTTCGAAAACGTAGGGCGATTCACTCATCGTTGGATTTCCACAAAAACCGTGTCGGGCTTCGGCGCGCAATCGGCCGAACGGCGGCGACGAAGGGATTGAGAGCATGAACCGGGAAGCACGGGCGCGTACCCGTTGTGCGGCGGCAAGGCCAGGATATGCGCCCGGTTCAGCGCTCGAGATATTGCAACTTGTCGGGTTTGCCGTCCCAGTCCGTCGCGTCGGGCGGCGCGTCCTTCTTTTCGGTGATCACCGGCCATTGCTTGGTCAGTTCGGCGTTGAGCGCCAGAAAATGTTCCTGGCCAGCCGGCACATCGTCCTCGGCAAAGATCGCCTGCACCGGGCATTCGGGCTCGCACAGGGTGCAGTCGATGCACTCGTCGGGATCGATGACCAGGAAATTCGGTCCCTCGTGGAAGCAGTCCACCGGACAGACTTCCACGCAGTCGGTGTACTTGCACTTGATGCAGTTTTCGGTAACGACGAACGTCATGGGCAGTCCCCTGAGAAGGCCGGAAATACAGGGGCGCTATCTTAACCGCGATTAACCGAGTTGGGCACTGGAAAATAGGTCGATGGCCGGACCGGCTATTCCGTCTTTTCGCCCCGGCCGCCGCCCAGCAGGGTTTTCAGATTCGCGAACGGATTGTGGGTCGCGCCGCCGCCGGTCGGGCGGTCGGAGCCGCCGCCCCCGCCCTGGGCCAGGGCCTCTTCGCGGCGCTGGTGCTCGTTGTCGTGGCAATAAAGGCACAGCAGTTCCCAGTTGCTGCCGTCCGGCGGGTTGTGATCGTGGTCGTGGTCGCGGTGGTGCACCGTCAGTTCGTGCAGATTCTGGCGATTGAACTCGCGCGCGCAGCGCCCGCAGATCCATGGATAAAGCTTCAACGCCTGCTCGCGGTAATCGCGCTCGCGCTGTTCCCGGCCGCGCCGGGCGGCGGCCACGATCTGGTCCAGCTTGCCGCCGCTGGCTGAAGGATTTCTGGATTTCATCGGCCCGTCTCCGGAATGGGGGTGAACGTACAAGGTGGGGAATTATGCCCCTTGGACCCGTTTTCAGCAGCATTTTACCGGGCTGCCGCGCAACCAAAAAAGGAAAAGCGCAACGGGCGACGAGGTCGCTTAAGCGGGCGAATGGATGCGGCAATGACGAATCGCCCCAAGAATAATCAAACCCAATCGTTCTAGAATCAGATCAAGCAATCCACCACAAGCAAGGGGGTTCAATGAACGCGCGTTTTGCATTGCTCGCCGTTTTCCTGCTGGGGATGGTGTCGTCCGCCCAAGCGCTGGACACCTATGGCCCGGTTCGGCGTGGCGAGGATCTCTGGGACATCGCCAAACAGATCCATCACGACCGGGATGTCAGCCGGGACCAGGTCATGCTGGCCCTGCTCAAGGCCAACCCGCGGGCGTTTGAGTACGCCTGCAACGCCAACTCGCCCTTGAAGGTGGGTGAAAAGCTGCAAATTCCCTCGCTGGCGGCGGTCGAGGCTCTGAGCCGCGCGGATGCATTGCGGGAATTCGAGCGACAGTTGCGGGAATGGGAAAATCACCGTCTGACCGGGGGCAAGTTCGTATGTCCGCCCGCGAGCGAGGTTGCCGCGATTGCTCCCGCTCAAGCGGCGCCGCCCGCGCCCGAAGCCGCCGCGCCCGTGGAAACTTCCACACCCGCTCCGGAAGTCGCTACGCCGGCGGCCAAGCCCGCGGCCAAGCCGGTGGTCAAACCGGTGGAACCGACGCTGGAGCGACAGATCGTGCGGGATCTGGACTGGGCCGCCATCCCGATTCTGCTGTTGCTGCTGGCCGGCATCGTGTGGTGGAAGTACCGACGCAAGCCCGCCGCGCCACCGCCGGTGACCACCCCGCCCGAGAGTGAAATGGACTTTGCCGGGGAAACGGTGGACACCGTGCTCACCTACTTGCAGGCTGATCGCGCCCAGGGACTGAACACCACCGAGGCGGCCAACCGGGTGCGCGGCGTCGGCCCGAACGCGCTGGAGGAGAAGCGCGTCACGCTGTTGCAGCGGATTCTGCCCTACTTCTGGGGACCGATCCCCTGGATGATCGAAGCGGCGGCGCTGCTGTCGCTGCTCACCCGGGACTGGAACGATTTTCTGGTGATCACGGCGTTGCTGCTATTCAACGCGATCATCGGTTTTCGCGAGGAGGCCAGCGCCGCCAGCGCCCTGGCCGCGCTCAAGGGACAACTGGCGCTCAAGGCGCGTGCTCTGCGCGACGGCGAGTGGCGGGAAATCGAAGCCCGCGACCTGGCGCCGGGCGACATCGTCCGCATCCGTCTGGGGGACATCATCCCGGCGGATGTGAAACTGATCGAGGGCGATTACCTGAGCGTGGATCAGGCCGCGCTGACCGGTGAATCGCTGCCGGTCGGCAAGAAAGCGGGCGACGTGGCTTTTTCCGGCTCGATCGCCAAGCAGGGCGAGATGGTCGCGGTGGTGACCGGCACCGGCGCCAATACTTTTTTCGGCCGCACCGCCAAATTGGTGGAAACGGCCGGCGCCAAGTCCCACTTGCAGGAATCGGTGCTGCAAATCGGCAATTTCCTGATCGTATCGGCCCTGACGCTGATCGTGGTGCTGGCGGCGGTGGAGTTGTACTGGGGCACCTCGTTCATCCACTTGCTTAAGCTGGCGTTGATTCTGTTGGTGGCGTCGATTCCGGTGGCGATGCCGGCGGTGTTGTCGGTCACCATGGCGCTGGGCGCGCTAAAACTTTCCAAGCTCAAGGCCATCGTGTCGCGCATGGAAGCCATCGAGGAGATGGCCGGCGTCGATATCCTCTGTTCGGACAAGACCGGCACCCTGACCCAGAACAAGCTGACCCTGGGCGACGCCCAGCCCTTCGGCGTGTCGGCGCAGGAGTTGATTCTGGCCGGCGCCCTGGCGTCGAAGGCGGAAAACAATGACGCCATCGATCTGGCGGTGATCGGCGGGCTGCGGGATGCCAGTACCCTGAAGGCCTGCCGGCAAATCCAGTTCACGCCGTTCGACCCCGTCGGCAAGCGTACCGAGGCCACCGTCCAGGATGGTGGCGGCCAGACCTTCAAGGTCACCAAGGGCGCGCCGCAGGTGGTGATGCAACTGTGCCAGGTGGATCGTGAAACCCAGGTGCTGGCCGATCGGGCGGTGAATGAATTCGCCGCCAAGGGCTTTCGCACCCTGGGCGTGGCTCGCACCGACGCGGGCGGGCAATGGGTGTTCCTCGGCATCCTGCCGCTGTTCGATCCACCGCGCGAAGACTCCGCCTCGACCATCGCCGAAGCCGGTCACTACGGCATTGCGGTCAAAATGGTCACCGGCGACAACATCGCCATCGCCAAGCAGATTTCCGGGCAGTTGGGCATCGGCGCGAACATCCGCGCGGCGGAGACCCTGTTTGCCGGCGGGGTCGCCCACGGCGAATTACCGGTCACCGCCGTCCACGCGATCGAGGAAGCCGACGGTTTCGCCCAGGTGTTCCCGGAGCACAAGTACGGCATCGTCAAGGCCTTGCAGCAGGGTGGCCACATCGTGGCGATGACCGGGGATGGCGTGAACGACGCGCCAGCGCTCAAGCAGGCCGATGTCGGCATTGCGGTGTCCGACGCCACCGACGCCGCCCGGGCCGCCGCCGCCCTGGTGCTGACCGCGCCGGGCCTGTCGGTGATTACCCACGCGGTGGAGGAATCGCGCCGCATCTTCGAACGGATGATGAGCTACATCATCTACCGCATCGCCATGAGCATCGACATCATGGTGTTCGTGGTGCTGGCCAGCATCGTGTTCGGCTTCTTCCCGCTGACCGCGATCATGCTGGTGGCGCTGGCCCTGCTGGACGACATGCCGATCATGACCATCGCCTACGACCACACCGACCCCGACCCCCTGCCGGTGCGCTGGAATCGCGAGCGCACCTTCGCGGTGTCGATCACGCTGGGCGCGCTGGCGGTGGTACAGAGTTTCGGCCTGTTGGCCCTGGGCATGGAAGTCTTGCACCTGGACGCGGCTCACCTGCAAACCATGATGTTCCTGCAACTACTGGTCGGCGGGCATCTGCTGTTGTTGCTGACCCGCACCAAGAAGGCGTTCTGGGTCCGACCGCACCCTTCCTGGCAGTTACTGGGGGCGGTGGTCGGCACCCAGATCTTCGCGGTGCTGATGTGCGGCTTCGGCTGGCTGGTGCCGGTGCTGCCCTGGGATCTGATCGGCTGGGTCTGGGTGTACAACCTGGTCTGGATGGGCGTGCAGGATGGGGTCAAGCTGGGGGTTTATCGCCTGATCGACGGTCGCGCCCAGCACCGGCAGGTATTTGCCACCCATGCCGGGGCATTCCTCCAGCACGCCAATCAATCGGCGCAGCCGGCGGCCGAATAAGCAGCGGGTGTTGGCCACCAGCGCCAGCCGTGCCGCCAGGATGGAGCCGATGTGCTCGGCACGGCTTGCGCTCTATATCGGTGCAAAAAAAGAGTTAATTGCACCGATATAGATCATAAAGCGATACCGGCGTGGTGCAAAATACAGCAGGTTTGTGATCAAGCTTGCGAATATCCGCCATGGCATGGTTCGTGCTGATGACGGTTATGCTTTTTGATACCCGATCAATTCCGATCGGATTTTTCCGAGAACCCCGAGGAATCAATGACAATGAATGCTGCTGAAGTGATGAAGTTGATCGAGGAAAAAGACGTCAAGTTTGTGGATTATCGGTTCACGGACACCCGCGGCAAGGAGCAGCATGTCACCGTACCCGTCAGCGCCTTTAACGAGGATCTGTTCGAGGACGGCAAGATGTTTGACGGTTCGTCCATCGCCGGTTGGAAAGGCATTCAGGAATCGGACATGATTCTGATGCCTGATCCCACGACCGCCTGCATCGATCCTTTCTTCGAGGAACCCACCCTGGTTCTGACCTGCGATGTGATCGAACCCAACACCATGCAGGGTTATGAGCGCGATCCGCGTTCCCTGGCCCGCCGCGCCGAGGCTTACCTGAAATCCACGGGTATCGGCGACACGGCGTTTTTCGGGCCGGAAAACGAATTTTTTATTTTCGACGACATTCGCTGGGGCGCCGACATCAGCGGCTGTTTCTATAAAGTCGATTCCTCCGAGGCCGGCTGGAACTCCGAACGGGTTTACGAGGGCGGCAACTTTGGCCATCGGCCCGGCCTCAAGGGCGGCTATTTCCCGGTGCCGCCGGTGGATTCGCAGCAGGATATTCGCTCCGCCATGTGCTTGAGTTTGGAGGAGATGGGGTTGATCCCCGAAGTGCATCACCACGAAGTCGCCACCGCCGGCCAGGCCGAGATCGGCGTCGAGTTCAACACGCTGGTGCGCAAGGGCGACGAAGTGCAGCGCCTGAAGTACGTGATTCAAAACGTGGCCGCCAGCTACGGCAAAACCGCGACCTTCATGCCCAAGCCGCTGGTCGGCGACAACGGCAACGGTATGCACGTCCACCAGTCCATCGCCAAGGACGGGGTCAATCTGTTCGCCGGCGACCAGTACGCCGGTCTGTCCGAGATGGCGTTGTATTACATCGGCGGCATCATCAAGCACGCCAAGGCGCTGAACGCCTTTACCAATGCCTCGACCAACAGCTACAAGCGACTGGTGCCGGGTTTCGAGGCGCCGGTGATGCTGGCCTACTCGGCCCGCAACCGCTCCGCCTCGATCCGCATTCCCTATGTCCAGAGTCCCAAGGCCCGACGGATCGAGGTGCGTTTCCCCGACTCGACCGCCAATCCCTATCTGGCGTTTGCGGCGATGATGATGGCCGGTCTGGACGGCATCCAGAACAAGATCCATCCCGGCGACCCAATGGACAAGGATCTCTACGACCTGCCGCCCGAGGAAGAGAAGCAGATTCCCAAGGTCTGCTTCTATTTCGACGAAGCGCTGAGCGCCCTACAAGACGACCACGAGTTCCTGCTTAAGGGCGGCGTATTCACCAGCGACTTGATCAAGGCTTATATCGAATTGAAACAGGCGGAAGTGACCCGCCTGCGCATGACCACGCACCCGGTCGAATTCGATATGTACTACAGCCTGTAGCATTCTCGACCGCGATCACAGCAGGATTGCTTTTCCGAGAACTGACGCGACGCCCCCTTTTGGGGGCGTCGCCGTTTGAGCCGCCCGCGCTCGCCCGTCAAGACCACGCCGCGCACCGTTATGGTGCATAATGGAAGCAACGGCTCCGGGTCGCGCGCAACCTCAGCGCGGCATACCGGGCCAGGTCGGCGCCGCAAATAGGGAATGCCACGCAGGGGTTCCGCTGGATGACGGATTGGTTTGTTTTTTGCTGAGTGACTGGCGGCAACCGGAAAACGAGGCCAACGTGCTGAAAGACTACCATCGCCGGGTTGTGGAAGGTTTGAGCATCGCCGTGTTGGTGCTGGACCGGCGCTTGCGGGTGCTGTTCATGAACCCGACCGCGGAAACGCTGTTCGAGTTGAGCTTTCGCAAGGCGCACAAGCTGGCGCTTTCGGAACTGATCGTCGGCACCGAAACGTTTGTGACCGGCTTGCGGCAATGCCTGGAGAACGGCCATCCCTATATCGAGCGGGAACTGCAACTGGTGCTGCAACCCGGCCGCGCCGTGACCGTGGATTGCACCGCCGCGCCACTGGTGGAGCGCGACCCTCCCAGCGAACTGCTGCTGGAACTGCGACAGGTGGATTGGCGGCTGCGCATTAACCGGGAGGAACACATTTTGGCGCAGCACCACACCACCCGTGCGCTAGTGCGCAATCTGGCCCACGAGATCAAGAACCCGCTGGGCGGGTTGCGGGGGGCAGCCCAGTTGCTGGAACGGGAACTGCCGGACCCGGCACTGCGCGAATACACCGGCATCATCATCGGCGAGGCGGACCGGCTGCGCAACCTGGTGGACCGGATGCTCGGCCCGAATCAGTTGCCCAGCCACGGCGAGGTCAGCATTCACGAAATCCTGGAGCGAGTTTGCGCCCTGGCGGAAGCGGAAGCCGACCCCGGTATCCGCATCGAGCGTGATTATGACCCCAGCATCCCGCTGTTGTGGGGCGATGCCGACCGGCTGATCCAGGCGGTGCTCAATGTGGTGCGCAACGCGGTCCAGGCCGTGGGCCGGCAGGGCGTCATCACCCTGCGCACCCGAGTGCAGCGCCAGTACACCATCGGTTCCCGGCGCTACAAGCTGGTGGCGCGGCTGGACGTGATCGACGACGGCCCCGGCATTCCGCTCGAACAGCAGGAACAGATCTTTTACCCGATGATCAGCGGCCGTCCGGATGGGACCGGGCTGGGCCTGTCGATCGCCCAAAACATCGTCAACCGGCACGGCGGCCTGATCGAATGCCTCAGTCGGCCTGGCGAGACGGTTTTCACCCTGTTGCTACCCTTGGACAAGACCGGATGAGCAGGAAAGAACACATTTGGGTCATCGACGACGACCACGCCATTCGCTGGGTGCTGGAAAAGGCGCTGCAACGCGACAGCATGACGGTCACTGTCTTTAGCAGCGCGGTCGGAGTGATCGACGCCCTCCGGCAGGGCGCGCCGGACGCCATCGTCGCCGACATCCGCATGCCGGGCATGAGCGGCCTGGAACTACTATCCCACCTGCGCGAGCGGGCGCCGGAGTTGCCAGTCATCATCATGACCGCCCACTCCGATCTCGACAGCGCGGTTTCCGCCTATCAGGGCGGAGCGTTCGAATATTTGCCCAAACCGTTCGACGTGGACGAAGCGGTGGCGCTGATCCGCCGAGCCTGCCAGACGCGCCGCCAGCGTGCCGACCCGCCGGAGCAGATCGATCGACTACCGGAAATTATCGGCGAGGCGCCGGCGATGCAGGAGGTGTTCCGGGCGATCGGGCGGCTGTCGCGCTCCAACATTACCGTGCTGATCATGGGCGAATCCGGCTCCGGCAAGGAACTGGTGGCCCGCGCCCTGCACCGCCACAGCCCGCGCGCCGACAAGGCGTTTATCGCCATCAACACCGCCGCCATCCCTCGCGACCTGCTGGAATCGGAGCTGTTCGGTCACGAACGCGGCGCGTTCACCGGCGCGCAGGCGAGCCGGCAGGGCCGATTCGAACAGGCTAACGGCGGCACCCTGTTTCTGGACGAAATCGGCGACATGCCGGCGGAGTTGCAAACCCGGCTGTTGCGGGTGCTGGCCGAGGGCGAGTTCTATCGGGTGGGCGGCCACACCCCGACCCGGGTGGACGTGCGGGTGATCACCGCCACCCATCAGAACCTGGAGCAGCGGGTCCGCGACGGGTTATTCCGCGAGGACCTCTATCATCGCCTGAACGTCATCCGTATCCAGTTGCCTCCCCTCAACAAACGGCGCGAGGATATCCCGCTATTGACCCGGCACTTCCTAAGTCAGGCCGCGCGGGAGCTGGGAGTCGAACCGAAGGTGCTGCGGCCGGAAACCGAAACCTATCTCAGTCGGTTGGACTGGCCCGGCAATGTCCGCCAGTTGGAAAATCTGTGCCGCTGGTTGACGGTCATGGCCTCGGGCCGGGAAATTCACCTGGAGGATCTGCCGGCGGAACTGCGCGAGCGAGGGCCGGCGGCCGGCGACGGCCCCGATTGGGAGGCGGCGCTGCGCCTGTGGGCCAATCAGAGTCTGGCGCGCGGCGAGCAGAAATTGCTGGATAGCGCCCTGCCCTGCTTCGAACGGGTGTTGATCCGGGTCGCGCTGGAACAGACCGGTGGCCACCGTCAGGACGCTGCCCGGCTGCTGGGCTGGGGGCGCAACACCCTGACCCGCAAGATCAAGGAACTGCGGCTGGAGTGAGCGGCCCAACATACCGTCCGTCCGCCATGTTCGACGTGCTGCTGTTCGAGCCGGAAATCCCGCCCAATACCGGCAACGTCATCCGGCTGTGCGCCAATACCGGCGCGCGGTTGCATCTGATCGAGCCGCTTGGCTTTCGCCTGGAAGACCGCCGGCTGCGGCGGGCCGGACTGGATTATCACGAATGGGCGCGGGTGCGCGTTCATCCCGATCTGGCCGCCTGTCTGGCGGAACTGCGGCCGGCGCGCGTGTTGGCCTTCACCACCAAGGGCCGCCGCGCTTACAGCGACATCGGCTACCAAGCCGGCGACGCGCTGCTGTTCGGGCCGGAAACGCGCGGCTTGCCGGAGCCGGTGCTGGCCGGGCTACCGCCCGAATGCCGGCTGCGGATTCCCATGTGCGCGCAGGTTCGCAGTCTGAACCTGTCGAACGCGGTCGCCGTCGTGGTCTACGAGGCGTGGCGGCAAAACGGATTTCCAGGCGCCGGTTGAAAACTCCGGGCGCTTTGGACAGCCGGCCGGTTCACCGGGCGACGGCGGCCGGCAACCGGTCGCGATCAGTGTCGCTCATGCGAACCCCCCCCCTGGCGGCACAATGAGAACAACCATACACAAAGCCCGATGGCTGTCCTACCATGCGCGCTGAAATCCAAAAACGACGGGAATAGATCATGGCGGTGGAGATCGAACATAAATTTCTGGTCCGCGACGACCGCTGGCGGCGGGAGATCGAGCGCTCGGTACGGATGCGGCAGGGGTATCTGACCAGCGACGCCCGCTGCTCGGTGCGGCTGCGGGTCGCCGACGGTCAGGGGTATCTGAATATCAAGAGCGGAACGCTGGGCATCCAGCGCAGCGAGTACGAATACCCCATCCCGCTGGCGGAGGCCGAGGAAATCCTCGATACCCTGTGCGAGCAGCCGCTGCTGGAGAAAACCCGTCACCTCGTGCGTCGCGGCGGGCATCTGTGGGAGATCGACGAATTCGAAGGCGACAACGCCGGCTTAATCGTGGCGGAGGTGGAGCTGAGCCGGCCCGACGAGCCGTTCGACCGACCCGACTGGCTGGGCGCGGACGTTTCGCACGACATCCGCTACTACAACTCGCAACTGGCCCGCCATCCCTACCGGAGCTGGCCGTGTCCGGGCGGCTGATCCGCGTCAGCATCCCCGAGCAGCGACTGACGCTGCTGGAAGAGGGCGGCACGGCGGCGATCTACCCGGTATCGACCGCCCGCAACGGCCCCGGCGAGAGACACGGCAGCGGCTGCACGCCACGCGGCTGGCACCGCATCCGCATTCGCATCGGCGCCGGACTGCCGCTGGACACGGTGTTCGTCGGCCGTCGGCCGACCGGCGAGATTTACGGTCCGGAACTGGCGGCCCGCCACCCGGAGCGGGACTGGATTCTGACCCGTATTCTGTGGCTGACCGGGCTGGAGTCGGGCTACAACCGCGGCGGCGACGGCGACACCCTGCGCCGCTTCATCTACATTCACGGCTGCCCGGACACCGCGCCCATGGGCATGCCGCTGTCGCATGGCTGCATCCGCATGCGGGGCCAGGATTTACTGGAGCTGTTCGAGCGGGTGGCGGCGGGTGACCGGGTGTTCATCGCCGGCTGAAGTGGGAAAGCGAGATGATGTTTCCAGCTCAGTCCGAGTCCGGTTTGGCGTCCGGTTTGGCGGCCGATTTGGCGCTCATGCTGTCGAGCACGCTTTGGAACGCCTGCTGGTTCCTGGGGTTGATCTCGCTGAGCGCGCGGTGCGCTTCGTAGACGATGCGGGTTAGATCTTCCTTGTTGCAGGGAGTCTGGGCCGCCAGTTGCTGGAGCGCCACCGAGATGGTTTCGCCGGTATCGCGAATGATGAAAATCTCATAGAACCCCATGGTGTCCAGCACCTGGTTGACGTCGGCGTTGGTGGACAGCAGGGTGGTCTTGCGGGAAAAGCGCTCGCGGCTGAAGTTGGCGATTTTGGCCAGCAGGCCCAGGCTGGTGCTGTCGATGGAGTGGGTTTCGGTCAGGTCCACGACGATGTCGTCGAAATCGGCGCGGGCGAACAGGTCGTCCAGGAAATCCCCCAGGGCGCAGCCCATGGTGTAGCGGATATCGCCGACCAGCTTGATCAGGTAAACAGTGCCCTGCTTGACGTAGAACGCCGTACCCGCCTCCATCTCAGTCCGCCCTCTTGATCAGCAACAAGGTGACATCATCCGGCAAAGGGCCGGTTTGATCCAGACCCAGTTGCTGAATTAGATTCTCGATGCTGAGGTCGGTGCCGCCGATCAGGTCCAGCAGGAAAGCCTGTTTGTCGCGCAGGCTGGCCTGCGGCAAGGTTTCGAGGATGCCATCCGAAATCAGCACCATGGCGAACCGCGGCGGCAACGGCAGTGTTTCGGTCTGATAGCTGGCGAAGTCGAACAGGCCGATCGGCAGGCTTTTCTTGCCGACGTAACTCGCCTGCTGGCCGTCGAACAGGATCGGGAAGGGAAACTGGCCGCCGCTACTGTAGCGCAACAGGTTGCTCGACCACTCGATGATGCCGTAGAACATGGTCAGGTACTTATCCATGTGGCAACCGAAGATTTCGCGGTTCAGCCGGCTCAGCGTCTCCGCCGGGCTGAGAATCCCCCGGTCGCGGTTTTGCCGGTGCAGTTCCCGGTAGCGGCCGATGTAGCTTTTCAGCATGACCGTCACGAAGGCCGACGACACCCCGTGTCCGGACACATCGGCGATGTAGAAGCCCAGATGGTCGCCGTCGATGGCGAAATAATCCACGAAATCGCCGCTGAGATACTGCGAGGTGAGCAGGTGGCGGCTAAAGTGGTACTGGCGGTAAACCTTGTCGTTTTCCGGCAGTAACTGGAACTGGATGCGCCGCGCCGCCGCTTCGTCTTCCTGCAGTTGCCGCACGGTTTGTCGCAACTGTTCGTTAACCCCCTCCAGATGCTCGCGGTGCTCGCGGTTTTCCCGCCGCAGCCGGGCGCGCTCCAGGGCGTGATCGATGGCGTGCTCCAGCACCGCCATGTCCTCGATCGGCTTGGTGACATAATCCCAGGCGCCGAGCTTGAGCGCCTGAATGGCGTCGCTCATGCCGCCCATGCCGGATACCACCAGGATCGGCAGTTCGGGGAACTCGCGGGTCACCGTGGCCAGCACTTGCAGGCCGTCCATGCCCGGCATCCGCAGGTCGCACAGCACCAGATCGGGTTGCTCGCCGCGAATCATCTCGATGCCGGTCCAGCCGTCGCGGGCTTGAGTCACCTCGAACCCGCTGTCTTCCAGGTAGGCGGTGAGAATCTCGCGGACCATTTGCTCGTCGTCAATGGTCAGGATGCGCGCCGGTCTTTCGCTCATGGCCGGGCCTCGGGCGCCGCCGCCAGTATCCGCACCGCCGCCGCCAGCGGCGCCATGTCGTTCAGCGGTTTCTGGTAGACCCGGCCATCGTCCAGGCCCAGCGCTCGCAAATCGTCGGGCAGGCTGTAGCTGGAAGAGCCGGTATGGATCAGGAATTCCATCTCGGGGTACATTTGATGCAGGGCCCGGATGGCGGTGTTGCCGTCCATGTCGGGCAGGCGCATGTCCATGATGCAGACCTGGCAGGGAGCGCCTTCCCGCAGCCAGCACAAAGCCGGGGCGACGGCTTCAAACGCCGCCACCCGCCAACCTTCGTCCTCCAGGTAGGCTTTCAGGTTTTCCCGAATCATTTCCTCGTCGTCGACGATCAGGACCCAAGCGATCATGGTAGCGCCTCCCGGTTCGAAGGCAGGCGAATGCTGAAACAGGCGCCCTGGCCCGGTTTGGAGTTTACCGACAACCGGCCGTTGTGTTGCTCGGTGATGATGAAATAGGACACCGACAATCCCAAACCCGTCCCAGCCCCCACCTCCTTGGTGGTGAAAAAGGGTTCGAAGATCCGGTTAAGGGTTTTTTGGTCCATGCCGGGCCCGTTGTCAATCACTTCGAGCAAAACGATGTCCGGTTCACGGCGGGTGCGCAAGATGATGGTCGGCGACGGCGTGCCGTCCTCGGCCATGGCCTGGGCGGCGTTTTTGAGCAAATTCAGGATGACTTGCTCGATTTCCGTCTTGTCGCAATACATCACGCGCAGCGCGGGATCGTAATCGCGTTCGATGGCGATGCGCTTGAAGTCGTACTTTTTTTTCAGGTCGTAGTCGCTGGCCGCCAGTCGCAGCACCGTTTCCAGCATGTCCTCCAAGTCCACCAGGGTAAACCGCGACTCGCTGCGCCGGCTGAAGGACAACATGTCGGCGACGATCTTGGCGGCGCGAGAGCCGGCTTCGCGAATGCCTTCAAGGAAATGCAGGATCCCCCGTTCCGCCAGATAGCGGTTGATCTGATCCAGATCGGCGCCGAGGGTGGTGGCCGCCTCGCGGTTCTGCGGCATGCCTGGGTCGATGCGCCGCAGAATGTTCTGGCTGCCCTGCAGGATCACGCCGAGTGGGTTGTTGATTTCATGCGCCATGCCGGCCGCCAGCCCTCCGACCGACAACATTTTTTCAGTCTGCACCATCATGGATTCGATTCGGACCCGGGCGGTGACGTCGTCCATCCGGATGACCGCTCCACTGGCGCTTTCCGCCATTAAAGGATAGACCATCACGTCGGCGTAGTGCAGTTCGCCGCGGACGTCGAAGGTCATTCGCGGCGTCTTGATCGGCCGGCCGAGGTGGATCGCCTGCCGCACCTGTTCGAATTGGCTTTCCAACTGCGGGAACACATCACCGAAAAAGCGGCCCTGCGCCGTTTCCCACGACAGGCCGCTCACCTCCTCGGCTGGCTGGTTCAGCACGGTGATGTAGCCCCAGGGGTCCACGCCGATCAGGATCGAGGGCATCGAATCGATGATATTCCTGAGATAGAGCCGCATGCGGGCCACTTCTTCCTTGGCGTGTTTCTGTTCGGTGATATCGATCGATACGCCCAACACCGCAGTTTCGTTCAAGCCCGGTTCGACGAAGGGGATTTTAATGGTCTGCATGGTGCGGGTGTGGCCGGTGTGGTCGGTAAAGGCTTCCTCGGCGATGAGTTTGGAAACCCCACTCTCGATGACCTCCAGATCGTCGGCCAGCATCCGTTCCACCTCCTCGCCGACGCCGTGAATGAAGCGATGGGAGTGGTTGGTCAGCGCTTCGATGCTCATGCCGTAGGCTTTGGCGGTGGCGCGGTTGGCCAGCAGGAAGTGCCCGTAGCGATCCTTGGCGAAAATCATGTGTGGCACCAGATCGATGATGCGCCGCAGCCGCAGCTCGCTTTCATGCAGCGCCATCTCCGCCTTGACCTGTTCGGTGATGTCGGTGCCGGTGCCGCGATAGCCTCGGAACCCGCCTCGTGCGTCATGGATCGGCTTGCCGCTGACTTTGAGGTAACGGCCCTCGCCGTGGGCGCCGCTCAGCCGGGTTTGGTAGACGAAGTCGCGGAATGGCTGGCGCTGTTCCAGCAGTTGCCGGTGCCGCCGCCATTTTTGCGGGTTGCTGGCCAGGTCCCCGGTTGCCAGTTCCCAGCGGGCGCGGCCAAGTACATGCTGCGGAGCGATCCCGGTCAGCGCGTAAAAGCGTTCCGACAGATAGATGAAACGCAGGTCTTCGTTCATCTCCCAGATCCAGTCGCTGGCGGCTTCGGTCACGTCGCGGAAGCGCGCCTCGCTTTCGCGCAGTGCCGTTTCGGCTTGCCGGCGCTCGTTTAATTCCCGCTGCAATTGCCGAGTTCGCCGCGCCACCTGCCGCTGCAACAGCGAGGACCACAGTAAGGTTGCGACCGCGATCGCCGCCAGCGGGGCCAGAATCCAGAGGGCATAGCGCAGCACCGCTTCGAGCAGGCCGGTTTGCTGGCGCGCCGCGCCCGGACGCGGTTCATCGCCGGCCTGACGGTTAATGGGCATCCCGTCCGGGAGCGCCGCCGCGGGGTCGGACGGAGGTGGGGTGGCACCGCTGGTCGACGCCAGTGGCGACGGCTCGATGCTACCGCCGGCGGGGGAAATGGCGCCGGTTGCGACCAGCGCCGCCAGCAGGCAAAGCCACAGCCTCCGGCGTCGATGGGAAATAGCTTGCCGCGGGGTTGGGGGCATGGCGAAAGGTGCGGACCTATAGGGATGGCACGGGTGAGATTAATCGCTATGATAAAACCATTTGATCGGCAACAGGCTGAATAAGGTGCGGATGATGGCATTGGGACCGGTAATGCTGGGGCTGGACGGTCTGGAACTGAGCGCGGAGGAGCGCGAAATCCTGTGCCACCCACGGGTGGGCGGCGTCATTTTGTTCGCCCGCAACTATCGGTCACCGGAACAGGTGGCGGCGCTGACCGCCGCCGTTCACGCCCTGCGCCAACCGCGACTGCTGGTGGGAGTGGATCACGAAGGTGGCCGGGTTCAACGCTTCCGCGACGGCTTCACCCGCTTGCCGCCGGTACGCCGGCTGGGCGAGATTTACGACCAGGACCGGATGCGCGCCAAGCAACTGGCGCGCGTCACCGGTTGGCTCATGGCCGTCGAACTGCGGGCGGTGGGGGTGGATTTGAGTTTCGCGCCGGTGCTGGATCTCGATCATGGCGTTAGCGGCGTGATCGGCGACCGGGCGTTTCACCGCGACCCGGAAGCGGTGGCGGATTTGGCCCACGCCTATGTGAGCGGCATGCAGAAGGCGGGCATGGAGGCGGTCGGCAAGCATTTTCCGGGGCATGGCGGCATCGCCGCCGACTCGCATCTGGAGTTGCCGGTGGACCCGCGCGCCTACGCCGATCTGGAACACACCGATCTGCTGGCCTTCGAGCGCATGATTCACTACGGGTTGGCCGCCATCATGCCCGCGCATGTGCTCTATCCCCAAGTGGACAACCGGCCGGCCGGTTTTTCGGCGCGCTGGCTGCGGGACATTCTGCGCCGGCGTCTGGAATTCCAGGGAGCGATCTTCAGCGACGATCTGGACATGGCCGGCGCGGGCGAGGCCGGCGCCGCGCCGGAGCGGGCCGACGCCGCGCTGGCGGCCGGTTGCGACATGGTGCTGGCCTGCAACGACCGCCGCGCCGCCAGCGCCATTCTGGATCGTCTGCGCCATGCCTCCGAACCGGTCAGTCAGTTGCGGCTGATTCGCCTGCACGGGCGCGGGCGCTCGACCCTGGACCGCCTGCGCCACAATCCGGTCTGGCAGCGGGCGACCCGTTTGGTGCGTGATTACGATGCGTTCCCGCTGCTGGACATGGATATCTGAAACCGCCGATAGCGTTCTCCCCACTTAAACCGAAGTTGGCCATGTCCTCGATCACCGCCGAACAGGCCCTTGTCGTGCTGCGCGAAGCCGAACTGCTCTGTGCGCCGGAGCAGGTTGAGGCCGCGCTGGACCGGCTGGCGACCGCCGTAACCGCCCGGATGGGAGGCTGCAACCCGCTGGTGCTGGTGGTCATGAACGGTGCGTTTATTCCCGGTGCGCTGGTCTTGTCCCGCTTGCGCTTTCCGCTGCAAGTCGGCTATTTGCACGCCACCCGTTACCGCGGCGGTACCCGTGGCGGCGCGATCGACTGGATCGCGCCGCCACGGCCGGCGGTCGCCGGACGAACCGTGCTGGTGATCGACGACATCTTCGACGAAGGCGACACCCTCAAGGCCATCCTGGATGAAGTGCGCCGACAGGGCGCGGCGGCGGTCTACAGCGCGGTGTTGGTGGACAAACGGCACGACCGCAAGGCGCCGGGACTGCATGTGGATTTTATCGGGCTGGAGGTGCCGGATCGCTATGTGTTCGGCTGCGGCATGGACTACAAGGAATATTGGCGCCAGTTGCCAGCCATCTACGCCGCCCGCGATTGAGCGGTTGCCGGCCCGGCCTCTTACCGTCTCCTAATTGCTGTTTCCGCCCGCGAGGTTACCGTTATGACGCCCACCGTCGCCATCATCGGAGGCACCGGCCTCACTGCCCTGGACACCCTGCGAACCGCACATCGGGAAACGCTGTCCACGCCCTACGGCGAGCCGTCCAGCCCCATGATTCACGGTGAACTGGGAGGGCGGGCCGTGGTTTTTCTGACCCGCCACGGCCAGCATCACACCTTGCCGCCGCACAAAATCAATTACCGGGCTAACCTCTGGGCGCTCCATCGACTCGGAGTCAAACAGGTCATTTCAGTGGCGGCGGTGGGCGGCATTCGCGCCGATATGGCGCCGGGCGTGCTGGCGTTTCCCGATCAGATCGTGGATTACACCTGGGGCCGGCACTGTACCTTCTTCGAAGATAATCTGAGTCACGTCACCCATATCGATTTTACCGAGCCCTACTGTTTCGAATTGCGGGAACGGCTGATCCAGGCGGCTCGCGATCTGGGCTTTGAGGCGCGCGAGTCATGCACTTATGCGGCGATGCAGGGGCCACGGCTGGAGACGGCGGCGGAAATCCGCCGGCTGGAGCGGGACGGTTGCGACATCGTCGGCATGACCGGGATGCCGGAGGCCGCCCTGGCCCGCGAGCTGGACATGCGCTATGCCGCGTGCGCGGTGGTGGCCAACTGGGCGGCGGGTAAGGCTGTCGGCACAATCACCATGGCCGAGATCGAGCGCAATCTGGCCGGCAGCATGGACAAGGTCAAGGCACTGCTGGCGCGGGTTATTCCAATGCTGGTCCCGCTTTGATCCCGGAGCCCTCTCCCTGTGGGAGAGAGGTTGGGGTGAGGGTTTTTCCCAAAGGCTCAGCGCCCAGGAGGCTATACAAATACGCCTCTCAACCGCCGCGCACCACTCGATCGGTCCGCAAGCTCCGGATGGTGGTCGGCTTGGCCGCGCCGCCGGTTGGGCCAGGCAGCAGCGCATCGAGAAGCCGCCCCAGTTGTCGGCGCGCCGCCAGCGCGGTACGAGCCGGAGGACGGCCGCTAAGGTTGGCGCTGGTGGACACCAGCGGATGACCGCAAGCTCGACACAACGCCGCCGCCAGTGGATGGGCGGTCACCCGCACCGCCAGGGTATCGTGCCGGCCCCGCAGCCAGCGTGGCGTATCGCTCCGGGCGGGAACCAGCCAGGTATGGGGTCCGGGCCAGGTCGCGTGTAGCCGCCCCAGATCGGCCGGGGTCAGGGGCCGCAGAAAAGGGGCGAGCTGGCCAAAATCGGCCGCGATCAGGATCAGACCCTTCCGCGCCGACCGGCGCTTGAGCGCGAGCAACCGCCGCACTGCCCGTTCGTTGCGGGGATCGCAGCCGAGCCCGTACACCGCCTCGGTGGGGTAGGCAATCAGGCCGCCGGACCGAACCGCGCGGGCGGCGGCGCGCAAGCGTAGCGGGTTGATGACGGACACTCCAGATCAGGACAGCTTGGCGGCGCGACGGCGGGCAACGGGCTTCTTGTCGGGCGCGTCGCGCACCAGCGCTTCGCACTCGGCCAGCCCCAGGCTGGCGGGGTCGCGGCCCTTGGGCAGACGGACGTTTTTCTTGCCGTCGGTGATGTAGGGTCCGAACCGGCCGTTCAGGATTCGGATGGGAGCGCCGGGGAACTCGCGCAGAACCTTGCTGGCCGCCGCCTGTTGGTGCGCGGCGATCAACTCCAGCGCCTGCTCGCGACTGACGGTGTAGGGATCTTCCTGCTTTAGCGAAACGTAGTTTTTGCCGTAGCGGACGTAGGGTCCGAACCGGCCGATGTTGGCTTGGATCGGCTCGCCGTCGGCGGTGACGCCAAGATCGCGCGGCAGTTGAAACAGCGCCAGCGCTTCATCCAGGGTGAGAGCGTTCATCCGCTGCTCCGGCCGCAGGCTGGCGAAGCGCGGCTTGTCGGCATCGTCCTTGGCGCCGATCTGCGCGTAGGGGCCGAATCGGCCCATCCGCACCGAAACCGGCTTGCCGGTCTTCGGGTCGCTGCCCAGCTCGCGGCTTTGCACCACGTCCTGGCGCGACACGTTTTCCGTCTTCTCCGCGACCCGCTGCTTGAACGGGTCCCAGAAGCCCCGCATCAGCGGCAGCCAGTCTTCCTCGCCGCGCGACACCGCGTCCAGTTCATCCTCCAGCCGGGCAGTGAAGTCGTAATCCACATATTGGGTGAAGTGCTGGGTCAAAAAACGGTTGACGATGCGGCCGATGTCGGTGGGCTTGAAGCGGCGGTTATCCAGCACCGCGTATTCGCGGGCCAGCAGGGTGGAGATGATCGCCGCATAGGTCGAGGGCCGGCCGATACCGTATTCCTCCAGCGTCTTGACCAGGCTGGCTTCGGAGAAGCGCGGCGGCGGTTCGGTGAAGTGTTGCTCCGACCGCAGCGCCAACAGATCGATCCACTCACCCGCGCGCAATGGCGGCAGCATTCGCCCTTCGACCTCGTCGGCCTGATCGTCCACGCCTTCGCGGTAGACCGCCATGAAGCCGGGGTCGGCGACGACCGAGCCGGTGGCGCGAAAGCTGTTGCCGGCGCCGCAGGCCAGATCCGCCGCGACCGTGTCCAGGGTGGCCGGGATCATCTGGCAGGCGACGGTGCGCTTCCAAATCAGCTCGTACAGCGCGTATTGGTCGGCGTTGAGGTGGGCGCGGATCGCTTCCGGCCCGACCGCGACCGAGGTCGGGCGGATCGCTTCGTGCGCCTCCTGAGCGTTCTTGGCCTTGGTCTTGAACAGCCGGGGGCTGGCCGGCACGTTGTGCGCGCCGTAGCGCTGGAGGATCAGCGCGCGGATCTCGCCGAGCGCGTCCTGAGCGAGGTTGACCGAATCGGTGCGCATGTAGCTGATCAAGCCGACCGCGCCGCCGCCGGTATCGATGCCCTCATACAGTTGTTGGGCGACCCGCATGGTGCGCTGGGTGGAGAATCCCATCTTGCGCGAGGCTTCCTGCTGCAGGGTCGAGGTGGTGAACGGCGCGGCGGGATGGCGCTTGCGCTGCTTGCGTTCCACCTTGGCGACCCGCAACCGGCCGATGGCGGCGGGATCGGCCGCCGGTTCTTTGGATTCGGCCAATTGAGCGCGCGCCGCGGCCAACAGCGTTTGTTCCAAAACCAGCGCCCGATCGCCGTCGGCGATGCTGAACTGGGTCAGTTTCTCGCCGGCATACTCAAGCAGGCGGGCGGTAAACGGCTGGCTGGCCTTGGCGGCATCGGCCTCCAGGGTCCAGTACTCCCGGGTCTGGAACCGCTCGATTTCTTCCTCGCGCTCGACGACCATCCGCAGAGCCGGCGACTGCACCCGACCGGCCGACAAGCCGGGCCGGATTTTCTTCCACAGCAGCGGCGACAGGTTGAAGCCGACCAGGTAATCCAGCGCCCGGCGGGCCTGTTGGGCGTTGACCAGGTCCAGCGACAAGTGGCGGGGGTGGGCGATGGCGTCCAGAATCGCCCGCTGGGTAATTTCGTGAAACACAACCCGCTGCACCGGCTTGTCGCACAGCAGATCGCGCTGCCGGAGGATTTCGTGCAGGTGCCAGGAAATGGCTTCGCCCTCGCGGTCCGGGTCGGTGGCCAGATACAGCGTGTCGGCTTTGGCGACCGCCTTGGCGATGGCCTCGACATGGCGCAGGTTTTTCTCGATCACCTGATATTTCATGGCAAAGTCGTGTTCCGGATCGACCGCCCCCTCCTTGGGGACCAGATCGCGCACATGACCGTAGGAAGCCAGAACTTCGAAGTCCTTGCCCAGATATTTCTTGATCGTTTTCGCCTTGGCCGGCGATTCCACGATGACCAAGTTCTTACTCATGACGGATCACTGCGGGTGACTGATGTAAAGGTGGCGCCGGATCAAGCCCCGGCCCGAGAAGGAGACGCCCCGCCCGAGACCGATCGGCGCGGCGGGAATTCAAGCGAGCGATGGAAAAACTTAACGAACGCTTAATGCTTAATGAAGGTAGCCGGGCACGCCATCGAGCACCAGATCTTCCAGCCAGGCGCAGGCTTCTTCCTGACCGGGTTGGTTGAACAGCAGCATCAGAATGATCCACTTGAGTTGGTGCAGGCCGATGTCGTCGGCTTCCAGCGCCATGACCCGATCGATAACCAGCTCGCGGGTTTCCGAATTGAGAACGCCGCTTTGTTCCAGAAACAGCAGAAAACCCTGGCATTCCACATCCAATTTCGCCAGCTCCGGCGCCACGTAAATGCGGCAGGAACTGGGGTTGACCGGCAGGGTAATCGCTTGGCGATCGATCAGGCTGTCCAGCCATTCGAACGCCTGTTGGATTTCCCGCGAGGGAAAGCCGGCGGCCAGCAGTTCGGTCTGGATGGATTCACGGTCGGGGTCGGCATCCGCATCGTCGTCCATGTAATTCTGAAACAGGTACATCAGCACGTCCAACACGTTTTCTTTCATTCCAGCGCTCATCTGGGAAGGATAAAAAAACCCCCGCCGTCCGGCGTGGGCGCGGGCGGCCGTCGGTTCGGGCGGCCGGCTTTCAGGCTTTCAGGCGGCAGTACAAACCGCCGGGGACGGCTGCTACATAACCTTCCAATTCCAAAATTAACAGCATGGAGGAAACCACTTCCGCCGTCAATCCGCAGCGTTCCACCAGCGAATCGACCGCCAGCGATCCATCGCCCAGCGCCGCCAGCAGTTGCCGGTAGTCTTCGTCCAGCGCTTCCGCGGCCGGCGGCGCGAGGACCGGGGGCTCGGAACCGTCGCCCACGAACGCCGCAAGGGAGCCCAGTTCTTCCAGAATGTCGGAAGCCGTTTCCACCAGCTTCGCGCCCTGTCGGATCAGTGCATGGCAGCCCTTGGCCAGCGGGTTGTGAATCGAGCCGGGGATCGCGAACACCTCTCGGCCCTGGTCGAGGGCCTGACGAGCGGTGATCAGCGAGCCGCTGCGCAGGGCGGCTTCCACCACCAGCACGCCCAGCGCCAGCCCGCTGATCAGGCGGTTGCGCCGGGGGAAGTTCTCGGCGATCGGCGGCGTGCCGACCGGCAGTTCCGATAGCAGCGCGCCTCGCTCGGCGATGGCGTGGGCCAGATCCCGGTGTCTGGCCGGATAAACCCGGTCCAGGCTGGTGCCCATCACCGCGATGGTTGCGCCATTGCCGGCCAGCGCGCCCTGGTGGGCGGCGGCGTCGATGCCGAGCGCCAGGCCGCTGGTGATGGCCAAGCCGGCGCCGGCCAGATAGGCGGCGAAATGGTGGGCGGTTTCCCGGCCGAGCGGGGTTGGGCCGCGGGTGCCGACGATGGCCAGTTGCGGCGCCCGCAGACAGTCGGGGTCGCCGTGAACGAACAGCAGCGGCGGCGGATAAGCGATTTGCCGCAGCAGTGGCGGGTAGCGGGGGTCGTCCAGTTGCAGCAGGTGATTGCCGGGCCGTTCCAGCCAGGCCAAATCCTGTTCCACCCGCCGCCAGTCGGGCTGGCGCAGCGCATCGAGCGCGGCGGCCGGCAGATCCAGTTGCCGCAGTTCGGCGTGGTCGGCGGCGAAGACCGCCGCCGCCGACCCATAGCGCGCCAGCAACCGGGCAAAACGGGTCGGTCCGATGCCCGGCGCCCGCAACAGCGCCAGCAGCCAGGCCGGTTCGGCGGCCGGAGGCGTGGCGTTGCGGTTCAGGGGGTGGTTACCCAATCCTGCAAGCGGATGGCGCGCTCGGCCTGCATTACCAATCCGTAGCTGACCAGATCGTGGACCTTGTAGATCATCAACAAGCCGGCCCGCTCGCCCGGCAGCCTGACACTGCCGCCGGAGACCGGATCCTCGACTTCCCGGCTCTTGCCGTAGATGGCGAGCACATGGCCGGGTTCGATGCCTTCCTGAGCGCCCAGGTTGACGATGACGCTGCTGTACTGGGTGATCTGGGTGACGTCGGTGTCGAGCTTGGCGATGATGGAGCCTTGAGTGTCCGGCGGGACCGGATGCGGCTCGAAGCTGTAAAGCTCGCGCTCGGCCTCGATTGGCAGCAGCCGGTCGCTGGTCCGGATCGGAGCGATCGTGTTGGCCAGCGTGAACGTGGCCGGATCGGCGTCCTGTTCCAGGATCGCCTCGCCCAGATAGACGCCGGCGGTGCCCAGATAGCGACCGGAACCCGGCTCGCGCAGATCTTCGCCGGGACGGAACACCTGATAGCGCGGCCGGTCGAAAAGAGCACCGCGAGCGTACACTCGGTCGCGGTCGGCGTAGACGACCTGGTTGTCGTCGTCGGCCACGATGTAGGGCGTCCCCTTCCACTGGTCTTCGCTCAGGATCACGGCGCGGGTCAGGAACGACTCGATCGCGGCGCGTGGCACCGGTGGGATCGGCTGGCTCAACTCCTCGAACCGGACCTCGGGCGACAGCTTGAGCAGCGGAACCTCGTCGCGTTCAGCGACTTCCAACCGGGGCTGGCCGTCGGCGTCGTGACTGAACTGGAGTACATCGCCGGGGTAGATCCGGTTAGGGTTGCGAAGCTGCGGGTTTTGCCGCCAGATCTCCCGCCACTGCCAGGGGCTCTGCAGAAACCTCCCGGCGATTTTCCAGAGCGTGTCGCCGGGGGCCACGGTGTAGGTTTGAGGGTGGTCCGGCCGCAGCGCGACCGGCGCCGGCGCCGCGCCGGCGGTTCCCGCCGCCGCCGATCCCGTCATCAGCGGCGGTTCGGCGACGGCGGAGCTGGGTTCGGGTTGGGAAGGCGTTTGGGCGCACGCCCCGAGCAGGACCGCCGCCACCAGCGACAGGGCGGTCCCAAGCTGCATTGAGGAACGCGTGACGTTCGAGGAACGCGAGATGTTCATGGTCCTTGCTCATCCTCCGAAGAAACGGGCGGGAGTGTAGCGAATCACCCCATCGCGCTAAAGTATAGCCCCCATGCCGGGGTTTCTCGTATGATTTCCGTATGCAAAAGATCGTTAGTCGACTGAACGAAGCATTCGTGGAGCTACCATGGCACGATTGACCATACTGCATTATCCCGATTCCCGGCTGCGCAAACCGGCGCTGCCGGTGGAAATCGTCGACGACGGCGCGCGCGCGCTGGTGGCCGACATGCTGGAGACCATGTACGCGGCGCCGGGCATCGGCCTGGCCGCGACCCAGGTCAACGTCCGGAAACGCATCGTGGTGATGGATGTTTCCGAGGAGAAGAATCAGCCGCTGGCGTTCATCAACCCGACCGTGCTGGAGCGGGAAGGTGAAAGCGAGACCGAGGAGGGCTGTTTGTCGGTACCTGGCTATTACGAGACCGTCCGCCGCGCCGAGCGGGTCCGGGTCAGTGCGCTGGACCGCGACGGCGAACCGTTCGAACTCGAAGCCAGCGGCCTGCTGGCGGTCTGCATCCAGCACGAGATCGATCATCTGGACGGCAAGCTGTTCGTGGATTATCTGTCGGCGCTGAAGCGCGACCGCATCCGCAAGAAGCTGGAGAAACAGGCCCGACTGGAATCGCACGCGCCCTGAGCATGGATGTGTCCGGCTCCGCGCCCGCCCCGCCAAATGGCGCCGCCCGTTTATCAGAAGCGGGCGGCGTCCGCGCCAAACCGCATACCGCATGACCGTCGCCCCGTCACGTCTGATCTTCGCGGGCACCCCCGATTTCGCGGTGCCCGCCCTGCAAGCCCTGATCGATGCCGGTCATGTGCCCGTGGCCGTCTATACCCAACCGGACCGGCCAGCCGGGCGTGGCCGGCAATTGCGCGCCAGTCCGGTCAAGGCTTGCGCGCGGGCCGCCGGCATTCCGGTTCACCAGCCGGCCAGTTTGCGCGATCCCGCCGTTTGGGCCGAACTGGCGGCCACGACGCCGGATTTGCTGGTGGTGGCCGCCTACGGCCTGATCCTGCCACCGGCGGTGCTGGCGATCCCGCGGCTGGGTTGCGTCAACATCCATGCCTCTCTGCTGCCGCGCTGGCGCGGCGCGGCGCCGGTCCAACGGGCGCTGCTGGCCGGCGACGGCGAGACCGGCATCTGCCTCATGCGGATGGAAGCCGGCCTGGATACCGGGCCGGTGCTGGCACGGGCCGCCTGCCCGATCCCCCGCGGGACCACCGGTGGCGAGCTGCACGACCGGCTGGCCGCGCTGGGCGCCGAAACGCTGCGGGTGGCGCTGCCGGACCTGCTGGCCGAACGACTGGCCGCCGAACCGCAGGACGACGCTCTCGCCACCTACGCGCCCAAGCTGGACAAGGCCGAGGCCGAACTGGACTGGTCCCGGCCGGCGCTGGAACTGGAGCGGCGGGTGCTGGCGTTCAATCCCTATCCCGTCGCCCGAACCTGGCTTGATGGCCAGCCGCTGCGCGTCTGGCGGGCGCGGGCCGAGCGGGAGTCGGTGGCCGCGGCGCCCGGCACGGTCCTGCGCGAAGACCCGGCGGGTATCGTGGTTGCGGCCGGTTCCGGGGCGCTATGCTTGACTGAAGTGCAACTGCCCGGCGGCCGGCCATTGCCGGCCGCGGCGTTTCTGAACGCCCACCGACTGGCCGGCCAGCGGCTGGGCGCGGCATGAACGCCCGCGTCATCGCGGCTCAGGCGCTGGGTCGGGTGTTGGGTGAGGGTCAGTCGCTGGCCACGGTGCTGCCGTCGGCGCTGGAGCGCGCCAGCCTGAGCGAACGTGGCTTGCTGAGGGAGCTGTGCTACGGCGTCTGCCGCTGGCAGCCACAGTTGCAGCTTTTACTTGATCGATTGCTGACTCGACCGCTGGCGTCAAACGAGCAGGTGGTGCGGGGCCTGTTGTTGGCCGGCCTTTACCAGTTGTGGCACTTGCGCGTTCCCGAACACGCCGCGGTGGCCGAAACCGTCGCCGCCGTCCGCCCGTTGCGCAAACCCTGGGCGGCGGGTCTGGTCAACGCGGTGTTGCGAAGCGCCCTGCGCCGACGCGCGGAACTGGAGGCGCTGATCGAGGCGGATCCGGAAGCCCGCGCCGCTCATCCACGCTGGCTGTTGGACTGGCTGCGGTGGGATTGGCCGAACGATTGGCCGGCCATCGTCGCCGCCAACAATGTCCGCCCACCTTTCACGCTGCGGATCAACCGTCTTCGACTCGATCGGGAGGCGTACCGGCAGCATCTGGCGGCGGCGGATTACACCGCCGGGCCGGCGGTGGTCGAAACCGCGCTGACCCTGTCCACTCCCGCCGATCCGGCGGCGTTGCCGGGCTTCGCCGAGGGTTGGGTGTCGGTTCAGGATGCCGGCGCGCAACTGGCGGCGCCACTGTTGGAGGTTCAACCGGGACAACGAGTACTGGACGCCTGCGCCGCGCCCGGTGGCAAGACCGGGCATCTGCTGGAATGCGCGCCGGACCTCGATTTGACCGCGCTGGATTGCGACGCCGGCCGGCTGGATCGAGTGCGCGACACCTTGACCCGGTTGCGGCTGAGCGCCCGACTGATCGTGGGCGACGCTCGGCGGCCGGCGGACTGGTGGGACGGCGCGCTTTACGACCGAATTCTGTTGGACGCCCCCTGTTCGGCGACCGGGGTCATCCGCCGCCATCCCGATATCAAGCTGCTGCGCCGCAAGAGCGACATTCCCGCGCTGGCCGGGCAGCAGCAGGCACTGTTGGCCGGGCTGTGGTCGCTGCTGCGGCCGGGCGGCCGGCTGCTGTATGTCACCTGCTCGGTGCTTCGCGCGGAAAACGAACAGGTGGTGGCGGCTTTTCTCGCCGCCCATCCGGATGCCCGCGAGCAGCCGATCATGGCGGATTGGGGTCGCGCCTTGCCGCACGGTCGCCAGATTCTATCGGGCGAGGGCGGCATGGATGGTTTCTATTACGCCGCGCTGCGCAAGCAGGCCACGGCTCCAGGGGTGGAAGCATGTCGGCCGGCGCGCTGATTAAGACCCGGTTCCGCCCCGGACTGCTGGCGCTGCTGGCGCTGCTGGCGTCGCTGGCGTCGCTGGGGGTCGCCACCAGCGCCTGGGCGGCCGGGTTCGACGTAATCAGCGCCAGCACCCGCCTGGAGGGCGGCGTTTACCGTCTGAGCGCCCAGATCGAATACGGCCTTAGCGATCCGGCGCTGGACGCCCTGCAAAACGGGGTGCCGCTCACCATCGAACTGCTGATGGAGGTGCGGCGGCGGCGCTCGTGGGTGTGGGATGAAACGGTCTATTCGCTGGCGCAACGCTTCCGCCTCGAATACCATGCGTTGAGCCGGCAATATCTGGTCCGCAACCTCAACAGCGGCGAACGCCGCAACTTCTCCACCCGCCCGGCCGCGCTGCGGTTCATGGGCCGGATTTACGAATTCCCCCTGCTCGATCGTGGCCTGCTGGCGCCGGACGAGCGGTATGAAGGCGCATTACAGGCGCGGCTCGATCTCGATGCCTTGCCGGCGCCGCTACGGTTGATCGCCTATCTCTCCGAGGACTGGCGGCTGAGCAGCGAGTGGTACACATGGCCGCTTTGATCCGCCGGCTCGCCCGCGGTCAGGGGCTCTCTCCGGTGCTGGTGCTGCTGGGGCTGCTGTTGATCATGCTGGTGCTGATGGCGAGCGCCACCACCAACTCGGCCCACTTCGAACAGATGTACGCCTGGCTGCTACTGGCCAGCGCCATCGGGCTGGCGGCGCTGGCGGCGCTGATTCTCTACAATCTGATCGGGTTGCTCGGCCTGTACCGTCGCCAGGTGCCCGGCGCGCGACTGACCTTGCGACTGGTGGGGATTTTCGCCCTACTGGCCATCACGCCGGTGGCGCTGGTGTACGGCTTCTCGCTGAATTTCCTGCAACGGGGTATCGATAGCTGGTTCAACGTTCAAGTGGACCGCGGGCTGGAGGACGCCCTGGAACTCAGCCGCACCGCCCTGGATCTGCGGATGCGCGACGTGCTCAAGCAGACCGCGCGGATCGCCAACAGCGTCACCGAGAACGAAGGAGAACAGGTAGCCCGGCGTCTGGACGACCTGCTCGATTTCGGCGAGGCCTCCGAACTGACCCTGTTTGGCGGTGGCGGCCGTATCATCGCCACCGCCACCGCCGATCCGATGCTGACTTTGCCGGAACCGCCGCCGGATACGGTGCTGCTGCAGGTGCGGCAGGGTCGTAACTACGTCGGCCTGGAGCCGGTTCGCGACACGGGTTTTCACATCCGCGTGGTGGTGCGGGTGGCCAGCTTCGGCAACGAGGAGCGGCTGCTGCAAGCGCTGTTCCCAGTGACCGACCGGCTCAGCCTGCTGGCCGATGCGGTGCAGGCGGCCTTCGACAGCTACAAGGAACTGATCTTCCTGCGGGCGCCGTTGAAAGCTAGCTTCACCTTGATGCTGTCCCTGGCGCTGCTGCTGGCGGTACTGGCGGCGTTCTGGGCGGCGTTCTACACCGCGCACCGGCTGGTGCGGCCGTTGCGCGAACTGGCCGCCGGCACTCAGGCGGTCGCCGCCGGCCAGTTCGACAAGCAACTGGCGCGTACCGGCACCGACGAACTGGGGTTTCTGGTGCAATCCTTCAACCAGATGACCCGCAACCTGGCGCAGGCGCGCGACACCGCGCAGCACAGCCAGGAGCTGGTCGAAAGCCAGCGCGCCTATTTGGAGGCGGTGCTGGCGCGGCTGTCCTCCGGGGTTCTGACCATCGATCAGGCCGGCCGCCTGCAAACCTGCAACGAGGCGGCCAGCCAAATCCTGGGCGTGGATTTGCAGGCTTTCGTCGGGACCCATAGTCAGTGGATCGCCGCCGAACAGCCGGTGTTGCAGGATCTGATCGAGGCGATCGCGCCGCAACTCGCCCAGACCGGCGACTGGCGGCAGGAAATCCCCTGGTTCAGCAGCGCCGGCCGGCGCATTCTGATGTGCCGCGGCAGCTCGCTGCCGGACACGGTCGGCCTGCGTGGTGGTCACGTCGTGATTTTCGACGACATCACTCATCTGGTGCAGGCCGAACGCGACGCCGCCTGGGCCGAAGTGGCGCGCCGGCTGGCTCACGAAATCAAGAACCCGCTGACGCCAATTCAGTTGGCCACCGAGCGCATTCGCCACAAGTACCTCAAACAGTTCGATGCGGAGCAAGGTCGGGTGCTGGAGCGCGGCACTCACACCATCATCCAGCAGGTGCAGGCGATGAAGGAGATGGTGGACGCTTTCAACGAATACGCCCGCCCGCCGCGCCTGCAACTGGAACCGCTGGAAATGAACGAATTTATCGCCGAGGTGCTGTATCTGTACCGCGATTATCCGGCTGGCGTGGAGATCAAGCTGGATCTGGCCCACGAACCGCTGCCGATCAACGCCGACAAGGGCCGGCTGCGCCAGTTGCTGCACAACCTGGTCAAGAACTCGATTGAAGCCATCGGCGACGGCCACGGTTCGACCTTGTGGATCGGCGCCGCCCGCGAACATGTGACCGGAGCCGATTGCGCCCAACTAAGCCTGCGCGACGACGGCCCCGGTTTTCCCGAGCACATCCTGAACAGCGCCTTCGAGCCCTATGTGACTACCAAACCCAAGGGAACCGGACTAGGATTGGCCATCGTTAAAAAAATCGTCGAAGAACACGGGGGATGGATCCAGTTGGAATCGCCAGCGGACGGCGGCGCCCGGGTCGTGGTCCGGCTGCCGCTGCACGGCGGCGCCGGGTCCCCGGTCCCGCCCGCCGGTCCCGCCGTGCCGTTAAATGCCGATAAGGAGGCCGGATGAGCGCATCTTATATTCTGGTGGTCGATGATGAGCCGGACATTCGCGATCTGGTGAAGGAAATCCTGGAAGACGAGGGCTATAGCGTCGCCATCGCGGAGAATGCCGCCGCGGCCCGCGAAGCCCGCCGCGCCCAGCGACCCGATTTGATCCTGCTCGATATCTGGATGCCGGACACCGATGGCATCACTTTGCTAAAGGAATGGAGCGAGGGCGACCATCTGCCCTGTCCGGTGATCATGATGTCCGGCCACGGCACGGTCGAGACCGCGGTCGAGGCGACCCGGCTGGGCGCCTACGATTTCATCGAGAAGCCGCTGTCGATGGCCAAGTTGCTGCTGACCGTGGAGCGGGCGCTGGACGCGGACCGGCTGGCGCGGGAAAACCAGAACCTGCGTCGCCAGCAACGGATCGTCACCGAGCCGGTCGGTCGCAGCGAAGTGGTGCAGCGATTGCGCGCTCAGGTGCTCAAGATCGCCCAGCACGATGCGCCGGTGCTGGTTTTTGGCGAACCCGGGACCGGCAAGGAGGTTTACGCCCGTTTCCTGCACGCCCACAGCCCGCGCCGCAACGGCCCGTTCGTGGATGTGGGCGTGGGTTCCATCGCCCGCGAAAACGCCAGCCTGGAACTATTCGGCTCCGAGCAGGGCGAGCGGATTCACTACGGCCGGTTGGAGCAGGCCAGCGGCGGCACCCTGTTTCTCGACGAACTGGCTGACATGGACCTCGAAGCCCAGGCCAAGCTGGCCAGCGCCCTGGAAAACGGCGCTTTCCTGCGCATCGGCGGCAAGGAGCCGGTGCGGGTCAACGTGCGGGTGGCGGCCGCCACCCACCGCGATCTGGAGCAGGAAGTGGCGATCGGGCGGTTCCGCGAGGATTTGTACTATCAATTGAACGTGGTGCCGATCAAGTTGCCGCCGCTGCGCGATCACATCGAGGACGTGCCGGAACTGCTCAATTACTACATCGGTTATTTCGTCGATCAGGAAGGATTGACCTACCGCCATTTCACCCTGGCGGCCCAGAACCGGCTGCGCAACTACAACTGGCCCGGCAACATCCGCGAACTGAAGAACCTGGTGCAGCGCCTGCTGATTCTGGGCGGCGACGAGGAAATCGCGCTGGAGGAAGTGGATGCCGCCGTGCGCGGCGTCACCACCGCCAAATCCCAGGATGTCGGCAGCATTCCCCTGAACCTGCCGCTGCGCGAAGCGCGGGAACAGTTCGAGCGCACCTATCTAATGCAGCAGTTCCGCGAATGCGAGGGCAACGTGGCGCGGTTGGCCGAGCGGGTCGGCATGGAGCGCACCAATCTCTACCGCAAGCTGCGCGCCTTGGGCATCGATCCCAAGAAGGCGCTGGATGAGTGAGGGCGGTTTATGAAGATCGTAATGCTCGGCGCCGGGCAGGTGGGCGGCTCGGTCGCTCACATTCTGGCGAGCGAGGCCAACGATGTCACCGTGGTCGACGCCAACGCCGAGCGGCTGCAAGCGCTGCAGGACCGGCTGGATATCCGCACCGTCTGCGGCCACGCCGCCTATCCGGGCGTTCTGGAGCAGGCCGGCGCCGCCGACGCCGACATGTTGATCGCCCTGACCGACAACGACGAAGTCAACATGATCGCCTGTCAGGTGGCCCACACCCTGTTCAACACCCCGACCAAAATCGCGCGGGTTCGAGCGGGCGGCTATATCTCCTATCAGGATCGCTTGTTCGGGGACGAGGCACTGCCGGTCAACGTATTGATTAGCCCCGAACAACTGGTTACGGACTACATCCGCCACATTATCGAGCATCCTGGCTCCTTGCAGGTGCTGGATTTCGCCGATGATCAGGTCCGGCTGATGGGCGTCAAGGCCTACGAGGGCAGCACCCTGGTGGGCCAGGCGCTGCGCACCCTGCCGGACCACATGCCGGGCATCGATACGCGGGTGGCCGCCATCTTCCGTCAGGGCAAACCGATCATTCCGGAAGGCAACACCATCATTGCGGCCGACGACGAGGTTTTCTTCATCGCCGCGCGCAAGAATACCCGCGCCATCGTCAGCGAGTTGCGCAAGCTGGACAAGATGGTCAAGCGCCTGATCATCGCCGGCGGCGGCCATATCGGGGCGCGACTGGCCCAGGCGCTGGAAGAGCGGTTCAAGGTCAAGGTCATCGAGCGTAACGTGGACACCAGCCGGCGGTTATCGGAACAGTTGAGCCGGGCTATCGTGTTGCAGGGCGACGCCGCCGACGAAAACCTATTGCGGCAGGAAAACATCGAAAACATGGACGTGTTCTGCGCCGTAACCGACGACGACGAGGCCAACATCCTGTCGGCGATGCTGGCCAAGCGCATGGGCGCCCGCAAGGTCATGGCGCTGATCAACCGGGTATCCTACGTGGACCTGGTGGAATCCTCCGGCATCATCGATGTCGCCATCTCGCCGCAGCAGGCCACCATCGGCAGCCTGCTGACCCACGTCCGCCGCGGCGACGTGGTCAAGGTCCACTCCCTGCGTCGGGGCGCCGCCGAAGCGATCGAGGCGGTGGCCCACGGCGACTACAAGACCTCGAAGGTCGTGGGACGGCGTCTGGATGAGATTAAACTGCCGCCGGGCACCACCATTGGCGCCGTTGCCCGCCGTGACGAGGTCATCATCTGCCACCACGACACCATGATCGAGGCGGACGACCACGTCATCCTGTTTCTGGTCGACAAGAAGAAGGTGCCCGAAGTCGAGCGGCTGTTCGCGGTAACGGCGACCTTCCTGTAAGCCCGCGCCGCGCGAAAAAGCCTTATGCTAGAATGGGCGCGCCCCGAATTCCGGCCGGGGGGCGGCCTCGCCCGCATCCCCCAATCACCAGGCGTTGACAGGACTTCGCACATGACCGCATTCAATTTCGAGCAGGCGCGCTTTAACATGATCGAGCAGCAGATCCGGCCCTGGGAAGTGCTGGATCAGCGGGTTTTGGACACACTCGCCAGCATGCCGCGCGAGGATTTCGTGCCGGAACGCTACCGCAATCTGGCCTTCAGCGACGTCGCCATCCCGCTCGGCCACGGCGAGGTCATGTTGAAGCCCCCCATCGAGGGCCGCATTTTGCAGGCGCTGGCGCCGCGACCGGTCGATCAGGTGCTGGAAGTCGGCACCGGTAGCGCTTATCTGACCGCCTGTCTGGCGCGCCTGGCCGCCGGGGTGAGCAGCGTGGACATCGTCCCCGAATTCATCGAAGCCGCCCGGCACAAGCTCAAGGCGCACGGGATCGGCAATGTGGCGCTGCACGCCGGCGACGCCAGCCGCGCTTGGGGCGAACACCGCTACGGCGTCATCGCCGTCACTGGCTCGATAGCCGTGCTCGACGACTGCTGGCGGCAGAGTCTGAGCCTGGGCGGTCGCTTGTTTGTCGTGGTGGGTCAGCCGCCAGTGATGGAGGCGCTGCTGGTCACCCGAACCGGCGAGCGGGAATGGATCGAGGAAAGCCTGTTCGAAACCGAACTGCCCCCGTTGCGCAACGCCGAACCTCGCAAAACCTTCGAATTCTGAGCGCCATGCGGCAATTGGCGCCTCTCGAACTTCAGCGCTTGCTGGCGCGGGACCAAAACCCGCCGCTGCTGCTGGATGTCAGGGAACCCTGGGAAGTGGCGGCGGCCCGGATCGAAGGCGCGGTCAACCTGCCGATGGACCGCATCGCCGACGACTGGCGCCGGCTCGATCCCGGACGGGAGACCATCGTGATCTGCCACCACGGGATTCGCAGCTTGCAGGTGGTCTTGTTTCTCGAGCGCGCCGGTTTCGAGCGAGTCGCCAATCTGAATGGCGGAATCGATGCCTGGTCGCGCGAAGTCGATCCCGCCGTTCCCACCTATTAGTCCTCGTCCCGCCCTCTCCCGACCGGGCGCGGGATTTTCGCCGCGCTGGTCCATTTGGTATATTAGCGATCGTTAAAATATTCGTTAAGGGAGCCCGTCAGCCATGACCAAAGCGCACCGTTTGCTGTTGGCCGGAATGGTCGCCGCGCTGTTCGGCCAGCCGGCAGGGGCGGAAGACCTGCTGCAAGTGTACCGTCAGTCCCTGGAGAGCGATCCCGCGCTCAAGGCCGCCGCCGCCAGCCGGCAAGCCTCCCAAGAAGCCAAACCGCAGGCCCGGGCCCTGCTGTTGCCGAACGTGGGCGTCACGGCCTCGCAGGGCAACACCTTTGGGGTCGTGGGATCGCCGACCGGCAGTTCCTCCAGCGACAACCACAACTACGTGATCGGTTTGACGCAACCTATTTATAACCGCGCCAGTCAGGTCCAGCAGCGACTGGCGGAGGAGGCGGTCAAGCAAGCCGATGCCGACTTCAGCAACGCGGAGGACGATCTGATCCTGCGGGTTTCGCAGGGTTACTTCGGCGTGCTGGCGGCGATCGACAACCTAACCTTCGCCACGGCGGAAAAAAACGCCTTCGCCCGTCAGCTCGAACAGGCCAACCGGCGGTTCGAGGTGGGGTTGGCCACCATCACCGACGTCTACGATGCCCAGGCCCGGTTCGACGGCGCCGTTTCCTTGGAGATCAACGCCATCAACACGCTGGCCAACGCCCGCGAGTTCCTGCGACAGTTGAGCGGTCAAGACTATGCGCGGCTCAATGTACTCAGCGAGCGCATGCCGCTGGCGCTGCCCAAGCCCAACGATCCCGAGCAGTGGGTACGGATGGCGCTGGACAACAACCTGACGCTGCGCAGCGCCGGCTTCGGGGTCGAGCAGGCCCGGGAAAATATCAGGCTGCAGAAGGCTGGCCACTATCCATCCCTGGACTTGAACGCCAGTCGCGCCGATTTGGACAACGCGTTCAACCGCACCATTAGCAGCCAGGTCAACCTGCAACTGACCATTCCCCTGTACAGCGGCGGCGCGGTGTCCTCCCGCTCCCGCCAGGCGGCATACAACTACGAAGCGTCCCGCCAGAATCTGGAGAACCTGCAGCGCGATGCGGTCCGCACCGTTCGCAACGCCTACCGCGGTCAGGAAACCGCCATCAGCCAAATCAATGCCCTGGACCAGACTCGGGTGTCCACCCGCAGCGCGCTGGAAGCCACCCAGGCCGGCTACGAGGTGGGCACCCGCACCATCGTGGACGTGCTGAACGCCGAACGTAACGTTTTCCTGGCCGAGCGGGAGTACGCCGCCGCCCGCTATTCCTACATCGCCAATTACCTGGTGCTCAAGCAGGCCGCCGGCCAGTTGTCGGAAGCGGATATGGTCGAGATTAACGGTTGGTTGGGTGAACCCGTGCCGACGAGCGGCGCTCCCGCCGCGCCAGTGCCCGGACAGCCCGCCAAACCCGGCGCCGGCAAAGGCAAGGCGAACGGCCGGAACGCCGCCGCCAAACCCGTCGGCAAGTAACCCGGACGAGCCCGGTTAAATCCCCACCATGGCCGCGTGACTGTCCGACGATGCGCGCCGTCGAACCGCCGCTACCCAACCCCGCCATTTGCCCGTTGGTGAAATTGCCGCGCCGGCTGGCGGCGATTGGCTACGACGGGTTGCTGCTGGCCGGGGTGTTGTTCGTTGCGGCCGCGCTGGCACTGGGCTTGGTCGTGATTCTGCTCGGCAGCGCGGCGTTTGAAGCGCATAACCCCTTGGCGGGCAACCCGTTCTTTCGCAGCTACCTGCTACTGGTTTGTTTTTTCTTCTACGGCGGGTTCTGGGTCCATGGTGGACAGACCTTGGGGATGCGCGCCTGGCGGGTGCGGGTGCGGCGGCGCGATGGCCGGGGCATCGGCTGGTGGCAGGCCCTGCTGCGGTTTCTGATCGCCAGTCTGTGGTTGGCGCCGGTGGCTTACCTGCACCAGGTCTTCAAGCTCGGTATCGGTCTCAGCTTGGGAGCCGGTTTTGCGTGCCTGCTGCTGCTGCTGGCGCTGCGCCTGCCCGACCGTTTTTCGGAAACGGAACTGGTGCTGCTGCCCAAAGGTGGAAACGCCTAACGCAACCGGCGCAAGGCGTAAAAACCCGCTCCCAGAAACAGCAGCGACGGCAGCGCGGCCCCCGCCAGCGGCGGATAGCCGTACAGCAACACCACGTTGCCGAGCAGATAATTGATCAGGAAAAACGCCAGTCCGAGCAGCAACCCGACCAGCAAGCGCTGGCCGACGCCGACCGAACGCTGCGGGCCGAACACGAACGGCATGGCGATCACCAGCATCGCCAGATAAGCCAGCGGCGCCAGCAGCTTGCGCCATAAGGCCAACCGGTAGCCGTGGGCGTCCAGCCCATTGTTTTCCAGATAGTCCACATAAATCCGCAGGTCGCGGATCGACAGTTGGTTGGGGTTGGCGGCCAGCACTTCCAGGATCTGCGGGCTGATGGCCGAGATCACCGTCAGGCTGGACAGTTGCTCGGTCAGCACGCTGTCGTCGTCGAGAACGCTGCGGCGCACGTCTTCCAGCACCCAGCGGCCGGCCTGATGGCGCGCGCTCCGGGCATGGGTGACGGTTTCGAGCCGGGCCTCGGGGCTCACCTTGAAAATATTGATATCCGCCAGCCGGACGCCCGGCAACACGCCTTGAATGTGAATGAAATCATCGCCGTCGCGCGCCCAGAAACCGCGCCCGCCGCGAATCGCCAGATTTTCACCCTTGACGATGGCGCGCTGTTCGCGGGCGAACTGCTCCAAGGGAGGGGCGGCGAATTCGCCCATCAGCAGCACCGCCAGACTCAACAGCAATCCGGCCTGCAGGACGGAGCGGGTCAGCCGGGCCAGCGACAGCCCCGCGGCCCGCATCACGATCAGCTCGCTGCCGCCGGCCAGCGCGCCCATGCCGAGCAGGCCACCCACCAGCAGCGCCATGGGGAACAATTCGTACAGCCGCTGAGGCTGGACCAGCAACAGGTAGCGGAGCGCCGCCACGAAGTCGTAATCGCCGATGCCGACATCTTCCAGCTCCGCCAGCAGGCTCAGAAAAAATTCCAGCAGCAGCAGCGCCAGCAGCGCGACCAGGGTCGCCGTGGCAACGGTACGAAAGATGTAGCGATCCAGCAGTTTCATGCGGCGCTCCGGCGCAAGGCGCGCCGCAACAGGTGGATGCCATGACTGGCGGCGTAGTAATGAAGCAGTAGTCCGGCGCCGAACAGCAGGAACAGACCATGCACCCACCACAGACCGACGCGCCCCCCGACGATACCGTGACTGAGCCAGGATTCGCCGACTCCGATCAGGTTGAAATTGATGGCGTAGATCAGCAGGGCCGCGACGATCCGGCCGTAGCGGCCCTCGCGCGGCCGGGCGCGCGCCAGCAGCGGCGCCCACAGCGCGATGACCAGCACCTGAAACGGGCTGTTGAGCCGCATGTGCAGTTCGGCGGTGTGAATGGGTTTGTTCGAACCCAACAGTTGTCCGGTGGGCAGCGTTTCCCGGTGTTTCCATGCCTGCTGGGGCGCGCTGGTATCGACCCGCACGGCGGCCCGCTCAAAGCTGAGGATTTCGTAATCGCCGCGGCCGGGCGTGCCCCGGTAGCGATAACCGTGCTCCAGCACGATGTGGCGCAGGTCGTTCGCATCGGTTTCCTGTCGTCCCCGCTCGCCGGTGGTAATGCTGATGTCGCCGTCGGGCTCGCGGCTCTGGATGAAGACGTTGCGCAGTTCCCGTTCGTCCAGGGCGCCGATGTAAACCACATGCCGACCCTCCAGCACCTCGCGGAAGGCGCCCGGCGCGAACATGGAAATTTCGGCTTCCTTGCGCGCCCTGGCTTGCAGTTCGAACTGGAGTTCCATGGTCGCCGGCGACAGAAACAGCGAAAGCCCGGCGGTGAGCAGGGCCAGCGGCGCCGCCAACAGAAAGACCGCGCGGTACACCGACAGCGGGCCGTAACCGCAGGCGGCCAGCGCGGCCATTTCGTGATCGCGGTATAACCGGCCCAGGGTGAGCATGATACTCAGCAGAAACGCCAGCGGGATGAGCAGGACCAAAATTTCGATCGTTTGCAGCCCCAGCAGGAGAAAAATGGAATCGCGCGCCAGCAGGCCGCTGGCGGCCTTGCTCAGGTAGTTGGCGAGCCGGTGGCTGAGGACCATCGCCAGCAGCACCAGCGCGGTCCCCAGCAGGGTCAGGCCGATCTCCCGCATCAGGTAACGATCAATGGTGGAAGGCACGTTCGAGGACGCTCCGCTGCGGACCTGGCTGTGAGGCGTGGTGATTTCCGGCTAAACTCAACGCGTTCAAGATGCTGTATCGCCCTTCATCCGGCGGTTCGGTGGAAATGCCCTGTTTCATTTTCCAGGCGTTGGCGCATCCGCGCCCGTTCCGACGGTTCGGCCAGGCTTCCACGGCCCTGCAACCCGCCTGGTCCTGGGTCCGGCAGGACCCATCACCCATTAAATAAAACTCGGAGGAAGCCCGCCGATGGAATTTACGGTCAAGAGCGGTAATCCAGAAAAACAGCGCACCGCCTGCCTGGTGCTGGGCGTTTACGAATCCCGGCGGCTGACCGCCTCCGCCGAGCAGTTCGACGCCGCCTGCGGCGGCTATCTCGGCAACCTGCTGCGCCGGGGCGACCTGGAAGGCAAGCCGGGCCAGTCGCTGCTGCTGTTCAACGTGCCCGAAGCGCTGTGCGAGCGGGTGCTGCTGGTCGGCTGCGGCCGGGAGCGCGATCTGGACGACCGCCGCTTCCAGCAGATTTTGGCCCACGCCGCAACGGCTCTGAACGATACCGGTGCCACCGAAGCAGTGGTGTATTTGACCGAACTTGCGGTCAAGGGCCGCGATCTCAACTGGAAAATCCGCCAGGCGGTTGAGGTGGTCGAGGAATCGCAATATCGGTTCGACCTCCTCAAAAGCAAAAAGGACGCCCCGCGCCGGTCCTTGCGCAAGATTATACTCAGCGTGCCCGGCCGGCGGGAACTACCGGGCGGCGAACAGGCGGTGCGCGAGGGGATCGCGATCGGCGCCGGGGTCAAATTCGCCAAGGATCTGGGCAATCTGCCCGCCAATTTCTGCACACCGGCTTATCTGGCCGAACAGGCTCAGGCGCTGGCGCGGGAATTCCCGGCTCTCCAGATCGAAGTGCTGGAAGAAGCCGACATGGAGCGCTTGGGCATGGGGGCGCTGCTGGCGGTGACACGCGGCAGCGCCCAGCCGGCCAAGCTGATCCGTCTGGACTACCGGCAAGGGCCGGCGGCGCACAAACCCCATGTGCTGGTGGGCAAGGGCGTGACCTTCGATACCGGCGGCATTTCGCTCAAGCCGGGCGAGGGCATGGACGAAATGAAGTACGACATGTGCGGGGCGGCCGGCGTGCTGGGAACGCTGCGGGCCTGCGCCGAATTGAAGCTGCCACTCAACGTGACCGGCCTGATTCCGGCGGTGGAGAACATGCCGGGCGGGCGAGCCACCCGGCCGGGCGATATCGTCACCAGCCTGTCCGGCCAAACCGTCGAAATTCTCAACACCGACGCCGAGGGCCGGTTGATCCTCTGCGACGCCATGACCTACGCCGAACGCGACGAACCGGCGGCGGTGATCGACATCGCCACCCTGACCGGTGCCTGCATCGTCGCGCTGGGCCGCCACCCGCATGGCCTGTTCAGCAACCATCCACCGCTGGCGCACGCGCTCGCCGCCGCCGGCCATGCCGCCGCCGACCGGGTGTGGGAACTACCGTTGTGGGAGGACTATCAGGAGGGGCTGGACAGCAATTTCGCCGACATGGCCAACATCGCCGGCAACCGGGATGGTGGCGCGATCATGGCGGCCTGCTTCCTGTCCCGTTTTGCCAAAAAATTCCACTGGGCGCATCTGGATATCGCCGGCACCGCCTGGAAGACCGGCAAGGCCAAGGGCGCGACTGGGCGGCCGGTGCCGCTGCTGACCCAGTATTTGCTGGACCGGGCCGCCGAGGCGCAGCGGGAGGATGGGCGTGCCGCGCATTGATTTCTACGTGCTGCCCGACCACAAGGAAAACGGTCGGGCGCTGCTGGCCTGCCGGCTGGCGGACAAGGCGTACAGTCTCGGCCATACCGTTTACCTTTGCGCCGGGTCCGAGGCGCGGGCGGCGGCGCTGGACGATCTGTTGTGGACTTTCCGGCAGGATAGCTTCGTCCCGCACGAACGCTATCCGCTGGTGGGGGAAGAAGGCTCGCCGGTGCTGGTCGGCGCGGCCACGCCGGCGATGGTGGAGGCTCAGGTGCTGATCAACCTGACCGATTCCCTGCCCGAAGGCTTCGAGCGCTACCAGCGGGTGGTGGAACTGGTCGACCAGCATCCCGACGTGCTGGCGCAATCGCGCGAGCGGTTCCGTCAGTACCGCGAGCGGGGCTGCGCGCCGGAGACGCACAAGCTGTAACAGCGGGATCGAAGAGTCCGCACTGGATAGCCTGTCCTCTATTCAAAGTGTGCTGCTGTATAACTCAACCGTTGGGAAGTTATACGGAAACCAGATAATCACTTGTTTTGCGGACGCTTCGCGTCCGCGAAACGGGGCGGCGGATTCCAATGCCGCTGGTCGCCCGGCGGTGTCGCGCCGTACAACGCCGCGGATCAATGCCCGACATCGGCCGTCAAGGCCTTCGGCTTTTCCGCTCTCGCGGCTTAGATCCGCCACCCCGTTATGTGCCTACAAGCGGAGTCGCTCCGGGAGCACGATATGTGCAGCAAGCAGGGCTGACAGTGGAGAACGAATAGCCTGATGATTGAAAGTCACTTTGATATCGCATTCATAGCCGAGCTGGCACTGCGCGAGAAGCAGATTCAGCAGAACTACCGCCCGATCATCGCGGTTCATAAGTGGTTTGCCCGACGACCGGGGACGCTCTTCCGTGGTCTTCTCCTCTCGGAGTTTGGCGCGCAGCCGGTCGATCAGACCTACTACCGCGCCAACAGATTCGAGGGCGTCACCGTGGCTGACCCCTTCATGGGCGGCGGCACGCCGCTCCTCGAAGCCAATCGCCTTGGGTGCAATGTTGTCGGCACGGACATCAACCCGATGGCTGCCTGGATCGTGCGCGAAGAGATCGACGCCATTGATCTTTCCACCTACGAGAAGACCACCGACAAGCTACTCACGTACCTGGCGCGCGAGGTCGGCAGCCTCTACAAGACCCGCTGCCCTGTGACCGGGCGCGCCGATGCCGACGTCAAGTATTTCCTCTGGGTCAAGACCGGCACCTGCACGGCCTGCGCCAAGAGCTTCGACCTGTTTCCCGGCTATGTTCTCGCCGAGGACGCGCGGCACACGGCCTATGTTCTTGTCTGCCACGCCTGCGGCGACCTGAACGAGGTTGTCGACCCCGACAACCATGATTCCTGCGCCTGCGGCGCAGCCCTCTCGACAGAAGGGCCGGTGAAGCGCAACAAGTGTGCATGCCCGCACTGTGGCCACATCAACAATGCCCCATTGCACGGGAAGGGACCACCCCCGCACCGGCTCTTCGCTATCGAGTACTACAACCCCGATCTTAAGAACCGGCCAGGCCGCTTGTTCAAGAAGCCTGACGCTGACGACCTAGCGCGCGCGCAAGCGGCGGAAAACTTCTGGTCGCGCAAGCGTCCCTCGTACGTGCCGGACGATCAGATCCCGGAAGGGGATGAGACCAACCGGCTTCACCGCTGGGGCTACGACCGCTTCCGCGAACTCTTCAACCCGCGCCAGCCGGGCACATCACCCGCATGGCAATCTGGAACCTGCGCCACCTCTGGTCCGCCAGCCAGCCCACCGAAAAGAAGCTCGCCATCATCCGCGCCGCGATGAATGCCATCGCCACGATTGACGACGTAAAGGCATGCCTTGAGGGCGCGCCCGTCCAGCAACCGGCTATCAAGAGCGGTCTCTTCGCCCAACAAGAAGCCAAGGAACTACTTGATGCCGTCGCGTTTTGAAGTTGATTACAACGATCCGGCGCTCGCCTTCGAGCCCCTTGTCGATGAGGTTTTCTCCGAGCTGAAATCCAGTTTCCTCGAAATGCCGCGCGGCGATGGCTTCATCGACTACGCGACGTTCGAGCAGGGCTACCAGGTTCTCAAGCGCGCCACCGACGCCTTCACCAGCGTTTCGCCTGCGACCGTTGAGGCCGCTGTCGCGGCGCTGCCGATCGCATTCATCGTCTTTCGAGCCATCCTCGGCTTCACGCCGCCAGAGTGGGCCTACGTCACGACCGAAATGACGGGGATCACCGTAGATCAGGGTGCGGCGCGCTCCATCGACCGTGCGATCCGCCTCCGCCCCACAACTCCCAAACCGCTCGGAACTTCGCTCACCGACAAGCGCATCCGCGCCATGATCGACTCCGGCGTGCGCACGCTGCTGGCCGGTGCGACCGACCAAGTAGAAGCGGTGCTTCACCGGCTCGACAAGGCGGACACCCGTGAAGGCCTGAAGAGCCTTCAGTCCGTGGCCGACCTCGGCGTGCCGTACCCGGTCCTTCTCTATGAGCGCTTCCTCGGTCGCCCGTTTGCGTCCCACCGCGATTCCGTCAGTGAACTCGTCGGCGAACTGGTCGAAGGCGCTATCAAGGATGTTCTCACCACCGCGAAGGTCAGCTTCCGCGAGACCAAGCGCGCCGAACGCATCAACGGCTTCGATCAGGCCCCGGACTTTATCATCCCGGACGAGTTCAACCCGGTTGCCCTGATCGAGGCCAAGCTCACTGAGGACGACGGCACGGCCCGCGACAAGGTTGCACGCGTGCAACGCTTGCGGACCTTGCGCGATGAGAGCGGCAAGAGCTACGACGTGATCGCCTGCATAGCCGGGCGTGGATTCAAGGTCAGACGCGAAGACATGCGGCGGCTCCTACAAGCGACCGATGGCAAGGTCTTCACGCTATCGACCATGCATCTGCTGGTCGAGTACACACGAATTCGGGAATACAGAGTCAGATGAATGTGCGCGCGATCTACGGCGCATAACAACACCGGTTGCAGCGGACAGTCCGCTGCGCGGCCCGCCGCTGAACCGGGGCGTTGTCGCGGACGCTACGCCGCTCCGGTTACCTCAAACGCTGCATTGCCCTCTGACCACGCAACATCCCCTGCCGTAAAACCTTCATTCCACCCGCTGAAATTGTTTATTCCATACCAGTCGATCCACCAAAACAGCATGGGCAATCCGGTGATGTGATCCGACGTGAAGGAACCACAGCGAGCCGGGATCGCGATTTCCGACCCGCCCTTAACGGGCCGTGAAGGTAATATCCCCGTACCAGGCCGTGGCGCTTTGACCGCTGTTATCGGTGTCGGTCATCAGCGCCACGGCGTCGATGGCGTCGATCTCCTCGCCGAACAGTTGCTTGAAATCGGCGCGGATATCGCGCTTCTCGCTAACCCAGCCGCCGGCGTCCCGCGTGCCCGACCGCAAGGCCATCACCCGGGCGTTGCTGGTATAGGCATTGTTCCAGGTTGCGCCCACTGGCTGACTGCTGGACCAAACATACACCAGCGAGCGCGTCTTCCAGAACGCCACCCCGCCGGATACCACCACGTACACTCGCGCCGGATAATCGTCACCGGCCTTACCGCGCTCGTCCACCCCCTCCAGCACCCGATCCACCCGCCACGACCAATTCAGAAAAGGCGTGCGCCGCAAATCCACCTGGATTTCCCGATATAACCCCGAAGCCGTCCCCCGGCTGTCGGCGAACAGCGCCCGTTGGCCGCTTTTCCCGTCAAAGGTGTAGCGGGTTTCGCCCTGGAAGGATTTGGTTTGCCATCCGCTTAAATCGTCGGCGGAAAACCGGCCAATCAACAGCGTTTCATCCGCCGCGCCCGCCTCGGTGGTCAGCGCCAGCAGCGCCGCGCCCAGCACGATCTTAAATCTCACTCTTCCTCCTCCGCCGGCTCGAACAACCGGTCCAGTAAATCCGCATCGTCGAAATGACGTCGGCCAACGAAAGCGATGGCGTGACGACCCCGCTCGCGCATCGCTCCCGGCGACGGCACACCCATCGGCCACAGCAACCAGCGCTCGGCCCGCTCGCTGCCCGCCACCAGCCCATCCGACTCAAACAGGCCGCGGCGTCCGCCGCCCGCCACCGGAACGGCGTACAGCGCCGCGTAATCCCGCCACTCCAAGGCGAGCGTCGCGCCCGGCCGCTCGGCGTAAACCCGTTGCAAATAATGCGTATCGGACGCCAGGCGGAGCACGATGCGCTCGCCCGCGCCGACACCTGGAGCCGCTTGCGGCGCCAGCGGCGGTTCGGCCCACTGGGCTGTTTCCGGTCGCAAGCGCAAGGCCGGGCCGGGAAAAAGCTGGTGATAGCAACCGCAAGGGTGAATGCTGTCGTACAGCAGCGGTCGGCCCGCGCGATCCAACGTCACCCGCCACAACAACCCGTCCAGCGGCCCGCCGAGAAGATCGAACGCGCCGGTCCTGGGTCGAGCCGCGAACCAGATCAGATAGTTCAACTGCAACAGCGGTTCAGCCCGCCAGCGGGCATACGAAACATAGCGGTAAATCGCCGACTCGGCGGGATCGACCGTCGGCGCCCCATCCGCCCGCCAGTACGGCGCGCCGGGTCGGTCGGCATCGCCGGCCGTATCGATCTCCCACATCGGCGCATGGCCCGCGAACAGCGCTTCCAACTGTTCGGTATTCGGCTCGGGAATCCCCAGCGCGTCGCGGGGGATGGCGGCGAAATCGATAATAGACGGCGGCGCGGCCGGCGGCGGTCCGTAACGGCGAAGTTCTCCCCGGACCGGCAGCGCCGCCAGCGGCCGGGCAAAAGTCGCGAGGGTTGCTTCCTGATAGTGGAACACGCCGTAATCGACCGGCAGCAGGGTCAGCGGATAAAGGCCGAGCACCTGGTTCACGGTCCGATACTCGCTGGGGACCCGCGCCCGCGCCCGGATTAGCGCCAGCCGGCCGGTGTCGGCCGCATCCAGCGCCTGGAGCCGACCGGCGCAGCCTTCCAGGGCGGTGGGCAACCCCTCGACGGGCGCGTACCGGCGATTCAAATCCGCCTTCAGCTCCGCAGGCAACGAATCCCACTCGACCCGCCGCGCTTCCCGGTCCAACCCGCCGAGTCGATTCAGCCAAGCGGCGGTTTCCGCCGGGCTCAACGATTGGGCGCGATAGCCGGCCAGAAACCGATCGACCCGCAGATGAGGAAACCCGGCAATCCGCGCCGGCGATGAAGGGGTCGTCCCCCACTCGGCCACCGCCGTATCCAGCGCGGCGTACAAGGCCAGACAGCGGTCGGCGGCGGGATCGGCCGGCGGCAAGGGGGGCTGAACGGCACATCCAGCCAGCGCCGCCGCCAGCAGCCATCCGGCCAGACCGTATTGGATTGGTTTGATCAGCCACACATCTTCCGCTCCCGCCGACACTTGCCATGGCGCTCCCATACCGGTTGTGGAATTCTCCCTCCTTGGACAAGGAAGAGTGGCGCGCAGCACCGGGGCGGTTCGAAACGGCGATTCCACCAGTCAGACCGGAGCGCTATATCCACACAGACTGCCCGCTCGACCGCTCGTTCACCGGCCATCGACCCTCGCCCCAGCCCATCGGAAGCGCGAGCCGCCGGACACCGCCACCGGTTACAATTACGAAACAGGTCGCAACGGGAGGAAGCGTGCGCGTCCATTTGCTCTCGACGGCGGTCGCGCCGCTGGGTTCCGGCTTGGGGGGCGGCGTGGAACACATGATCGTCACCGCCGCCCGCCGACTGAACGACCTTGGTCACGACACATGGGTGATCGCGCCGGCCGGTTCCGTGGCCGACGTGCCGAAGCTGCGCACCCTGCCCGGCCGGCTGGCGCCGACCGCCGTGGGGCGAGGCTACGACGATCCACCGGTCATCGACGCCGATGGATTTCTGGCCGCCGCGCTGCGCGAACTGGGGGCGCAACTTCGCCCAGACGATGCCATCCTGAACTTTTCCTACGACTGGCTGCCCCTGTTCGTGAGCAACCTGTTGCCCTGCCCGCTGGGCACATTGGTCAGCATGGGCTCGCTGAACCGGGCGCTGGACCGGGAAATCCACCGCATCGCCAGCCGGCGACCAGAACGGCTCGCCTGGTTGAGCGCGGCGCAGGCCGCCAGTTTCGGTCCGCGGGATTCGAGCCGACTGATCCCGCCGGGCCTGGATCTCGCCCGCTACCGCTACAACGCCCGCCCCAGCCGCTCGCTGTGCTGGCTGGGGCGAATCGCGCCGGAAAAGGGGCTGGACGACGTGTTCGCCTTCGCCGTTCGCGCCGGCCAGGCGGTCGCGGTGTTCGGCGTCATGCAAGACCCGGCATACTGGGAAGACTTGCGTCGGCGTCATCCAGGCGCGCCCGTCCACTACGGCGGATTCCTCGACATGCCGGCGCTGGCCGAGACGGTGCGCGATTTCCGGGCGCTGCTGATGACGCCGAAATGGCTGGAGGCGTTCGGCATCGTCGGCATCGAAGCGCTGGCCTGCGGCACGCCGGTCATCGCGTACCGGCGCGGCGGCATCCAGGAGTACGTCCGCGACGGGGAAACCGGCTGGCTGGCGCCACCCGACGATCTGGACGGGCTGTGCGCGGCGGCGGAGCGGATCGAGCGCCTGGACCGGGCCGCGTGCCGGGCGCTGGTGGAAAGCCGTTATACCCTGGCGCATTACGGCGCGGCGCTGGCGGACTGGTTGCGCGCCCTGACGGCGGCGCCGATGGACCCAACCGGAGCAACAGCATGATCGGACAGGATGGACAGCGGAGCTGGACGATCCATATCCGCAAGGACAACCTCAAATTCTCCGCGGCGCACATGACCGTGTTCCCGGACGGCCGCAAGGAAGGCTTGCACGGCCACAATTATCAGGTGGAACTGACGGTGGAACTGCAAGATTCCCCGGCGCTGGCGCGGATGCTCAGCTACGAGGTCTTCAAAAAGGCGCTGCGAACCGTTTGCGATCAGTGGGACGAAAAGGTGCTGATCGCCGGCGACAACCCGTGGCTGGAGCCCTTGCCCGCCGCCGAGGGCGAGTATGCCTGCCGACTGTGCGGCAAGCGCTACGTGCTGCCCGCCGACGAAGTGGCGGTGCTGGACATGGACAACGTGACCGCCGAGAACCTGGCCCGGGCACTGTTCGAGCGCTTCTGGGCCGAGCTGACCCGCGACCGTTCGGTACCCTGGCGGGAACGGGTCGCCGCCGGCAGTCTGCGGATCGACGAATCGCGCGGCCAGGGCGCCACCTACGCGGTCCGGTTCGGCCGCTGAAGCTTGGAGACCGCCATGAGCATCGCAACCGTTTTCCCGTCTCTTCACAACCAGGTGGCCCTCATCACCGGCGGCGGTCGCGGGATCGGCGCGGCGACGGCGCAAGCGCTGGCGAGCCGGGGCGCCCACGTCATTGTCGCCAGCCGCACCGAGTCGGAACTGAGCGCCACGGTGGCCGAGATTCAAACCGCCGGTCTGAGCGCCTCCGCCATCAAGCTGGATGTCGCCGACGAGGCCGAGGTGGACGCCGCGTTCGCCGGCATCGCCGCCGCGTTCGGCCGGCTGGACATTCTGGTCAACAACGCCGCCGTCCTGCTCGGCGGTCCCTTCGCCGAGATGGCGATGGCGGACTGGGATCAGGTAATGGCGGTCAACCTGCGCGGCGCGGCGCTGTGCGCGCGATGGGCATTCCGGCTGATGGGCGAACCCGGCGGCGCCATCGTCAACGTGTCTTCGCTGGGCGGGGTGCCGGGCACCGAGAAGTTTCCCGGCTACGCCGCCTACACCGTCAGCAAGTTCGCCCTGACCGGCCTGACCGAGGCGCTGGCGGCGGAGGGCAGGGCGCGCAACATCCGGGTCAACGGCGTGGCGCCGGGCGCGGTGGATACCGCCATGCTGCGTGAGGCCGCGCCGCACCTGCGTACTTGTACCGGTCCCGCCGACATCGCCAAGGTGATCGCCTTTCTGTGCGATCCGAGCGCATCCGGCTGCATGACCGGTGCGACGCTGGTGATCAACAGCAACCTGTAACCCCTACTTCACCAGCGGCCTGACGCTGGAAAACCCCCCGTCCATCGCCCACACCTGGCCGGTGATCCAGCCGGCCCGGTCGGACAGCAGCCAGGCCATTAGCCGCGCCAGATCGGCCGGATCGCCGATGCCGGGCAGCGGATACTGCCTGGCCGCCCCGGCGCGGCTGGCGTCGCTGCCGATGATCCGCGCCACCGCCGGCGTATCCATGATGCCCGGCGCCACGGCGTTGACTCGGATGCGCGCGGACGCATAAGTCGCCGCCGCCGAACGCACCAGCCCCTCCACCCCCGCCTTGGCGGCGGCGATGGCCTCATGATTGGCCACCCCGATCCGCGCCACCACCGACGACACCAGCACCGCCGCCCCCGGCCGCCGCGCCTCGCGCAGCGCGTCCACGAACGCGCCCAGCATGAAAAAGGCGCTGTCGAGATTGGCCGTCAGACAGCTTCGATACGACTCCGGCGTCGTGCGGTGCAACGGCGCCAGCAGCGTGGTTCCGGCGCAATGCGCCAGCGCCGTCGGCAACCCGGCCTGTTGCTGGCAGTGCGCCAGCGCCGCCCGCGCACCCTCCGGCGTGGATACGTCGGCCTCGATGCACGGCGCGTCCGGTCCGTGGGCCGCGCGCAGACGTTCCAGGTCGCGCCCGACCAGAGCCACCGTCCAGCCCTCCCGCCGCAGCTCCGCCGCCAGTGCTTGTCCCAGCCCGCCGCTGGCTCCGGTCAATAATGCGATTGCCGCCATGTTTGCTTCCTCCACCGTGCTTGCGAAAATATTGAATGGGACTTGTACAAATATTAGCAATGATGTACAAGTAATGTCTAATTAATTTAGACAAGCTTTTCGCGCCTCGGAGGGCAGACCCGTGTCAAGACCGCTGGATCACTTCAAGACCTTATTCAACCAGTTGAACAAGGATCGCCTGCACCTGCTGGAGCAGATCTACACCCCGGACGTACAATTCCGCGATCCAGTTCACGCGCTGGAGGGGCTGCCGGCGCTGCGGGACTACTACGGCCGGCTGTACGAGGGCGTGCTGTCCTGCCAGTTCGAATTCGACGCCGAGGTGATCGAGGGCCAACAAGGCATGTTGGTGTGGCTGATGCGGTTCCAGCACGCCCGCTTCCGCTCCGGCGAGATGCTGGAGTTGCGCGGGGTCAGCCATCTCCGGTTTCTCGACGACGGGCGGGTCAGCCACCACCGCGACTATTTCGACATGGGCGAGTTCATCTACGAGCGGGTGCCGGTACTGGGCGGCATCGTCCGCGCCATCAAAAATCGTTTGTAGGGGGAGACCCATCATGAAAACCGCCATCATCGGCACCGGCATCAGCGGCCTGACCGCCGCCTGGCGCCTCCATCGCGAACATCAGCTCACGATCTTCGAAGCCAACGACCATATCGGTGGCCACACCAACACCGTGGAGGTCCAGGTCCAGGGACAGCATTACGCGGTGGATACCGGTTTCATCGTCTTCAACGACTGGACCTATCCCCACTTCATCGACCTGCTGAATCAATTGGGCGTGGCCTCGCAGCCGGCGCCGATGAGCTTCAGCATGCACTGCGAACGCACCGGGCTGGAGTACAACGGCGAGAACCTGAACACCCTGTTCGCCCAGCGCCGCAACCTGTTCCGGCCCTCGTTTCACCGGATGATCCGCGACATCCTGCGCTTCAACCGGGAAGCGCTGGCCCTGCTGGACGGTTGCCATGACATCACTCTGGACGCTTACCTGCGGCAGGGCAACTACAGCCGGGAATTTCGCGAGCACTACATCCTGCCGATGGCGGCGGCGATCTGGTCGGCGGAAGCGGACATCATGGGCGGGATGCCGGCGCGGTTCTTCGTGCAATTCTTCAAGAATCACGGGCTGTTGAGCGTCAGCGACCGGCCCCAGTGGCGAGTGATCCGGGGCGGCTCGCACCGCTACGTCGAGCGCCTGACCGCGCCGTTCCGGGACCGCATCCACCTGAATTGCCCGGTGGAATGGGTGCGCCGCCATCCGACGCATGTGCAGGTCAAACCGCGGGGCGGTCCGGTGGAGCGCTTCGACCAGGTGATCATCGCCGCGCACAGCGATCAGGCGCTGCGGCTGCTGGCCGATCCGACGCGCCTGGAACGGGAGATTCTGGGTGCGATCCCCTATCAGGAAAACGAGGCGGTGCTGCACACCGACACCCGCCTGTTGCCGCGCCGGCGGCGGGCCTGGGCGGCCTGGAACTATCATTTGCCGGCGCAACCCCAAGCCCGGGTCGCGGTCACTTACAACATGAATATTCTACAAAGCCTGGACGCCCCAGAGACTTTCTGCGTCACGCTCAACCACGGCGAGACCATCGACCCGGCGCGCGTGCTCTACCGCGCCACCTACCACCACCCGGTGTTCACCGAGGCCGGGGTCAAGGCCCAGGCCCGGCGCGACGAGATCAGCGGCGCCAACCGCACCTGGTATTGCGGCGCCTACTGGAGCTACGGTTTCCACGAGGACGGGGTGAGCAGCGGGCTGGCGGTGGCGCGTGGCCTGCTGGAACGGCGGCTGGCGGCATGAACAGTTGCCTCTACGTCGGTCATGTTCGCCACCGGCGCTTTTTCCCGCGCCCGCACCAGTTCCGCTACGACCTGTTCATGGTCTATCTCGATCTGGCGGAAGCGGACGCGGCGTTTAGGGGCCGCTGGCTGTGGTCAACCCGCCGGCCGGCGCTGGCCTGGTTCCGCCGCCGGGATCATTTCGGCGACCCCGCCGTCCCGCTGGAGACCTGCGTGCGCGATCTGGCGGAACGGCAAACCGGCCGCCGGCCGCAAGGTCCGATCCGGCTGTTGACCCACCTGCGCTATTTCGGCTACTGCATCAACCCGATCAGCATCTACTACTGCTTCGCGCCCGATGGCGAGGCATTGGACATGCTGGTCGCCGAAGTCACCAACACGCCCTGGGGCGAGCGCATCGCTTATGTGCTCGACGTGGCCGGTCAAACTGGCGGCAACCAGCGGGCCGAATTCCACAAGGCGATGCACGTCTCGCCGTTCCTGCCCATGGATCTGCGCTACGGCTGGCACTCCACCCCGCCGGGGCCGCACCTGGCGGTCCATCTCGACGTACTCAAGGGCCAGTCCCGCCAGCTCGACGCCACCCTCAGCCTGCGCCGCCGCGCGCTCGACGGCCGCAACATGGCCGGCATGCTGGCCCGTTTCCCGCTGATGACCCTGAAAGTGGCCGCCGCCATCCACTGGGAAGCGCTGCGGCTGCTGTGGAAACGCATTCCGATCTTTTCCCACCCACCGACATCCGGCAAACCCATGGAGAGCTAGTCATGCACCACGAATCGGTGATGTCGTCCCCTCTGGAACTGTCTCCGCCACAGGTCCGGCCGCGTTCGAGCGAGCGCTGGCTGCGCGGCGCGGTGTTCCAGCGACTGGAAAAACTGACGCACGGCTGTGTCACGATCATGGACGCCGACGGCGCCCGCGAATTCGGCCGCGCCAGCGCCGATTGCCCGCTGCGGGCCACCGTCGCCATCCACGATCCCAACGCCTACCGGCGGCTGGCCCTGCGCGGCAGCGTCGGCGTCGGCGAGGGCTACATGCACGGCGAATGGTCCTGCGACGACCTGCCGGCACTGGTGCGGATTTTCGTACTGAACCAGGACGCCCTACTGGGGCTGGAACAGGGCCTGACCCGACTGATGATGCCGCTGTTCCGGCTGCTCCAGGCCCGACGCGACAACACCCGCCACGGCAGCCGCGCCAACATCGCCGCCCACTACGACCTCGGCAACGAGTTTTACCGGCTGTTTCTCGACGATACGCTGATGTACTCGGCCGCGATCTTCCCGACGCCCGAAACCGGCTTGCGGGAAGCATCCATCGCCAAGAACGACCGCATCTGCCGCAAGCTGGAACTCGCGCCGGACGACCACCTGCTGGAGATCGGCGCCGGTTGGGGCGGCTTCGCCCTGCACGCCGCCCGGCATTACGGTTGCCGGGTCACGACCACCACCATCTCCCGGGAACAGTATCAATTGACCCGCGAGCGGGTGCGGGAAGCGGGGCTGGAGGAGCGGGTGACGGTGCTGTGCCAGGATTACCGCGACCTGCGCGGCGAGTACGACAAGCTGGTCTCGATCGAAATGATCGAGGCGGTCGGCGAGCGTCACCTGGATACCTATTTCCAGGCGTGCGCCCGACTGCTCAAGCCGCGCGGCATGATGCTGTTGCAGGCCATCACCATCGCCGATCAGAAATATCGGCAGTACCGCAACGAGGTGGATTTCATCCGCCACTACATCTTTCCCGGCGGTTTTTTACCGTCGCTGACCGCCATCGCCGAGATTCTGACCCGGGCCACCGACCTGCGCGTCTTCCATCTGGAAGATATCGGCGTCCATTACGCCACCACCCTGCGTCACTGGCGGGAACGGTTCCTGGCCAACCGCGACCGGGCGCTGGCGCTGGGTTTTCCAGAGACGTTTGTCCGCATGTGGGAGTACTACCTGTGCTACTGCGAGGGCGGTTTCCGCGAACGCGCCATCGGCACCCTGCAACTGCTGCTGACCAAGCCGCTGTGCCGGCGCGAACCGCTGACGCCGGCGCTGGTTTGAGCAGTCACCCTCGCCCCCGATCGTTCTCTCGAAGGGAGAGGAGAAAACACCCTCACCTCCAACCCCTCTCCCAAAGAGAGAAGGGAGAACGCCTCTCTCACGGAATCGAAGGGAGAGGAGAAAACACCCTCACCCCCAACCCCTCTCCCACATGGAGAGGGGAGAATGCCTCGAAAATAAGGAAGAGGAAAACGATGCCATGCTGCTGAACATCATCGCCTTTCAAATCGGCTGGTTTGCCTGCGTGCTGGGTGGGGCTTACGGCTGGCCCTGGCTGGGCGTGCTGACGACCGCCGCCATCGTCGCCCTGCATTTGGGGCGGGCGGCGCGACCGGCGGCGGAAGCGGTGCCGATCGTGTTGAGTGGCGTGCTGGGCTTCGTCGCCGATTCGCTGCTGACCGGGCTCGGCTTGCTGACTTTTCCCTCCGGGCAGATCCATTCGCATCTGGCGCCCTACTGGATCGTGGCGATGTGGATGCTGTTCGCCACTACCTTCAACGTCTCGTTGCGCTGGCTAAAACCGCGGCTGGGGCTGGCCTCGCTGCTTGGCGCGGTCGCCGGGCCGTTGGCCTACTACGGAGGGGCAAAGCTGGGTGGCGTGTCGTTCGCCAATCCGCTCGCCAGCCTGCTGGCGGTGGCCGGCGTCTGGACCTTGGCCATGCCGCTGCTACTGGTCATCGCCAATCGCTGGAACGGGATGGCAGAAACAGATCGCGCAACTGCCGCGCCCGGCAGGTCCGCGAGAGCAGATAAACCAGCGTGACTACATTGCCGAGCAGGAACAGGGCCACGATCCACGCCGCCGCCCGCCAGGGGCTGGGCTCCACCAGCGCCAACCAGACCGCGATGAACAGCAGCCCAATGCCCAGATCCAGCAGCGTCACCACGCCCCAAGGATCGGCGATGACATGGCGCAGGCCCGCCAATACGCTGCCGTGGCCGCTGGCGATCAGAATAGCGGCCACCAACAGGCCGAGCAAAATTCCGCAGACGATGACGGTGGTACGTAGCATGACGGCTCCAGGGACATTGCGGCGAGCGATTGTTCAACAAGACCACGCCAGCGGCGGTAAGTGCGTTTGTCCGCCGCCCGGCGCGAGTCACGCGCCATGAGCGGTCTCGCCTTTTTCCTGGCCGGCTGGGCGCTGGCGGCGCTACTGATGCTGCTGGCCTGGGCGGTACAGTGGCGGACCCGGGACGCCGGAATGGTGGATGTCGCCTGGGCCGCCGGTCTCGGCTTGCTGGCGGTCGGTTATGCCCTGCTGGCCGACGGCGACCCGTCAAGGCGGCTGCTGGCGGCGGGCATGGCCGGCGGCTGGTCGTTCCGGCTGGCCGGCCATATCCTGCTCAACCGGGTAATCGGCAAGCCGGAAGACGGCCGCTACCAGCGTCTGCGGGCACATTGGCGCGAGCGCACCCAACTCAAATTCTTCGCCTTCTTCCAGGCTCAGGCGCTGCTGACCGCCGTATTCGCCGTGCCGTTCCTGGTGGTGGCGCTGGCGCCCGAACCGCTGCCCGTGCCTGTCATCTTCGCCGCCGTGGCGATTTGGCTGCTGGCGGTGGGCGGCGAAACCTTGGCCGACCGGCAACTGGCGGCTTGGCGCGCCGACCCCACCCATCGGGGTCGAACCTGCCGGGCCGGGCTGTGGCGCTACTCCCGCCACCCCAACTATTTCTTCGAGTGGTTGCACTGGTGGAGCTATCCGCTGCTGGCCTGGGGCACGCCGGAGTGGTGGCTGACCCTGCTGGGGCCGGCACTGATGCTGTACACCCTGCTCAAGGTCACCGGCATCCCCTACACCGAACAACAGGCGCTAGCCAGTCGCGGCGACGATTATCGCGCCTACCAGCGCGATACCAGCGCTTTTATCCCCTGGTTTCCCAAGAAGGAGAAGCTTGATGCTCAATACCGCGATTGATCTGATGGAACGGGGCTACGTCCCCGACTGGCTGACCCGGACCGGCATCCGCCGGTTGCTGACCGAGCGCCTGCGCGCCGGAAACGGCCACGATCCGCAAACCCGCGACGTCGAACTGGCGCGGCTGATTCTGGATCTGCGCGACAGCCCCGTCGCTCTGCACACGGTGGCGGCCAACCAGCAGCATTACGAACTGCCGGCCGGCTTTTTCCAACAGGTGCTGGGGCCACGGCTGAAATACAGTTCCTGCTGGTGGCCGGAGGATGTGCGGGATCTGGAAACCGCCGAGGCGGCGATGCTGGCTTTAAGCTGCGAGCGCGCCGAACTGGGTTTCGACCAGGACATCCTGGAGCTGGGCTGTGGCTGGGGTTCGCTGACGCTGTGGATGGCGGAGTTCTATCCCGGCTCGCGGATCGTGGCGGTGTCCAACTCCCACTCGCAGCGGGAGTTCATCGAAGCCCGCTGCCGGGAACGCGGTTTCGACAACGTTCAGGTCGTGACCACCGACATGAACGACTTCTACACCGATCGCCGTTTCGACCGGGTGGTGTCGGTGGAGATGTTCGAGCACATGCGCAATTACCAGGAACTGATGGCGCGGATTCACGCCTGGCTGAAACCGGGCGGCAAGCTGTTCGTGCACGTTTTCAGCCACCGGCACCTGGCCTATCCGTTCGAATCCGAGGGCGCCGACAATTGGATGGGGCGCTATTTCTTCACCGGCGGCCTGATGCCCTCGCGCGATCTGCTGCCCTGCTTTCAGGATCATCTGCGGCTGGATGAGCAATGGCACTTCAACGGCCGCCATTACCAGCGCACCCTGGAAGCCTGGTTGGTCAATCAGGACCGGCGGCGGGACGAAATCATGCACCTGTTCCGGGAGACCTACGGCGCCGACCAGGCGGAGCGCTGGTTCCAGCGCTGGCGGGTGTTTTTCATGGCCTGCGCCGAGTTGTTCGGCTATCGCGGTGGGGAGGAATGGGGCGTGTCGCACTACCGCTTCGGCAAGCCGGCCTGACGCGCGTCCTGATAGTGCAACCCCTACTTCAGCTTGTAAGCCTGAATCTGTGCACCGCCGCGATTGCCGAGCATATAGTCAACCCTTGGCAGATGCCGCAGCGTATCGGGGATCGTGCCGCCTGCCCAGACGATCGTTGCCCCCTCGGAATCGGCATCGAGAGTGATTTCCCCCTTCTTACCTTCGCGCACCGGCGGTTGCTTGGTATTCGGCGGTGGCGGGTCGAAGGACTGCGCGCTACCCCGTTCGGGCAGCCAGACAAACTGCTTGGTCGCATTGACCTCGAAACACCACCAGCCGATCATCCATTGGGGGATCTTCGTCGCGAGCTTCATCAGGATTTCGATGTCAACCCAACCCTGAAGAGACGCAGGGTCCCACGGCTGCTGTTTTCTTCTGACGATATCGAAGCCTTTCGTATAGTCCTGTCCCGGTCCGCCCTGCCCGGATTCCACCGGGAAGAATGGGGTCAAAGAATGGGGTCACCCTTTAGCCGGCCTGAGTCAACAGGGCGAGTTTGATTCTCATGCCAAAGCACGATGCTTTTTCTTTCGGTGCGAAGCGCCACCGTTTCCGAACACGCGCCGTCGGTTCTCATTCGGGAGGTGACGGCATCTTCGTGGATCCGCACCAGTCACCCTTCTGGATCAAGGCCATGGGGTTGCTCGTCGCCGAGTAGACACCCGGCCCCTGGCTCGTTCGAGCCCCAGAAAATCGTCAGTACCCTGGCCTGTCCAAGTGGTCGCGAGCCTTGCGGATCGCGGCACAGGTCTGTGGCTCGCCGCCGGCGGCGGCGTCCAACCCCGCGCGGGCTCAGGACAGAGGCGTATCCGTTAAACCTTCGCTTCCCAACCGCTGGAAGGATGAGACGGTGGCCAAATCAAGTCTGGTGGTTGCCAGCCAACCCCATGGTGGGCTCACCGCCTCAGCCCATTCACTTTAGCCGTTCATGCAAAGGCCTTGTTCACGTCAAACGGGACCTGGTCGCGCAGAATGTAGTAACACGCCCTGGCGAGTTTGTGCGCCACGGTCTTGATCGCGACGATCCCATGGCTACGCGCGCGCTTGCGCTGATAGTAACGCTTGATCACCGGGTTATAACGCACCGCGAAGTGGGCGGCCTCGACGAACGCCCACGCCAGGTAGCGATTGCCGTTTTTGGTATTCCCCCGCCCTTTGCGTTTGCCGTTGCTGAGCCGTTCGCTGCCAACGCACCGGCAGTACGAGGCGTAGTGGCCCACCTCGGCGAAGCGGCTGATCGCACCGGTCTCGAGCAGAATGGTCCACCCCAGGATCTCGCCGATCCCGCTGACACTCAGCAACGGCTGAAACTCCGGTCGTGGTTTGATCCGCGCCTTGATCACCTGTTCCAACCCCTCGATCTGCGCGTCCACGGCCCGCATCACGTTCAGGTTGCTTTTCACCGCCAAGGCCAAGTGGGTCTCGGGTAACAGTCGGTCCACCTCGTCCAAGGACAGGCGCTTGATCGCAGTCGCACCCAGCGACTGCCCGCGGTTGCGCGCCAACAGATTCTGCACCGACACCAAATTGCTGGTCCGCTGCCGCACCAACTGGCTGCGCTTGCGGAGTAAATCCCGCACCGCCCGTTCCGCCTTGGGGTAGATGTAGCCTTCCGGCAGCAGCCCCAGGCGCAACAGTTTCGCCAGCCACCGGGCATCCGACTCGTCGTCGGTGTACTTCAAACCGTCGTACTGGACAATCGCCGCCGTGTTGGCCAGATGCACCCGGTAACCCGCTTCCATCAGCCCGTCCACCAGCCAATACCAGTTGTACGTCGACTCGACCACGACCCCTTCCAGCGCCGCTTGATAGGGCGCCAGCGCGCTGAGGATCGTGGCCAGGTCGTTGCCCAACCGCCGTCGATACACCAGCCGATCCTCTTCATCGAACACCGCAATCACGCTATTGTTGGAATGTAAGTCGATACCACCACTACAGTTTCATCTTCGGCTCCTCTACTCGGGGTTGCGTTCGCTGCGTAACACCGCAAACTGTAAACCCAGTTGGAAGGCCGGCTAGATGATTATCAGGTCTTGCTTTTTGCCCCTCCCTCTCACAACCTCCCCACCACCTTCTCCATCCGCTCCTGCCCGACGTGGGAGTAAATCTGGGTGGTGTTGAGCGTCGAATGGCCGAACAGTGCCTGAATGTCCACCAACTCGGCCCCGGCGTTGAGGAGGTTGGTGGCGCAGGTATGTCGTAGCTTACGCGGCGTGATCGGTTTGGCGATGCGGGCCTTGTCCTTGAGCCGGCGCAGGTAGGCCCGCACCGCCGGCGCCCCCGGCGGCGGACCCTTGAGCTTCTGAGCGAACACGTACTCGTCCACCGGCTGGCCCTTCATCCAGAAGCCGAACACCTGGCCGAATTTCTCCGGCAATCGTAGGCGCGGGCGGTCAGGGCGTGACTGTCGCGGCCCGTATCCAGCCAGGCGAACATGCCGCCCCGCGGATCGGCAAAGACCCGCAAATCCAACTGCTCCAACCGGCTCAACACCGGCTCGCGCCGGGCCGCCAACCGTCTGCGCAAGCGCCCGACATGCTTGCGGTAGTAATGCCCCTCCGCCAACACCCGATGCATCACCCGTTCGCCCAAGTTCCGGGGTAGTCAGCGCCGCCGGCGGCTTGCGATCGGTCAGCGCCTGCGTCAGTTCCCGTTCGCCGGCGATGAACCCGACCCGCGGATTGGCGGCCACGTCCGGCGACCAGACGACGGCGACACTGGCGGTAGCCCTTGTGCTTCATGCTGATCGGAGGTCGATGCATTGCCTGCTGGGCGATCCTCGGCGCGGCGTTGCAATGCTGGCCGCAGCAGGGTTCGCGGTTGCGCCGGTTTAATATCGCCATGGGCCTCCTGCTTGCGGCCACCGCGCTGGGCATGGCGTGGGTCCAGTGCCTTCAACCGACCTCGAATGATGTCGGGATGGGTAGGGGGGATGAGGCGCCATTCGCCGCATCCCCCCAACAGCAGAACGACAAGCTGGATGCGTTACGCTTATCCACCCTACAATTCGTCAATCCCAGCCCGATTGAAGCCCTCGCTTAACCGAATCAACCCGCAACAGCCGCGGCAAGGCGGCATCCCGTGGAGGAGGTTGCGATGAAAGAAAGTGAGTCCGCCCAACTCAAGCAGCGCATCGACACGCTCGAACGGGAAATGGCCGCGCTGAAAAATCGCGGTTTTCCCTACCGGGGCGTCCGCAAGCGATCCAGCCGGATGGTCTGGGGCCTGCCCCTGTACGATATCGCCATGGGACCCGATCCGGTCAAGGGCGAACTGCGCGGCCATGCCCGCGGCATCGTCGCCATCGGCGATTTCGCCACCGGGGTTCTGGCGCTGGGCGGCATCGCCCGCGGCATCGTCGCCGTCGGTGGCCTGGCGTTTGGCCTGCTGTTCGGCTGCGGCGGGCTTAGCACCGGCGCGCTGGCCCTTGGCGGTTTGGCCATCGGCGGGATCGCCATCGGTGGCGGCGCCATCGGCGGGATCGCCATCGGCGGCGGCGCGTTCGGTTACTATGCCGTGGGCGGCGGCGCGCTGGGGGAACACGTCATCAGCGGCATGCGACAGGACCCCGAAGCAGTTCGCTTCTTCAGCGACTGGTTGCCGTTTCTGCGGGAGTTTCTGTGCCGGAACCAGTGCGGTTGAGCTTGAGTTCCGCTAGATCCGTCGCCGCAGCAGCACGTAAACCGCCCCGGTCCCGCCGTCCACCGGCCGCGCCGAGCAGAACGCCAGCACCTCGTCGCGCTGGCGCAGCCAGTGGTTGAGCTTCTGTTTCAGCACCGGCCCGCGATGGCGGGAACCGTTCCCCTTGCCGTGGACGATCCGCACGCAGCTCAGGCTTTCCCGCCGGGCGGCGCGCAGAAATTCGGCCAGCGCCTCCCTGGCCGTGGCAACCGTCATCCCGTGCAGGTCCAGCGCCGCCCCGACCCGGAACTGCCCGCGTCGCAATTTACGCAGTACCGCCTGCTGTACCCCTTCGCCGCGGTAGTACAATTCCTCGCCAGTGTCCAATTCCGCCGGCTCGAAATAATCCGAGATCATGTCGTCCAGCACCCGCCGTTCGTCGGCCTCGGTAAAACGGGGAATTGGGGCCGGATGAGGCGGCATGGGTTCGATCCGGTCGCAGCGCAGCGACTTGACCGGACCGACGCTCTGCCGGAACAATTTCCGATCCCGCGGATCGAGTGCAAACGGCTTGGTCATGGGCGCCTCGCTGGATGTCGTTAGGGCGTCCGGCCGGGACGGCAGGCGGCTTGTCATTTTAACGTCAGCATCGCCGGGTACGATACGCATCCACCCGGCCCACGAGATATAGATCCCGATATGCACATATTGGTCAGCAACGACGATGGCTATCAGGCGCCGGGCCTGCTCTGCCTGGCCGCCGCCCTGAGCGAGCTGGCGGAGATCACCGTGGTCGCTCCCGACCGCGACCGCAGCGGGGCCAGCAACTCGCTCAGCCTCAAGAACCCGCTGTACGTCACTCGCCACGATAACGGCTTCCACAGCGTCGAGGGTACGCCGACCGACTGTGTCCACCTCGCCATCACCGGCCTGTTGGAGCGCGAGCCCGACATGGTGGTCTCGGGCATCAACAGCGGGCCGAACATGGGCGACGACGTAATCTACTCCGGCACGGTGGCGGCGGCGATGGAAGGCCGCTTTCTCGGCCTGCCGGCGGTCGCGATCTCGCAGGCCGCGCCCTGCCCCCAGCACTTCGACACCGCCGCGCGGGTGGCGGTCTGGCTGGTGCGCCGCTTGCGGGAGCGATCACTACCCCCCGATTCCATTCTCAACGTCAACGTCCCCGATCTGCCCTGGGAGCAACTGGCCGGATTTCGGGTCGTCCGGCTCGGCCATCGCCATAAATCGGAACCGGTCGTCAAAAGCAGCGATCCGCGCGGCCGGCCGATCTATTGGGTGGGGCCGGCTGGCCCCGAACAGGACGCGGGTCCGGGCACCGATTTCCACGCCGTGCGCGCCGGGTATGTCGCCATCACTCCCTTGCAGGTCGATTTAACCCGTCATGGCGCGCTCCCCACACTGACCCAGTGGTTGCTGGACTAACCAGTTGTGGAAATGCAAAAACCAAGTTTTTGCCTCTAAAAATATACACAACACCAGTAGACTCACCCGCCATGGAAGGCTTATCATCATTCGAACGCTTGGAGTTTGGAACAGGGATGGATCAATTCCGACTTTCCGAGCGCGGGCGGGAGCACGCGGCGGCCTCAAGGCAAGCCCGCGAGCCGATGCCAACTCAAAAAAGCATAACAAGGCGCAACCGGCCTGTGCCCTGGCGCCATCAAGACAACCCACCAAGCGAAACATGTCGAGGAGGTATCGATGTCCCGACGGATGAATGCCTGTCTGGAGCCGGTGGTGTGCGACAATGAGTTGCACATGGAAACCCCCCTGCTGGACGAGGACAAACTGGAGGACGCCGAGGAGGAAGGCGTCGTGGAGGACGAGGAGTTGGACTCCGTGGAATCGCCTTGGCAGGCTCCCGCGGTCGCCGCTCGCGAGTTCACCCAAGAGGAATTGGACGCCACCCGGATGTACCTGAGCGAAATCGGTTTTTCCCCACTGCTGACCGCTCAGGAAGAAGTGTACTACGCCCGCCGGGTGTTGCAGGGCGAGGCCGCCGCCCGCAATCGCATGGTCGAAAGCAACCTGCGCCTGGTGGTGAAAATCGCCCGCCGCTACATGAATCGCGGCCTCAGCCTGCTCGACCTGATCGAGGAAGGCAACCTGGGGCTGATTCACGCCGTCGAGAAATTCGATCCCGAGCGCGGCTTCCGCTTTTCGACCTACGCGACCTGGTGGATCCGCCAGACCATCGAGCGGGCGCTGATGAACCAGACCCGCACCATCCGACTGCCGATCCACATCATCAAGGAAATCAACGGCTACTTGCGGGTGACCCGGCAACTGGCGCAATCGCTGGACCACGAGCCCAGCGCCGAGGAAATTGCCCAGGTCATGGGCAAGTCGGTCGCCGAAGTGAAACGGATGCTGCAACTCAACGAGCGGGTGGCCTCGGTGGATACCCCGATCGGCAAGGACGAAGACCGTTCGCTGCTGGACGCCATCCCCGATGACAACAACCCCGATCCGTCGCAACTGCTGCAGGACGCCGATCTCAATGAGAAGCTGGATCTGTGGCTGGGCCAGTTGAACGACAAGCAAAGGATCGTGGTCAAGCGGCGCTTCGGTCTGGGCGGTCAGGAAAAGGCGACCCTGGAGCAGGTCGGCAACGAAATCGGCGTAACTCGCGAGCGGGTGCGGCAGATTCAGATCGACGCGCTGCGCCGGTTGCGCAAGATCCTGGAAGGCGAGGGATTTTCGCAGGATTTTTTGTAGCAGGCACTCCTTGCTCCGACGGCGCGGACAGTGGAATTCCCGCCGCCGGCTCACCCCGCCGCGCTAGTCGGCCATCAGCAGCAGCGCGGCCGCAACCCGGCGGCCTTCCAGCATAATGATGTTGTAAGTCCGGCAGGCGGCGGCCGTGGCCATGACCTCCACGCCCACGCCACGCGCCAGCAGCGACTGCGTTAGGCGCGGGTGTGGAAACCGCTGGAGATCGCCGGTTCCCAGCACCACGATCTCGGGTTCCAGTCGGGCGATCGCCTCGAAATGCGCCTCCTCCAGATCGGCGAAGGTTTGCGGCGGCCAGTCGGTGACCAGTTGTTCCGGGGTGACGATCACGCTGCGGCGAATTTCCTGTTCGTTGATCCTGATCCAGCCCGAGCCATAGCCTCTGACAAAGTTCAGGCTGGTATCGATGTCTAGACTGAAGCGCATGTACAATCCCTCTGGCTAAAGGCGTCCGGCCGCGGCACGGACGCACCGAGCAGGTACTCGGCATTTTTCAGAGTCGCAACCGCTGTCAATGTTCCAAGGCTCCAGCCGCCGCATTCGGATGGCGCGATCGCGGGCGGCGGCTCTCCGCATCGGGAGAACGCGCGATGACCGATCACTCCGCCCCTTACACCATCCATGCCCTGGAACTCGGGCGCATGGGCAACTTCATCTATGTGATTCACGATCACGCCAGCGACCGCGCGGCGGTGGTGGACCCGGCCTGGGACGTACCCGCCATCCTCGGCCTGACCGCGCGGCGCGAGCTGCGGATCACCGATATTCTGTTGACCCACAGCCATTTCGACCACATCAACGGGGTGGAGGCGCTGTTGAACGCCAGCGACGCCCAGTTGCATCTGCTCAGAACCGAAGCCGCGTTCTGGGATCGCTACCTCGATCTGCCGACCCTGCACGAGGGCGGCGACCGCATCCGCCTGGGCGAAACCGAGATCGAAGTGCTGCACACGCCCGGCCACACGCCCGGTTCGGCCTGCTATCGCCTGGGCGATCAGGTGCTGACTGGAGACACTCTGTTCGTGTTCGGCTGTGGGCGCTGCGACCTGCGCGGCGGCGATCCCGAGCAGATGTACCACACCCTGCGCCGGCTGGGCGAGCGGCTGCCGGAGGGCACCCTGATCCGGCCCGGCCACAACTACGGCATCACGCCGACCTCGACCATGGCCGAGCAACTCGCCGGCAACCCCTTCCTGCATTTCGACGACCGCGCCGGCTTTGTCGATTACCGCATGCACCTGCACGACCGCGAGGAGCCCTATCGGCCGGAAGCACGGCCGCATTCGCACTGACGGCCGTCAAATCTCCACGAACACCTGCCCGGCTTCGACCGTGACCGGATACGTTCTGAGCGCTTTTTTGGCGCGCAGGAAGTTGAGCAACTGCACGCCTGGCGGGTGACTGGCCCAGCACACCACCGCGCCGGTGCGGATGTCGAAGCGCGTTCGGTGGTGCGGGCATTCGATCTGACCGCTTTCGATGATTTTTCCCTTGTGCAGCGACGCAAACAGGTGAGTACAGTCGTTCTGAGTCGAGTAAAAACCGTCGTCCAGATGAAAAACCGCCACGGTTCGACCGTCCGCTTTGTACACTTTGATCCCCCCGACGGGAATATCGCCTTCGTCGCAAACCCGATGCCGCGCCATCTCGATCCTCCGCGATCACTCAATAAATGCGATGAACAGGAGGTTCGCAACCCTCCTCGCACCGCCTAAAAGTGCCACTTATTGTATGGTAATAGGAGGAAGATAAACAGATGATCGTCAACTGCGTCGCCTATGCCGACGGTTATAAGCTGCCCGACATCCTGCTGGAAGACATCCCGGCACTGCGGGATCGGTCGGATGCCTTCGTCTGGCTGGGGCTGCGCGAGCCGGACGAGGAGCTGATGGCGCGGACGCAAGAGTTGTTCGGCCTGCACGAACTGGCCACCGAGGATGCGCACCATGCCCATCAGCGACCGAAGGTGGAACTGTACGGCGACTGCCTGTTCGTGGTGCTGCGGACCGCCCAGATGAATGAAGAAGGCAAGGTGAATTTCGGCGAAACTCATTTATTCGTCGGGCCGCGCTATCTGGTGTCGGTGCGGCATGGCGCCTCGCTGCCCTACGCCCCGGTGCGCGCCCGCTGCGAGAGCAATCCGCGCCTGCTCGGCAAGGGACCGGGGTTTGTCCTGTACGCCATCCTCGATTTCGTGGTGGACCACTATTTTCCGATTCTCAACACCGTGGAAGACGCGGTGGAAGAACTGGAAGAGCGGTTTTTCGAAGGCGATTTCAATCAAAACGACCTCGGTCGGCTGTACGCGCTCAAGCGCGATCTGGTGGGACTGCGCCGCGCCACCGCGCCGCTGGTCGAGGTTTGCAGCTACCTGTTGACCGACGTGTTCAGCAACCATGTTCCCGAGGATATCCGGCCCTACTTCCGCGATGTTTACGATCACGCCCTGCGCATCAACGAAACGGTGGACAGTATTCGGGAAATGCTGGCGCTCGCCCTGCAAATCAGCCTGTCGCTGGGCGCGGCCCGCCAGAACGAAGCGACCAAGCGACTGGCCGGCTGGGGCGCGCTGCTGGCGATTCCAACCGTGGTGTTCAGCATCTACGGGATGAATTTCAAGGGCTGGTTCCCCGAACTCGAATGGCGGTACGGCTATCCCGTCGTGATGGGATGCGTAACGGTGATGTGCCTGTTGCTGTACCGTTATTTGAGGAAAGCCGGGTGGCTGTAGATGTTCCAGTTCGCGCCGGTCGGCGTCATTCGGTCCTGTTTTCGCGAGAAGTTCGGCATCCCGCGCCAACCGGGGCTGGCGCCGGCGGCGCGGGCGACCCTGGAGCTGCTGCCGCCCTACGGGCAAGCGGCGGCGGTGCGCGGTCTGGAGGCGTTCTCTCACATATGGCTGGTGTTCGTGTTTCACGGCACGCCGACCGGCCACTGGCAGCCGACGGTGCGGCCACCGCGCCTGGGCGGCAACCGGCGGCTAGGGGTGTTCGCCACCCGCTCCACCTTTCGCCCCAATCCCATCGGGCTGTCGGCGGTCCGGCTGGAGCGGGTGGCTGTCGTCGGCCAGCGGGTGACGCTGCACCTTGCGGGGGTGGATCTGCTGGATGGAACGCCGGTGCTGGACATCAAACCCTATCTGCCCTACGCCGACTGCATCCCCGAGGCGACCGGCGGTTTCGCGACCGAGGCGCCGCCACACCTGCCGGTTGAATTCAGCCCGGCGGCGGAGCGGTTTTGCGCGGCTTGGCCGACGGACGAGCTGCGCGGCCTGATCGTCCAGCTCCTGCGCCAGGACCCGCGCCCGGCCTATCGCGGCGCTGACGCCGCGCCCCGGCGTTACGGCATGAGGCTGTACGACTGCGACGTGCGCTGGGAAATGCGCGACGAGGGGGCGTATGTGACCGAAATCCGATCCGATCTGGAACCGCGCGAATAGCCGTGGCCATGGGCGGGTTCGATTGGAACTTTACTCAAACCGGGGCGCGATCACCTGGTTGGGCGGTCTCGAACCAGCACACCCAGTCCGGCGCGCGGGGGTCGCCCTCGGACGGCGCCCATGTGGCGAAGTCCTTGTCCTCGATCGCCGAGTAAGGTCCCGGTTTGACCTCGAACATGATCGTGCCGGGAACAAGGCAAACCACGCCGTGCCAGACATGGGCCGGGATTTCCACCGCGCAGTCGCCGCCGGCCCGCAGCTCGGCACGGGCCAGCACTCGGCCGCCGCCGTCGAAGCGCAGCACGGCGAACGCCCCGCGCACCGCCACCATCAGTTCCCAACCGCAATCCCGGGCGTGCCGGTGCGGATGGACGTAGGTCCCTGGTTCCAGGGCGTTGAACAAACGCTGCACGGGATCTTCCAGCACCGGGTGCAGGTTCAGGTTCTTGCGGCGGCGCGGGGAGCGGGCGGCCACCGTGCTCAGCGCGTTCAAGGTCGCGGCATCGTAGAGTTTCAAGTCGTTGGGCATGGACAAAATTCCTGGGTTTCCGCTTGCGGCTTGACGGAGCGCGCGGTCGGGGATACCCACAAAAATAGACCCCCGCCAGCGGCCAATGCGATATTTTGTCGGCGAACCCGCGCCCGTCGGAGCCAAAGCCGAACATGGCCTCGACCAGCGGAACTCTTCACGACACCCAACCCAGGGCCAAACCATGTACACCGTCTGCGTCCGTGACCACTTCATGATCGCCCACAGCTTCCGGGGGGAGACTTTCGGTCCCGCCCAACGCCCGCACGGCGCGACCTACGTTGTCGATCTGGAACTGCGCCGTCCCGACCTGGATGCCGACGGCGTGGTGGCGGACATCGGCAAGCTGAGCGACTGCCTGCGCGCGGTGCTCGGCGAACTCAACTTTCGCGATCTCGACCAACTGCCGGAATTCGCCGGCCGCAACACCACCACCGAATTCCTGGCTCGCGAAATCTTCGACCGCGTCGCGATGCGGATCGAGGAAGGGCAACTGGGACCGAACACCGCCGGCCTGAGTTCGATGCGCGTCACCTTGCACGAATCCCATGTCGCCTGGGCATCCTACGAAGGGATGCTGCCTTGAAATCAGTTTGGTTCCTGATTCCCGGCGATCCCAATACCCGCACCGGCGGTTATCTGTACGATCGGCGCATCATGGCCGGACTGGCGGCGCTGGGCTGGCGGGTCGAACTCCGGCGGCTCGACGCCGGCTTTCCGCTGCCGACCCCAGCGGCGCTGCGCGAGGCCGGCGCGGTGCTGGCCGCGCTGCCGGATCGGGCGCTGACGGTCATCGATGGTCTGGCGCTGGGCGCCATGCCGGCGGTCGTCGCCGCGCAGCGGGACCGACTGCGGCTGGTGGCGCTGATCCATCACCCGCTGGCGCTGGAAACCGGGCTGGACGCGGGACTCGGCCGGCAACTCCACGCCAGCGAACGCGAGGCGCTGCGCCACGTCCGCCAAGTGATCGTTACCAGCCCCAGCACGGCGCGCGGGCTGGCCGACTACGACATCGCGCCGGAACACTGCGCCGTGATTCCGCCCGGCACCGATCCCGCGCCGCTGGCGGAAGGTTCGGGCGGCGGGGAGCTGGGACTGCTGTGCGTAGCCTCGCTGACCCCGCGCAAGGGTCACGCCGTGCTGTTCCACGCCCTGGCGCGACTCAAGCGCTACACTTGGCGGCTGTTCTGCGCCGGCAGCGAACTGTTGCATCCACCCACCGCCGCCCTGTTGCGTGATCTGGCGGCGGAATTGGGTTTGGCCGAGCGGATCGAGTTTTTGGGCGAACTGGATGCGGCGGTCCTGGCGATTCGCTACCGGCTGGCCGATGTGTTCGTGCTGCCGTCCCATCACGAGGGCTATGGCATGGTGCTGGCCGAGGCGCTGGCGTGGGGATTGCCGATCGTCAGCACCACGGCGGGCGCGATTCCCGACACGGTGCCGGCGGATGCGGGACTGCTGGCGCCGCCCGGCGACGAGGCGGCGCTGGCCGAGGCATTGGCGCGGGTAATGACCGAACCCGCACTGCGCGAGCGCCTGGCCGCCGGCGCCCGCGCGGCCCGTCAGTCCCTGCCGGGCTGGCCGGAGACCTGCGCCCGCTTCGCCGCGGCGCTGGACGAGGTTACGGCGGCATGAGCGGCTTTTCCGCCGAATGGCTGCGCCTGCGCGAGCCGACCGATGCGGCTTCCCGCAATTCGGAACTGACCGCCCGGCTGATCGCCTGGCGGCGGCGCCATGATGCCCTGTCCGTGCTGGATCTCGGCAGCGGCGCCGGGGCCAACTTCCGCTTTCTCGCCCCTGCTCTCGGCGGGGGGCAGCGCTGGCGGCTGCTGGATCACGACCCGGCGCTGCTGACGCGGGCCGGCGAGGTGCTCCGTCAGTGGGCGGCAAAACGGAGCATGACGGTGGCCGATCAGGGCGAAACGCTGGTCCTGGAGGACGATACGAACCATTGCCGGCTGGAGTGGTTATGCCTGGACTTGAACGAGGACTGGGAGCGGCTGGCGGTTGCAAACGCGCAACTGGTCACGGCCTCCGCCCTGATCGATCTGGTGTCGGCCGACTGGCTGGAACGACTGGCCCGACGCTGCCGGAAATGGCGAGCGACGGTGCTGATCGTGCTCAGCTACGACGGAACCCTCGCCTGGCAACCGGCGGCGGAAGGCGACGAACGGGTGCGCGAATGGGTCAACCGCCACCAGCGCACCGACAAGGGCTTCGGACCGGCGCTCGGCCCCGATGCCGCTTCCGCGCTGGCGGACTTGCTCGAACGACTGGGATACCGAGTGGACCTGCGGCCCAGTCCCTGGACGCTGGCCGCGCAAGACGCCGCCCTGCAAACGGCGCTGCTGGATGGCTGGACGGAAGCCGTGCGGCAAATCGCGCCCGAACCCAAAAACTGGCTGGACGCCTGGTCACGACATCGACGCGACCTGATCGAGCGCGGCCACTCCCATTTGACGGTCGGCCACTGGGATCTGTTCGCCAGTCTGGAGTAGTGTGGTCGTGAATAGCGCCGGCGGAGTCGCCGGCATTGCCTTGTGGAGATTGCGATGCGCCATGCCCAAATCCTGAGTTCCGGCGGCTACGTCCCGGAACGGCTGATGACCAACGCCGAATTCGACGAGTTACTGGGCGAGTCGGTCGGCGACTGGCTGGTGGAGAATGTCGGCATCCGCCAGCGCCATTTCATGACCGAGGATCAGACGACTTCGGATCTGGCGGTCGCGGCCGCGAAAATAGCGCTGGAGCGCGCCGGTCTGGAGCCGGCCGATCTCGACCGAATCATCGTCGCCACCGACACCCCGGATTATCTCAGCCCGGCCACGGCGGCGGTGGTGCAGGCCAAGCTGGGGGCGCGGCGTGCCGGGGTGTTCGACGTGAACAGCGCCTGCGCCGGCTGGGTCATCGCCCTGGACATCGCGGCGAAGACGCTCGCCACCGAACCCGACGAGCGCTTCGTGCTGGTGATCGGGGCGTATGGCATGAGCCGGTTTCTGGACTGGGGCGACAAGAAGACCGTGACCCTGTTCGCCGACGGCGCGGGGGCGGTGGTGGTCGGCGCCGGCTCGCAACCGGGCTGGCTGGCCACCGCGCTGGCCGCCGCCGGGGAGTATCACGACGCGCTCGGCATCTACACCGGCGGTGTCTTCCGGCCAGCCAGTCTGGCCAACCTGGAGCGATACGGGCCGCCGACGGTGCAGTTCGTGCGCAAGTTCCCGGCCACTTTCAACACAGAGCAATGGCCGCCGCTGATCGAGCGGGTGCTGGCCAAGGCCAGCGCCGCGACCGGCACGCGCTTGGGGCCGGACGACGTGGACCGTTATTACTTCACCCAGGTCAATCTGCGCACCCTCGAAACCACCATGGCGGCGCTGGGGCAGCCGCTGGAAAAAACGCACTGGATCATGGACAAGTGGGGTTACACCGGCTCGGCCTGCATTCCGATGGCCCTGGACGACGCCATCGCCCAGGGCAAGGGTCCCGCGCCCGGCTCACTGGTGCTGTTTTGCGCCAGCGGCGGCGGCATCGCCCTGGCGGCCTCGCTGTGGCGATGGCGGTGAGCAGGGTTAAAAAGCCGCGCCCCGCCGCTTGAGGATGTTCCCATGATTATCGCCACGCCCAGCATTCACATCCCCGAAGACGAACTCCAGTTTCAGTTCAAGCTGGCGTCCGGTCCCGGCGGTCAGAACGTCAACAAGGTGGCGACGGCGGCGGAACTGCGCTTCGATGTCGCGCGTTCGCCCTCGCTGCCGGACGTGGTGCGGGCGCGGTTGCGGAAGCTGGCCGGAAGCCGCGTGACCCAGGACGGCCAACTGCTGATCACCGCCCGGCGCTTTCGCAGTCAGGAACGCAACCGGCAGGATGCCATCGAGCGGCTGGTTGCGTTGATCCAGCAAGCGGCGGTGGCGCCAAGGCCGCGCGTCAAGACCAAGCCGTCGCGGGCCGCCAAACAGCGGCGCATGGATGAAAAGCGGCAGGTCGGGGAGAAAAAGCAGGGTCGCCGATCCGGCGGAGCGTCACGGGAATATGAGTAAATACCGATACCGCCGGCCTTAATCCGCAGCGACAGGCAGCGCATCAATGTTGTCGTCCTCAATTCGCTGTTCTCGGCTGTTGCTCAACAGAAACGGGCGGTGAAGGTCTACCGCTTCATCCGGCGGCGGGAAGCGCATCACGTTCTATGACGGGGCGGCGGATAGCGCCTCGGCTGAGGTGTCAGGAGAAGCGCGCAGCGTTTTCCCTGGTCATTCTCTAGCCGTTTGTTTGCCAGGAACAGTGACACGACTTGGCTTACTTGTGTTTTTGAACTGCCGGTGGTTGCCACGAGCAGCATGCAAATACCAGCCATCATCTTGCAGCTTCCAAAGAAGCTCAGCGGCCTTCATTTGTACCGGGTACTCCCCGAACCGTTGAGACACGCTTGAGCCGCATAATGCAGAGGTGAGGGGCGCGAGCCGCATCGTGGCGAAACGTCCCAGCGGCGAAGCCGCGCCTCGACCGCCGGGTTAGCCCTTTGTGGGCAAGGAAAAACGGGCTTTCGATGAGTAGGGGTGACGCAGTCATTTCGCGAACAGACCGGTACACCACTGTTTTTCGCAAGGAACACCATCGTTGTTTCCATCCATCTGAACGTTAGGACAGTTTCGTAGGAAGTAGGTGGCCTCAGCACAAGAGGTCATTTGCGAACAGTGCGTGCGACCATCGCAGTGAAAGGCAGAGAATGCGACTTGATCGCTGGACTGGGCGGCAACTGCCGGTTGTGGAGCAGTGCGGCGTGAGTATTCGCTGTAACCATAGAAGGCCAGAGCCACAACAACGGCAAGCGGAATGGATCGACCAAAGAAACCTTGCTTCTTGCTGTGGCGACACGACACTGATTGTCGGCCAGCACGTTCGGTGGGACGGCCAGGACACAGGAGATTTTTTGCGCGTTTCTTTCCTGCGCTGTCGATCTCAATTTCAAATGAGAGTCGCTCTCCAATTGCTGGACGGTTGCCATCTCTCGGAAATGCCGAGATGTGGACAAACACTTCAGGACCACCTTGGGTCGGAGTGATGAATCCAAAGCCTCGATCATCATTCCATTTTGCGAGAGTACCTTCGATGCGCATATGAAAGGCCTAGCGTTTCACATTACCGGCAGCAAAAAGAAGAGCGAGGAACGAGCGGTGCTTTTTGCTGCCCGATTGCATGTGATTGTTATGTGATATTCATTATTTCTCTACATTGAGGAAACTTTGTACAGCCCCAAAATTTCTTACCGGTATTTTGGCTTTTCTTGGTTTCTCTCAATACCATTAAACTACCACATTTTGGACAACTCGGCGTACTTTCCTTTTCTTTTTCCGCAACGATATTCCTCACATGCTTTACATGTTCGCGATTTGTCTTGAAGGAAGGTGAGAGCCTACCTGATTCGATTCTTTCCGTAATTTCATTTACTTCTAATTCAGTTAATATCGGCTCTTTCTTTGATTTAATGTACCTGGCATATCCTCCGCCATACGTTACATTTTCGGGCATTTCTGTTTTGAATATGCTGTCGCCGATAAAAACGATTACTGAATATATTTGTTGTTCACCTAGCCCCAATAGGGATTCAAGTGTTTTTACATGCTTATAGTTCTGATGCAATGGGTTTTGGAATTTATTTGAATGCTTGTATATTTTCTGAGTCCATGTTCGTTGGTTTGGGCCGCCAAATATCCAGCCTTTCATATTTTTCGTTTCAATCACGAATACACCGAAAATAGAAACAACTATATGGTCAATTTGGGTAGTCCCATCTTCGGTGGGCAGTGTTACATTTTTTATAAGGTGATATTGTTTTTTGTCGAGCAACAATTTTGCAGAAAGATTGACGATAAACTCACCCATTAAGCCTTTAAACCAAGGTGATCTTATAATTGCCGCGAGAAGTGTAATGGGTATTAAATACCACAGAGCATTAACTAGTTGGCTTATTATTCCATTTCCATATCAATCATAAAATAATAACCACACCCCAAGCGAAGGAGGTGTGGCGATGGGACGACGAGCGAGCGGTGGTGAGTTTCTGGAGCAGGCCAAGGCGTGCTTGGCGAAGGCACGGACGGTTGAGGAATTGAGACAAGCGCAGGCCGTGGTGTTGCCCTTGGCGTTGGGCTTGTCGCTGGAACAAACGGCGCAAGCGATGGGTGTGTCAGTGGGTTGGGCCTGTCAACTCCGAACGCGCTTTGTCCGCGCCGGCGGCGTTCCGGATAGCGGTCGGGCGAGGAGAGGCGGGCGCCGGCACGAGAACATGACGCGCGCCGAGGAAGCGGCCTTTCTGGCCCCGTTCTTCGAGAAGGCCAAGGGGGGTGGCATCCTGGTGGTCGGCGAGATCAAACGAGCGCTGGATGTCCGCCTGGGGCGCAAGGGCGCGCTGGCCTCCGCCTACAACCTGCCGCACCGTCATGGCTGGCGCAAGCTGGTTCCAGACAAGCAACATCCCAAAGCCAATGTGGCCGCGCAAGAGAACTGGAAAAAAAACTCCCCGACGTCCTCGCGGAAATCGACCACCAGTGGCTCAGTGAAGGACCCATCCGGCTGATGTTTCAGGACGAGGCACGCTTCGGGCGCATCTCGGATACCCGGCGCTGTTGGTGCCCCAAGCCCGTTCGGCCCCTGTGCCAGGCCATGGTCGTGCAAGAATACACATACGCCTATGCGGCGGTCTCGGTGGCCGACGGTCAGCTGGATACCCTGATTCTGCCCCGCGTCAATCGCCAATGCATGCAACTCTTCCTCGACGAGGTCGCCTCCCGCCATCCTGGCGAGCGGATCGTCATGGTGCTTGATGGCGCCGGTTGGCATCGGAGCGACTCCCTTGCGCTGGCACCCAATGTGCGCTTGCTCAAACTGCCGCCGTACTCGCCCGAACTCAATCCGGTCGAGCATCTTTGGGATGACCTACGGGAGAAATCCTTCCACAACCGCCTCTTCGAAAGCCTGGACGCGCTGGAAAATCATTTGGAAGGGGCGCTCCATGAGCTGGAACTTGACCATCATCGCGTCCATTCCATCGTCGCTTGGCCCTGGATTATAGCTTCACTATAGAATTGGAAATGGAATTATTGGTGAAAAATCCATTCTACGATCTCAGTTTGTTCACATAACGGGGCGGCGGATAAGCCGCGAGGACGGAAAAGCCGAAGGCTTTGACGGCCGATGTCGGCTTGATCCGCGTGGTTGTGCGGCGCGAAGCGCCAAGCAACCAGCGGATTGGAATCCGCCGCCCCGTTTCGCGGGCGCGAAGCGTCGGCGAAACGCCGCAATAAGCGGCGCGGAGCAGCTCGCGGAGCGTCCGAGTGAGCGCAGCGAATGACTTGATTGCATTGTTAGGTTGCCTATTTTTTTCATGCATCGTTCATTCACATGAAACTAGATAAGGTGCTTTCGATAAATTTTAGAGATGCATAGTCGAGAGCCTTAATTTTACCGTCAGCACCACGCCCGTAATTTTCACGTTTTCTATCGGTTAAATAGCTAGGAAAAGAATGCCCTTCAAATCCATCTTCACTCTCTAACGAGGAAAGCTTTTCCATGACAAGAAATTTACCGGAAGCACTCCAGGAAAATATTTCTGCTAGATCTCCGGTATGTCTTTTATAGTGGTGTATGACGATTTCACACCAATTAGTGAAATTGCTCTGCCTATTAGACACTTTAAGAACTTTTTCGGTATCCGGAATTTCGTACACGTCTCGCGTTGTTCCTCTAGCGATCAGATCAACGCATTCAAGCCACAAGCTCTCGAAACAAGAATCAGGAGAGTTGCTCCGCGGAATATTCATTGGTATTCGATACTCCTTTTGTCTTCCTAGCAACCTAACGGGGCGGCGGATAAGCCGCGAGGGTGGAAAAGCCGAAGGCTTTGACGGCCGATGTCGGCTTGATCCGCGTGGTTGTGCGGCGCGGAGCGCCAAGCAACCAGCGGATGCCTATCCGCCGCCCCGTTTCGCGGGCGCGAAGCGTCCGCGAAACAAGTGATTATACGGTTCCGTATATCCCGCGCCATGGCAAGATATGCGGAAGAAAGAAACTGTCTACCCTGAAGCAAGCCCCTAAATACCTCTCTTTTTGCGTCAAAACGGACACTGCATCCGGTCAATCACGAGCAACCGATGGAGTCAACGCGCTGTCTTTCTCCACCCTGCCCAACCCTGGAAGTCGGTCTTCAGCGTCCCGCCTGGCGCACCCTCCCGCAACAGGATCATGACAAACCCTGCCGTCACAATACAAGCCGCTGTTATTAAGCAAATAGCCCGGAAATGAGGTGGCAAAGAGACACGCTTCCCCGTTCGATAGCTTCAAAAAAATGACGCCTCCCTGCATCGTTCGCTATCGCCGCAAGACATTCCGAAATACTCCTTGTCAAAGAAAGCAGCTTCGTCAATCCCGCGATAAGCGTTTACTCCTCCTTCCCCGCAAAATACCGTCACGGAATCCGTCGCTGTAAAGATTCCATGACAGCGGAATCACGCCGGGGAATTGCTACAATTACTAGCTCTTCCAAGTCACTCTTCCCGCCGCCAGAGGACAGCCGCCATGCCCGATGCCAACCCCCTGCGCCGGCTCAGCGCCGCCGGCCAGAGCGTGTGGTACGACCACATCCAGCGCTCCATGCTGACCTCCGGCATGCTGGCGCGGCTGATCGCCGAGGACGACCTGCGCGGTCTCACCTCCAACCCGACCATTTTCGAGAAGGCCATCGTCGGCAGCGGCGACTACGACACAGCGCTGCGCCGGGAAATGCAACGCAACCCGGAGCAATCCAGCCACGAACTGTATCCTTGCCCTGGCCATCGACGACATCCGCGCCGCCGCCGCCGCGCTGCGCCCGATCTACGACGCGACCGACGGCGTGGACGGCATGGTCAGCCTGGAAGTGTCGCCGGACCTGGCCCACGACGTGGACGGCACGGTGCGGGAAGCGCGCGAACTGTTCGCCCGGCTGGGCCTGCCGAACATCATGATCAAGGTGCCGGGGACCGTGCCCGGCCTGCACGCCATCGAACGGCTGATCGCCGAAGGGATCAACGTCAACGTCACCCTGTTGTTTTCGGTGGAACGCTACGTCTCGGTGGCCGAAGCCTACCTGCGCGGCCTGGAGCGCCGTCGCGCCCGCGGCTTGCCGCTGGACCGGATCGCCTCGGTGGCCAGCTTTTTCGTCAGCCGGCTCGACACCGCGCTCGACCCGGTGCTGGCGCAACGACGGCCGGAGTTGCGGGGCCAGATCGCCAACGCCAACGCCAAACTGGCCTATCAGGAATATCTGGAAATCTTCGGCGGCTCGCACTTCGCCGCCCTGAGCGCGGCCGGGGCCCGGCCCCAGCGCCTGCTGTGGGCCAGCACCAGCACCAAGAACCCGGCCTATCCCGATCTGCTGTACGTGGACAACCTGATCGGCCCGGACACCGTCAACACCCTGCCCCCGGCGACCTATGACGCCTTCCGCGACCACGGCGTGGTCGCCCGGACCCTGGACCAGGACGTGGAAACCGCCCTGGCGCAACTGGCGCGGTTGCCGGAACTGGGGATCGATTTGAGCGCCGTCACCGATCAGTTGGAAATCGATGGAGTCAACGCCTTCATCCGCTCCTTCGAGACGCTGCTGGCGGCCATCACGGTCAAGACCAGCCCGCTGCTGGCCTGAACCTTTCTTCCCTACCCTCGGAGCAACGCCAGCCATGGAGAAAAAATCCGATTACGCCATCCAAGTGGCCGCTCAGGCGTTTTATCTGGAAGAGCAGTCCAACCCCGAGCAGGATCGCTACGTCTTCGCCTACACCGTGGTGATCCAGAATCAGGGCAATGTCCCCGCCCGCCTGCTCAGCCGGCACTGGATCATCACCGACGCCAACGGCAAGATCGAGGAGGTGCGCGGCGAGGGCGTGGTCGGCGAGCAGCCCTACCTGCGCCCCGGCGAGGGCTTCCAATACACCAGCGGCGCCATCCTGGAGACCTCGGTCGGCAGCATGCACGGCAGCTATCAGATGCTGGCCGACGACGGCATGACCTTCGACGCCGGCATCCCGGCGTTCGTGCTGTCCATCCCGCGCACCCTGCACTGAGGCCGGGCGGGTGGCGCTGCGCTACAGCTATACCCTGATCGCCCCGATTTACGACGCCTTCGTGGCGCCGTTCACCGCGGCGGCGCGGCAACATGGGCTGGCGCTGTTGTCCGAGGGACCCCATGCCGAGGTGCTGCTGGTCGGCGTCGGCAGCGGACTGGATCTGCCGCTGCTGCCACGCGGGCCGCGCTACACCGGTCTGGATCTGACTCCGGCGATGCTGGCGCGCGCCCGGCGCAAGGCCACCGCCCTGAAGCTGGACATCCAACTCGACCTGGGCGACGCCCGCCACTTGCCGTATGGCGACGCCACGTTCGATGTGGTGGTGCTGCATCTGATTCTGGCGGTGACGCCGCATCCGGAACGGGTGTTGGCCGAGGCGGCGCGGGTATTGCGACGCGGCGGCCGGGTGCTGATCCTCGACAAGTTCCTGCGGCCGGGACAGAAAGCGCCGCTGCGCCGGCTGGTCAGCCCGCTGCTGGGCCTGCTGGCCACCCGCACCAATGTAGTGTTCGAGGCGGTGCTGGCGCAAGCGCCGGACCTGGACGTGCTGTCCGACCGGCCGGCGCTGGCCGGCGGCTGGTTCCGGCGGATCGTGCTGCGCAAGACCGAATTCTGAGGCCGGGGTCCAATCCGGCGCCGGCGCCGACCTTGATAATCCCCCGGCTCGCCCGCATCTAAGGATTCAATCCCCTTTGGCCGCGTGAAAAAGATCATGACCGACCACGAAACCATTGAAGCCGAAGTCGTGCGCGAGAATGATGACTCGGGCGAGAACAGCGTCAGCAACACCATCGTCGCCGCCGCCGACATTCTTCCCTCCACCCTGTATCTGCTGCCGCTGTCGGAACGGCCGTTTTTTCCGGCCCAGGCGCTGCCGCTGCTGCTCAACGAAGATCCCTGGCTGCCCACCATCGAGGCCGCCGCCAACCGCGAGCAGCGGGTCATCGGCTTGATCCTGGTCAAGCCCGACAGCGCGGAAAAAGCCCGTGGTCCGGAGGATTTCCACCCGGTCGGCACGGTCGCCCGCATGCACCAACTGACCCGCAACGACGGCCGTTTGCAGTTCATTGCCCAGGGCCTCAAGCGCTTTCGCATCCACAACTGGTTGTCCAGCGAACCGCCTTATCATGCGCACGTCGAGTATCTGAGCGATGAAGACGAGGCCGGGGTTGAGGAACTGCGCGCCTATTCGCTGGCGGTGATCAACACCCTCAAGGAACTGATCCCGCTCAACCCGCTGTATTCCGAGGAACTGAAATTCTTCCTCAACCGGTTCAACACCCACGACCCGTCGCCGCTGGCCGATTTCGCCGCCAGCCTGACCACGGCGAGCAAGGACGAGTTGCAGGAAATCCTGGCCACCGCGCCGGTGCTGGAACGGCTGAAGAAAGTCATCGTGCTGATCAAGAAGGAACTGGAAGTCGCCAAACTCCAGACCCACATCCGCAAGCAGGTCGAGGAGAAGATGAGCGAGCACCAGCGCAAGTTTTTTCTGCGCGAGCAGCTCAAAACCATCCAGCAGGAACTCGGCATCGCCAAGGACGACCGCACCGCCGACGTGGACCGCTTCCGCGAGCGGCTGGAAAGCCGTCAGGCGCCGGAAGCGGCCCTGAAGCGGATCGAGGAGGAACTGGACAAGCTGTCGATCCTGGAAACCGGCTCGCCCGAGTATGCCGTCACCCGCAATTATCTGGACGTCATCACCGACCTGCCGTGGGGGGTGTACTCCACCGACAATCTCGACCTCAAGCACGCCCGCGAGGTGCTGGACCGCGACCACGACGGGCTGGCCGACGTCAAGGACCGCATCGTCGAATTCCTGGCGGTGGGCGCGCTGAAGGGCCAGGTCGGCGGTTCGATCATCCTGCTGGTCGGCCCGCCGGGGGTTGGCAAAACCTCGATCGGCCGCTCGGTGGCCGCCGCGCTGGATCGCAAGTTCTACCGACTCAGCCTGGGCGGGATGCGCGACGAAGCCGAGATCAAGGGCCACCGCCGCACCTACATCGGCGCGCTGCCGGGCAAGTTCATCCAGGCCATTCGCGACGCCGAGACCGCCAACCCGGTGATCATGCTGGACGAGATCGACAAGATCGGCGCCTCGTACCACGGCGATCCGGCCTCGGCGCTGCTGGAAGCGCTCGACCCCGAGCAGAACACCGAGTTTCTGGATCACTACCTGGACGTGCGTTTCGATCTCTCCAAGGTGTTGTTCATCTGCACGGCCAACCAGCTCGACACCATTCCGGCGCCGCTGCTCGACCGCATGGAGACCATCCGCCTGTCCGGCTACATCACCGCCGAAAAGCTGCAAATCGCCCGCAATCACCTGTGGCCAAAGATACTGGAACGCAGTGGGCTGGAGCGGGATCGCATCCGGGTCGAGGACGGCGCGCTGACCCAGATCATCGAGGGTTACGCCCGCGAGGCCGGGGTGCGCAATCTGGAAAAACAACTGGGCCGGATCGTGCGCAAGAGCGCGGTGAAGATCGTCGAGGGGGAGGCCGAAGGGCCGATCGCGGTGGACAAGCCCGATCTGGAGCGCTATCTGGGCAAGCCGCCGTTCAAGCAGGAAACGCGGATGACCGGCGTGGGCGTGGTCACCGGATTGGCCTGGACCGCGCTGGGCGGTGCGACCCTCAACGTCGAGGCCAGCCTGGTCCATACCAAGAACCGGGGTTTCAAGCTGACCGGCCGGCTGGGCGAGGTGATGCAGGAATCGGCAAATATCGCCTACAGTTATGTCAGCGCTCATCTGGAGGACTACCAGGCCGATCCCAGGTTCTTCGACGAGGCTTTCGTGCACCTGCACGTACCGGAAGGCGCCACGCCCAAGGACGGTCCCAGCGCCGGCATCACCATGGCCACCGCCCTGCTGTCGCTGGCGCGCGGCCAGCAGCCCAGCCGGCCGCTGGCGATGACCGGCGAGTTGACTCTGACCGGACTGGTGTTGCCGGTGGGCGGCATCCGCGAGAAAGTCATCGCCGCTCGCCGGGCGGGCCTGTTCGAGATTATCCTGCCGGAAGGCAACCGTGGCGACGCCGAGGAATTGCCGGACCACATCCAGGAAGGGCTGACCCTGCACTTCGTGGAGCGCTTGCGGCAAGTAGTGGATTTGGTGTTCGCGCCGCGGCCCGCAAACTGAGAGGTTTATCGTGACGATTCGCGACCGTTCCCCTGCCCTGCCGCTGCTGCTGTGCCTGCTGGCGCTGCCGCACTCGCCCGCCTGGGCCGCCTGCGACGACCCGCCCGGTCGGCGGGTCAACTGGCTGTATTGCGACAAACAGGGCGCGGATCTGACGGGCGCGGACTTGCGCGATGCGGTGCTGACCCGGACCAATCTGGCCAACGCCAAGCTGGCCGGCGCGCGGCTCAGCGGGGCGGATCTGGGCCGGGCGGTACTCAGCAACGCGGATTTTACCGGGGCGGCGCTGCGAGGCACGCGGCTGGTGTCGGCGCAACTGGATCGCGCCGTGTTCGCCGGCGCCAGCATGAGCGGCGCGCGGCTGGATCGGGCGGTGTTGACCGGGGCCAATCTGAGCCAGGTCGATCTGAGCGACGCGGGGTTGTATCAGGCCGACCTGACCGGGGCCAATCTGACGGCGGCAATCTTGAGCAAGGCCACGCTGACGCAGGCGGATTTGACCGACGCCAAACTGGCGAACGCGATGCTGGCGGATGCGGTGTTGAGCCGGGCGGTGCTGGAGGATGCGGTCCTGTCCGGCGCCAACCTCCAGGGCGCCAGACTGGACGGGACGAACCTGCTGGGCGCCGACTTCACCGGCGCCAACCTGGGAACGGCGACGCTGGCCGGCGCCCGCATCGATGGCGCCCGCTTCACCGACGCCAAGCTGGACAGCACGATCTGGGTGGATCGGCGGCGCTGTCGGCCGGGTTCGGTGGGCGAGTGCCGGTGAAAGACAGCGAGTTTTAGCGATGGACCGCCTGTTCGACCTGCGCCATGCCACGCGGCTCGAATAAATCGGGACAGCCCTGCCCGCAATGGGCAGGCGTCTTGTGGTGGAAGCCACATAAGTAGGACTTACGCAAAACTCATTGTAAGGGAGGGATTCTTGAGTTGCTGAATGAGGTATTCATCGAGCAAGCCATATTTCACTTGGTAGACGGTACGTCCGGTTTGGGTGGCTAGTTCTTTGAGCCTGACCCAGACCAAGAAGGCACAACCGATATGATTGCGCTGGATGCGCGCCTTTCGACACTGACAGCGTTCCAGCCCAGTAACCTGTTTGCCTTCGCGGTGCAACTGCTCGATCTTCCAACGAAAGCCACACACCTGTTGAGTGGCCTCCGTGGAATCCTGAGTGGGATCGTTGGTCACGACCCAGTCCGTGCGGTGGGTAGACACCTCAACCCGGAACAGGCGCACCTTGTGGTCTTTAGGAAAGCCTTTGATCTTGATCCGTTTGCCGTGCGCCTGCTCCTCATCCCTCCAAGGCAGCGCGTCGACGCGCCCATAGGGGCGCTGGCCGTCCGAATCATCAACCTGACGGTTGTTTTTCAGCGGACAGTAGTAGATTTTCGCGAGCGACTCGATGAATAGCATCAGTGCCTTGGTGGCGTACCAGGTATCCATCAGTACCGCGTGACACGGCAATTGCTTCTGGTACACGATGTTGCTCAGCATCTCACGCACATGATCGAGTTTGCTTTTGCCCTCTCCCTCCGGATCATAGAGGCGGTAGTCAATCAGCCAGAACTGATCCCAGCATCGGATTGACGTAGACGCAGGTCACGACCCCAATGCCCTTGATGAGCTCTTTGGCATTGCCGCTGTACTGGCGTCGCACCAGTTCGATAGCAAAGGCAGTGTTCTTATCCAGCACCGTGTCGTCGAAGACGACATAGCCCTGAGCCGTCGCCACGACTTGGCTGCGCACGTTGTCCCACACCAGCCGCGGCGTGATCCGTTCACCTCGCAGGTAGCGGTTGATGGCATCATGGCTGAATGGCTCACAGTGGTCGGCAAAGTTCGTTAGCGTGTGGTTGATCTGGCTGACCAGCAGGTATTGGCAATAACTGAGACGTGTTACCGGTTCTTTCATACGATTGATTCTGCGGGTTTTTCAAAAACTTGGCGACCATTAAGGTCATTTTGCGTAAGTCCTAATAAGGCTTATTTGAACGCCGACTCCCGCTTTCCCGGCGATTAGTCGGGCACACGTCCCGCCGAAGGCGGTTCGTTCCGGTTCACACCGCGCCATCCCTCTCGGAGATTGTCCAGAAAAGGAGACCATCATGTCATCCATCACCACCGAACTGGCGGGGATGTTGGGCACGGTCCAGCGTCCCGGCGATTTTTATGCCGCTGGCTCAACCGAGATTTTCGCGCCGTCCCTGGAGGTGGAAGGGGTTGGTCTCATCGCCCTGCCGGTGCTGCCGATCCAGGCCGAACAACTCGTCGCCGTCGCCGAGCAGGCTCCCTATGGCCGGGGCGAAGAAACCCTGGTCGATACCGCCGTGCGGCGGACCTGGCAGATCGATGCCGCCCGGGTCCGGATCGAAGGTCGGCACTGGCCGGGGGACTTGGAGGCCATCGTCAAGCAGACCGCCGCCGGCTTGGGGGTGACCCAACCGGTGGTGGCCGAACTCTACAAACTGCTGGTGTACGATCAGGGCAGCTTTTTCGTGCGCCATCGCGATACCGAGAAGGCGCCCGGCATGTTCGCCACCCTCATTATCGTGCTGCCCTCCCGCTACAGCGGCGGCGAACTGCGGGTGCGCCACCGCGACCGGGAAGCTCAACTCGACTTGCGTTGCCCGGAACCGTCGGAGGTGGCCTTCGCCGCTTTTTATGCCGATTGCGTGCACGAAGTCCTGCCCATCACCTCGGGTTGCCGGCTGACGCTGGTCTACAATCTGCTGCTGCGCCCCGGCAAGGGCCGCTTGCCCGAGCCACCCAGCTACGAGACCGAACAGGCTGCCGTGGTGGACCTGTTGCGCCAATGGGCCGCCAGCCAGGAACTGCCCGACGACGACTCGCCCGAAAAGCTGATCTATCCCTTGGAGCATGCTTATACCCCGGCGGCGCTCGCTTTCGACGCCCTGAAGGGAGCGGACGCCGCCGCCGCGTCGGTATTGGTCCCGGCGGCGGAGCAGGCCGACTGCGATCTCCATCTGGCGTTGGTCTCCATTCGGGAAAGCGGTGGCGCCGAATACACCGGCTATTACGGTCCGCGCCGCCGGGGACGGTCGGAGGAAGCCGACGAAGATTTTGAGATCGTCGAGGTCTATGACCGGAGCGCGACCCTGGCCGAATGGCGGCGTCCCGACGGTAGCCGGCCGGATCTGGGAGACTTTCCCTTCGAGGAGGAAGAACTCTGTCCGCCCGATACCTTCGACGACTTGAAGCCCGACGAGCAGCACTTCCACGAAGCGACCGGCAACGAAGGCGCATCCTTCGACCGCACCTACCGCCGGGCGGCCCTGGTGTTGTGGCCCCGCGGGCGGCGGCTCGCGGTGCTCAACCAGGTCGGCCTGTCCGCCACTCTGCCCTATCTGGGCGAACTGACCCAGCGCTGGACCGAAAGCGGCGAAGGCCCCGAATCGGACCCGTGGCGCCAGGCGCACGAACTCACCGGGCACATGCTGCGCACTTGGCCGCGAACGACGGGCTGGCGTTCTTGGGGGGCCGAGACGCCAAGCCAAACAGCCCGGATGCTGATCCTCCTGACCCGGTTGCGGGATACGGCGCGCATCGAAGCCTTCCTGGCCGACCTCTCCGCCACCGGCTTGTACGGCTTGGGCGACAACGAGGCCCTGGTCGAGGCCATCGGCCTGTTGCCGTCGGCGCGGGCCGCCGAATTGATCGAGCGTGTCATCGCCGGCAATGCCGGGGCGGCGCTCGGCGCCTGCGGCGAGCTGTTGGCCCGTTGCGCCGCCGTGGCGGAGGATGCCGACCGTACCGTGGATTTCCGCCCCGCCGCCCGAGCCCTGGTCGAAGCCCTGCCCGGCGACCCGGCGCGGGTGACCCAGCCCGATTCTTGGTTCCGACCGCCGCCGGTGCAGCCCGGCTTCGTCGTCGATCTGCTGGCTGCTCTGGGCCAGCTCGACGCGGCGCTGGCCGAGCGCGCGGCGGACCATGTTCTGGCCTGGCCCAAGACGTATGGGCTGGATACCGTGCTGGTTCCCGCCGTCCTCGTGCTGACCGAACGGGTGAAGAGCCGGGACTGTGCGGCGGTCCGCCGCCTGCGCGCCGCCTGTCTGGAGCATCTACGCGCCCGCATCGCCGAACTCCTGGAACCGCCGCGCGACTGGACGCGGGCCAGTACGCTCGCTTGCCGGTGCCCGCATTGCAGCGAACTCAGCCGCTTCCTGGCCGATCCTGATCGCCAAGTGTGGACCTTCAAGGCCGCCGAATCCGACCGTCGTCATGTCGAGGATTCGATCCGGCGCGGCGGCTGCGATCTGGACCGGGGGACCGACAAGCGCGGTCGTCCCTATAGCCTGGTCTGCACCAAAAACCAGGCCAGTTACGATAAGCGGGCACAACAGCGCCAGAAGGATCTTGAGGATGTGGCGCGGCTGGAGGTGCCGCCGACTTGAGCGCGGGCCAACTTGATGGCGCGAGCCTGAGCAAGACCAAGCTGGATGGAACCGTAATCATGTTGCTTTTCGGACATCGCTGGTCCGTGGGTTTCGATTTTTTTCACCGACCTGAAACCATGCGGCTCACCCGCCAGTCATGACGGCGATCCCTACAGATTGTGGCTGGCACCCCACTTGTCTGTTATTCAAGGGGGATGCTGGGGCTCAAGGTCATATCCTGGAGCGGACCGAGCGGATTTTCCTTGTCTTCCAATTTAGGACTTACGCATTGACAGGAGGTTGAAATTGTGGGTTGAGGTGTTCCAAGTTAGGGATGAAGGCTTGAACAAACGTGGCGATCACCTCATTAAACAACTCACGCTGCAAACGATAACAATTACGAATCATGTCGGTAGCCCGTAGCCGCTGCAATTGGACATAACCACAGATCGCCGCGAAGAGATGATTTCGAATGGCGGTCGGTTGGCGGACCTGAAAATGCTCGATGTGGCACACTTGTTTGAGCGTCCGATGATACTGCTCGATTTGCCAGTGCTGGTCATGGAGCTTGAGAAAAGCGGGACGACCCAAAGCGGCCCCATCCGCGTCATTCGGCGAATACAATGCATAATGGCGTGGCTGGTTTTTCAACCACGTCCGAAACACTTTGACCGTCCCGAATCCCCGGAGGTAAACGAGCAAGCCGTCTTCGGGAATCACCCACTGTTGTACCTGTAGCCAGTGTCCTTTTTCCACAGAAACCAGACGGTTGCTTTCCAACGCAAAGAGAAATCCCTGATGATGGTTTTTAATCATCTTGAGATTTTCCAAGCTACTGTACCAACTGTCTCCCGTCACGAACGCCGGTTCCAGACCCCACGCCAACACGTCAGCCAGCATCTCTTGAAAATAATCATTTTTCGTCTTGTGTTCCGTTTTATCGTAAATTCGGTAGTTGACGGGCTGATGGTGACCGTGCGGATCAGTGTAATACAACGTGATCAGGTTAATCCCCTTGACCACCCCATGATGTTTCCCCGACCAAAAATGACCCACGAAGGCGATCAGATGGCTATACGGTTTGTCGAGTACGCTGTCATCGACACTGACGGTACCCCCCGTCAAATTCAGTTCGGCTCGGACTTCATTGAATAAATCGCGGGGCGTATAGTCTTCGCGGAGTAAGAACCGATTGGCACTGTCGTGGCTGATCTTCATCACTTCCCCCAACCGACAACAGGTCGGTGAGTGCGGTGTGCTCAATATAAAAGATACATACATCGCTAAAGTGCAACGGGCAGTGGGTGGGCGACTGATGGCTCTCATCAACGGAAACATTCATGACCAAGATTTAGTTTGTTATGCACGTTATACGATTTTTGTCAATGCGTAAGTTCTACAATTCAAGAACACTGGGTTGACCCCCTTCCAGCTTGTAAACGACCCGACCCGCATTCACCATAAGCCATCACCGTCACCCCGACGGACCGCCCGAATCACCCCAACCCGTTGCGCGACACCCAGCGCCTCATCAAGCACCAGCCGCGCCAGCAGCAGGGTCGCGGCCGGCCGTTCAGCTCCCGTTCGCCATTCGTTCAGCGCGTGCTCAGAGAAACATTGAGATCATTGATCTCACCGTGCAGGGGGCCGTTGTCGCCCGCTTCACCGACACGGGGATCTCGCCCCATCATTGATTGAAGACCATGCCGCCACGTCAGGCGGGTAGGAGTGAAACGATGAAAGCGATGAAATGGCTGTTCGGAGTTATGGTTGCCGCCGCGATCACGGTCCCGCTGTATAGCGCGAATGCGGCCGGTGGCGGCCACTACGGCGGGAGTAGCAACGAAGTAAGTCACCGAGGCCACTACGGCAAGGGTGACTACCACAAAGGTTATAAAGGTCACTACAAAGGCTATAAAGGTCACTACAGAGGCTATAAAGGTCACTACAGAGGTCACTATCGTGGCGGTCACCGCTACTACGGGCGTCACGGCTACTACCGAGGCCACCCGGGCCGCTATGGACACGGCGGCTACGGCCGGCCCTGGATTGGCTACAGAGGACCGGTGAGAGCGGCCCCGCCACCCCACTGGTAACGCGAAAAAGGGTCGGATCGGGTTTCGCCACAACCCCGCACGGCTGGCTCTTCAGCCAGGACCCACCGACCCAATCGACATTGGGCAGCGCCAGATAACCCGGCGCCGTCTCCACGGCAAATAGTTCGTGCCCCAAGTCGTGCCGATATCTGGCTGGCGTGAAACCCAAAATCCAAGCCCACAGCCTAAACTGGTCAGCGGTTGTAGCGCGGTGGGCGCTTCTCCACGAAAGCGTGCAGACCTTCCAACCCATCGGCATGGCCGGCGCAGGCGGTCAGCCCGCGCCGCTCGCGTTCCAGTTGCGCCTCCCAGGAGGTATCGAACGCATCGGTCAGCAGCGTCTTGACGTGGCCGAACGTGTGCAGGGATTTTTGGGCGAGGGTCCGCGCCATGCCCAGCGTGACGTCCAGCAGTTGCGCGTCCGGAACCACCCGCGTCACCAGTCCCCAGGTCAATGCCTGTTCGGCGGCGATCGGCTCGTCGAAGGCGGCGATTTCCAAGGCGCGGGCCAGTCCGACCAGGCGTGGCAGAGTGAAGGTGCCTCCGGCGTCGATGCAGAGCGCGTTGCTGGTGAAGCCCTGCTTGAGCCGCGCCGATTCCGCCATGACCCGGAAATCGCAGGCCAGCGCCAGGGAAAAACCGCCGCCGGCCGCCACCCCGTTGATGGCGGCGATCACCGGCTTGCGCAGCCGGCGGATTTCGGTCACGCAGACATGAACGTGGGTGGCCAACTCGTGAAACGCCGCCGCCGGTCCGTGCGGATGGGCCAGCACGAACTTGATGTCACCGCCCGCCGAAAAGGCCGCGCCGCCGCCGGTGATGACGACGCCGTGAATCGCCGGGTCGGCTTCGAGATCCAGCAAGGCCCGGGTCAGCGCCTGCGCGGTCTCGATATTCAAGGCGTTGTAGGACTTCGGCCGGTTCAGGGTCAGTTGGGCGATGGCATCGTGAATCGTGACCAGAACGACATCGTTCATGCCGCATTCTCCTGGATGCAGGTGGAAATCAGGAATCCGCTCCCGGTCGGGAATCCGCCGGTTTGTCCCGCCGCGCGGCCTCGCGATCCAGCAGCGCTTGCTTGCGCCGGAGATCCCAGCGATAGCCGCCCAGACCCCCGTCGCCACGGACGATGCGATGACAGGGGATGAGAACGGCGACCGGGTTCGAAGCACAGGCCCGGGCCACGGCGCGCGCCGCCGCGGGCTTGCCGATTGTCCTGGCGATTTCGGCATAGCTGGCGGTCGAGCCGGCCGGCACCGCTTGCAGCGCCTGCCATACCCGCCGCTGGAACGCCGTGCCCCGAATATCGAGAGGCAGGTCGAGACCGTATTTCGGTTCGTCGAGAAAAGCCAGAACCCTTTCCACCCATTCAGCAAACTCGGGATCTTCTCCCCGGAGTTCGGCGGCGGGAAAGCGCGCGGTGAGTTGGTCTCGCAACCGATCGGGACTGTCGTCGAATTCGATGGCGCAGATGCCCCGATCCGTGGCCGCCACCAACATCCAGCCGAGATCGCATCGAACAATCGCATGGCGAATGCCCTGCCCCGCGCCGCCCTTCCTGTACTCGGCGGGCGTCATGCCGAGATGAGCGGCGGCTTTTTCGTAGCATCGGCTGCTGGACCCGAATCCAGCATCGTACATTGCCTGAGTAACAGTTTGGGCTTCACGCAGGTCTCCCTGGAATCGCCGCGTCCTCCGCGTCATGGCATAAGCCTTGGGGGTGACGCCGACGGTTTGCTTGAACAGCCGCTGGAAATGGAACGGGCTGAAACCCATGGTCGCGGCCAACGTCGCCAAAAGAAGCGGTTCCTCGGCTTCCTCGATGAGGCGACAAGCCCGCGCCATCGTTTCGGGCACCGGAGAGGGATTCGAAATTCGCTGCGGATGGCAGCGCCGGCACGCTCGATAACCCGCGAGTTCGGCGTCGGCGCAAGTGCGAAAGAACTCGACGTTGTGCCGGTTTGGCAGGCGAGAGGAACAGTGCGGACGGCAATACACGCCCGTGGTTTTCACGGCGTAGAAGAACGCGCCGTCAGCCTGTCGATTGCGCCAAACAAGGGCGCTCCAGCATTGATCGTTGGTTTCGAACACGGAGTCGGTCGCGCGCTTCATGCTCTTCTCCTTGCCTCATTACCGTGAGTCAGCGCCGTCGATCCTAGTGCTCCTCCCGCTGACCCGCTATCCGATTCTTGCGGTCGAATTCGGGCGACTGAATGTATCCGGCGGAGGCTCCCTTGGGGGCCTCCGCTCATTTTTGGGGTTTTTAGAACATATTGGACCTGGAATTCACGAAGCCATCGGTAGAGTGGTTCAAGGGATTTCTTGGGGATTGAGGCTGGAGTTAAGCAGTCGGGAGTCTGCCAGGTCCGCTGGAACAAACGGGTTATGGCTAATACCACGCCCTTATTGAGAAATGAACACCAAAATTAGGCCCAACATGGCCGGCATTGCCTGAATGAAAAGAATCTTGCGACTTGCCGTTAACGCGCCATAAATACCAGCGATTATGACGCAAGAGAGGAAGAACACTTTGAATTCCATGCCTGCGCTCCCTTGGGCAACACCCCATAACAGGCCAGCGGCGATAAACCCATTATATAATCCTTGATTCGCGGCAAGCACCTTGGTCGCCGTTGCCTGTTCCTGAGATTGACCAAAGGCTCTTAAGCCGGCCGGCTTATCCCAAAGAAACATCTCCAGCACGAGAAAATACCCATGGAGCAATGCAACCAAAATGACCACACCGTTTGCAATTATAGTCATGGGATTGGCCTGGTTATAAGCCATAACGCCACAGCGCGCGACTCTGCGTAAGCCCTGTATACGAGCAGCCGTTCGCAATCCTCAAGTCGCAAAAATCATGCGCAGGAACCCGCATGTCGCGACAGCGCGCCTTGGTGTTCTCTGGGTCGAAAGGACCCTTTGAAAAAGATCCTTGAGATGAAAACCCTGGGTTCCCCCTCATCGCCTTAGTGTGGCCCGAGTGGATCGGGCGGCTAGCGGGTCCGGGCCGAGGAAAGCAGCCGGCGATTAACCCTCAACCGGCGTTCCTGACTGGCAACAGTCGGAATGAAAGGGTCGACCCAACTGTAAGAGTTGCGACGGTCTCGTTCCCTGCGATCATCGTAGTGGACGTAGCGACATTGACAGTATGTGCACATACATCCCAACAGCGGAAGCAGGGGTGCCTCGTTCGACAAAAACCGCTGGGTTTCCAGGAACGAAGGGGCCTTATTCGACAAGTTCGGCTTGATTTTGAACCGCATCATCGCTGGGCACATCCCGTCGCCATAGTACCGAATGGCGACACAGGGGTAGTGACGGGAACGGCGGGCTGTTGCTGACTCGCTCTGACTTCGCGGGGAGGGGGCGCGGTAGAATATTTTCATGGTGCCTCCTGCTATCGATTTATCTTCGAGGCCTGAGAGCTTTTGTCCCGGCCTTACGGCCAGTTTGGCTTTTGTTACATTCTATGGCTAGAGGTGTAGCACAGACACGGTGGATTGCAAGCCGCTGCCCGAGGGCACACGAAGCGCGATCAGTCCCCACCGCCGCCTGCCTGCCGGCAGGAGAACCGTGGGTGGTGGGGAAGCAGGGACAGACACCCGCGCGCGATCAGCACCATTAGGCCGGCTCGTATGCCTGCCCCCGAAGCGACTCCGACGCCCGGTGCACGCCCACCGGAGTGTGCCCCGGAAGAAAATAAATACCTTCCTTGAATTAAGGCTATCGATCAACTATACCCTGATCATGGGAATCCATATTTCCCTGTTGTTGTCGCGGACGCTTCGCGCCCACGACAACGGGGCGGCGGATTGCAATCCGCCGCCCCGTTATGCCTCATGAAACCTCGCCACACCCCGGTGTGGTCCTGCACGCCGGGCCATTCACCCAGAGGAGGACCCAATGAGCGCGTACAAAGTGATTGAAATTATCGGCAGTAGCCCCGAAAGCTGGGAAGCGGCGGCGAAGACCGCGATCATGGAAGCCGCCAAATCCATCCGGCATCTTCGGGTGGCGGAAGTCGGCCAACTCGATGTCAACCTGAGCGATGACGGTCAAGTGCTGGAGTATCGAGCCCGGCTCAAGGTCAGCGTGAAGCACGAAGCGGGGTAGCGCCATCGTCTTCTCCATCGGTCACTCTCACCCCTACTTGAACCCGCCCGCCCCAGCCGGCGACCGGCTGTCTCTCCGCTCGAAGGGCGGGCGAATGCATTCAAGCAAGCGGTTCCTCCCCCCGCTGGCTCTCCGGTTCATCCCCACCGGCTTCGGCCACGCCCAACGAACCCCCCGCCCGATCCACGCCCGAAAAGAGTTGGTTTAATAAAAACTCTTTTCTAATTAGTTTGTTGATGGGTATCCGACGGAAACTCCGTTGGGAGACTCCGTCGGTTTTTATGCCTTTTTGGGGCGAAACGCCTTGGCGCTCAGGCCATGCTTCTTCATCAAGGTTTGCAGATGGGAGCGGTTCATCCCCTGACGGCGGGCCAGATCCACCACCCGCCCATTCACTTCCCGCAACCCCTGTTCGAGAAAACGTTTTTCAGCCGCGTCACCGGCCGCTTTTTTGGCATCGCTTAGCGACGCGGGCGCTCCGGGTTCGAGCGGGGCATCCGCCAGCGGGAGCACGGTCGGCGGATTAGCCCGTAGGACGTCCGGCAGATGAAGGAGATCGGCGGTATCGCCGGCCAGGCAGGACATTCGGAAAATCAAATTGTGCAATTCGCGGATATTGCCCGGAAAACCATAGTCGAGCAAAAATTGACGCAGCCGTGGACTCAGCTTGAGCGGACTTCGGCTCAGCCTTTCCGCCGCCGCGTCGCAGAAAAAATCGATCAGCAGCGGTATCTCGTCCCGGCGTTCGCGCAACGGGGGCACGGTGACTTCGATCACGCTCAACCGGTAGTACAAATCCTCCCGGAACTGCCCGGTCCGTACCATGGCCAACAGATCGCGATTGGTGGCGGCGACGATGCGCGCATCGATCCGGATCGGGCTATCGGAACCGACCCGCTGGATTTCCTGCGATTGCAGCACCCGCAGCAGCTTGACCTGGCCCGACAGGGGCAATTCGCCGATCTCGTCCAGGAAAATCGTGCCGAGATTGGCGCTCTCGAATTTGCCCTTGCGGTCGCTGGCCGCCCCGGTAAACGCCCCTTTTTTATGGCCGAACAGCTCCGATTCCACCAGGTTTTCCGGAATGGCGCCGCAGTTGACGGAAATGAACGGTCCCTGGCCGCGCCGACCGTTGGTATGAACCACCTTGGCCAGCAACTCCTTGCCAGTACCGCTCTCGCCGCGAACCAGCACCGGCAGATCGGTGGGCGCCGCCTTTTCGGCGATTTCCAGGGTTTCCAGCAGCTTGGGATTGTCCCCGAAGACTCCCTCGAAGGTGAACTCCCGTTCCAGCAACGCCGCGCGTCGTTGCTCCGCCGTGAGCGGTTGCTCGGGCCGCAGCGGCTGCAAATCCTCCAAGGCAGCGGAGGACTGGACGAAGCGTTCCCGGCGCGACAGGCTCATCACGTCCTCGCGGAGCGTGTTGCACTGTCCCAGCAGGCGCTGAATCTCCTCGCGCTCCAGCCGTGTGGCCCAACGCAGCGTGGAGCGCAGGATTTCAATTTTTTCCAGCAGGTCGCCGTAACCGAGCGTGGTCGATTGGCCGAGGGTGAAAGGTCTCATCGCCGAAAACCGGAGTCAGGATGGCCGGGATCGTGGTGGTCTCATGCCGCCGCCGCGATCTGCTTGTGTATCAATTGATAGTACATGCCCTGGCGGTCGAACAGATTTTGGTGAGTCCCCTCCTCGACGATGCGGCCTTGATATAGAACCAGGATCTTGTCGGCGTTCATGATGGTGCTGAGCCGGTGGGCGATGACCAGGGCGGTACGGCCCTCCAGGACGCCGGACAGGTTGCGGAGAATGTTGGTCTCGGATTGCGTGTCGAGGGCCGAGGTGGCCTCGTCGAAGATCAACAGCCGGGGGTCCCGGTACAACGAACGGGCGATGCAGAGCCGCTGGATTTGGCCACCCGACAGGCCGACGCCCCTCTCGCCCACGGTCTGTTCGTAACCTTGCGGCAACTTGCTGATGAAGCCGTGGGCGTCGGCCAGCCGGGCCACCTCGACGATGCGGCGCCGGTCGGGATTGCTCTCGCCCAGGGCGATGTTCTCCGCGACGGTGCCGGAAAACAGCAGATTGGTCTGCATCACATAGCCGATTTGCGCGCGATAGTAGTCTTTGTCGATCAGGTTCAGGTTGTAGCCATCGATGGAGATCTTGCCTTCGCTGGGCGGATGGAAACCGACCAGCAGCTTGGCTAGCGTGGTCTTGCCGGAGCCGCTGTGGCCGACGAGGGCGACGGTTTCCCCGGCTTTCAGTTCGAAACTGATGTTTTCCAGAACATAGGGGGTCTCTTTGCCACCGTAGCGGAAATACACATTTTCCAGGCGGATATCGCCGCGCAGGCTGGGCAGCAGGATGCGCGAGGACTGATCCTCGGGTTTCTGTTCCGGCTCCATGTCCAGCACATCGCCGAGCCGCTCCATCGCCACCCCGGCTTCGTGCAACTCGTCCCACATGCCGATCAAGCCCATGAGCGGCGCCATCACGCTGCCCATCAACATGTTGAAGGCAATCAACTGACCGATGGTGAGCTGCTGACTGAGCACCAGATTGGCCCCGATCCACAGTACCGAGGTCACGGTCACGGCGTGCAACAACTGACTGGCAAGACCGACCAGCGCTTCGAAACCCTGGGCCTTATATTGAACATTCAATGCCTTGGCATATTTTTGTTCCCACTTCAGCCGGATGGCGCGCTCGATGCCCATGGCTTTGATGGTTTCGGCGCCGTTCAGGGTTTCCATTAAAACGGCTTCGGCGTCGGTCGAGGCCTCGAAGTCGCGCCGCGCGTATTGCTTGATGCGCGGGGTAATGGCCACGGTCAATATCACCATCGGCACGATCAGGGCGAGCAGGACCAGGGTCATCCGGGTGCTGTACATGAACAGCACCAGAAAGTAGAAAAACACCATCAACAGGTTCAGCAGCGTGCTGATCGTGGATTGGGTCAGGAACTGGCGAATGGTCTGATTTTCCTGAAACCGCGCGAAGATGTCGCCGGTGCGGCGCTTGGCGAAGAAGGAAATCGGCAGGGACAGCGTGTGCTGAAAGAACTGCGACATCATCGAGAAATCGAGGTTGCGCACCATGAAGTTGGTCAGATAGGTGCGCATCAACGCGGTCAACTGCATGAAGACCTGCACCAGGATAAAACCGACGATCAGTAGATTCAGCAGTTCGTGGCTTTGGTGAACGACGACGCGATCCAGGATGTTTTGGAGAATGATCGGGGGAACGATACCGAGCACCTGGATCACCAGCGTCGCCAGGATCAAATAGCCGAGCACCGGCTTGTGGGGGCGCAACAGGCGCACGAACCGCATCCAGGGGGAACGGGTGGCCTCGATTTGCGCCAGATCGGCGCGGGGGGTGAACAACAAACAGGTGCCGGTCCAGCCCTTCTCGAATTCGGCGATGCTCAGCTTGCGAAAACCGAGTCCTGGGTCCGCCACCCAGACCTGGTTCTTGGAAACGCCGTAGACCACGATGTAGTGATACCCTTCCCAGTGGGCGATAAACGGCAGATCGAAGCCCAGCACGGTCTGGTAGGTACACTGCACGCCATGGGTGGTGAACCCCAGCGACTCGCCCACTTGAGCCAAACTGTCCAGGGTGGCGCCTTCGGTGGTGACGTTGGCCATCTCCCGCAGTTTGCCCAGGGTCGCGGCGATCCCGTAGTGCTTGCAGATCATCGCCAGACAGGCCGCGCCGCAGTCCATTTCCTCGGCCTGCTCGACCAGTGGGAACCGTTTGAGCACCCGCTCGCCGATACCGGGTTTGGAGCCCAGGTCCAGGCGCAGCGGCCGGTTGCGCCGTTCGGCCAGTTGTTTTTGGCGTTCCAGTTCGTGCTCGGTGAACTGGATGCGGGTCCGCAGCGTTTCCTTCAGTTGGGGATTGCGTTCCAGGATGGTGCGGACGGTTTGCTGCGGGATCACCAACAGCACCGCGTCGGTGGCGGCCCGCACGGTCAGCGGTTGCGCCACGTCCAGCAGGCAGGTGTTTTCGCCGAACATCTCCCCATGACCCAACAGCGCCAGAGGCATCTCGACGCCGTTTTCCACCCGCAGGCCGCGCGCCGTGCCCCGGCGCACCACGTAGAGCCGGCGGTCCTCAAGGCTGCCCTGCTCCAGGATGACATCCCCGGCCGCTACCTTTTTGATGCCGATGCTGTCGACCAGTTGGACGAGTTCGTCCTTATCGACCTTGCCGCGCAACTGGAACAACTGGCTGATGAAGCCACCGGCGGCATTGATGCTCGCCTGACGGGCCAGCAGGCCGCCGACCACCGGATGACGGGTCAGCACCAGGGCGATGGCATCGCGGGGCACGAACACCAGCTCGGTTTTGCCGGAGGCGCGGGCGGTGAATTCAAAACGGTAGTTGCGCAGCGCGGCGGTTTCGGCCAGCAACTCGCCGGCGCGACGTATCCCGATGCTGACGTCCTTGCCGCCTTCCGTGCTCAGCAGGCGAACCATGCCGGATTTGACGATATAAAGACCCAATCCCGGTTCCCCGGCCGTGAAGATTGTATCGCCAAGGTCGTAGGTCTGGATTTCAGCCCGCTCGGCCAGAGATTCCAGGTCGTCGCGGCCGATGGGCGCCAGCAATTCGATGCCGGCCAGGGTTTCGAGCAGAATTTCGGAACTCACTGGATTATCTCCATGGCCGCGAGGGTGGCGGTTTAGATCACTTCCAGCCGGTGTTCCTGGGCGCGCGCCGCAAGCCAATCGCTACGGACCATCTTGGCGACGTCGCGGGTGGTGGTCTCGTCGAGCCGGGCGGGATATTTCGGCCTTGATCTGAAAGATCTCGAAGATCAGTTCGTCGTCGGACGCGAAGGGACCCAGCAGTTCCCCCGTCGCGGCGTTGAAGATCTTGGCTTCCACATCGTTGGGCAGAGCGCCCCGCAGCACCTTGCCCATGTAACCGCCCTTGAATTTGGTATCCAGGTCCATGGAATGCTCGCGCGCCAGTTCGGCGAACAAAGTCGGTTCATCTTCCAACAGGGCAAGCAGTTCGCGAGCCTTGCCGTCGGAATCCACGGTGATGTGGTTGATCTCGACGCTGTCGAACTTTGGGGAATGCAGGCGGAAGTAGTCCTCGATCTGCTCCTTGCGGGTAATTTGCGCCAGCATTTTTTCCCGATACAGGATTTCGGTCATGTGATTTTCGAATTCCTCCAGGGTCACCCCCAGCGCCTCCAGGAACGCAAAGGTGTCCTGTGCCCGGTGCAGTCCTTCCACTCGGCGGAATTGATCGACCCGTTCCTGAATTTCGGCCGGGGTAACGGTAATGCCGCTCTTCTTCGCCGCCCGCACCGTCAGTTTGTCGATCAGGATTTGTTCGATCAGGGTATTGAAGCGATTATCGAGTTTGAGGACTTTAACGAAATCGTCGGCGTCGAGGATTTCATCGTCGATACGGGCAATTTGCATGGTTGTGCTCCGTTGCTTGCGTAAAGGGTCATGAAGCCGGGGGTCGTTCGTTCTCGTCCCGCCGGAACGGCGTTCAGCCGGAGGCCCCGCGCAAGGGGTCCAGGGCCAGATCGAGCAGCCGCCGTTGCTGCACCATGATTTCAGCGATGGCGATCATGCCAAAGCGCAGCGGTATCCGGGCGCCGGTTTCGGGAGACGTGAAATAGTCCCGCTCAGACTGACGCGTCCCCGATAGACCTGCACCCGGTTCTGAGGATTCTCGCCGGCGGTGGAGACGCTCGGCGCGATAAATTCCAGGACGCCGTCGATCGAAGCCGAAACGCTGAAAGGGGAAGGCGTTGAACTTGATCTTGACCGGCATGCCCTCCCGGAGAAAGGCGCGATCCTGCTCCAGGATCTCGATGTGCAGCATGGTCCGGGCATCGGCCGGGGCGATGCCGGCGAGCGGGGCCTTGGGATCGATCTTGGCGCCGGGCTGAGTGACGCCGATCCGGGTGACGACCCCGGCCACCGGGGCCTTGATGAGCAGCAGGTTGTTCTCGTCGATGTCGTCGAAGCTGATCTGGGCGGCGGCGGCGGCCTCCGCCTGGGCCAGCTTGAGAGAGACCTGGTTCTCCCGTTCGGCGTTGGCGAGCTGGGCCTTGCGTTCCTCCAACTGGGCATAGTACTGCAGCAGGCGCTCCGAACGCGCCTTCAGCTCTTCCTGGCGCTTGGCGTATTCCTCGTTCAGCTTGACTTCGAATTCGGCCAGCTCGTTCTTGGCGATCTCAAACTCGGCTATTTTGCCTTGGTATTCCTTGAACTTTTCCTCGACCTTGGAGCGGGCGATCCCGCCGCCGCCAGGGGATTCGAACAGGCGACGATGCTTCTCATAGTCATTGCGGGTGAAGGCCAGGGCATCCTGGGCGCCGTCCAGCTTCAGCCGCGCCCGTTCGAGCTTGAGCCGCTGGTCCGCGGCGAGTTGGGTCATGCCTTGGGAAATGCGCCGGTTGTCGACCTCCTCGGCGCTCTCGATCTGAAACTGGATGAGTTCGATGCCTTTTTCCAGCGCCCGCTTCTGCACGGGAAAGGTTCGAAAGGCGGTTTCGGTTGCTTGGAGCTTAAGCTGCGCCAGCAGCGCGCTGGCCGCGAGCTGCATGGCCCCCAGCGCGTTAACCCGCGCCACCACGTCGCCCGCGGCGACCGGCGCGCCCTCGACGATGTAGAGATCGGCCAGTTGTCCTTCGATGGGCGCGAACAGCAGTCGTTCGTCGGCCTCCGGACCCAGTTGGCCCTGAGCCTTGACAATGATGCCCACGCTGCCGAAAAACGACCAGGCCAGCATCGCCAGCAGCAGGGTAGTCAGTAAAGCGATCATGACGCGAATCAGGCGCGAGGGCTCGGCGGCGAGAATTTCGATACCTTCAATGCTTTGTTCGCCGAGTATGGAATTCGGGTGGGATTTGGCGTCGTGGGTATCGCTCATGGCGGCGATGTCCGTGGGTCCGGCAACAGTTGCAGTTTGGCGTCCAGCAGCGTGGATTTCATCACCAGCCGGAGGTCGGCGAGAGATTGCCGCTGGCGTCTGGTTTCGGCCAGGATGTCTTCGTACAGCTTGCGTGTCGTTTCAGGATAGGCTTGGCGCAACAGATCGTGACGGCGCGCGCCGCCGCCGCTCGCGGCTTCGTAGGCTTGCGCCAGGCGCTGGGTCTGCTGCCTGAAGGATGGGGAAACGGTTTGTTCCAGACGCATCAGGCCGTTGATGCCGCCGCGACGCTGGTACTCTTGCCAGTGGCTCGCGGCCTGCTCAAACAGGGTCTTGGCCTGGGCCGACAGCATCTGACGCTGAAGACGCAAATCATCGGCGAGAGCGTCCAGAAAGAAGCGGTCCTCGGCGGGATGCAGCGTATGGCTCAGCTCCAGCAGGCGTTCGCCGTAATCCGGCTGCCCGCGAACAGTCCGTAGCTGCTCGAAAGTCTCCGCCACCTGTTGGAAATGCTCCAGTTTGGCCGCGACGATCAGGCCGCCCCGCTCCTGGAGCAGAGGTTTCAACAGGGCAATGGCTTGCTGAAAATTGCCGACTTGCCAGGCCGCCAGCGCCGTTTGGTAGCGTTCCAGCACCTCAACGGGGGGGAGTTGTTCCTCCAGCCACCGGGTCGCCGTCTCGCGCACCCAGGGCGTGGTGAAAGCGGCCTTGCGCCAGCCCAGCAGGTTGCCCAGGTCCTGATCTTTGGCGGCGCGTTGCAGCGTCTCGAACTGCGCGATATCCGCGCGCAGCGGAGCCAGACCGACAATCCTCGGATATTGCAGCGCGAAGCGTTCCAGATACGCCAGTGCTTCATCGGCGTTGCCCTGCGTCAGAAGCTGGCGCAGGGACTGTTCGAGGGTGGTGATGGCCTTCAGGTAAACCGTCTGCTCGTTGCGCAGCAGGCGCTGTTGGCTCAGCACCCGCCGGCGGAGTTCCTGAAAGTCGGGCACCCAGTCGGCGAGCTTGAGCAATAGCAATTCATAGTCCCGGGCGACGGCGTCCCAACGCTCCAATAAGGCGAAGATGGCGTGCTCGTCCTGAAACAGCTTGAGCGGCGCATCGCGGCCACCGCGTTCGGCCAGGAAACCTTGCAGGTCGCCGATCCATTCCAGGAGACCCAGCAACACGCCGCTTTCGGGAATGGCCTGGGCCTGGTTCTGGGTCTTTCGGAGCCGATCGGCGGCGGCGGCGAAACGATTGGCTTCGATCTCCGCCTGCCATCCGGGCACGGTTTCCTGGACCAGCGCTTTCAAGGCCAGGGCCGACATTTCGGCGTCGCCGGGGTGCTGGCTCAGGTACTCGCTGGCCTGAAGCAGACCGGCGCGATAATCCCCTTGTTCGATCAGTGCCTTAATTTCCCGCCGCGGCGCATTGTGGAGATACAGCGCCGCCACGACCAATACCACGGCGGCGCTTCCTCCCGCCAACCAGGCCCGGTGACGCGGCCGTTCATTGCCAAGGGCCGCTCGTAGTTCCCGGATAAACGCTTGTGCCTTACCCATGAGCTTGCGGCCGGCGGGAGTCGCAAGGTCGGTTTTTTCCTTGGCCGGTTCTTCGGCTGGGGCCTCGTCAAGGTGATCGGCCAGCATCTTCAGGAACGAATTCGCCCCCTTCTTGATATAAACGGTCCGGCCAACGGGATATAGGCCCGAGGAATTGGCCGTTTCCTCGATGTCGAGATCCTGGCTTGATGGATGATCGTCGGGTTGCCGAATCCGTACCGTATAGCTCAGCCGAGCGCTGCCGAAGGCCAGGGTATCGCCCCCGCATACCGGTAATTCGGCATAGGGTGGAATCCTCTCGGCGCCGAGCCAGGTGCCATTGGTGCTGCCCAAATCCATCACATGCAGGCTGTTTCCCTTGAGAAACAACAAGGCATGATAGCGGGAGAGAGGCTTGATGGCGTCGGGAATGGCGGCCGCGCTTCCGCCCGGCGCCGACAGCATCATGTCGCGGCCGATCAGGAGCGGTGGGACGCCGTGGAGGGCGATGGCTTCACCGGTAACGCTGTCGGGGGCCGGCAGCAGGGCAAGCTGCGCCAGCGCCATGGGGAGGGGCGTCGCCGCGCTTTTGTCCCGACTTTCGCGTTCCACCCGAAATCCAAAGACGCCGGCAAACCAAAGCTCGTCATTGTTGGCGAGCTTGGTGGGGTATTTCGGTGGCAGCGCCCGGTTATTATGCAAAGTGGCGGCGGCGCCGAAATCGATGAGATAAAACTCTTTCTCTTTCCGAAAGATGCAGGCGTGCTTAACCGCCAGCCCGGAACTCGCGGCGGTCTTGAGGGAAACGAAAGGGGCTTGGTCTCGGCCGATCAGGTGAAAGTCGTCGGCGATGCGCAGGACATCGAGTTCGGGATGGGAAAGGGAGCGCAGGACGATACTCATGGCGCGGCTTATTGGTTCGTGGCCAGTTCGACGGTTTCCCGGGGCCAGCCGCCGCCCATGGCTTTGTACAGGGTTACCGTATCCTGTAGTCGCTGATGTTTGACTTCCAACAGCGTCTGTTCGGTCGAGAGCAGGGTACGTTCCGATTCGAAGACCTCAAGCTGCGAGACCAGGCCGGCCTGTAACTGGGCATCAATCTGGTTGCTGATGATGCGCAGATCGTTGAGTTGTCGCTCCAGTTCATCGAGTTGTTGCTTGCGGTTGGCCAGATTCACCAGGGCGTTCTCCACCTCCTCGAAGGCCAGGATTACGGTCTTGCGATACTCTTCCTCGGCAATTTGCTGGTCCACCTGGGTACGCTTGATCTCCAGATCGAGACTGGGATCGAATATGGGCAGGTTGATCGCCAAACCGATGCCGAGCGTCCAGTTACCCAACAGGGCTCCCAGGGCGGCGCTGGCCAGCCCACCCTGGCCGGTCAGACTGATCGAGGGTAATTTTGCCAGCCGCGCCTTGCCGATCAGTTCGTAAGCCCGCAGTACCCGGTATTCGGCCGCCAGAATGTCGGGCCGCCGCGCCAGCAGGTCGGCGGGCAATCCAGCCGGTACGGCCAGGGGTTGCACGGTACGGCTGAGAGACGCCTGGGGCACGCGCAGATTGCCGGCCGGGATACCCAGCAGGGTCGCCAGACGATTTTCCGTAAGCGTCCGTTGCCGTTGCAGATCGAGCAACTCCCGTTGCAGGCCACGGTTTTCCGCCTGCTGTTGCAGCACCCGGGTGTTGGCCACCAGCCCCTCTCGCCGTTGGTGCTCCAGGATGCCGAGAATACGCTGGTTCTTGGCCAGACCGGATTGTTGGCGAGCGATCTGCTCATCGAACTGGCGGATTTGAAAATAGGCGCTGGCCACTTCCGAGATCAACGACAGATAGCCGGCCCGATAATCGGCCTCGGACGCCTTGTATTCGGCTTGTTGGGCGCGAATCCCCTTGCGGGCCTTGCCCCACAGATCGATTTCCCAACTGAGACCGGACAGATTCGCCCCGAAGGCGCGCGCCTGATTGTTCGGAGTCGCGGTAAAATCGGTAGTGGTGCCCAAACTCAGCTTTGGCAGGGTACTGACCCGTTCCTCTTCCAGACCGATGCCGGCGGCATCGATGCGCGCGGCCAAAATTTTCACATCCTGACTGTCGGCGATGGCCTGGCGTACAAGGTTGTCGAGGTAAACATCGCCAAATTGGGTCCACCAATCCGGTCGAATGGCGTCGGTGGCGGACACCGGGCCGTCACCCGTTAAGGTCCAGCCTTCCTTTTCGGGCAGCGACGGGCGCTGATAGTCTGGATCGCTCGTATTGGCGCAACCCGTCACCTTAACCAGAACCAGGCAGATACCAACGAGCAGCAGCCCTGTTAGCTTGCGGCGAACTGCAAAGGCGGCCCCATCCGGGATGCCGGTCCCGGTGGAAACAGAAAGCAAATCACTTGTAGGCTGCATGGTAATACCACGTTCATTGAGCCAGAGTCATGATTGATGGTAGACCATAAAATCCTTCAGTTTGCGCGCCAGTCCCCTTTGGCAGTCCCATGAGGAAGCGGCCGTGGCTCGGTGTTCGATCAGACAAATAGTTTTTATGTATAAAACATATATATTTTTTGTTTGTTATTTTAAAACTATTTTATTGAACCTGCGGATTTGCCAAGTGGTAAAAAATTTTAATTTTTTAATAAAAATAAATAAAATCAATTAACTAAAAATTTTATTACAGTGATAAAATAAGCTGGCATCAAATATGCCACATCTGAATCGTACAGCACAGATTATCCTAACGCTCACAATCACTTTGAAAGAGTTAACGACCATGACCACGATCACGATTCAAGACTTGGACCTGAGCAAGACCCTGGACCGCCAGGCGATGGCCAAACTGAGCGGCGGCTACACCTACACCGGAACGACTTCCGTCAGCGGGAGCTGGAGCTTCGTCAACCAGTGGAACGAGAACGGCGGCTTCAAGCAGATCGGCTTCGTCAAGTACAAGGTGGACAAGCTGCACAAGCGTTACCAGCGCACCCAATATCGCACCGATCATTACGAGCAGTTGACGGTGGTGATTGGCTAAGACTCGCGCACTCGAAAAAAGAAGGCCCTCCGGGGCCTCTTTTTTTCCTGCCGAGTCAGGACAGAGCATCAATTTGAGCGCGGACCCGCGCAATCGGGGTTCCGCCCTCAACCCCAATTCAAGCCGCGCGAACCCGCTCCCAGCGCTGAAAGCGATAGGGCCAGACGTGCTTGGCATCGGCCAGATGCGCCTCCTCCCAGACCAGCCGCCAGTCCCGCGCGTCCCATTCCGGAAACCAGGCATCGCCGGGCACATCGGCTTCGACCAAGGTCAAATACAGCCGCCCGGCCCGAGGCAAGGCCTGTCGATACAGCATCGCCCCGCCGATCACCATCGGCTCGGAAGCCGCGCCGGCTATCTCCAAGGCTTCGTCCAGCGACCGCGCCACCTCGCATCCGGGCGCGTGATAGGCGAGATCGCGGCTCAGCACGATCATCCGGCGACCCGGTAACGGCCGGCCGATGGATTCCCAAGTGCGCCGGCCCATCAGCAGGGGCTTGCCCATCGTCGTCTGCTTGAAGAAGCGCAAATCCGCCGGCAACCGCCAGGGCAGGCGGTTGTCCCGGCCGATGACCCGGTTGCGGGCCAGCGCGGCGATCAGCGTCAATGGCGAGGTCATGCCGGCGCCGGCGGCAGGTTGTGGGCCGGGACGCTCCAGGCGGGAACGCCGGGTTCGTCCAACCGGATCGCGGTCAGCCGATTGCCCCAGACGCAGCCGCTGTCCAGCGCGTAAATGCCCGGCACACGGTAGTAGCCCAACGAGGCCCAGTGGCCGAACACCAGTTTGAGATCGGCGTTGCGCCGACCCGGCACTGCAAACCAGGGCAACAAGCCAGGCCTCTGAGTACCGGGCGGCCCTTTTTCGGCGAAGGACAGCGAGCCGTCCACCGCGCAGAACCGCATCCGGGTCAGGGCGTTGACGGTGAAGCGCAACCGGTCGTAACCGGTCAGGCCGTTCCGCCAGCGGCGCGGTTCGCCGCCGAACATCCGCGCTAGAAATTGCTGGTAATCCGGTCCGCGCAGGGTCGCCGCCAATTCCGCCGCGCAGCGTTGCGCCAAGACCAGATCCCACTGCGGCGGCAGGCCGGCATGGGTCATGGTAAAGCCCAGCTCGGGATCGTGATGCAACAGCGGACACCGGCGCAGCCAGTCCAGCAGCTCATCGCGATCGGGCGCGTCCAGGATGGAATGGAAGGTATCCTTGCGCTTGGGTTTGGCCTGGCCGGCGGCGACCGCCAGCAGAGTCAGATCGTGGTTGCCCAACACCGCCACCGCCCGCTCGCCCAAGCCATGCACCAGTCGCAGCACTTCGACCGAGTGCGGCCCGCGGTTGATCAGATCACCGACCAACCACAGGACGTCGGCGGCGGGATCGAAACGCAGCAGATCGAGCAAGCGCCGCAGCGGGTCGTAACAACCCTGAACGTCGCCGATGGCGTAGGTGGCCATTTCAGTTTCTGGCGGGCGGCGGCGACGCCGGCGCGGGCATTGGCGGCAATTGTTCGAGGATACGCTGGGCGATTCCGGAGTAATCCTCGTCGAAATGGTGATCTCCCGGCGCCTTCTCGGCGATCACCCCCAGGTCGGCCAGCTTCGGGCAGGAGGCGTCTTCCTCCTCTGCGCCATGGATGCACAAGCGCTTGAGTCCGGTCAGCTTGGCCAGCTCCGGCCGCACCGGCTGGCTGCCTTCGCCGGGTTCGTCGCTGACCCAGTTGCTCAGATGAAATTCGAAGGCGGCGTTGTCCGACAGCCCCAGAAAAACCGCCAGATCGATCCGTTCGCGCAAGTCCCGCGGCAAGCGGTTAATCGTTGCTGGCAGCACGTCCGCCCCGAACGAATAGCCGATCAGCACGATCCGTTCCTTCTTCCAGCTTGCCAGGTAGTTGCGCAACACCCGCTCCAGATCCAGCGCCACCTCGTCCGGCTGGCGGGCTTTCCAGAAATAGCTGAGCGAATCCCAGCCCACCGAGGGCAAGCCGTTTTTGGCCAACTCCGCCGTGACGGCCCGGTCGAGCAGCGCCCAACCGCCGTCGCCGGAGAACATGACCGCGAACTGTGGCCGGGCGGGACCGGCGGTGACCAGCACTTCGGTGAGCGGCACGCCACCGACGCTGGCATCGGGCTGTACCTGCCGGGCGATGCTCGGGTCCAGCCATTGCAACAGAGCGG
>CAVOGC010000015.1:0-16928 GCA_963695105.1 uncultured Gammaproteobacteria bacterium | reverse complement strand
TTCCTGGGCAACTCCACGATAAACGTCGTGCCTTGGCCGACCTCGCTCTCCACCCAGATATGACCGCCATGGTGCTCGACGATCTTCTGACTGATCGGCAACCCCAGCCCGGTGCCTTTCGGTTTGCCGCCATGCGTGTCGCTCACTTGGTGGAATTTCTCAAAAATCAGTTTGTGCTGGTCATGCGCGATGCCGGGGCCGTTGTCGATCACCTCGATGCGCCAGCGGTTCGCTACCGCCCGCAGGCGGATGACGACCTCGCCGGACTGTTCCGGACAGAACTTGACGGCGTTCGACAGCAGGTTGATCAGCACCTGGGTAAGCCGGTCGTGATCGCAGGCGATGATCACATCCTGATCGCCCAGATCCTCGCTCAGGGTGGCGCCCTTGTCGTTGAACAACTGGCTGGTGGAGTTGATGGCGTCCTGAATCAGGGTCCGCAGATCGACTTGGTCGATGTGCCAGTCGATTCGGCCGGAATCGATTTTGGCCATGTCCAGCACCTGGTTGATCAACCGGGTCAGCCGCTCGCTCTCCTTGACGATGATGCTGAGGAATTTGCTGTGTTGCTCCAAGTCCATGCCGGGGTTGGCCAGCAGGATCTCGGAGAAGGCGCGGATCGAGGTCAGCGGCGTGCGCAGTTCGTGAGTTACGGTGGAGATGAACTCATCTTTCAGTCGGTCGAGTTCCCGCAGCCGGTTGTTGGCTTCCCGCAGTTCGGCCGAGGCCGCTTCCAACTCCCGCGATTGCTGCTCCAGCCGGCGGCTGTATTCGATGACCTGGGTGCTCTCGTCAAGGATGGTCATCACCTCCTCGATGCTGAGCACCTCGCCCATCACGATCGAAGAGATCATCACCCGGGCCGACGCCGCGCCGATCGCGCCGGCCAGCAAGCGTTCGGTGTAGTGAATGAGCCGCGCATCGGCTTGCAGCGGATAGCCGCCGCGATCGCGGGCGTAACGGTCGAAGACTTCGCTGGCGCGCGCGGGACCCAGGAAGCGGGCCAGCAGGTCGTACAGTTCGGCGGTTTCGACCACGCCCCGCCACAGCAGCGCGTCGCCGTCGTGGCGCTCGCGCTTGAATACGTCGACGAACTGGCTGCCCTGCACCTGTTCGAGCGGGTCCGGCCGGCTCAGCATCGAGCCGGACACCAGCCCGCCAATGTTGGCCAACATGCTCCAAAACACCGAGTGCATGTACTGATCCAAGCCCTCGAGGCCAAAGAGCGCGTAGGGCTTGAGCAGTTCGATGCCGAACGGTCCGGCTTCGATGAAGCTGGGGTCGATCCAGCCGGAGCGGGCCATGGAGGGCAGCAGCAGGGTATAGGCCCAGATCAGAAAACCACCACTCAACCCGATGAGCGCTCCCCGTCGGTTGGCCCGCTTCCAGTACATGCCAATCAGAATCGGCGGCGCGAACTGGGCGGCGGCGGCGAAAGACACCAGCCCGCTGGCGACCAGCGCGTAGCTCTCGCCGATAAAGCGGAAATACAGGTAGCCGAGCAGGATGATCACGGCAATGCCGGCGCGGCGGATGCCGAGCAGCAAGCCGGACAGATCGGTGCGGCCGGCCAGCCAGCGTGGATTGGCGCGCAACAGGATCGGCATCACCAGATCGTTGCAAACCATGGTGGACAGCGTGACCGTTTCGAACATGATCATGCTGGCGGCGGCCGACAGCCCGCCGAGAAACACCAGCAGCGCCAGGGTCGGCATGTGTTCGGCCATCGGCAGCGCCAGCACGAAGGTGTCGGCGTCCACGCCGCCGTGGCTGAAGATCAGCCGTCCCCCCAGGGCGATCGGCAGCACGAACAGATTGATGGCGAACAGATAGAGCGGGAACAGCCAGATCGCCTTGCGAATGTGCGCTTCGTTGACGTTTTCCACCACCAGCACCTGAAACTGCCGGGGCAGGAACAGAAACGCCATCATCGACAGAAAAGTCAGCGACAGCCAGCCGCCGTAACCGCCCGGCACCACCTCGAAGCGCAGCAACGCCGCCAAATCCGGTTGCGCCGCCGCCTGCTGGAACAGATCGCCGGGGCCGCTGAAGATGACGAAAGTCACCACCACGCCGACCAGCATGAAGGCCAACAGTTTGAGCAGTGATTCGAACGCCACCGCCGCCACCATCCCCTCATGGCGTTCGGTGTTGTCGATATGCCGGGTTCCGAACAGGATGGTAAACACGATCAGCACCAGCGCCACGTACAGCGTGGTGTCCATCCAGACCGGATGCTGGGTCGAGGCGGCCAGCCGGGTTACTTCCGGATACTGGCGCAACAGGCTGTAAGCTGGCGGCGATGGCCTTCAACTGGATGGAGATGTACGGCAGGATGCCGAGCATGACGATCACCGTCACCATCCCGGCCAGCAGGCCGCTCTTGCCGTAGCGGGAACCGATGAAATCGGCGATGGAGGTGATGCGATGGACCTTGGTGATGCGCACGATGCGCCGCAGCACGAACCAGAACAGCACCGCCATCAGGGTGGGCCGAAATAGACCGGCAGGAAATCCACACCGCTGGTGACCCAGATAACCGGCAGGAAATCCACCCCGCTGGTGGCCGCCAGGCCGACGCTGCCGTAGAAGGTCCAGGCCGTGCAGTAAATCGCCAGCGACAGGGTGTAGATGTAGGGGTTGGCGATGATCGAGCGGCCGGCGTCGGCGCGCTGGTCGCCATAGTAGGCGACACCGAACAGTATGCCCATATAGGCCAGCGCGCTGGCGATGATGATCCCGTCGCCCAGCATGTCAGGGTGGCTCCTTCACTCCCGGTACCGCCGGAATCCCGCGGGAGATTGGCGGCATTCGGCGGCGGAGTATTGGCCGGCGGGGGGGGCATGGGCTTGGGCGGCTCGCCCGATTCGCGGATTTCCGAGTGTTCCACCACCACGATCAGCAGGATGATGATGACGAGCCACGCCAGATACAGATAGCAATACAGCAGCGGGATGCCGAACGGCGCCCACGCCCGATCAAACAGATCCAGCAGCGGATAATTGAGCGCGATCACTCCAACGACGAACAAGATAACGATGTGTTCCCTGGATTGTTGTCGCATTGTAGGGGGACAGGGTTCAGGGTTCAGGGTTCAGGGTTCGAGGGGTTGGACGGACGGGTGTTGGAGGATTGCATTTCCGCGCCCTGCATCCATACCCCGGTGATTGTTAAAAATTCGCCTGAGTCTTGCGGATCGCCACCATCTTGTCGGAGGCTTCCAGCGCCTGGCCCAAGGTCTCGATGCCCTGTGCTTCCAGCAGGTCGAGCAGCTTCAGAAACACCTGGGCGGTCACCAGTGCATCGCCCAGCGCGGTGTGGCGGTCGTGCACGTCCACCCCCAGCCGGTCGGCGATGGCGTCCAGGGTGTGATCGTCGGTGTAGTCATGCAGGTAGCCGGACAGCAGCAGCGTGTCCAGCACCGGATTGCCGAAGCGCACGCCGGTCTTCCGCTCCTTCAGTTTGAGGAATTTCATGTCGAAAGCGGCGTTGTGCGCCACCAGCACGGTGCGGTCGTCGCCGACAAAGGCGCGAAACTGGGGCAGCACGATCTCGATGCCGGGCTTGTCCGCGATCATGTCGTCGGTGATGCCGTGGAAGCGGATGGAGGCCTTGGGAATCGTCCGGCCGGGGTTGACCAACTGGTCGAAATGTCTCGCCCGCCAGCACCCGGCGGTTGACGATGCGCACGCCGGCGATCTGGATGATCTCGTCGCCCTTGGAGGGCGACAGCCCGGTGGTTTCGGTGTCGAAGACCACGTAGCTCAGCGCCGCCAGCGGATAATTGACCAGGTCGCCCCATTCCTCCAGGTTCTCGGCCAGGGAAAAATCGTAGAACTCCGGCCGGTCCGGCAGGGCTTCGGCCGGTTCCCGCCACTGGCGCGAGGATGCCGGCAGCGGCATCCGCAGCAGGGCGTGGCCCGCCCGGCGGTGCGACTGGCTCCACAGATCGCTGTTGTGCCGCCGCAGCACTTCGCCGACCGTGGTTTCGCCCACCAGATCCTGAACGTGCTCGCTCAGCCAGTCTTCCAGCCGATCGGTGGGCACCGGCTGACCCGGCCAGATAATATCCAGATAAACCCGGCGGTTGCCCAGCAGGCATTCAATCTCGAAGCGGTCGCCGAGTTCGTAGGCCCGCAACTGTTCGAGCAGATGTTCGAGCAGCAGCATGATCGAGTGGTTGTCCACGTTCAGCCACAGCGGTATGCCGACCATCTTGACCTTCGGACCCGCGCACTGCTCCAAGTGATGGATGACGGCCCCGATCAGATCGGCGGAATAGACGTCGTTCATCGGCCAGCGGCTGGCGTAGAGTTTGCGCAGGTCGAGCGTCAGTTCCTGCAAGCGCTGGCTGAGACGTTCGCTCTCCTCGACGATCACCCGCTGGAAGGCTTCCCGCTGCGCTGGGCTCATGCTGCCGAAATTCATGACGTTTTCCGCCGCCGCCCGCAGGTTGGCCAACGGCTGGCGCAGGTCCTCGGTACGGGTTTTGAGCAGCGAGCGGTCCATCTGCCGGGTCACGTCGCGGAAGGTGATGACGAAGGCGGCGCCCCGGTCGCCGGCGCCGGGCAGCAGGCTCATCCGGCAGTGGAACATGGTCTCGTCGTTTACGGTGGCGCAAACGAATTCGGCGTCGCCGGCCGGCTTGCCGTCGGCGTTGCTCTGCTGGCGGAAGCGCAGGAGCTGCAGGGTGCTTTCGAGCGGCGCGCGGGTCCACAGGTCGTACAGCGAGCGGCCCAGCCCCAGCGCCTCGCGGTTGGGCAGCAGTTTCACCGCCGCCGGGTTGTAGAGCAGGATGCGAGCTTCGCCGTCGCAGACCAGCACACCCTCGGACAACTCCCGTAGCACGGTCTCCAGCCGGGCTTTTTGTTCTTCGATCTCCTGGGTGCCGATGGCGGTGGCGGCGGCAACCTCGCGCCGGGCGTTGTGCAGCGCCTTGCCCAGTTCCAGCAGCATGGCCGGAAAGACGCCCAGCCAATGTTGGCGCGGCAGTTCCAGCACGTAGCCGGGGTTGCTGCGGGTGATGATCCGGGCGCCGCGGGCCAGGGCGCCGAGCGGGATAAAGCAGTACCAGTCGAGCAATGCCCAGACCGCCGTGGTTCCACCGACGATGGCGAAGGCGGCCAGCGTCATCCACAGCAGCATTTGGTCGCGCGCGAGGGGGTCCGGTACTGCTTGGTAAACTTGCCAGCCCAGCCAGACCAGGAAGACCAGCGTCAGGCCAACCGGAACCAGCCACAACAGCCAGAGCTTGGTCCGATAGGGCATGACGGCGCTCAGCCTGCTTCCGCCAGCAACTCGCGAACGCGCTCCACCACTTCCTGGGTCGAGAAGGGCTTGGTGATATAGTCATCCGCGCCCAGCGCCAGCCCTTTTTCCCGCTCGACCTCGCGGCCCTTGGCGGTCAGCATGACGATGCGGACGCCCTTCCAGTCTGGATTGGCGCGAATGGCCTGGCAGACTTCGTAGCCGTTCTTGCGCGGCATCATTACATCGAGCAACACCAGGTCGGGTTGCTCGGCGGCGATGGCGGCCAGCGCGGCTTCGCCGTCCGAGGCGGTCCGTACCTGGAACCCCGCCTGTTTCATCAGGAATTCCAACGAGAGGACGATGTTTGGCTCATCGTCCACCACCAAAATCTTGTTCGCCATATCCGCTCCCCAGGGCAACCAGGACTTTTTTCAGCTCGCCATCGCCAAATTCATGACTTTTCCGAACCGCCGCGCGCCGCGCCGCCCTCGCGGGTCTCCGGCGGTGAGTCGGTTTTCTTGTCAGGTCCGTCCTTGGCCGGAACGGCGCTGGCCTTGGCAACGGCTTCCCAGAATTTTTGCACCATTTCCATCGAATGAAACTGGGCGGGCAACAGCGGCTTTAACAGGCCGAGGGAATCGAAGTTGACGACGCCGCGCTGCACGTTGTCGCGCAGAGCCTGCATCATCTCGTCGTGCAGGGGTTGCACGTTGGGCAAGCCCAGAAACTCACGCATTTCCTGGGCGGTGGCTTCAACGCTGACATTAACTTTCATCAAAAAGCTTCCTCGTGCATCGGGGTCGCGGGCTTCGCCGCTGGAGACTGCGTTGTGAGGCTGGACCGCTGAATTCCGAAAAGAATAGCAGGAATAGCGTTCCCGGTCTGCCGGACACGCGGGGCGCGGGCAACTTTCCATCTGGCCTTGCAAATCGCGGTGATGCTTCAGTTTATCGCTGACCGGCATTTTGGTGGGATCGGCCGCGCTTGAGATGCACCAGCAGCAGGGAAACCGCGGCTGGGGTCATGCCAGGGATGCGGCCGGCCTGACCCAGCGTGTGGGGCCGGTGGCGCTCCAGTTTCTCCCGCGCCTCCCGCGACAGGCCGCGAACCTCGGCGTAGTCGAGCGCCGGCGGCAGGGCCAGATTTTCCTGACGGTGCTGGCGTTCGATCTCTTCCCGTTGCCGTTCGATGTAACCGGCGTACTTGGCCTGGATCTCCACCTGCTCGGCGACCTGGGAATCCGGTTCGCCGGGACCGACGCCGGGCAGGCGCATCAGGTTCTCATAAGTCACCTCGGGCCGGCGCAGCAGTTCGGCCGCGCGGCTTTCCCGGGCCAGCGGCCCGCCGAGCAGCCGCTCGGTATCGGTTTCGGCAAGCTGGCCCGGTCGCACCCAGATCTCGCGCAGCCGCTGGCTTTCCCGTTCGATCGCTTCGCGCTTGGTTTCGAAGGCTCGCCAGCGCTCGTCGTTCACCAGTCCCAGCCGGCGGCCGGTCGCGGTCAGGCGCAGATCGGCGTTGTCCTCGCGCAGCAGCAGGCGATGTTCGGCGCGGCTGGTGAACATCCGGTACGGCTCGCTGGCGCCGCGGGTGATCAGGTCGTCGACCAGTACCCCGAGATAGGCTTGGTCTCGATTCGGCCACCACGGCGCTTCGCCACGGACGAACAATCCGGCATTGAGGCCGGCGAGCAGGCCCTGGGCGGCGGCCTCTTCGTAGCCGGTGGTGCCGTTGATCTGGCCAGCGAAAAACAGACCTTGAATGGATCGGGTTTGCAGCGAGTAGTCGAGGTCGCGCGGGTCGAAAAAATCGTACTCGATGGCGTAGCCGGGTCGGGTGAGGTGGGCGTTTTCCAAACCCCGAATCGAGCGGACCAGTGCGTGCTGGATATCGAACGGCAGGCTGGTGGAAATGCCGTTGGGATAGACTTCGTGGGTCTGCAAGCCCTCCGGCTCCAGGAAGATCTGGTGCGAATCCTTGTCGGCGAAGCGGTGAATCTTGTCTTCGATCGACGGGCAGTAGCGCGGGCCGACCCCTTCGATCACGCCGGTGTACATCGGCGAGCGGTCCAGGCCGCCACGGATGATGTCGTGGGTGCCCGGGTTGGTCTGGGTGATCCAACAGGATATCTGCGGCGGGTGCTCGTCCACCGTGCCGAGGTAGGAAAACACCGGGCAGGGCTGGTCGCCCGGTTGCTCGGTCAATTGCGAAAAATCGATGCTTCGCCCATCCAGACGCGGCGGAGTGCCGGTCTTGAGCCGGCTGACTCGCAACGGCAGTTCGCGCAGCCGCGCCGCCAGGGCGTTGGCTGGCGGATCGCCGGCGCGACCGCCTTCGTAGTTGGTCAGCCCGACATGGATACGCCCGGCCAGAAAGGTGCCGGCGGTCAGCACCACCGCGCCGGCGGTAAAGCGGATACCGGTCTGAGTCACCACTCCGGTCACTCGCTCGCCTTCGACCGTCAGATCGGCGGCGGCCTGCTGGAACACGCGCAGGTTCGGCTGGTTCTCGATCAGCGTCCGCACCGCCGTCCGGTACAGCGCCCGGTCGGCCTGGCAGCGGGTGGCGCGCACCGCCGGCCCCTTGCGGCTGTTGAGGATGCGGAACTGAATGCCGGCCCGGTCGGCGGCGTGGGCCATGACGCCGCCGAGGGCGTCGACCTCCCGGACCAGGTGGCCTTTGCCGATGCCGCCGATGGCCGGGTTGCAGCTCATCGCGCCCACGGTCTCGATGGTGTGGGTCAGCAGCAGGGTGCGCAGGCCCATCCGCGCCGCGGCCATGCACGCCTCGGTGCCGGCATGGCCACCGCCGATTACGATGACGTCGAAGGGTTCGGGGTAGCGCATGGCGTTCAATCCGGCAGCGGCAGTTGCACGGCGTAATTAGACACCGGCAGCGCCACGGTGATCGCGCCCTGTTTGGCGAGAAAGTGGGCAAAGCGCTTGTAACGGGCTTCGTCCAGCGCCGCCGGTCGGCGCGCCAGGCGCGGCAAGGTATCGCGCCAGGCACGCCGGTTCAACTCGTCGTTCAAGTTCTTATGGTTGGCGATAAACGCTTTCCAGGCATCGTCGGGGTGGTTGAGGATGTAGAGCGTCGCCTGTTCCAGCGCGGTTAGAAAGCGCCGCAACCGGGGGTCGCCGAGCCGGTCGCGAGCGGCCACCAGCACCAGTTCGTCGTAGGGCGGCGCCCCTTCTTCCTCCAGATAAAACGCGCGACCGGGTTTCCTGGCCAGATCCATCTGATTCAGCTCGAAATTGCGGAACGCGCCGATCACCGCGTCCACTTGTCCCGACAGCAGCGCCGGCGACAGCGAGGCGCCGACGTCGACCAGGGTGACATCGTCCGGTTTGAGCCCGGCGTGCGCCAGCAGCGCCGGCAGCAGCGCCTTTTCGTACCCCGCCGCCGCATAGCCGATCTTGCGACCCTTGAGGTCGGCCAGGGTTTGGACCGGGCCGTTCCGCGGCGCCACCAGCGCGCTCAGCGGCGTGGCCACCAGCGTGCCGATGCGCTTGAGCGGCAGGCCAAGGTTGACGTGAATATGCAACTGGGGTTGGTGGCTCACCGCCAGATCCACCTTGCCGGCGGCGGCCAGTTTGGGCGGGTCGTTGGGATCGGTCGGCGTCTGTAGTTCGACCTCCAGATCCTGGGCGGCAAAAAAGCCTTTTTCCCGCGCCACCACCAGCGCGGCGTGGTCGGGGTTCACGAACCGGTCGAGCATCACGGTGAGTTTGTTCCCGGCGGCGTCGGGCGGCTCTTCAGCCCGTGTGGCCGGCGCCAGAACGGTCAACCCCAGCAACAGCAGCAAGGCGCGGACTGCTTTCGATATGGTCATCAATCCCATCCAGTTATTCACGATTCCAGTGTTGAGGGCGCGGCCAACGGCGCGGTCAAGCCATTTTTCAATTTGTTTTGTTGAGTGGTCAAGGGGCGCCGCCGGATTCAAGGAGCCTTGCCGTGACGTGATCGTCATCGCTACCTATAATACAAAAAGGAAATAAACATATAGATATTAATTCCTTTTGGGTTTATAGGATTTATTGCTAATTTATCGAGGAAAAAGTCGGGCCTGCGAGCAACCGCTTCCCTACCCCTAGTCGGAACGAACAAGGAAACACGCGATGAATCAGGCACAGGAGCAGACGGACGTTCATGTTCGGGGAACTGCCGCGCACCCGTGGTTCGATCTGGCGGAAATGAATCGCGAACTGGCCGCCGCATCCGCCGAGCAACGGGTTGCCTGGGTGCGGGAGAATTTTCCCGGCTGCGTCGTGTTGACGTCCAGCTTCGGCGCCCAGTCGGCCGTTTGCCTGCACATGGTCACCCGCCAGCAGCCCGATATTCCGGTCGTGTTGGTGGATACCGGTTACCTGTTCCCGGAAACCTACCAGTTTATCGATGAGTTATCCGAACGGTTGTCGTTGAATCTCCACATCTATCGCGCCGAACTCAGCGCGGCCTGGCAAGAAGCCCGCCATGGCAAGCTGTGGGAACAGGGTTTGGAGGGGATTGAACATTATAACAGGCTCAACAAGGTCGAGCCGATGCAGCGGGCGCTCAAGGAACTGGACGCGGCGGCCTGGATTTCCGGCCTGCGCCGGCAACAGGCCAAGAGCCGCCAGAACCTCGATGTGCTGTTATGGCGCAACGGTCGCTGCAAAATCCATCCGCTGATCGATTGGACCGACCGCGATGTTTACCGCTACCTGAGCCAGTACGGCTTGCCCTATCACCCGCTGTGGCATCAGGGCTATGTCTCCATCGGCGATACCCATACCACCCGGCGCCTGCTGGATGGCATGAGCGAGGAAGAAACCCGCTTTTTCGGCCTCAAGCGCGAGTGCGGTCTGCACGAGCACGTCTGACGGATCGCGTTTACTGCGTCCCGCGCCGCTGGCGTGAGGAACGAGACGGCCCATCATTCCAGGGTTCGCCGCCTGTATCCGGTGTGACCAATCAGCCCGCGCGGCTCGTCAAGCCCGATAACAGCCGTCTGGGAACCCCCGCTTGGGCCATCGACGCCGAACGCTTCCCCGAGCGTGGATTTCGGGCGCTGGCATTTCCATCCGTGTATCGGCGAACATAAGGGCACGCCGGGCCTGACAGACGCCGGCGATCCGATCACCTCAGGGTGACCGCTTTCCGCCCCGTCTTCGTGCCTGAGACCCGGGATGCTGCTCGACGAAACCGATCGCCATACTCTGCGCCGACAGGGCCGTTTTCTCTTCGCCGCCTTCAAGCAACCGCACCGGGTGCTGAGCACCTGCCGAATCAACGGCGGGCCGCGCGAAGACCTGACCCACATCGCCAATCACCAAAGCTGCGAGGCCGTCGCCCACACCGCCCGCCACACCTCGGTGCTCGGCCTCGGTCCGCACGCTTACCACGACCTGGCCTGCGCCGAGGCTGGCCTGCCCCCGGCCACCACGGCGCTGATGAGCACCGCCGCCAACATGCAGTGCGCCGTGGTGGCGCGCGCCGCCCACGCGGAACTGGCGGTGCATGTCGCCGCCACCGCCGGCGTACTCGGCAACGCCACCCGCGCCGGCGACCCGGCCGGCTGGCACGAACGCCCGAACGGCAGCGCGCGGGTGGGACGGGCCGAGGCCGAGGCGCCGCCCGCCGAGGCCGGTTCCGGCACCATCGTCACCCTGGTGTTGATCAACCAGCCCTGCACGCCGGCCTGTCTGGTCAAGGCGGTTTCCATGGTCACCGAAGGCAAGAGCACGGCGCTGCTCGACCTGCGGATGCCCAGCCTGCAATCGCCGGGGCTGGCCACCGGCACCGGCACCGATCAACTGGCCATCGCCGCGCCCCTGGCGCGCGCCGGCGAATGGGAACGGCACTGGGCCAGCAGCCACAATACCCTGGGCGAACTGCTGGGGCGGGCCACTCACGACGCGGTCACCCGCTGCCTGCTGTTGCAGAACGGGCTGTGCCCGGCATTGCGGCGCACGGTCTGCGGCGCCCTGAGCCGCCACGGTTGCGACGAATCCGCCCTGCGCGCCTGTGCCGTGGCCGAACTGGACGCCGGCCTGGCCCAACTGTTTGCCGACAACCTGCCGGCGCTGGTGTGCGACCCGCAGAGCGCCGCCGCCGCCTACTGTCTGGCCGAAAGCGTGGATCTGGCGCGGGCCGGCGTGTTGCACCCGGAAGTGGCGCGGGAGGCGATCACCAATCAGGCGGCCCTGCTGGCGGCGGCGGTGGCGGTGAAGCCGGAGAGTTTCGCCGAGTTCCGCGAGGCACTGCGCGAGCAACGGGACGCCGGGCCGGGCGCGCTGGCGGCGCTGGCGCTGGTACGGGGATTCGCGCGTAAATGGAACTAGGCGCCCATCTCGCGCTCGTCCTCGCCGCCTGCCTGCTCGATGCCGGATTCGGCGACCCGGTTTACCCCCAGCACCCGATCCGGCTGCTGGGGGCCTGGAGCATGGCTTGGGAGCGGCGGCTGTTCGCCGTCGGCCTGAGCGGCTACCTGGGCGGCGTGCTGCACTGGCTGCTGGTGGTCGGCGGCGGCTTGGCGGCCTGGTGGGGGGTGCGGTACGGTCTGGACCGGCTCCATCCCTGGATGGCCTGGGCCTGGGATGTCTTCCTGGCCTACAGTTTTTTGTGCATGCGCGATTTGCTGGCCCACGGCCGGCGGGTGCTCGATGCCCTGGACGATCTTCCCACCGCCCGGCGGCGCTTGAGCATGTTGGTGGGCCGGGACACGGCGGCGCTGCCGCGCGCCGGCATTGTGCGCGCCGCCATCGAGAGTTTGTCGGAAAATCTGACCGACGGCGTGCTCACCCCGCTGTGGGTCTTGTGTCTGTTCGGCCTGCCGGGGCTGATCGTGGTCAAGGCGGTGTCCAGCCTCGATTCCATGGTCGGCCATAAAAATGCCCGTTACCAACGCTTTGGCTGGGCCGGGGCGCGTTCCGACGATCTGGCGCACTGGCTGCCGGCGCGCCTGTCCGTGCCGCTGATCGCGGCGGCGGCGGCCCTGCTGCGTTTTCATCCAGGGCTGGTGTTCCGGGCCGCGTGGCGCGATCACGCCCTGCTGCCCAGTCCCAACTCGGGTTGGAGCGAGGCCGCCTGCGCCGGCGCTCTACGGGTGCGGTTGCTCGGGCCGATCCGCTACGGGGGAATATTGGTCACCGAGGCGTTCATGGGCGATCCCGATTGGCCCGCCGATCTGGACGGCGGCGATCTGCGGCGAGCCTTGCGTCTGATCCTGGTCTGCGATCTGCTGGCGGTGGCCGTCGGTCTGGCGCTCGCCCCGCCGCGGGTACTCATGCCGTGGTGAGCGAACGGGCACCGTTCGTGGGAGGCGCTGGGTGAGCCAGGCCATGCACGGCGGCAGAATCGACCTGGCGTGTCGAACTTACGGCGGCGAGGCGCGGGACTGGCTCGATTTCAGTGTCAATCTCAATCCCTACGCGCCACCGCTGAGCGCGGCAATCTGGCGGCGAATCGGTGCCGCCGCCGGTTGCTATGGCGATCCGGCGGCGCGCGAACTGCGCGATCGCTTGAGTCAATGTTATGCGGTGTCCCCACCATGCCTGCTGCCCACGGCCGGCGGGAGCGAAGCGCTGTATCTGGCGGCACGGTTGTTCGCGGGCAAAACCGTGCTGGTGGCCGAGCCTGGGTTTGGTGATTATGCTCGGGCGGTGGCGGCGGCGGATGGGGTAGCTGTTCGCCACTGTATTTTCCACCCGCACGCCAGCGGTGCTCCCACGGCTATTCTCGCCCGGCTCGACCGCGCCATCGCCGCTCACCGGCCGGCCTGCGTGCTGTTGGGCAACCCCAACAACCCGACCGGTCATGGCATTCCCGCCCGCGAACTGGGCGAACTCATCCGTGCCCGCGACTGCGCCTGGATCGTGGACGAAGCTTTCAGCGAGTTTGCCGGCGCGGACCCGCCGCATTCCCTGTTGCCGCAACTGGCGACGCTGCCTCGTCTCCTGATCGCCCGTTCCCTGACCAAGAGCTTCGCCATGCCGGGCCTGCGGATTGGCTTTCTCGCCACGGCTTCGCGCGCCTGGCTGGAGTATCTGGCGGATCTGCAACCGCCCTGGAGCGTGAGCAGCCTGGCCCAGACCTGGGGTGAGATCGTGTTGGCCGCCGACCCGCGGACGATGTTGGAGAATGGGCTGCGCCGGCTCGCCCGAGCACGCGCGCGCCTGCTCGTCGGTCTCGGCGCGATCGACGGTTTGCGGCCGTATCCCAGCGCCGCCAATTTCATTCTGGTCGAGATCGTAGCCGGGCCGTCGGCCGGCGAGCTGGCGGGGCGCTTGGCCGCGCGGCGCATTCTGATCCGTTGCGGCGATTCGTTTCATGGACTGGGGCCGTGCCGCTTCTTCCGGCTGGCGGTGCGCCGGCCCGCCGATAATGCCCGGCTGCTTGCCGCCCTGCGCGACTGCCTGTCATGAAGCGGTGCCCGATGGGGAATGGTTCGCTGACGACGGCGGGAAGGATCGAACGGTCTTGCTCCATCCTTCCCGCGCGGCTGGCAACGGCAAGCACCCGCCAGGATTACCAGGTCAGGGTTTTAGTGCCGTCCTTGAACAAGGCGCCGCCGGTCAGTTCGGGTTTGCCCACCTGAATTCCCGGCAGCAGGTCGGTTTCCGCGACGCCATAATGTTTCATGCACATCGGACAGGCGATGACCACGCCGCCTTTGCTCAGGATGTCGCCCAGCTTCTTTTGCGGTTCGCCGTATTTCGCGGCGTTGGCCTTGGCGCCGACCAAGACGCCCTTGTCGTTCAGAAAAACCGTCAGTGGGTGCCCCCGCTCCATTTGCGCCTTGCCGAAGGTGATCGCCATGTTGGCGCGATGGGCGTCGTCGGTAGTCATGTTCACGAACAGCGGGTCCGTGTCTCCGGCGAACGCCGGCGCGGCGATGCCGCCGGCCAGCAGCGCCAGGACGACCAGCAGACTTTGTAAGGCTTTCATCCATGCCTCCTCATTCAAGTAGTTTGGGATAAGGTTGTGACAAGCCCATGCCTGTCGGCAGCGATTATATCCGCCATAAGAAAAGCCCGCTTGCCCCTCAAGATTTCATGGAGTTGCCCGCCGCCGCCCGGCAATCCGCCGGGATGGGCAGCCGCAATCGTTGCATTCCGCGTAACCGCGCCGTATATCCAGAACCATCCAGGCCAGGAGTCACGGCGATGCCAACCCGCCTTCTACGGTATTTGTTCGAACCCGCCTCGGTCGCGCTGATCGGCGCCAGCGAGCGGCCCGGCTCGTTGGGCGCGGCCCTGACCCGCAACCTGCTGGCCGGTGGCTTCAAGGGCGATCTATTCCTGGTCAACCGCCGGCATCGGCGCGTGCAGGGCGTGTCGGCCTTCCAGCATCTGTCCGAGCTTCCGCGCGCCCCGGAACTGGCGATCCTCGCCACGCCCGCGAGCACTTTCCCCGCATTGCTGGCCGAGTTGGGCCAGCGCGGCGCCAGGGTTGCGGTGATCGTCGGCGCCGTCGGTTCGGGCAAAACCAACACGGCGATGGACTCGTATCCCGCACTGCTTGCGGCGGCCAAACCGCACGGACTGCGCGTGCTCGGCCCGGACAGCCTCGGCATCATGGCGCCGCGCGTCGGCCTCAATGCGTCGCTCGCTCATCTCTTCCCGCCGTCCGGCCATTTGGCCATGGTCGCGCAATCGGGGATGGTGCTGACGCCGGTGCTGGAATGGGCGGCCAGCCGGGGCATCGGCTTCTCCAGCATTGCCGCGCTGGGCGACGGCATCGATGTCGGCTTCGCCGAATTGCTGGACGGGTTCGCTCACGACCCCGACACCCGGGCCATCCTGCTGTATCTGGAGACCCTCCCCGTGTCCTTGCCGGGAGCAGCGGGAAGGGGGGTGGCAATCGCCCGATCCTTCCTGTCGGCGGCGCGGGCGGCGGCGCGGGTCAAGCCCGTGCTGGTGGTACGCGCCGGCCGGGGCGGCGATGCGGTCTCGCATCAGAGCGACGCCGTGTACGACGCCGCTTTTCGCCGGGCCGGGATGCTGCGGGTGCAATCGCTGCGCGAACTGTTCTGGGCCGCCGAGACCTTGGCGCTCGATCTGCCGGTGAACGGTGACCGGCTGGCGATTGTCGGCAACAGCCACGGGCTGAGCCTGCTGGCCGCCGATACCCTGCTGGCGGAAGGCGGGCGGCTGACCCGGTTCGCCGCCGCGACCGAGGCGGCGCTGCGCCAGATTCCGCCCGCTGGCGCCACGCCCGATAACCCGCTCGATCTGGGCGGCGATGCGGACCAGTCCCGGTTCGCCGCCGCCCTGGACATCGTGCTGGCAGCGCCGGAGACCGACGGTGTGCTGGTGCTGCACGCGCCGAACGCCCTGGTTTCAGCCGAGGATAACGCCGCCGCCGTGATCGAAGCCGTCGGCCGGCGCCGTGCCCACGGCGGCAAGCGACCGGGTGTGTTGGCTTGCTGGCTGGGTATCGACAGTGCCCGCGCCACCCGGCGGCGGTTGCTGGCGGAACACATTCCCGCCTACGACACGCCGAACGATGCGATCCGGGCCTTCATGCAGCGCTGGCGTCACCAGCAGAACCGGATCGCGTTGATGGAGACGCCACCGGATCTGCCCGAATTGTTCCGCGCCGACCCCGCCGCCGCGCGCCGGATTCTTCAGCAGGCGCTGGCGGAAGGCCGCGATGAGCTAAGCGTGCCGGAAACCACGGCGCTGCTGGCGGCTTACGGCATGGCGCCGCCAGCGGCGGAATCGGGTTCGATCGCCCAACCCACCCCGCCGACACTGCCGAATCTGATGGTTCGTATGGTCATCGATCCGGTTTTCGGACCCGTGCTGCTGCTGGGGCTGGGCGGCAACGCGACCGTTCCGCCCGACCCTTTCGCCGCCGCGTTGCCGCCGCTCAATCCGGTGCTGGCGCGGGAAATGATCGCGCATACTCGAATCCATCAATGCTTGCAAAGCGCCGACACGGGCAAGGATGGCTTGCTGGACGGTGTCGTGCTGTTGCTGGTCAAGGTGGCGCGACTGATTGTGGATTTGGCCGAGATCGTCGAATTGGAACTCAACCCGATCCCGACCACCGCCGCCGGCGTGACGGCGGGCGCCTCCCGGGTCCGCATCGCGGCATCCACGGAACCGGCGCACAATCGGCTGGCGATTCGACCTTATCCCAGGGAATTGGAGGAAACCCTGCCGCTGCCGGACGGTTCGACCTTGCTGATACGCCCGGTGCGGCCGGAGGACGAACCGGCCTTTATCGCCGGCTTTGCCCGGCTGTCGCGCGAGGAGGTGCGGATGCGCTTCATGCATGTGTTCAAGGAACTGACCCATGTCGAGGCCGCCCGGTTGACCCAGATCGACTATGATCGGGACATGGCGCTGGTGGCGCTGCGCCAGCGGGACGGGCAGGTTCCGGAGGGCTGCGGGGTGGCGCGGATCAGCAGCGATCCCGACCGGGAGCGGGCGGAATTCGCCATCATCCTGTTGCGCGAAGCCACCGGCATCGGCCTCGGCAGCCTGTTGTTGCGTCGGCTGATCGACTACGCCCGCACCCAGGGTATCCGCGAGTTGTTCGGGGAAATCCTGCGCGACAACGAGTCGATGCTGGAACTGTGCCGGGCGATGGGCTTCACGGTCGAGGTCTGCCCGGAAGACCCCGGCGTGATGATCGCCACCCTGCCGCTGGCCAGGACGTGACCGCCGTCTGGAGCGCTGATCGGTTCGATC
>CAVOGC010000014.1:0-71584 GCA_963695105.1 uncultured Gammaproteobacteria bacterium | reverse complement strand
CGATGGTTTTCATTAAATTGTGAGTCATGCGCTTGGTTTCCGTATACTTAATGTCGTCCAGGCAAAGCGAAGGTGGAAGCCGGTCTCACAGGCTGGATATTGATCAGGTCTTACTTGAGGGCTTGATCCGAAGGTGATAATGTTGATCGTGGTTTTTATATTTCGTGCAAAGCCCACGTTTGATCAGATCAGGATCGTTGAATAAAACCAATTGCGTATCCATGGCCAATTTGATAGCGGTGAGTTGCATGATCGCCGCGTTTTTATGAAACCGCTTATTTTTGTAGCCATTGCCACCCAAGTCGTCCCATTTGTCAGTGTCGGGCGGCAACAGTGGTAACCGCATATCCATGTCGATACCGGTTTCGTGGCTGGCATGTCCGATCGCATCGCCGCCTTTTGTGGGTGAACACTCTCTGACCCACATGGGCGGTGCATCTGCTATCTGATAGAAAAAACAAAGACCTTTGTAGATAATTCCGGCCCACCAAAGCCTGTTGTATAGCCAGTCCGAGCAATATCCGCCGTTGCTTTCTCTGAAATCGCTGGTGCATTTCCAGCCAGGCCCATCTTTATTAAAGATTTTGACCCATCTGGGAGCATTGTTGGATTCTAGCCACTCATGAGTATTTTTCTTCACATCGACGCGGCCATCGCCAATGACCTTGCCACTGCCCGCGCAAATCGATTGAAACAACTTAATGGTTTTGATGAATTCTTTTTCGTCTCCTTTGGTGGCGCCACCAACCCAGGTAAATCCGAGGTTTATCAGGCGGTCTCTAACCATTATGACATCGGCCGCCGCATTGTGAGGGGTGCTGCCCTTGGCCTTGCCGGAGCCAACCGAGCCTGTCAACGCTAGGGTAGGCATGATGATTCCTCCATCGGTAATGAGTTGATCTAACAGGGTTCTCCCCAGTCATCGCGTTGCTCGTGCCATTGATTCCCTTTTTCGATAAGTAATACTTTTCCCTGAAAATCACCTTGATCCATGAGTAATACGTCAGCCAGACCATCCTGATTAGTGTCAGCCATTGCAGCGAGATTGACGATGAGATCGTCCGAATCTCCACGCGATTTTTTGTATCTGTATCTTTCCTGAATATTGTCGTTATTGATATCCGCGACCGAGATCACGATGCGGTCAACTTGGTCAGATTGGGTACGATCCCTGCTCGAAATTAAGATGACAACCATGCGTTGTGTTTTATTTTTGTAGCCCATGTTTCGAATACTGTATGAAACATTCGTCAGCCTCTCGGCTTTAGTGATATTGTCGATATAGCTCGATAAGATTTTTTGATCAAGATCAGGCGGCTTAACGGCAATGGCCTTCAAAACGATTCTGGCGTTTGATTCGATGACAATTGCTAATGAAGATGCCTGATTTGTAGGAATACGGCCATCGTCGGGCAGCAAATACCAATTCTTTTTCTTGCCGCCAAGACAGCGGTCGTCTTCGAGTTTTTCCAGAACCCTGGCGACATACAGAGTTTCACCTGTGTCGGTGAGCACATGATAATACTTGTTTTTTTTTGGAAGAGAGAAAATCTGCACGCCTGGAGCGGTGGGAAAATTCCAGCCAACGATTATTTTGGTCGCCTGTCCCCTGGTTTCGTGCGCCTCCAGATTTGCGCATAGAGGAAAGGCGATGACCAATCCGAGTATCAATGAAAAAAACCTCGACATTTCAAGTTTCTCCATTGCTGAATGAGTACCCATGGATTAGCCGAAACCGATATCGTTCTAAAAGCTTAGCAAGGCAGACAGGAATTACCACTAGATCCAAGTTTCGATGAGGTTCCACGCTCTGGTCAGCCTGCGTACCCGCGAGGAGGCTTTGCACCCATCACCAGCAACTGTTTTTGATCGAACAGGGCCATGGCTATCGGATCGAGACATGGGGGAAGGATTGAGCGGGCGAGGAGGGGCCGCGCGTCGTGCGGCGATCCCACTCACGCCAAGGCCCCGTTCAACGGGGCCTTGTTGCGTTGGGAAGAACGATGCGAGAGAAAGGGTGTCAGGCGACCTGCTCCAGTGCCGCTTGCGGGGTGTGCAACATTTCGGCCCGCCGCGCCAGCTCTGCTTCCACCTTCGCCTCCACCATCTGCCGGAACAAATCCTTCAACATCAGCATGACCACCGCCACCGCCAGCAGGATGCCGGCTACTCCGAACGACAGGGTAAAGTCGCCGGTCGCGGCTTTCATCATTTCGGACGCGCGTCCCAGCACGAAGCCGCCGACGCCCCAAGCCGTGAACAGCAGCCCATAATTGGCGCCGAAATTCTTCAAGCCCCACAGATCCTTGGTGATCGCCGGAAACAACGCCAGGTTAGTACCGTAGTTAAAGCCGATCAGGGTGGCCACCACCAGCAATAGCGCGGTGCTGGGATGCGCGGCGCCCACCACCGGTATCGCGACGAACATCAGCACGGCCTGGAACCCCAGCATCATCGACAGCGTCAGGGTGCGGCCGATGCGGTCGGACAGGGAGCCGGCGACAATGCGGCCCGCCGCATTGCCCACCGCCAGAATGACGACCGCCAGGAAAGCCAGTTCGCCCATGCTTTGCTTGGCCATCCCCGCGACGCTGCCGATGACCATCAGACCCGTGCCGGCGCCGATGAAATAAACGATCCACATGACGTAGAAGTTACCGGATTTCAAAATCTGCGCGGCGGTGCAATCCTTTGATTGGGTCGGCGCGGCGGTTTTGGCGGTCTGCGCCTTGGCGGTGGCGCCGAACAAATAGCCGGCGGGCGGGTTGCTCAACAGCAGGGAAAAGAGGCTTACGACGATGGCGAACGCGATACCAAGGAACATCATGGTCGATTGCAGGCCGCCCGTCTTCATCAGATAGGTGGCCAGCGGGGCGATATACACCGACGCCAATCCGAATCCGGATACCACGATACCGGCGATCAAACCGGTTTTGGCTGGCGGAAACCACTTCAGGGCCGGCGGCGTGGCCGCGGAGTACCCAAACCCGAACCCCATGCCGGCCATGATCCCGAATCCCAACACCCACATCCAGTAGTTGGTGGTCAGGGACAGCAGAATGAATCCAGCGCCCACGAGCAGACCGCCGATCATAGCGGTAAGGCGCGGCCCCACGCGATCCTGACATTTGCCCGCCAGAATCATCGAAAAAGCGAAGGCCAGGCAGCAAACCGCGTAGGGGTCGTTAATGGAGGCCAAATCCCATTGGAATGCATTCGGTCCTCCCTGCTTGATCGATTCGCCGATGGCCCCCTTAAAAATACTCCACGTATACAGGACCCCGAGGGCCAGATTGATACCGGTTCCCGCCAATACAACGGACCAGCCTTTTTGCTTGAGCGACATTGCCATGATTCGACCTCTGTTAAGTGTTCGTCTCGACATGGGTGGTTGGACTGGGTACGACGCGAGTATCGTGGCCCGGTTTGATTGGAGCCGCCGCCGGGACCTGGAATGCTTCTCTCCCAAACAGCATGTCCGCGGCTCGGGCAAGGCGTACCGTCTTTTCTTGAATGACTTGAAGAAAACGCCGTCGGATGTCGGGATCGTCGGCAAGCCCGCCAAGCAGCAGCTCGACCAGCGAGCGAATACCGTTTAGCGGCGTGCGTATCTCCCGATGCAAAATAGCGGTCGCCTCGCGGTCAAGTGGCGGGGGAAACGGTAACCCGCCGCCGGCCACAGGAGTCAGTGCCCTGCTGGTGGCGGGAGGCGTCAATTCCACGGCGTTTTGACGGAAGCGATGCGTGCTCAATTCCTGGTATCTGGCGCAGCCCTCATAGCGCGAGCTGCAATACCGGATGATGACTTCCACTTGATAGGGCGAAATATAGCCAGCCCCCACATCGCAGTGGTTGAAGCCCTGCCTGTAGAAAGGGCAGACCCGCTGGCTGTTCATATTTGCTCGGTTCCTTGTTTCCTTGGCGTGCGCCTACGAGAAGAGCAAATCGTGTGCCAGCGGTTTCCATCGGGCTGTCTCAGACAATAAGTGTCGATTTATTAAACGCTTGGCGAATCGAGGGGATGGCGGTAAAGAGAGGCGGGTTTTGCAGGCGTGCGAACCGGTCGCCGCCAGGCAGGCGATTGAGCGGTCAAATTCCGCGGGCGTTTTCGATAAGCGCCATTATTTTTAAGGGTTTACTGGTGCGCGCAAGGGGGTTGGCGAATTTTCGCGGCCTTGCCCGGGGCGATTTGCCGAAATGCCAAAACCGGCTGGACTGGTCGGTCATTCGGCCGTGTTGCCTCGGTATTCCAGTGTTTTTATTCAGCGCAGACCGTATTTCTTGATCTTGCGGTAGATGGTGGCGACATTCATGCCGGCCTGCTGGGCGACATCCTCGATGCTGCCAGCGGCGGCTTGGAGCAGTTGACTCAAATACTCGGTTTCAAAGACCGCCAGCGCCGCGGCGTAATCCAGCGCGCCAATGTCCCGAACCGATCCGGCGCTCCGGTCCGGCAGTTCGATGAGTTGGGCGAGCACCTCCGGCCCGATCCAGTCGTCGCCGTCGATGGCCATGGCGGCCTGCACCACATTGCTGAGCTGGCGGACGTTGCCCGGCCAGTCGTAATGCATCAGGGCTTCCATCGCCGCGCGGGTAAAGCCCTTGACCTGGGTGTTGAAACGCCGGTTTTGTTCCTGGACGAAATGAGCCGTCAGCAGGGGGATGTCGGAGCGCCGCCGCCGCAGCGGCGGCAGGCGCAGGTGGACCACGTTGAGACGGTAGTACAGGTCTTCGCGGAAGGAACCGTTTTGCACGGCGGCCTGCAGATCAAGATTGGTGGCGGACAGCACCCGCACGTCCACTTTGAGGGGAGTGGTGTCGCCCACGCGGTAAAACTCCTGCTCTTGCAGGAAACGCAACAGGGTTTTCTGCACGTTTAGCGGCAGCGTGCCCACCTCGTCGAGAAACAGGGTGCCGCCGTCGGCGGTTTCGAGCAGGCCCTTGTGATCGCGGTCGGCCCCGGTGAAGGCCCCCTTGCGATGGCCGAACAGCTCGCTTTCCAGCAGTGCTTCGGGGATGGCCCCGCAGTTGATGGCGACAAACTTGCCGTCCTTGCGCTGAGAATGCTGGCGGATCTCGTGCGCGACCAACTCCTTGCCGGTGCCCGACTCCCCGCTGATCAGCACCGGAATATCGCGAGCCGCCACTTTTCGCGCCGTTTCGAGCACGCCGAGCAACCGCGGAGCGTTGCCCACGATGGAACCCTGCCGGGTGGCCAGTTCCTCCTTGAGTTCGCGGTTTTCCTGGATCAGCTCCATTTGCCGCAGGGCGTTGCGGACCCTGGAGAGCAGTTCCTCGGGTTCGAACGGCTTGGTCAGGATATCGTAGGCTCCGTTGCGCAGGGCTTGAATCGACATGTCGACCGTGGCGTGCGCCGTGATCATGATGACCGGTTGGGCGGGGTCCTGTGCCTTGATCCTTTGCAGCACTTCAAGACCATCCAGCCCAGGCATCTTGATATCCGTGATCACCAGATCGTGGCCACCCGGCGCGAACGCCGCCATCGCCTCCAGCGGGCGGGTGTGGGCCGAAACGGCGTAATCCTGATCCGTCAGGATCATTTCGATCATCCGGCACATGGCCTCATCGTCATCGACCACCAGGATTCGCCGCCGCCCGTTGTCTGTCATGCGGATTCCCGACAGACGGGCAGGCTGACGGTCGCCAAGGCGCCCTGGCCCGGCGCGCTGGTGATCTCGATCCTGCCGCCGTGCTGTTCCACGATGGTTTTGGCGATTGCCAGTCCCAGACCGGTCCCCCGCGTCTTGGTGGTGAAGAACGGCTCGAAGATTTTTTCCAGGTGGTCCGGCGCAATGCCGGCGCCGGAGTCTTGAAAGGTCAGCTTCACCCGGCCGTCCTCGCCCAGCGCGGCGCCGATCGTCAGCCGGCCACCCTCGGGCATGGCGGCCCCGGCGTTGAGCATCAGGTTCATGGCAACCTGGCGGATCTGATCGCCGTCCACCCAAATTCGCGGCAACCGGGGATCGAAAGTGGTCACGATGTCGGCCGCGCTCATGTCGGTGTGGTGGGCGGCGAAATCCACGATCTGATCGAGCAGGCCGTTGATGTCGGTTTCTTCCAGCGAGGGTTTCGGCACCCGGGCGTAGCTCAACAGATCCTGCACGATATTTTTGCAGCGTTTGCTTTCGCGCCTGATTTCCTGGATGTATTTAAAGGCGGGGTTCTTGGGGTCCAGTTTGCTTTCCAGGTGGGCGGCATAGCCCAGGATGACGCCCAGGGGATTGTTGATTTCGTGGGCTACTCCCGAGGACAGCACCCCGAGAGAAGCCATCTTGTTCCGCTGGGCGAGATTGGCTTCCAATTCCTGGTTTTTGCGCAGCGCATCGGTCATCCGGTTGAAATTGGCGGCCAGTTCGCCCAGTTCGTCGTTGCTCGCGACGGCAAGCCGGGTATCCAGCCGGCCCCGTTGAACTTCCCGCACGCCCGCCATGAGGCGTTGGATCGGGTCAGTCAGAAACTTGGAGACAAAAAAGACCAGAATCATCGCCAGCAGGCCCATGATAAAAGTCAGGACGCCCATGGTGGATAAAATGCGCCTTTCGATCTCGATGGCCGGCTGGTAGAACTCATCCTCGTAAGAGCCGACCGCGACGATCCAGTCCCACGGGGCGAAATGCTGATAGCGCACGATCTTCATCCGCGGCGTGGGGTCGTTCTCGCTCCGCCAGGGATAGCGAATCCAACCGTTCTTGCGCTCGCACATTTCACGGATGAAGTCATGACCGTTTCCGTCCCGCTCGTCGTAGACGTTTTCCCCTTGTAGAAACGGGTGCATTGTCAGTTCGCCGCGGCTGGTCATGGCGTAAATATAACCGGTCGCGCCGATCGGTTTGCTCAGGATATTCCGTTGCAGTTCCGCCAGCGCCTGCCGTTCGAAGTCCACGTCTTCGTAGGTTTCGTCCAGATAGCCGCCGGCCGCGATGATCCAGTCCCAGGCGGGAAAGTACAGATAAGCCACTACCTTGTTCCGGGGGCGGCGCTCCCCCAGGATCTCGTTGCGCCATGGATAAACGATGTAAAGAACTTCGCCGGGTTTGGCGGCGAGCGCTTTTTCGCTAATCTCCCGGATGAAATAGCGGCCTTTTTCGTCCTGCGCGTCTTGGATGTTTTCGCCTTCCTGGGCGATGTGGATCGTCAGTTCGCCTTTCGAAGTCATGGCGTAGAGATAACCCGTTTCACCCACGCTGATGTTCTTGAACGCTTTCCGGGCTTCCTGTTGGGCCGCCGCCAGGGAATGTTGGCCGTTTACGTACTGTTCGTGCTGAACCGCCACGAGGTTGTAGGCAAACCGCGCCAGCGTGGCCAGATCCTGGTAGACGATCCGGCGCTTGTCTTCCTTGTAGACCGCAAACTGCTGGTAGTGGGCGTTCAGCAAGTCCACGGTGAACTGGGCGGTGTGCTCCAGATCGGCCCGGACGGCCTGCGTGATGCCCCAGTAGGCTTGCTGCTTGGACACGTAGCCGACGACGATGCCAACACCGAGCACGGGCAATAGCACCAGCGGCAACACCACCGCCAGCAGCTTGCCGCGTATCTTCAGATCGCGCAGGAAACGCAGCATGTCGATCTCCGGCTTGCCAGGGGCTGGCCGCCAGCGCGGCAGGTGGGAAACGATGGGGAAACAGCCATTTTTCCAGTCGATATACGAGTCAATCTTGATCCGTGGGCGCCCGCCGAGCGGTGGTTGTCCGGTGTGCCGCAGACAAACCAGCCGCCCGCGACGGCGAATCACTCAATTGTAGCCATGGTTTGAGCGATCTTTGGTCTGTTCGGGGCTTGCCGGAGCTGATCGGTCGAAGGAAGACCGCTTTTTCGGGCGCGCCGGGTTGATCGGCGAAAGTCGGGAAGGGTCGCCTGGATGCTGTCGATTACACATATCTTGATCCCAGGAGCCGCCGACTCCATTTGATGGAGTAGGTACAGACAATGGTGGAGCAGAGGATGACGGAAACGGCGGCGATGTCCTTGGCCGGCAGAATCGGCGTCAGCGGGCGCTTGAGGCCAGCGCGTTTTGCCGAGCGCTTCAATAGTGGGAGGGGCCAAATAACTCCCACGACTTCCGCAGGCGATCCAGCCAGTGCCATCGGGGCACATTATCGTGGTTCGGGGCCTTGGAAGGCATCACAACCACGTTGGCAAGTTTCGCGCTTTTCCGGGCGAGTGACTCCGAAAGATTGCTAGTGCTGCCCTGATAGAAAATGAACAGCGACGCGTTGGGATGTTGCATAGCCCAAGCCAGCCAGGCGTCGTCTTGTCCGGCATTGTATAGGCAGTCGAAACCCCAGCAGGCGGCGACCGGCGTTTTGAGGGTTTGGGCCAGGGCCAGCATCGCCACCCCACCACCGGAGTGACAAGCGAGCACCAGGTTACCTATCGTCGGTTTTACCCCGAAACCGCCATGTTGTTGCAGGCCGTCCAGCACGTCACTCAAATAAGCGTCGCCTTGAGTGGCCAGGATGCCCGGTTGCGATTTCGGTCCCAGGGTGGGCGCCACCAGAATCGCTGCATTGCCAGCCGCGTTCAGGCGCTCGCGAAACCGGTATTGGGGCTTCATCAGGTAGTCGTCGATTTGGAGGGCGTCAGCTTTGTGCCCGTGCAGGTAAAGCAGCAAATCGACGTTGGGGGCGGGAGAAGCGTGCCGCGATAAGAAGACCGCCGTCATCGGCTGTGCGGGGCTCTCCGAACCGAGCGGTATCTTGAGATAAAGCGTCAAGCGACTGGGGAAGTTTTCACTATACAGCAGATCGGGCATCGTTCCATCCTCTCGATAATCGCGCGCTGCCGATCAAGGGTCGGATTTGGGTTCGCTTGAAGACGTCGCGCGTCAAACGCTCCCAGCAAATAACCGAGTTCTACAGTCTGAAATCTAGCACGGCAGTCCCGAAAAGCCAGAAATCGTGAGAAATCGATTTTCGGCCCATCGCGGCGTCAAGAACGTGCTTGTCCTGACGCCGCGTTTCAGGCCGTCATGGTGGTGTCATCGGGGTCAGAAACGTGGCGGCCTACTTTTTTTAACTAAATCAAATATATATAACCAAAGTTTCGGTGAGTGTCCTTATACCGGCAAGGCGGGGTTGGTTTCTTGCGGTTGGTCGCCGCCATCGACCCGAAGGTCTGTTTGGTGACCGGCGACATCGGCGATTTCGTGCGGGCGCGTCACGCCGGTCGGGGAGGGGGTGATCTGGCTGGTGGGTGGCGGCGAATGGGTTCCGGCGTTACCGGAACGCGGGCGCATCGACGAATTCGTTCCATCGGAGTGCCCCGCGACCCTGGGAGACGGGATATCGCTGTTGGCGCGGGGAACGCCGTCGCATCGTATGATGTTGCGCGCCATCCACCACTTTGATTCAGGTCTGGTGCGGTTGCACTACGCCAGACCCGTTGAAGCGGATCAGTCGATCATGCTGATCGCTACAAAAACTGCCTGGTGATCTCGACCAGTTCCTGAACCGACTTGACCGAGTGGTCGAACATCGCCTTCTCATCGGCATTCAGCTCGATTTCGACGATCTTCTCGACGCCGCCCGCGCCCAGGATCACCGGAACGCCGACATAGATGCCGTTGACGCCGTATTGGCCGCTCAGATAGGCGGCGCAGGGCAACAGGCGCTTCTTGTCCTTCAGGTAGGCGTCGGCCATGGCGATGGCCGCGGAAGCCGGCGCGTAGAACGCCGAGCCGGTTTTCAACAGGGCCACGATCTCGCCGCCGCCGTTGCGGGTGCGCTTGACGATCGCGTCCAGTCGCTCCTGGGTGGTCCAGCCCATCTTGATCAGATCGGGCAACGGGATGCCGGCGACCGTCGAATAACGCACCAGCGGCACCATGGTGTCGCCGTGGCCGCCCAGCACGAAAGCGGTGACGTCCTCGACCGAGACCTTGAATTCGTCGGCCAGGAAATGGCGGAACCGCGCGCTGTCCAGCACGCCGGCCATGCCGACCACCTTTTCCGCCGGCAGGCCCGAGACCTGTCGCAGCACCCCGACCATGGCGTCGAGCGGGTTGGTAATGACGATGACGAAAGCGTCGGGGCAGCGCTGTTTGATGTTCTCGCCGACCGCGACCATGACCTTGGTGTTGACGCTGATCAGATCGTCGCGGCTCATGCCCGGTTTGCGCGGCACGCCAGCGGTGACGATCACCACGTCCGCGCCCTCGATGACGGCTTAATCGCTGCCGCCGGTGTAGACGCCGTCGAAGCCCTCGACCGGCGCGGCCTGGGCGATGTCGAGCGCCTTGCCCTGGGGAACGCCGTCGGCGATGTCGAACAGAGCGACGTCGCCCAGCTCTTTCATGCCGGCGAGCAGGGCGAGCGTGCCGCCAATTTGGCCGGCGCCGACCAGCGCGATTTTTTTGCGTGACATACCGAATACTCCTCAATGAATCTTCGATCGGGCGGGATGAGAGGATCGGGCCGCGCCCCCGGGGGGATTGTCCGGGTGTCTTTTGCAGGCGCGGCTCGATCCAGAGCCGAAAACCGATCAGGCGGCTTCGTGCGCCAGTTCCCACTGATCGGGCGAACGCCACAGCCGGGAGCGCAGCAATTCACGTTCGAAGATGAACTCCTTGGGCAGGCGGTCGAAGAACAGGTCGAACTGCTCCTCGTGGGCGTGCGCCTCGGACGTGCCGGCCTTGCGGCCAACGGACATCAGGTCGTAGAACGTGTCGCTTGAATACTCCAGACCCTTCCATTCGATGTCTTCGTGACGCGGCATCCAGCCGATCGGGCTTTCGACGCCGTAGCCGCGGCCGTGGACCCGGTCGACGATCCATTTCAGCACGCGCATGTTCTCGCCGAAGCCCGGCCACAGGAATTTGCCGTTGTCGTCCTTGCGGAACCAGTTGACGCGGAAGATGCGCGGCGGATTGGGCACCCGGCGGCCGACGTTCAGCCAGTGGCTGAAATAATCGGCCATGTTGTAGCCGCAGAAGGGCAGCATCGCCATGGGGTCGCGGCGCATCGCCGCCTGGCCAATCGCCGCGGCTGTCCCCTCCGAGCCCATGGTGGCGGCCAGATAGACGCCATGGCTCCAGTTGAAGGCCTGGAACACCAATGGCATGTCCTTGCTCATTCGCCCGCCGAATACGAACGCGCTGATGGGCACGCCGGCCGGGTTTTCCCACTCCGGATCGATGCTCGGAACCTGGCTGGCCGGTGCGGTGAAACGGGCATTGGGATGCGCCGCGGGCCGACCACAACCGGGTGTCCAGTCTTCGCCCTTCCAGTCGATCGCGTGCGCCGGCGGTGCGCCGTCCATGCCTTCCCACCAGATATCGCCGTCGTCGGTCAACGCGGCGTTGGTGACGATGCAGTTGCGGGTGATGCTCAGCATCGCATTGGGGTTGGAAGCCATGTTGGTGCCAGGCGCCACGCCGAAAATGCCCGCTTCGGGATTGATCGCGCGCAAGCTGCCATCCGGGCCTTTCTTGATCCAGGCGATGTCGTCGCCAACCGTGGTGACCTTCCAGCCCTCGAAGCCCTTGGGCGGGACCAGCATCGCCAGGTTGGTCTTGCCGCAGGCGCTGGGCATGGCGCCGCCGAGGTAGGTTTTCTCACCCTGCGGCGATTCAATCCCCATGATCAGCATGTGCTCGGCGAGCCAGCCTTCGTCGCGCGCCATGACCGAGGCGATGCGCAGCGCCAGACACTTCTTGCCAAGCAGGGCGTTGCCGCCGTAGCCCGAACCGTAGGACCAGATCTCGTAGGTTTCCGGGTAATGCACGATGTACTTGCGCTTGATGTCGGCCTCGCACGGCCACGGCACGTCCTTCTGGCCCGACGCCAGCGGCGCGCCCACCGAATGTACGCAGGGGATGAAAAAGCCGTCCTCGCCCAGCACGTCCAGCACCGCGCTGCCCATCCGGGTCATGATGCCCATGTTGACCACGACATAGGGGCTGTCGCTGATTTCGATGCCGATCTTGGCGATGGGCGAGCCAAGCGGACCCATGCTGAACGGGATGACGTACATGGGTCGGCCGCGCATACAGCCGTCGAACAAGCCGTTCAGCGTGGCGCGCATCTCCGTCGGCGCCGCCCAGTTGTTGGTCGGGCCGGCGTCCTCTTTATTGATCGAGCAGATGAAGGTGCGGTCCTCAACCCGGCCGACGTCGGAGGGGTGCGAGCGCGCCAGATAGGAGTTGGGCCGCTTGTCCGGATTGAGGCGGATGAAAGTCCCGCCATCGACCATCAGTTGGCACAGGCGGTCGTATTCGGCTTGCGAACCATCGCACCAGACGACCTGCTCCGGCTTGCAGAGCGCTGCGATCTCGCCAACCCAAGCGAGCAGTTTCTGGTTGTTGGTGGGGGCGCCGGCGGCTTTCGGGGTGTTGCTCATAACGTTCCTCTTCTCCGGTGATGGTGGTCGGTTTGCTGCGTGCGTCGCTTATTCCGCGCCAGTCTCATCGAGCCGCTGGGATCTCTTCGACGCTTTGGAAACTTTTTAGTTGGACTAATTACTATAAGCTACCTTAATTAACTAAAGCATATAGTAAGCAATACCACTATTCAACCGGAATTTAGGCTTCCGCAAGCCTGTGCGCTGGCATTTGGTTTATGCTAGCTAGCGCTTATCACCGTTAGAGCATCGCGAATGAGACAACCCGTATGATCATCCAAGATTCTTTCCGGGGTCCCGGCTTCCTCCTGAGCGACTCCGCTCACCTGCTTCGCAAGCTGATCGATCGCCGATTGCAGCCGCTGGGTTTGTCCCGCGCCCAATGGTCGATTCTGGCGATTCTGTCCAACCACGATGGTCTCAGCCAGTCGCACATATCCGACGAACTCGAAATCGAGAAATCCACCGTGGGCCGACTGATCGATCAGGTCGAAAAGAGCGGGTGGATCGAGCGGCGCCCGATCCCCGGCGACCGACGCTTGTGGGGTATCCATCTGACCGACCAGGCGCGGCATCTAATCGCCGAAGTCGAGAGTGTCGTTTTGAGCACCCGCGCGGAAATGCTGCGCGGCCTGTCCGCCGAACAGCAGCAACACTTATCCGAGACATTGCAAACGGTGAAGTCGAACCTGTCCGCCGCGCTTGAGCTCGATCAGTTGCAACTTCATCTCCACAAGTTCGCGGATACCAAGCGGAGCGAGAAGATCGGATAGGGGGTTGTCGGAATTCGTTGACCCCCCAATTGAACGATCAATGTCCGGTAACAGCCGTCAATAAGCGCTGAGGGGCGTTTTTGTACGGTCTCCGGGGATTGAAGGTGTTGAAAAAACTCTCACCCTCAACCCCTCTCCGACGAGGAGAGGGGAAGTTTTTGTACAGGCTCCGAGTCTGGCTCGCTCAGGCCCCGATCAATTTCCGGACGACATCGGTCATGGAGATGACCCCGGTGGGCTGACCGTGTTCGGTGACCACCAGGCGGTGCATGCGCCGACCGGTCATCAGGCTGACCGCCTCGCTCAGCAGCATGTCCGCGTCGCAGGTGGCGCAGCCGGGGGTCATGATGGCGCGGGCGAGCAGCGCCCGGGCCTGCTCGGGGGTGCGGCCTTGCCGCGCCAGCACCAGGTCGGTCTGCGAGACCACGCCGGTGGCCTGACCGCCGTCCATCACCACCACCGCGTGGATTTCCTGATCGATCATCAGCTTCGCCACCTGGGCGACGGTGTCGCCCGGCGCGCAGGCGATGATGCCGCGATGCATCAGGTCCTTGACCTGGGTGCCGTCGTCGGCGATGACGATCGCTTCGGCCTGGGCGACGCTGGGCAACGGTTCGGACATCGGATAGGGATGCGCGGTGGTGTGAACGTCGCCCTGGGGCAGGACCGGATGTTCGAAGCGCACCGGCGGCGGGCCGCTGGCGCCCTGGCCGAATTCGGTGGCGCCGACCAGCACCGCCATGTTGCCGTGCGGGTGCTTGTTGTCGTGCATGAGCTGATGGGCGAGCGGGATTTCCTGGTAGGTGAAGGCCCGCGACAGGCAGGGATCGAGCCGGCCGCGCAGCGCCAGTTCGTTCATCTGGTTGGATTGCTCGGTGTTGGCGAAGTGGGAGCCTTGCAGACGCTTTTGCCGCATCCACAGGTAGCGCAGATCGACCGTGGCGTTGTAGCCGGTGGTGCCGGCGCAGACCACCACCATGCCGCCGGTGTCGCAGACGAAGATGGAGGTGGGGATGGTGGTTTCGCCCGGGTGTTCGAAGACGATGTTGGGGGCCCGCTTTTCGCCCAGCACCTCCCAGATCTTGGCGCCGAAGGCCCGCACCCCTTTCATCCATTTGGCGTAGCCGACGTTGTCCTTCCAGTGCGGCAGCATGCCCCAGTGGTCGAAGTCGTTGCGGTTGATGCAGCCCTTGGCGCCGAGCTTGATGCAGTAGTCGAATTTGTCTTCGCCGGAGACCATGGCCACCGAGGTGGCGCCGGCGGCCTTGGCGATTTGGATGGCCATGGAGCCCAGCCCGCCGGCGCCGCCCCAGATCAGGGCGACGTCGCCGTTCTTGATGGCGTTGGCGCCCCAGCCGTGCAGCATGCGCCAGGCGGTGGCCGCGACCAGGGTGTAGGCGGCGGCTTCTTCCCAGTTCATGTGCTTGGGCTTGGGCATGCATTGCTGGCCCTGCACCCGCGCGAACTGGGCGAAGCTGCCCCAGTTGGTTTCGTAGCCCCAGATGCGGTAGGTCGGCGAGTACATGGGGTCGCCGCCGCTTTGGACCCATTCGCAGTCGCGGCTGTATTTGCCACAGTGGAGCACCACTTCGTCGCCAACCTTGACGTTGGTGACGTCCTTGCCAACCTGGTAGACGATGCCGGAGGCGTCGCTGCCGCCAATGTGGAAGTCTTCCTTTTCGCCGGCCTTGTTGCGGGCGCCGATGACGTTGACCGGAATGCCCAGCCCGGCCCAGACGTTGTTGTAGTTGATCCCGGCCGCCATGACGTAGACCAGAACTTCGTCGTCGGCAATGGGTGGCACATTGACCACTTCCTGCTGGAAGGCTTCCAGCGGCGTGCCAAACCGCTCGGCCCGGATCAGCCAGGCGTGCATCTTGGCGGGAATCTCGCCCAAAGGCGGCCGTTCTCCTAAGGCATACAGTTCTTTGGCCATGTTTATATCCTCTTGGTTTCAGTATTAGGGATTCGTGATATTTCCGTGCGATCTACACGGTACGGTCGGTGAAGCACGGGGAATCCGATTGAGACGGATCTCAATGGGCCATGTGGCGCGACCGCACGCCCGCTGTCGCCAGATCGATGGTCGATTGGAGTTCGGCGCTGTCCTTCATGGAAGCCTGAAGATCCTGCAGGCGACCGTCGGCCAGGCCGTAGATCCAGCCATGCAGCATCAGCGGTTGCCCCCGCCGCCAGGCATCGCCCACCAAGGTGGTGCGGGCGACGTTGCGCACCTGTTCGATCACGTTCAGCTCGCACAAAGCGCGCCAGCGCGCCTCCTGGTCCGGCAAGGCGGCGAGGAAGTCCGCGTGCCGGTCGCGCACGTCCTGGATATGACGCAGCCAGTTGTCGATCAACCCCAGGGACGTCCCCTCCAGGGCCGCCTTCACGCCGCCGCAGCCATAATGACCGCAGACGATGATGTGCTGGACCTTGAGCGCCTCGATGGCGAATTGCATCACCGACAGGCAGTTGAGGTCGGTATGCACCACCACGTTGGCCACATTGCGGTGAACGAACACTTCACCCGGCTTCAGCCCGGTGATCTGATTGGCGGGCACGCGGCTGTCCGAACAGCCGATCCACAGGTAGGCGGGAGTTTGCAAGGCCGCCAGCCCAGCGAAAAAATTGGGGTCGGCGGCCCGCGTCTCTTCGGCCCAGCGGGCGTTGGCGGCAAAAAGTTCCGGCAGATATTTCATCGAGTTTCTCCCAGGCCGCGCGGAGCGGCCAGCATCGGGTTTAGTGGAAGGGTAGGGTGTCTGTGTCATCCGAGCCGACTGCGGGGGACGGGCCATGACGATGGTCGCGCAGCCGCTCCAGCCGGCGCGCCACCGAGCGGCCAGTCCGGTCGGCGGCCCGGTCGATGGCGACGTAAACATCGGTTTCGGTATCCTCGATCACCACGCTCGGCGCCCCAGGAAAACCGATCTGGATCCGGCAACGCTTGTCCTTGCCCCCGCGTGGGCCGTTTTCGTCGGAGAGGTGGACCGAGACCTGGCGCAGATGGTCGTTGGCCCAGCCGAGCGCAAATTGCAGGCGTCGTTCGATGTGCTCACGCAAGTCGTCGGTCAGTTCGAAACCCCGGGCCTGAATGTTGATCTGCATGAAGCCCCTCCTTTTTGGGTTGAAATTCCGGTCAGTCTAGAGCCAGTGAAAACATCCAACAATTCGAATAATATTGGATAATCATTCGAATTATTCGATGTATCGGAGTCTCATGGCCAGCCTCAACTTCAAGCATCTGCGCTATTTCTGGATGGTCGCCAAGGCGGGCAGCGTCGCCAGCGCCAGCAAGCAATTGCACCTGACGCCGCAATCCATCAGCGGGCAATTGGGCGAACTGGAGGAGAGTCTCGGTATCGAGCTGTTTCGCCGCGTCGGGCGCGGCCTGGAACTGACCGAGATGGGGCGGCGCATTTTCAGCTACGCGGACGAAATCTTCGCGCTCGGCAACGAACTGCTGGAAGTCGCCCTCGACCGGACGGCGCGCAAGAGTCTGCCGTTTCGGGTCGGCATCGCCGATTCGGTGCCGAAGTCAGTGGCTTATCGCGTGGTCGAACCGGCGCTGCGCATCGATGAACCGGTACGTCTGATCTGCCGGGAGGGCCAACTGGCGCCGCTGCTGGCCGAGATGGCGGTCCATCATCTCGATCTGGTGATCGCCGACCGACCCATGCCCACCAATCTGAACGTCCGGGGCTACAGTCACTTGCTTGGGGAAAGCGATTTAACGGTGTTCGCCACGCCGGGTCTGGCGCGGTCCCTGGCGGGGACGTTTCCCGCGCTGCTCGATAAGGCGCCGTTCCTGCTGCCGGGAGAAGACGTCGCCACTCGACCCAAACTGATTCAGTGGTTCGAGGCGCAGCATCTGTACCCGCGTATCGTGGGCGAATTCGACGACAGCGCCCTGCTCAAGGCTTTCGGTCAGGCCGGCGCCGGTTTGTTCGTGGCGCCCACGGCGATTTCCGATTACGTGTGCCGGCAATACGCCGTCCAGGTGATCGGGCGCATCGACTCGGTGACCGAGCAGCTCTACGCCATCACCACCGAGCGCCGGCTGTTGCATCCGGCCATCGTCGCGGTCGTTCAGGCCACGCAGCGCGAGTTTTTCGGGAAACCACAAGCGACTTGATCGGCCCGGATTTTTCGGAACGATCGTGTCGTCTCCTTGCTCTTGACCGGCTTGCTACAATGATTCAATCCACGCATCCACACCGCACGCCATGACAAAAATCTCCGCTTCTGACGGCGATCGGCTTACCGCGACATCTTCGAGCGTTAAGCCCTCCCGCGCCGCTTCCTTGGACCTGGATGACTACCGGTCGCTGATTTGCCTGGATGAACCGTTCGTCGCGCCTCCTCCCGCCCCGGCGGCGGCGGACCAGCGGGCCGTTCTGGTGGATGAACTCCTGGCGTACCTGCAAGCCGAAGGCGGCGGGGCCGGCAGCGGGGATTTGTCATCCCATGACGAAAGACGGCGGTTACTGCGCGCCCTGCTGACCGTGCGTGGACCCGACCCGTTGCCGGACTGGTTTCATGCCCGGCTGGATCGGCTCCTGCGGGGCGAGGTCCTCGACAGGGGTTTAACGGATATCGCGAATCTGCCGCGCGTTCCCCAGGGTTGGCCTGGCGCTCTCCCGGACGCCGCGACCTCCTGCATCCTGTGGCGGGGAGATATCGCCACCTTGAACGCCGACGCGATCGTCAACGCGGCCAACGCGCAAATGCTCGGTTGCTTCCAACCTTTTCACGGCTGCATCGACAACGCCATCCACTCCGTGGCGGGTCCCCGCGTCCGGGAGGATTGCGCCAGAATCATGCAGCGTCAGGGCGGCCCCGAGGGGACGGGTTGGGCCAAGGTGACTCGCGCCTACAACCTGCCGTCCAGGTACATCCTGCACACGGTCGGTCCCATTGTCGCGCCGGACCGGTTGCGGCCCGAACACGAGCGATTGCTGGCCGCCTGCTACCGGTCGTGCCTGGATCTGGCCAGCCGGGTGCCGGACATCCGCTCGGTCGCCTTCTGCGGCATTTCGACCGGCGTGTTCGGCTTTCCGCGCGAGCCGGCGGCGCGCGTCGCGCTGCGCGCCATCGGCGGCTGGCTGGACGATCACCCCGGCATGATCGATCTGATCGTCCTGAACGTGTTCAGCCAGGACGATTTCCAAATCTACGAGCGCCTGCTGCGGGGCGAAGGAACGGAGGAAGCCCATGTTTAACGACCATGACATCCAGCGTTGCCGCGATCTGCTGCGCCAAGCCAACGCCGTGCTGATCGCGGCCGGCGCCGGGCTGGCCGTCGAGGCCGGCATCGATTACATGGATACGGAATCGTTCGCCCGGGATTTTCCCGGCATGGTGAAGCTCGGTTTCCACCGGCGGGCCGAGTTGATGGGCTATTCGGACTGGAGTCCCGAACTGAAATGGGGTTATCTGGCGGCGAACGTGAATCAGGTGCGGTTCCAGGCGCCGCCGCACCCGGTCTATGCCCGGCTGTTGGATCTGGTGCGGGAAAAGGCGTATTTCGTCATCACCTCCAACGTGGATGGGCTGTTTACCAAGAACGGTTTTGCCGAAGACCGGCTGTTTACGCCCCAGGGCGACTACGCGCTCATGCAGTGCCAAACGCCCTGTTCGAACGCGGTATGGCCGAGTTGGCCGGTGATCGAGCGCATCCTGCCGAAGATCGACCCGGCAACCCAGGTGGTGACGGATTCCAGCGTTCTCCCTCGCTGCCCCAACTGCGGTGAAGACGTGATCATGAACGTGCGCGGTGGCTACTGGTTTATCGAGGACCCTTATCGGGAGCAGGCTGAACGCCTTGAGCAATGGCTCGATAACAACCACGAGCGGGATTTGCTGGTTTTGGAAATCGGCGCTGGATTCAACACGCCCAGCGTCATCCGCTGGCCGATGGAGCGCATCGTGCACGCGCATCCGCGCGCCCATCTCATCCGGGTAAACCTGCAATATCCGCAAGTACCTCGTGAAATCGCCGGCAAGTCGATCTCCCTGCAAGGCCATGCCATGGGCGCGGTCACGGCGATCTGGAAAGAGATGGGGCTGGAAAAATCAGCGCGCTAACATGAACCCGATGCAGGGACAGGATTTTCGCTTCATCCGTTCACCCCGAACGGTTCTTAAACCCGAAGCGAAAGTCCCGAGGGAGTGGCGCCCGCGCCGGCCGGTGTCAATCGCCCGCCAGCTTGTCGATCTCGAAGCGCAGCTTCTCGATTTCTTCCCGGGCGCGAACCTGATGGGTGACGTCGTACTGGACGCCCAGGTAATAAATCACTTGGCCTTCGTGGTCCACCAGCGGGCGGATGGCGAGGCGGTTGAAGAACAGTTCGCCGTTCTTGCGGTAGTTGCGCAGGGTCACCACGCAGGGTTCATGCCGCTTCAGCGCCTCGCGGATGGTTTGCAAGCCTTCCTGGTCGCGGTCCTCGCCCTGCAGGAACCGGCAGTTGCGGCCCGCGATCTCGTCCTGCGAGTAGCCGGAGATCTCTTCAAAGGCTTTGTTGGCGTACACGATCGGGTTGTCCGGCAGATCTGGGTCGGACAGGGTGACGCCGTTGACGCAGGCATCCAGGATTTGCGTCAGCACGTAAGGGATCAAGCCATCGTCTTTTGCCGTCACGAACATGGGGAATCTCCTGGAGAGTTCTTGGCCTCGAAATCACGCTGTTGCCGTTTGCGGTGCTAGTCGTTGTCCAGCATTTCCTTTTCGATCAATAACTTTAGTTTTCGTACCGTGCGCTTGGCGCCATCTTGCAACGCCATGCGGATCAGCTTTTCGAACGGGCGCATGCGCGGTTCGAGTTGTTCCAGTTCGAAAATGAACGTCACATGGGTGGAAGGACTGAGGTTTTCGAATTCGTAAATGGAGCGATAGGGGGCCGTGATGCCCTGGAAGCACACCCGCTTGAGCGGTTCCAGCTCGGCCACCTCGAAGGTCGATTCCGTTTTGTGGCCCTGATCGACGCGCACCTGCCGGGCCTGAAAACCCAGTTGCACGGGGCCGGCGGACAGCGGTTTGAGTTCCAGTACCTCGGCCGACCAGCGGGGGTAGTTCGCCACAAAGTCCAGGGCGACGAACTGGTAGACCCGCTCGACCTTCTGAAAAACGAGAGCGTCAGCTTTGGTGGCGATCATCCGCGGGCTCCTGCTGAGTGGGCGCGATGCTCGAAAATTTGGGCGTTGCCAGGTTGGTACGGCGGATCGGTGGATAGTGCCAACCGGCGGGATCGAACAGGGGACGGTTCTCAATCCCGGATCGTTTCAAAGAGCATGGCAGCCGCGACGGGATTTTTCCAACCGAAAAAGCAATCCGGCTAAATGCCGGGTTGCGCGGTTTCCGGGCATTGAGGGTGATGATCGGACAGCACGGGTGAAAATCCCGACTGTCCAACTCGGGAGATACCGCGGGTTTGGACGTAGGGATATTGTTTTGCAAGAATCTCCGTTTCCAAATCATCCCGACATCTTTCAGGGGACCCATGGCCAATCCGCTCAACCTGCTCGTCATCGATCTCGAAACCCGCCCCGATACCGCCATTCTGCCGGAGGACCGCGACCCAGAGGCCTTCCCCAAGCCGATCCAGCATGAAATCGTGACCTTGGGTTTCCTGCTGGCCCGCATCGAGCGGGACGGCGAGTACGAGCGCCATAGCGTGCGCAAGCTGGGCGCGGCCAGCATCGCCGAACGCGGCGAGCGGGAGATTCTGGCCGGGTTCTGGCAGATGATCGATAAGCAGCGGCCCCGGCTGGTGACCTGGAACGGTCGGGGCTTCGACGCCGCCGTACTCAAGCAGCGTTCCCTGATCCACGGGCTGACCGCCTACAACTGGCACCGCACCGATCCCCGTTTCGGTTACGACTACCGCTACGAATCCAACTGGCACTGCGACCTGATGGACGCGCTGAGCGACTTCGGCGCTTCGCCGCGGCTGGGTTTGGACGAGGCCGCCCGCGCCTTGGGCCTGCCGGGCAAATGGAACGGTTCCGGCGCGGCGGTGGCGGAGCAGGCCGCCGCCGGCGACTACGCCGCCATCAATCGCTACTGCGAGGGCGACGTGCTCAACACCTATGCGCTCTACCTGCGCTGGGCCTGTCTCAGCACCCGGCTCAGCGCGCGGAGTCACAACGCCAGCGTGCAACACCTGCTGGATTATCTGGAGGCGAACCGCGAGTCACATCCGCACTGGGGCGAGTTCGCCGACCGCTGGCGGGCCAGCGACCGGCCGTGCCCGCTGTTCGTGAGCGAGCCGCCTGACGGGCCGGGGTCGCAGCCGCCGGAGTCGCACCTGAGAAGCGAAGATGTAATGCCGTGACGCCGCGCGTTTGGTAGAGGCGCCACCCGCTCGCGGTTGTCCTTGCCGATCAAAGGCATCGACTTGAGATTGAATCCCTGATGCGATAAACACAACATATTGATTCCACCTCACGCCCTTCCATTCTCTGGATTTATCCCCATGACCCAAGTCTGAACTCCTCTCGTTTCGGAGGGGAGGAGTCGCCTGAAGGAGTTGCCATGAACGAATTGACCGCGATGCCGGTCGCAGTCGGCGAGCGCCGGGAAAGCACGCTCCCGCCCATCATCATCAACACGACGCAAGCGCCGCCGCCGGTCTGGCGGCGCTCCCGCTTCTGGCTCGGTCTCCTGCTCGGTCTGGCGCTGGCGTGGGGTGGTTCCCACCTGTGGCGTCAGGCGTCGCCGCTCGATACCGCGCCGGTTCACCCCGACCGGACCCAGGTGGTCGCCCCGGTCGAACGCCAGGTGCCGGCCAAGGTCGCCCTGGCCTACCAAAATCAGAACGGCGAACTGGTGCGGGTGCTGGCCGACGCCGGGCAATATTCCGCCTTCGTGCGCGATCACGCGGCGAGCCTGGAACAGAGCCGCCAGCAACTTCGCCAGCAGGCGCAAACGCGGTTCGAAGCCGGCATGGACGCGACTTTCCAGGATCTGCGCCAGCGCGTACCCCTGTTTGCCGACTGGTACTACAGCTACGGCACCAATTACCAACTGCTGTGGGAAGCGCTGACTTCCGCCGTCCGTCATCTCGGCGATGGGGACGTGAAGGAGCGGGTCGTCGCCGATCTGGAGCGGGTGCTGCAACAACACTACGAACTGCTGGTGCTGAAGCCGGAAATCACCGATCCCCGCCTGCAACAGCTTTATCGCGATACCCTGGAGCAGGCGCGGCAGTCCTACCTGCGAGTGCTGGCCACGATGCAGGCGGACTTTCAAGTCTTCGTCGCCCGTCACACCACCCATCTCGACCTCGGCCAGCAGCCGGCGACCGAATTGCGTCTGGACTGGCCGGCGCAGTTGCACAAGGTCCGCATCGCCTCGGACGCCAATTCCACCCTGGGCGCGTTTCGGGGGATCACGCTGACCACGCTGGGCGCGGCGGCCGGCAAAGTGCTGGGCAGCCAGGTCGGCGCGGTCATCGCCGCCCGGCTCAGCCTGCCGTTTGTCGAGCGGGCGCTGCTGCTGGTGACCGGCGGCGCGGCTGGCGGAACCAGCGGCAGTCTGGGCGGGCCGCTCGGGGCGGCGGCGGGTGTCGTGATCGGCGCGGGCGCTGGTTTGGCGGTGGACTGGCTGATTCAGGAGGGCATCGAACTGCTGGCGCGGGACAGCTTCGAAGCCGAGATTCAAACCGCGCTGGCCAGTACCCAGCAGGAGTGGCGGGGCAAGCTGCTGCCGCCTTTGCTGGGCGCAGTGGATGCGTGGGTGGACGACACCATCCAGCTTCTGCCCCAGTTCAAGCCGTAAGCGCTTGGACGGGCATTGGCGATATAGCCTGCTCGTTGTGGGTCTGCTGTGGCCGCTGGCGGCCCACGCCGCCGAGTTCGGCGGCCGGGTGGTGGGAGTTGGCGACGGCGATACCTTGACGGTGCGAACCGACGGCGGCCGGCGGGTGCGGGTGCGGCTGGCGGGAATCGATGCGCCGGAGCACGATCAGCCCTACGGTGTGGCGGCCACCCGGTCACTGGCGGGGCTGGCGCTCAATCGGGTCGTGCGGGTGCGGGTGGTAGCCGAGGACGATTATGGTCGCACGGTCGGCGCGGTGCGGTCGGGTGGTCGGGATCTCGATGCCGAACAGGTGCGGCGCGGGATGGCATGGGTCTATCGCCGCTACGCGCGATCACGGCGTCTGTACGCGCTGGAGGCGGAGGCGAAACAGGCTCGACGCGGTCTGTGGGCCGACTCGAATCCGATCCCGCCATGGGACTGGCGGCACGGTGGAAAAACCTCGAAGCCGTCACCGCCGGCATCGCCGTCGGCATCGTCCCGGTGCGGAACGAAACAGACTTGCGGGGAAATGACCTCCTGCGAGGAGGCGCGGTTTTATCTCGATCGTTGTGGCGTAAAGCGCCTGGATCGCGACAAGGATGGGATGCCGTGCGAGGCTCTATGCCGGTGAGGCACGTTATTCACCGTTCGATAGTCATAGTGCGGGACGGCTCGCTGTGGTGATGAAGCGGCCCGACGATGATGCCGCAACCTTGCCTGGTGAACCCAACCCAATGCGCCTGCTTCCCCAACTCGGTATCGTGGTTCTGCTGGCCGCGCTGGCGGCCGGCGGTGGGTACTGGGTCGTCAGGGGCGAGCGCGGCGGCGAGGCCCGAGGCTCGCGCCAGGGCGGACCGACGGTGGTCGAAATCGCCCCCGCGCGCCTCGGCACGGTGACTGAAACCGTCGCGGCGGTCGGCACCGCCCGCGCCGTCAGTTCCGTCAAGATCGTGCCCAGCACGGCCGGACTGGTCACCCGTATCGCCTTTCAGGCCGGACAGCGGGTCCCGGCCGGCGCGGTGTTGGTCGAACTGGACAGCGACAGCGAGCGGGCGGCGGTGCGCGAAGCCGAAAGCGAACTGGCGAATCTGCGCCTGCAAGTGCGGCGCGCGGACTTGCTGCGCGCCCAACGGCTGGTGTCGGCGGCCGATCTGGACGACCTGCGCGCCAAGCTCGGCATGGCCGAGGCCCGCCTGGAAGCGGCACACAGCCGGCTGCAAAAACGGACGGTCCGGGCACCCTTCGCCGGTGTGGTGGGGCTGCGCAACGTCAATCTCGGCGCTTACGTCGATACCGATACCACGCTGACCACGCTCGACGATCTGGACACCATCGAACTGGAGTTCAAGGCGCCGGAGCGCTATTTCGCCGCGGTCAAGCCCGGACAAACGATCAGCGCCGCCAGCGCGGCTTTTCCGGGCCGGACCTTCACCGGCACGGTGCGCGAGGTGGATACCCGTATCGATCCGGTGAGCCGCGCCTTCCGGGTGCGGGCCGAATTGCCCAACCCCGACGCCCTGTTGCCGGACGGTCTGTTCATGGCGGTCCGGCTGACCGTCGCCGAACGCGACCGCGCGGTGCTGGTGCCCGAGGAAGCGGTGGTCAGCGAGGATGGCCGGAGCTACGTCCATGTGGTGGTGGACGGGATCGCGACCCGGACCGCGATCGTCACCGGACAGCGGCGCGACGCCGCGGTCGAGGTGCTGACCGGGCTGACGCCGGGCGTCGAGGTGGTGATCAAGGGCCATCAAACGCTGCGCGAGCGCTCGCCGGTCCGGCCGGTCGGCCAGGGCGCGAAGACCGCCGCCGCTCTTGCGCCCGGAGGTGAGGACTGATGGTCCCTGTGCGATCAATCGCTGCTCTCCCCGTGTGGGAGAGGAATCGGGGCTGAGGTGCGCCGCCATGTTCCTGTCCGATCTGTTCATCCGGCGGCCGGTGTTCGCCATCGTCGTCAGCCTGCTGATCGTGGTCGGCGGGGTCATGGCCGCCCGCGATTTGCCGGTGCGCGAACTGCCGGATGTCGATGCCTCGGTGGTCACCGTCACCACCCGCTACACCGGCGCGGCGCCGGCCATCGTCGATACCGAAATCACCGAGGTCATCGAGGGCGCGGTGGCCCGGATCGACGGGGTCAAGCGCATCGAGTCCGGTTCCAGCGAAGGTGTCGGCCAGACCCGCATCACCTTCACCGCCGGGCGGGACATCGACAGCGCCGCCGCCGACGTGCGCGAGGCGGTCGGCTCGGTGGCCAACCGCTTGCCGGAGGAGGCCGACGAGCCTCGGGTAGTCAAGGCCGACAGCGACAGCCAGCCGGTGATGCGGGTTTCCCTGACCAGCGACCGCCTGTCCGCCGAGGAATTGACCGATCTGGCCGAGCGGGTGGTGGTGGATCGGCTGACCACGGTGTCCGGGGTGGGGGAGGTGACGGTGAGCGGCGCCCGCCGCCGCGCCATCCGGGTTTGGCTGGACAACGAAGCGCTGGCGGCGCGTGGTTTGACCGTCGGCGACGTCGAGACCGCCCTGCGCCGAGCCAACGTGGAACTGCCTTCCGGCCGGCTGGAATCCAGCAACCGGCAACTGGCGGTGCGGGTCGATAGCCGGCTGAAGAACGTCGAGGAATTCCGCGATCTCGCCATCGTCCAGCGCGAGGGCTACCCGATCCGGCTGTTCGAACTGGCCACGGTGGAGCCGGGGGTAGAGGACGACCGTTCCCTGGTGCGCACCAACGGCGAGAACTCGGTCACCTTGCGGGTCATCCGCCAGTCCAGGGCCAATACCCTGGCGGTGTCGGCCGGCGTGCGGGCCGAACTGGAGCGCATCCGCCCGCAACTGCCGGACGGGGTGCGGATGATCGTCGCCACCGACGACGCCCTGTTCATCCAGGCCAGCATTGACGAGGTCGTGACCACCCTGCTGATCGCGGTCGGCGTGGTGGTGCTGGTCATCTTCGCCTTCCTCTACTCGCTCCGGGCCACCCTGATTCCGGCGCTGACCATCCCGGTGTCGGTGATCGGTTCCTTCATGCTGCTGGCGGCGCTGGGGTTTTCGATCAATCTGCTGACCCTGCTGGCCCTGATTCTGGCCATCGGTCTGGTGGTGGACGACGCCATCGTGGTGCTGGAAAACGCCCAGCGCCGGGTGGATCACGGCGAGCCGCCGCTGGTCGCGGCCTATCGCGGCGCCCGTCAGGTGACCTTCGCGGTGCTGGCCACCAGCGCGGTGCTGGTGGCGGTCTACGTGCCGCTGTCGCTGCTGGGCGGCGAGATCGGCAAGCTGTTTCGGGAATTCGGGCTGGTGCTGGCGGCGGCGGTGGCGATTTCCACTTTCGTGGCGCTGTCGCTGACCCCGATGCTGTGCTCGCAACTGCTGGGGCGCGGCGCGACGCCCAATCGCTTCATGCGGGGGGCGGAACGCGCGTTCGCCGCTCTGGAACGCGGCTATCGGACCGCCTTGAACGGCGCGCTGGCGATGCCGCTGGTCGTGCTGGCCGCCGCCGCGCTGCTGAGCGTCGCCGCGCTGCTGCTGTATCGCGATCTACCCCAGGAACTGGCGCCCAGCGAGGATCGCGGGGTGTTCTTCATTTCCGTCAAGGCGCCCGAGGGCGCGACGCTGGCGTTCACCGACGCCGGCGTGCGCAAGATCGAACGGGCGCTACAACCCCTGTTCGCGCGCGGCGAGGCCTGGCGGCTGGTGTCGGTGGTCGGCCGGGGCGACAGCAATCGGGCGTTTGTGGTGGTCGGCCTCACCGATTGGAGCCAGCGCGAACGCAGCCAGCAGGCGATCGTCAGCGCGCTTCGCGGCGATTTGCGCGAGATCCCCGACCTGCGGGCCATTCCGATCAGCCGCTCCAGTCTGGGGCGCGGCGCCAGCTCGCAAGCGGTGCAATTGGTGATCGGCGGGCCGGATTACCCGACCGTGGTGGCCTGGAGCGAGGCGATCATGGCGCGCGCCCGAGACAATCCGGGGCTGACCTCCATCGATAGCGATTATCAGGCCAGTCAGCCCACCCTGCGGGTCGAAATTAACCGCGCCCTGGCCGACGAACTGGGCATCCCGGTCGAACGCATCGCCGCCACCTTGCAGACCCTGCTGGCCTCGCGCGAGGTCACCACCTACATCGACCGGGGCCGCGAGTACGGCGTGCTGTTGCAAGCGCGGGCCGCCGACCGGCGCGAGCCGGGCGATCTGCGGGGGATTTTCGTGCGTGCCGACCGGAGTGGCGAACTGGCGCCGCTCGGCGCGGTGGTCGAGCTGCGCGAGGACAGCTCGGCGCTGACCTTGCGCCGCTTCGACCGCTTGCCGGCGGTCACCATCGATGCCTCGCTGGTCGGCGACTACGATCTTGGCCGAGCCATCGCCGACCTTGGGCGCATCGCCGCCGAAACGTTGCCGACGGAGGCGCGCGTCTCGTTTACCGGCGCCGCCGAGTCGTTTCTGGAAACGTCGGGCGGCTTGTATTTCACCTTCGGCCTGGCGCTGCTGATCGTGTTTCTGGTGCTGGCCGCTCAGTTCGAGAGCTTTATCCATCCGTTCATCATCCTGCTGACCGTGCCGGTCGGGGTGACCGGCGCCTTGCTGGCTTTGCTGCTGACCGGTCAGTCGATCAATATCCACAGCCAGATCGGTTGCGTGTTGCTGATCGGCCTGATGGCCAAGAACGGCATTCTGATCGTCGAGTTCGCCAACCAGATGCGGGCGCAAGGCCTGGACGTGCGAGCTGCCGTGCTGGCCGGCGCCAGCCAGCGCCTGCGGCCGATCCTGATGACCGTGCTGTCCACCGTCTTGGGCGCGGTGCCGCTGGCTTTGGCCACCGGCGCCGGCGCCGAAAGCCGGATGGCCATCGGGGTGGTGGTGATCGGTGGGCTGCTGCTGTCAACCGCGTTAACGCTTTTCCTGACGCCGGTGCTGTACGACTTGCTGGCGCGGTTTACCCGGCCGGTCAACGCCATCGAGCAGCGCTTGACGGCGCAATTGCGCGGCGAAGCGCAAGCCGGCGCTCCACCCGCGGGCAGCCAGCCAGGATTGGGCGGTCGGGTTTAGGATATCGCCGAGCAGCGGCGCTGGCGGCTGGAATAACTCAAATTACTCATTATAAAAAGGGGTTTGCGTTGTGGTCGTTAGCGTATAATCGCGCGGCGGTCAGAATTGTTTGTAGCATCCGAAGGTCATGGTCTCCGCCAATGCGCGCGCCCTGGTTGAATTTTCATCGCCCATGAAACTGCTTTTGCAGCGTTACCTGCCCGATTCGCGGCACTTGCGCGCGCACAAGAACCTCCGTTTTCTCGGGGATCTGTTGCACGATCCCCGTCTGTGGCATTTCAGCCGCCGCCCCACCGTGCTTGGGCTGGCGGCCGGTGTATTTTTCGCTTTCATTCCATTTCCCTGGCAGATGCTGCTGGCCGCCACCGCCGCCGCCTGGCTGCGGTTCAACCTGCCGGTGGCGGTGGCGATGGTGTGGATCACCAATCCACTGACCATGCCCCTCATCTTTTACCTCACCTATCGGGTTGGCGCCTGGTTGCTGGGTAGCCCGCCGCAGAACTGGACGTTTGAGCTTTCTTTGCACTGGCTGTTGCAACAAGCCGGCGCCATCGGTCCGCCGTTACTGGTCGGCTCACTGGTCGTGGGCGTGGTGGCGGGAACACTTACTTTCTGCGCCGCCCACCTGTTTTGGCGCTGGTATATCGTCAACAAATTTCGCCGGCGGCGGCAGGTTGCGACCTGCTCCGACTGAGACGCTTTGGCTGGGCTGATGAAATCCTTGCCGTTGTTATTCCGTCCACGGTAGTCCGTCTTCGATAAGCGCCTCCCCAACCAAGGTACTGTTTCGCGTATGTCATCCCCCATCACCCAATTCGAACAACTGGCACTTTCTCCGCCGCTGCTGCAAAGACTGCAAGAACTCGGCTACGAGGCCCCCACGCCGATTCAGGCGGCCACCATCCCCCACCTGCTGGACGGCCACGACCTGCTGGGTCAGGCGCAGACCGGCACCGGCAAGACCGCCGCTTTCGCCCTGCCGGTGCTGCAAAAGCTGGATCTGACCGAGCGGCGACCGCAGGCGCTGGTGCTGGCGCCCACCCGCGAGCTGGCCATTCAGGTCGCCGAAGCCTTCCAGGGTTATGCCCACCATCTGCCCGGCTTTCATGTGCTGCCCATCTACGGCGGCCAGAGCATGAGCAACCAACTCCGCCAGCTCAGGCGCGGGGTGCATGTGGTGGTCGGTACGCCGGGCCGCATCATGGATCACCTGCGCCGGGAGAGTCTGGCGCTCGAAGGCTTGCGTACCCTGGTGCTGGACGAGGCCGATGAAATGCTGCGGATGGGCTTCCTTGAGGATGTGGAGTGGATCCTCGAACACACGCCGCCGCAGCGGCAGATCGCCCTGTTCTCGGCCACCATGCCCGAACCGATCCGCCGGGTGGCGCACCGCCATCTGCGCGATCCACGGGAAGTGAAAATTCAAACCCGCACCGCCACCGTCACCTCGGTCCGGCAGCGCTACTGGCAGGTCAGCGGCCTGCACAAGCTCGATGCCCTGACCCGTATCCTGGAGGTGGAGGATGTCGACGCGGTGCTGGTGTTCGTGCGCACCAAGGTTGCCGCCACCGAGCTGGCGGAACGGCTGGAAGCGCGCGGCCATGCCAGTGCCGCCCTGCAGGGCGACATGAGCCAGGTGCTGCGCGAGCGTACCGTCGAACAGCTCAAGAACAACGGCCTCGACATCGTCGTCGCCACCGACGTGGCGGCGCGCGGGCTGGACGTGCCGCGCATCAGCCACGTCGTCAATTACGACATTCCCTACGACACCGAAGCCTATATCCACCGCATCGGCCGCACCGGCCGCGCCGGCCGTCCGGGCAATGCGATTCTCTTCGTCGCGCCGCGCGAGATGCGCATGCTGCGGGCCATCGAAAAGGCCACCCGCCAGCCCATCGAGCCGATGCCGCTACCGACCCGGCAAGTGATCGCGGCCCATCGTCTGACTCAGTTCAAGCAGCAGATTCTGGACGTGCTCGCTTCGGAGGATCTGGACTTTTTCCACGGCGTGATCGCCCAACTGGAAAAGGAGCAGGAGACCAGTCCGAACGACATCGCCGCGGCCTTGACCTATCTGGCCCAGCGCGACCGCCCGTTGCGGGTCGAGGAAACCGCCGATCCGGCGGAGGCCGCCAACGCCCGCGCCCGGTCGGAGTCGGCGGGACCGACGAAATCCGACAAACCGCGCAAACGCTCAAGGGAATCAACCGATGCCGAACTGGTGCGCTACCGGCTCGAAGTCGGCCACCAGCACGGCGCGACCCCGCAGAATATCGTCGGCGCCATCGCCAACGAGGCGGGGATCGAGAGCCGCTATATCGGCCGTATCGAGATCCACGACGACTACAGCACCGTGGACCTGCCCGACGGTATGCCCGCCGATATCTTTCAGCATCTCAGGAAAGTCCGGGTGCGGCAGTGCATGTTGAACATCAGCCGCCTGGATTCATCCGAACCGGAACGGAAACGGCCGGTTTCCAGAACCTCGGATTCCCAGGAAAAACCGTTTAGAGAAGGCCAAGGCAAACCGACCGAGCGCAAAACCAGAAAAAAAAGTCCCGACCACCATCAGAATTCGTGAAGCGGTTCAAATCCGCGGGAGGATGCAGCCATGCTCATGGTTTACGGTTTTCCCAACGCCCGTTCCAGCCGGGTGGTCTGGGCGCTGGAGGAAGCAGGCGCGGAGTACGAGTACGTCCACGTCGATCTCAAGGTCGGCGCCGGCTGGCAGCCCGAGTATCTGGCGCTCAACGCCGGAGGCAAGGTGCCCACCCTGGTCGATGACGAATTCGTGCTGACCGAGTCGGGCGCGATTTGCACCTACCTCGGCGATCGGTTTCCGGCCACCGGGCTGACGCCACCGGCCGGCGGCCGGGAGCGCGCCCGTTATAACCAGTGGTGCTACTTTGTCTTGAGCGAGCTGGAGCAGCCGCTTTGGACCATCGGCAAGCACACCTTCGCCTTGCCCGAGCGGCGACGGGTGCCGGCGGTGCTGGATACGGCGCGCTGGGAGTTTTCGGTGGCGGCCAAGGTGCTGGCGGAAGGGCTCGGCCGGCGCGAGTTTATCGTTGGCGACCGTTTTACCGCCGCCGACATTCTGGTGGCTCACACCCTGGCCTGGGCGCAAGCTTTCAATCTGCCGCTGGAGCACGACAGCCTGGCGTCCTATGTCGCGCGACTGCTGGCGCGTCCGGCCTGGGTGCGGGCCCAGGAACGGGAACAGGCCGAAGCCAGGGGCGAATCATGCTCCTGAGGGCAGAGTGAGCCGCGAACCGCGGCGATCAGGCGGCGGTGTGGTCCGTTTTCGTTTCGCCGTCTGATTGCGCCGCGCCGCCGTGGAGCCTGGCCAGTCGTTCCCAAACCCAACCGCCGGGAATCTCCCGGCCCCGCAGTACATAATCGAGTGCGTTCTCGTTGTTCAGGGTGAGTTCGAGCGCGCGCCGCGCCGCCGCCTGGCCGACAAATAGCAACTGGTCGCCCGACTGGACCGCGGTTCGGCGGTGCGGCAGCATCACGGCCGAAACGCCATCGTCCCGCGCCAAATACAGAACCCGGCACACCAGATCCTCGGAGCGATCATGCGGGTCGCGCAGCAGGTCGCCCAACGCTGCTTCGTGATGGCCCTGCGCCAGCCAGTGCAGCAGCGCCGGGGACTGGCCGGCATCCACGCACACACTCCACACGGTTGGCGCTTGCCAGCCGAAGCGTTCGGTCAACTGATCCAGCAGGGTGCTGGCCCAGGATTCGCCGCGTTGCTTGATCTGCCACAGGAAGGGCGCCAGCAGGGGCGTGGTGAGGATCGCCAGACACTCCCGGGCGACGACCTGGCTCGGCACGACGGTGAAATCGGACTCGAACGCATCGAACAGCGCCTGATTGGCTTGCAGGTTTTGCCGTAGCACCACGAACAATTCGGGGTTCAGTTCCCGCGCCGTGACCACGATCGACAGATTGCTCATGTCGTCGCAGGTGCAGGCGGCGATGCCCACGGCGTTTTCGACGCCGGCTTCCAGCAGGGCAGGCACCCCGGTGCCGTCGCCGCGCACCCAGTGCCGTTGCGTGTCGTCGGGAGGTGGGTCGTGGTCGATGATGGTCACCTGCACGCCTTCCTGTTCCAAAGCCGACACCATGGCTTTGCCGAAACGGCCGTAGCCGCACAGCAGCCAGTGGCCGCGTGGGGGCTCGCGGTGCGGGACGACCAGCGTACCTGGAACGCCGGTCAGCCACTCCAACAGGTGGTAGGCCGCCGGCGCGTTCAGGGCCAGCGCCAGGTAGCGGCCGAACTTGTCGAAAGGGTTGATGATATGGCGGGTACCGAAAGACGCCATGTTGGTAGCCGTTTCGGCGGTTTCGGCCCGGCACAGCGCGGGTAATTCGGGCGCCAGCAGGCGGGCGCAGATGGCGATGGCCAGATTGGCGTTGTCGTCGTTGGTCAGGGCGATGACGCCCAGGCAACTGCGGTGGGTCAGCCCCGCCAGTTTCAGGATTTCCGGCTGCCGGGCGTCGGCCACCAGCGCCGGGATATCGGCGGAATGGCCGTGCAAATCGAGTTGGCTGACCCGGGACTCTTCGATTTCGACCACCACCGCCCGCATCCCAAGCTGGTCGAGCGCGCGGCAAATCAGTTGCCCGGTTTCGCCGTAGCCGCACACCAGATAGAACGGTTCCCGTAAATGCCGCACCACCCGGTTGAAGCGCTGCACGCGCACGGCGTTCTGGAAGTTCTTGTCTTGCAGCAGCGCCAGCAGCGCCCCGATCGAGTAAGCCCAGCCAATCACCGACAGGTAGATGCAGAGAACGATCCACAGCCGCTGCGATTCCGAAAAGGCGTTGGGAATTTCTCCGAAACCGATGGTGGTCGCGGTGTAGCTGATGAAATAGAAGGCGTGAAAAAAACTCATCTGGCTCGGCTGGCCGTCGATGTCGATGCCGGGGATCAGCGTCAGGCCCAGCACCGAAACCGCGTAAATCAGGACGAGCGTGATCAGCGGCGCCCGCATCCGCCGCAGCGCCAGGAAAAAAGTGCTTTCTTGGACGTCCGGGTTCATCTTTTCTGCATGATGGTTTCGGCGATCAGGATCACCATCGACACGACGTTGGCGAACAGCGCGCCGCCGGAGAGCGAGACCACCTTGGCGGTCGTTTCCGGGGTCAGGTCGGCGCCAACCACCTGGGTGCCGTAGCTCCATACCAGCGCCGCCGCGATCAGTTGCAGGTCCGCCACCAGGCTGGTGGACAGATGGATCGCGCCGATGTGGGTGCGGTCGCCGAACTTGAGCACCGTGGCGATCAGGTTGACCACGATGGCGGCGAATAGCTCGTACACGTCGTGATGGACGGGATTGTCGATGTCGCCGACAAAAAAGCCGAAATTCAGCGTGGCGGCGAGGACGATGAAGAAACCGAAGATGACTTTTTCGAGGTTCATGGCGGCGGCTGTTCCGGGGGCCGGGATTTTGTAATCATTCAGTCCTCTCTCCCTCTGCCAAGGGGGAGAAGGTTAGAGTGAGGGGTAAGCCTTTGAAACCTCGACCTTCACTCCCAACTCCTTTCCCGCAAGCGGGCCAGGGGAGTAAACGATCACCAGATTCTTTGAGTTTTCGAGGCTCGTTTCGAAGGCGGCGGTCAATATAATACGGGATAATACGAGCGGTGGCCTTGACCAATACCGCCAGGAACCCCGCCGCAACCCAGGAGCCCCATGAAACTGCTCGCTCTCGATACCGCGACCGACGCCTGTTCCGCCGCCGTGTGGGTGGACGGCGCCGTACGCGAGCGTTACGAACTGGCGCCACGCCGCCACGCCGCCCTGATTCTGCCGATGATCGAGGCGGTGCTGGCCGAAGCCGGCCTGCGCCCGGCACAACTGGACGCCGTCGCTTTCGGACGCGGGCCAGGCGCTTTTACCGGGGTGCGGATCGCGACCGGCATCGCGCAGGGCATCGCTTTCGCCGCTGGCCTGCCGGTCGTTCCGGTGTCCACGCTGGCGGCGCTGGCGCTGGGCGTGGGACGGGAAACCGGGTGCTCCCGCCTTGCGGCGGCGTTGGACGCCCGCATGGGCGAAGTCTACTGGGGAACCTACGCCGTCGCCGCCGATGATGCCGAACCGCTGGAGGAAGAGCGGGTGTGCCCGCCGGCGGCCGTGGCCGCGCCGGCGGGGGACGACTGGTTCGGCGCTGGCGGCGGCTGGCGGGTTCATGCGGCGGTTTTGTCCCGGCAACTACCGGTGCGCGGCTGCCTGGAGGAGCGCTATCCCCGCGCCGCCGACGTGGCGCGACTGGCGGCCGTTCCGCGCCGGCACGCCGATTGGGTGTCCCCCGACCTGGCGCTGCCGGTCTACCTGCGCAACGAAGTCGTGGCCGGACGGGTCGCCAGTTCCCGCTAGATGTTTTATCGGTTGGAAAGCGCGCCGCCCTTGATTAGCATAAGGCCGTAATCGCGAGTAAGCTCGCGGTTGAATAACAGCTAAAAAAGCAGACAGAACAGACCCACCATCGTGAGGATGCCGCATGAACGCCGCAATCGTCGTCGATTCACTCCACAGCAAGGCGCTGCCGGATCTGGTGCGCAAGCTGTTGGCGGCCCGCCAGCAAAGTCTGGTTTTGTACAACAAGTTGGCGGCGCTGAAACCATTTGTGCTGGCCGAGCCGGTCCGGCATCTGCTGCGCCAGTTTCGCCAGTCGTTGGTGGACTATCTGGCGCTGGGACCGTTCGAAGTCTATCAGGCGCTGGAAGATCAACCGGCCGACTCGCCTTACTGCCCGGCCCGTGATCTGGCCCGGCAGCTTTATGCCCCCATCGCGCGCACCACCCAGGCGGCGCTGGCCTTTCATGATCGCTACGACGGCACTCCGTCCGCCGCGGATCTGGCCGAACTGTGGGGAGAACTGTCGCGCTTGGGCGAAAATCTGGCGGAACGCATCGAACTGGAAGACCGGATCATCGCCACCATGCGCGACAAGGCGCCGCCGCGACCGGAAAGCCGCACGCTGGAGCCGGTGTCAATAGCCGCGCAGCCAGTCCGGCCTTAACGCCAGCCGGCCGGTCAGAGCCGTCGCCAGCGTGCCCAGCAGCGCCGCCCGATCCCGTGGCAGGACGCCGGCCAGAGCCAGGGCGTTGGAGGCGTGGTTGGAACGGAAGGTGAGCGGCGTGGGCGGGTCCAGTCGCTCGATCAGCCGGGTCTGCTCCTCCAATAGCGCCCGGTCGTCCTGTAACTGGAACGGCTCGCGAAACTTGCGGTGAAACTCGCCCTCGATCATCGGGTCGAGCATCAACTGCAAAGTGGACAGGTAATCCAGTTCCACCTGGTTGACCAGGTCGGCGGTGGCGTCGATGTGCTCCCGCCAGTATGCTTGCCCACCCAGCCCGAGAATCACCGTCGCCGACAGGGTCAAGCCCGCCTGTTTGGCCTTGGTCAGTCCAGTCACCATCACCTCCGGCGTGGCGCCCTTGGTGATGCGCTTGAGCAGATCGGCCGAGCCGGTTTCGATCCCGTAATACAGCAGCGTCAGCCCGCCTTCCCGCAGTTGAGCCAGATCTTCCACCGATTTTTTCAGCAGGTTGGCCGGCAGGGCGTAGCTGGACACCCGCTCCAGTCGGGGAAAGACGGCGCGCAGGGTTTCCAGAATGGTCCGCAGATACTCGGTCGGGGCGGCCAGGGCGTCGCCGTCGGCCAAGAAGACCCGCCGCACTCCTGGATACGCCTGCGCCATCGTTCGAATTTCGCCCTGCACCTGTTCCAGCGGCCGGACGGCGAAAGTCTTGGTCCGGTACATCAAGCAGAAGCTGCAACGGTTGAAGCTGCAACCCAGGGTCGCTTGCAGGATGAAGCTGTTGGCTTCGGAGGGTGGCCGCCAGAGCGGCATGTCGTAGTCGATCAGCATGATGGCCTCTTCTGGAGCACCGGCATCCGCCGGCCTAGGCTACCAGCTTACCACTGATTTATTGGGTTACAATTTTTGTCCTGTACAGAGATTTTTTCCAAAAAACCAGTTGCCGCAGTTTGCCACGAATTTGAGGAATGTCCCCGATTTTAATCCAATTCCAACAACGTCACCGCCGCCAGTATTTCGGAAAGTTAAGCAGGAATTCGGCAATCGGATTATACGGGGCCTTGATCATCTTCAGTTTCTCGAACCACCGCAATTCTTGTCCAACGTATTTTTCCACGAGTCTGAGCTGGCTGTAATCTCTCAAGAAACCGTCCGACATGTTCAAGGGGGCCTTCAGTTCCTCGTGACTGGCATGGTCCTTCCGCAGGTTTTTGTTGTGGCCGTTCTTGGCCGAAATATAGATATTGGCGATCAGAATGGCCAGCCATTCCTCCTCGTTCCAGTATCCATAAAGCTTTTTATCATTTGTGGGGATCGGGTTGTGCATGCCCCTGAGATGGCGATATCCGTGAACCAGCTCGTGGAACAGGGTCTCATCGGCTTGCGAACCGTATAGTCCCCCGAAACACGCGGATTTGACATAAGTGTCGGGGGAGTAATTCACAGTCGTGTCGCTCCCTTTGCCGGTGCCGGTGTATGTGGCAAGATCATCGCGAGTGGTCGGGACAACTCTTCCTGTTTTCGGATCAATATAAGCTCCGTCAGGGTTTCCAGCGTAAAGTTTGCCGCCTGGGCGGGGAGGCGCCGCATCGGCCGGTTTTGCTGGGGGGGTGCTGGCATTGCAGTCACCCCCGGTGTAAGGAACGATCCGAATGTGTTTTTTTGACTCGGCGTCGATGAGTTCAAGCAGCAACTTCCCGACTGGATTTTTGAGGATCGCTTTCAATTGTGTCTCGACATTGATCTCGTATTGATAACTTCCGTCGATTTGTATTCCGCCCGGGTCGAACTTTGACATTTCCCATTCTCCATTTAATGGTAACCGCCGGCCAGGAAACTGTCGAGAAGGTAGCCTCGGCTCGGCTTGCATCAGTGAATTGAGATTAGCCGCCGAATCACGTTGCGGCCTAATACCCGGAATTGAAATAGTTCAAGCAATGTTCCAGCGGAATCTTCCAGCCGGAGCCGCCTTGGTGCATCAGCTTGTCGGCGTCCGTGTACAGGTCGTCGAAGCCTGTATACGTGTTATTATCCGTGCGGCGGCGACCCAAGAAGTGCGCCAGCTCGTGCGCCATAGTCCGCACGTAGAAGAAATGATCGGAATTGTCCGCGACAAAACCGATCTTCAAGTTCGAATCCATTGTTCCGGTCTTCTCGATGGCCGAACCGTTCTGGTTGAGTCCGGACCCAACCTTCTGGACTGCGAAGATCGTAACATCGGCTTTGGGAGCGCGGAGATCTTTGAACACGCCCTTGAATCGGTCCACCGAAACCACTTCCGGCAGCGGCGCTTTGGTGACCGTTTTCAGTTCGAGAAGTTTGGCGATCAACGCTTCATCGAGCACCGGGGCCGGAGTCGTCAGCCCCAGCGACAGCACGATTGCCGTTTGCGGAGTCAAAATTAAATTTATTTCCTCAATCAGTTTTTTTGCGTCGAATGGCAGCTTGCTGTGGTGGACCAATTTGCCCGACGAATTACGGACTTGGACGGGGCGAATCGAAACCGTGACGAGTTTGGGTTTGAGTACGACGACCCGCAGCTTGGCCTCTACTTTGTTCTTTTCACTCGTGTTGATGGCTTGGACTTCCTCGCCACGGTATCCTGCTGGCTGCAAACCGTGAATCTCGAATGTGCGCCGTCCCGAGTTAAACCTCAGTTCCGAACGCAGGGTGATCTGCTCTTTCTTGACCTTCTCTAGCTTCTCTAACGATCCCCGAGTGGAGGCGCCGACCTCCGTAATCTTGATTTTCTTGGACTTCTTGTTCTTCGGACCCACGTCCAGATCAGCCCCATTTTCGAGTTGGACGAAGTTCGACCCGCCCATGGATACAACTATCGCCGGACCGTCTGGTGTGGTCTCATCTACGCCAGACCATTTCCACGTTTCACGGAATGCGACTGACATTGATCCCCCTCTGTTCGCTGATCAGTGCATTGCTCGATTCATGGTGATCGCCATCCCAACGAGGCTATTCCCCATGGTGTTATCGATAACTTACTAATTTTATGATTTATTACCAAGCAATCGCTATTTTCTACAGGACTACCCACCTACTTTCTCTGGTAGGAGTAACTTTACAGTTCGTTGCCCACAGATAGCCCACGGATTACAAAATTGGTCGGGATGAATGAGAAAGGGGACTTCGGTCGAAAGCCGAAGCGCGAGTAGGGCAAGCCTCACTTGTTGCGGGCCAGGTTGCGGTAGAGCGTTTCGGTCGCGGCGGCGGGGGCGATACCCAGCACGATGGGCAACTGCCGGCGGTAGCGGCGGTAAACCTCCTCCATCGCCTCGGCGCGTCGGCCTTGGGCGGACAGGCAGAGCATGAGCCGGCGGTACAGCTCCTCGGCCAACGGTTCGACGTCCACGGCCTGTTCGCACAGCGCCTGCGCTTCGGGAAAGCGGCGAGACCGATCCATCATTCGGATCGCGGGGTGCAACGCGCCTCGATCCGTCCTACCGAGAGCTTGGCCGAGGTCGGGATCGAATCCACGGTAGGCGGCGTCGGCGATTCCCGCAACAATGCCTTGGCAGACTACTGGTTAGAAGGAATGGGTTGTGTAAAACTACACACCATGAATAGCGCTTCGATCATCAAACGGCTGGAGCATGAGGGGTGGGTGCGTGTCGGCGGCAAAGGCGACCACGCCAAGTTCAAACACCCCGGCAAGCCAGGTTATGTGGTCGTGCCGCATCCGCGCAAGGACATCGCGCCCGGTACCTTAGCGCAACATCTACCGACAGGCGGGTTGGGAGTGGGATTGAGATGCTTTATCCGGTGTATGTTCATCCCGGCGACGAGAACCACGCACACGGCGTGACGTTCCCGGATTTCCCCGGCTGTTTCTCGGCGGCCGACGATTGGGCCGACCTGCCGCGCTTGATCCAGGAGGCCGTCGAGGTTTATTTCGAGGGCGAGACGGACAATGTTCCGCCGCCCACCCCGCTGGAGGTGCTGGCGCGCGATCCGGCCTATACCGGGGGTACGTGGCTGCTGGCTGACATCGATCTTGAGCGGATCAATCCACGTCGCGTCCGGTTGAATGTGTCGTTGCCGGCATCGTTGGTGGTTCGCATCGACCGCTATGCCGCTGCCCATCACCTGTCCCGAAGCGGCTTTTTGGCCCAGGCCGCCGAGCAGCGCTTGCGAGAGTAGCATCCGTTCAATATTTTTCGGCGGATGAAGAAAGCGATAAGCGCGACTGAGGCGAGATGAAAGGACCGCAAGCCGAGGCCGAAGCGCGACCGGGCCGAGCGTTATTTGCCACTGGCAAGGCTCCGATAGAGCGCATCGGTCGCGGCGGCGGTGGGGATGCCCAGCAAGACGGACAACTGCCGGCGGCAGCGGCGGTAAACCTCCATCGCCTCGGCGCGGCGGCCCTGGGCGGACAAGCAAACCATGAGCCGGCGGTACAGTTCCTCGGCCAGCGGTTCGACATCCACGGCCTGTTCGTACAGCGCCTGCGCTTCGGCAAAGCGGCGCGCCCGTTCCAGTTGCAGGCCGGCTTTGTCCAGCACGCGGAGCAGGCGCTCGCGCAAGCGTTCGCGTCGGCCGATGAGCCAGGGCTGGTCGGGCTCGCCGACAAGAAAGTGCCCCTGATAGAGTCGCTGCGCCTCGGCCAGCACGCGCTGGCCGGCGCCGTCCCAAACGCCATGAGCCAGCGCATCCCTGGCTCGGTTCAGCATCCGCTCCAGCGCCCAGACATCGACCCAGCAGCGACCGGCGTCCAGGGTCAGCTTGCCGTCGTGCACCCGCAGTGTCTCGGCGCCGCCGAGCAACTCGCGCAACCGCCGTATCGTGATTTGCAGGGTCTTTTGTGCGCCGGGACCCGAGGCATCTGGCCATAGCGCTTCGAGCAATGCCTCGCCGTGCACCTCCCGCCCGCCCAGGGCGACCAGCGCCTTGAGCAATTCCAGCGGGCGATGCTGCGGCTTGCCGGACGCTTTGAGCGGCTGGCCGTCCAGCACCAGGGCAAACCGTCCGAGGGTGTAGACCCGCACCGGCCACGGCCACCGCTCGACGTCGGCCCCCGGCGCCACAAGTCCTCGCTTGTGAATGAGCAGTTCGACGTATTCGGTTTCGATGCCGACGGCCAATGCGTCCGCGCACAACCGCGCCATCATCTTCGGCAGCCAGAGGGGGCAACCGAGCAAACCACCCCGGCATCCGGTGGCGAAAGCCTCGGCCAGAACCGTCAGGGACTCTTCGTGCTGGCCATGCAGGCGCAAGGCATCGGCTTCGAACAACAGGGCGTTGAAGCGCAAGGCGCCGCTGCCCGGGGCGCTCACCCAGGCCGTCGCCTCCTTGGCGACCGCAACCGCCTTCCCGGTTTCGCCGCATTCGGCGAGGGCGCGGGAATAGGCGCCAAGGGCGCAAATCACCGGACCGACGCTGGCCAGTTCCCGGACGATCTCCACCGATTTCCGGGCATGCTCCAGCGCCGTGCGCGGGCGCTCCCGCAACAGCGCGAGCCAGGACAGGAGAAATTGATAGAGGGCGATATCATTGGATCGAGCGCGGTCGATTTCGTTGGCCAGCTTGTCCAGAAGCGCGGCGGCTGCCGCGAGGTCGCCGCTCCCGAGCAACGCCCAGGCTTCGAATAGCCTCAGCGCCCTCAGCATATAGCCCAAGCCGGCTTCCGTCACCAGGGCCTGCACGTCCAGGTTTTCCTGCCGCCATCGCGCAAAGTCCGCCAAATTCGTGTAGTGCGTCAGGAGCGACCAGTTCCAGGCCGCCTTCTGGAGTGGTGGCGTCTCGGCGGAAAGGGCCAGCGGCGCGAATTCGATGGCGGCGGCGCGGGCGCGTTCGACGTCTTCCATGGTCGAGAGGTAGAACAGCAGCCAGGTGGCGGCCATCAGTCTTTCGCCCACCGGCAGCTCCAGGCGGCACAGTTGCCAAACTCGTTCGGCGCTGACGGGCGCCAGCGGATGCTGTGGCCTGAGATACGATAGCGCCAGCAGCAGGCCAGACCAGACGCGCAGTTCGATGTTGGGAGAGGGAAAGTCGGGGTTTTGCCCCAGCAGGTGTTCGAGCGCGTCGATCCATTTTTCGCGATGAGCGAAATTGCCCCATTCCACGTAATGGCTTTCCAGTACCGCACAGGCGCTCAGAGCCTGGCCGACCACGTCCTCGACCGCGCGGAAACGGGCGTAGGCCCGTTCCAGCGTCGCGCGGCCACTGCCGGGAACGGTCTGAGCCTGGCAGGCGCCGAACCAGAACAGCAGCCAGGGCGTGGCCTCGACCGTCGCGCGCGGCAAGGCATCGAGCCATCCTTGCAGCGTCCGCCAGCGGCCCTGGCCGAACAGGTCGGGGGCGTGCGCCAGAATCAGTCCGCCGGCCGCGTCCCAGTCCGCGCTTTCGGAAAACAGGGTAAATGCCGCTTCGGGTTCGCCCTGGACGGCGAGCGCCCGAGCCGAGGCAAGGATCAGATCCCGGCGTTCGGGTGGCGGGTAGCTTTCGACTTGATGCCGCAGGAAGGACCGGAACAGGGCGTGATACTGATAAACGGTCGCCGACGTGCTACGCCGTTCGACCAAATAGCCTTGACGGGAGAGCGCGTCGAGCAGCCCATCGGCGTGTTCGCACCCGCTCAGCGCCCGGGCCGTCTGCGCGGTGAAGCGCGGTAAATAGGCCGTGCGCAGCCAGAGATTCCTGACTTCTTCGCCCGCGCTGGCGAAAATTTCGGTCGCGAAGTAGTCGAACAGCGCCTGCGGGGAGGTCTGGTTCGGAGCATCGGTCGGGATGCCGGTTTTGCGGACGTGCTCCAGCAGCAGCGTGAGCCCCGCGGCCCAGCCTCTGGATTGCTCGTGCAGGGCCGGTACGGCGGTTTCCGGCAGGGGCGCGCGAAGCGCCATGATCGTCCGGGTTTCTTCCAGGGTCAGGCGCAAGTCTTGCGCGTCCACCACGGCCAGGAGTCCGTTGACTTGCAGGCGAGCCCACTCGGTGGGCGGCTCCAGGCGGCTGACGATCAGGAGATTGACGCCTTCCGGGATCTGCGCCGGGGCCTCGCGCCAGACGACCCGAAACGGCGCGCCCTCTGACGCTTCGTGGAAATTGTCCAGCACAAGGAACGCCGGCCGCGGCAGCCGGGCGAACAGTTCGCGGAAGAATCGGCGGGCGAAGCCGGGCAAATCGGGCAGATATTCCGGGGTGAACAGCGGCAGGCGGGCGTGACGAGGGGCAGTGAGCGTCTGACGCAGGTAGTAAAACAGCGTGGCCGGATCGCCGTCGCCCGCGTCGACCTGATACCAGAGGCCCGGCAGCTTGCGCGTGTGCAGGTAGCTCGCGACCAGCGTGGTTTTCCCGGCGCCGGGCGGCCCGGCGATCCAGACCAGCGGGTATTGGCATCGTGCATCGAGCAGCGAGAGCAGACGTTCGCGCTCGGCGACAAGGTGCAGGCGGGGCCGCGCCAGCTTGGCCGGCGCCGGCGCGGGGGAACGCCCGGCGCGCGCCGCGCGCGTTCGGTGAGGGTGTCCGCCTCGATCGCCTTGGTCAGAATCGTGCGGCATCCAGGGGTTCCTCCGCCAATGCCAGATTGAAAGGTCTTGTTATTCCGGCGCTCTCGCCACCGCCGCAATCGCAGGGTTCGACTGCATCCTCGCGAATCCCTGTTCCCGGCCTTCCCGCGGAACGCCCGCCACGCCTCGCTGGTCGCTGCTTGAAATTGTAGCGATTGGTGAAACTCGCCGCTGTTGGTGGTCGAGTGGCGGTCCGTTTTTTTCCATGATCGCTTATTGGAGCGACAGCCGCATTGACAATGACCAGTTTAGTGTCTATAGTCAAAAATATGACCAATTAATTGATAGAGGTTTGACATGCCAACCATTCAAGCGTCCGAATTCAAGGCCAAGTGCCTCGGGTTGATGGATGAGGTCGCGAATAACGGCGAAGTGCTTGTGATTACCAAGAACGGTAAGCCCATTGCCGAACTCCGCCCTTATTCCGGCGGAAAGGCGGATTCGCCCTTTGGATTGCATCCGGGCCTGTGGATCATGGGCGATGTTCTGGATCCCGTTGCGGAAGATGCCTGGAAAGCGCTTGAATGATCATCCTCGATACCCACGCCCTCCTCTGGATGGATCGGAATGATGAGACTTTGGGGCCGCAAACCCGGCAATTGATCGAGCAGACATGGCGCACGGATGTCGTCGCCATTAGTGCCATCAGTTTTTGGGAGTCGGCGCTGTTGGCGCGGCGGGGGCGTATCGCGCTACCCGTCGCGGTGGACGGTTGGCGCGCGGATTTGTTACAGGCGGGGATCAGGGAAATCGCCGTCGATGGACGTATCGCGCTGCTCTCAACGCGGCTTGAAGGCTTGCATCAAGATCCCGCCGACCGCTTTATCGTGGCGAGCACGATAATTACCGGCGCGCTGTTGGTGACCGCTGATCGGAGAATCCTGGAATGGCCAACGGATTTGGCCAGACACGACGCACGGTTATGAGCTTTCACTCTTCCGGCTCGACGCCCAGTTTCCACACTTGAGCCGCCAGGCGTTCGGCCCACTGGCGTTCCTGTTCCACCCTTTGATATTCCTGTTTCGCCCGCTGGCGTTACACGCTCCCGATCGGGGTGCGCGGTCCGATTTTGCTTCATAATCGTTTACAATCGTTGTCGCGAACGCCGTTCTCTGGTGCGGCGGCTTACATAACATTTTAGTTGAAAAGCGGATTTTTCATTAAGGTCGAGGCGGCGCATGGCGCGAATCAAATTGGACCTGCCGGCGGATTTTCCGTTTGCCACCGAGTTGCGGGTGCGGGTCACCGATATCAATTATGCCGGGCATGTGGGCAACGATGCCCTGCTGGGCCTGTTGCAGGAAGCGCGGGCGCGGTTCCTGGCGCAATACGGACTGGGCGAACTGGATATCTTCGGCCTCGGCCTGGTCGTGGCCGACAGCGTTGTCCTCTATAAATCCGAGGCTTTTCCCGGCGAGAGGCTGGGCATCGCGGTGACGGTGGTCGACTTCAACAAGTATGGCTGCGATTTTGTCTACCGGGTGACCGAGCGGACCAGCGGGCGCGAAGTGGCGCGAGCCAAGACCGGAATTGTGTTCTTCGACTACCAGAGACGCGCGGTTCAAGCCGTGCCGCAACCCTTCCTCGATCTGTTCCCGCACGATGTCGCCGTCGCTTAAATCGTCGCTGTCGCCGGCCGCCCGGGCCTGGCTGCCGGTCCGCCTGCTGTTGGCCGTCGGCGCCAGCGTTGGCGTTGCGGTGCTGCTGGTCCTGGTGCTGTACATCACCGATCTCGGACTGTCGGTATGGGATCGCCTGCAGCGGGCGCCCACCACGTTTTGGGTGATCTATCTGCTGATTCTGGGCCTGTTGAGCGGGGGTGGAGCCTACCTGGTCTGGCGGGTGTTGCGGCTGGGTCGGCCAGCCGGCAAATCCCGCCCGGTCGCCCCCGCCAAGCCGCCGGACGAAGAGACCCTGATCAAGGAACTGGACGTGCGCGACGCCGCCGGCGTACCGGTGGACGCCATCCGCCGCGAGTTGGAAGAATTGCAGCGACGGCGGGCGGCGGGCGAGATTATCGTGGCGGTGTTCGGCGAGATCAGCACCGGGAAATCCTCGATGATCCGCGCCTTGCTGCCGGGCACCGACGTTGCGGTCGACGTGCGCGGCGGCACCACCCGGGAGGTCACCTATTACACTTGGACCAGCCCGGCCGAGGATCGGCTGATTCTGGCCGATCTGCCCGGTCTGAACGAAGCGGACGGTACGCTCGACCGGGAAGCCCGCGACGAAGCGCTGCGCGCCCATGTAGTGATCTACGTCTGCGAGGGCGACCTGACCCGCGACCAGGATCAGGCGCTGCGGACGCTGGTGGATCTGGGCAGCCCGGTGATTTTGGCGTTGAACAAGATCGATCGTTTCATTGGCCAGGAACTGGATTTGGTGCGCGAGCGCTTGATCGAGCGGGTGGGCGAGGGGGTGGAAGTGGCGCCGGTGCAGTGCGGTGGCGTGGAAGAAGTCACTCGCATTTATCACGATGGCCGCGAGGAGACCACCCTGCGCGAGCGCAAGCCGCGGGTCGAGGATCTGCGTCGCGCCTTGCAGCGCTATCTCGACACCGACCCGCAAGTTCTGGACGGCTTGCGCGATACCGCGGTGTTCGTGCTGGTCCAACAGAAGCTGGATGAGGCGGTCGCCGAATACCGACGCAAGCGGGCCGGGGAGATCGTCCAGGGCTATTCCCGCAAGGCGGTGTTTGGCGCGCTGGCGGCGGTCGGGCCGGGGACCGACGTGCTGATCCAGGGCTATCTGGGCATCCATCTGCTCAAGGAGTTGTGCGCGCTGTACGAAGTGCCGGCGCGCGAGGTCGACATGCAACGCTTCCTGGATCTGGCCGGCAATCAGATCAAGCGCAGCCTCAACCTGCTGCTGGCGCTGGTCGGCAACGTGTTCAAGGCGTTTCCGGGGATGGGTACGGTGGTGGGCGGCATGTTGCACGCCGTGGTCTATGGGTTGATATTCGAAAGCCTGGGGAAGGCGGTGGCCCGCTCCCTGGAAAGCCGTGGCGACCTGGTGAGCGGACCCACCTTGCGGATGTTCGAGGATGACTTGAGTGAAAATCTGGAAGCGCGTGCAAAGCGTTTGGCCCAACTGGTTTGGACGCGACAGCGAGGCGATGAAGGTGCTGGAACCGCAACCGGCTAACGGTGACGGGCATCTGGCCCTGGCCCGCGAGAGCCTGCGCGAGCTGCTGGACGATCAGCGGGTGCCGCCGCCGGTGCGCGCGGCGCTGGCGGAGGAGTACCGGCAACTGCAAGTGTTGCTGGAAAAGATCGAACAGGGCCATATCCATATCGCCGTGTTCGGCCGGGTCAGCGTCGGCAAGTCGGCGCTGCTCAACGCCCTGCTGGGCGAGACGCGGTTTTCGACCAGCCCGCTGCACGGCGAGACCACCCGCGCCACTCACGCCCGCTGGCAGGAATACGATGCCGGCGGGGTGTTCCTGATCGACACCCCCGGCATCAACGAAGTGTCCGGCGAAACCCGCGAGCAGCTCGCCCACGACGTGGCGAGCCGCAGCGATCTGGTCATGTTCGTGGTGGACGGCGATATCACCGATACCGAGCTGAAGGCGCTGCGGCAGTTGAAGGATGCGGCCCAGCGGCTGGTGCTGGTGCTGAACAAAGTCGATCGCTACACCCAGGCCGATCGCGAGCTGCTGCTGGAGGCGCTGCGCCGGCGCGGCGCGGGGCTGATCCAGCCGCGGGACATTCTGACCGCCGCCGCCCAGCCGGCCGAGCGGATCGTGATCCTGGTGGATGCCGAAGGCAACGAGACCGAGACCCGCCGCCGGCCGCCGGCCGACGTGACCGCGTTGCGCGAGCGGATCTGGGACATCCTCAAGGCCGAAGGCAAGACCATGGCGGCGCTTAACGCCGGCTTGTTCGCCGGCCGCTTCTCCGACCGCTTGACCCGCGAGATCGTCGCCATCCGCCGCGACCTGGCCGAAAAGGTGGTGCGCAAGTATTGCCTGGCCAAGGGCGTGGCGGTGGCGCTGAACCCCATTCCGATCGCCGACATCCTGGCGGCGGTCGCCACCGACGCGGCGATGATCGTGCATCTTGGCCGGGTCTACGGCCTGCCGATCAACCGGGTCGAGGCGGGGGCGCTGCTCAAGACCATCTTCACCCAACTGGTGTTTCTGATGGGCACGGTCTGGGTCATGAATCTGGTGGCGGCGGCACTCAAGGGCATCAGTCTGGGGTTATCGACGGTGGTGACCGCCGGGGCGCAGGGCGCGGTGGCCTGGTACGGCACCTACGTGGTCGGTCGGGCGGCCGAGCAGTATTTCGCCCAGGGCAAGTCCTGGGGCGAGGGAGGGCCGAAGCGGGTGGTGCAGGACATCCTCGATAGTCTGGACCGCGAATCGCTGCTGGCCCAGGCCCGCGACGACATCCTGGCGCGCTTGAAGCCGCTGTTATGAGCTTGACCGCGAGGGGAAACGTCGGTCAAGCGACTGTCCCGTCGCGCTAAAACGCGGCGGCCAGGTCGCGCGCTTCGGCCAGCATTACTTGCCGTTCGGCCGGCGAAACGGTCGGCACCTGGTAGAACGCCCGGTGGGTGACGGTGCGAACGCCGCACGCTTCCAAGACACCTTCGGCCATCGGCCGCACCAGCAATTCGTGCCAGCGCAAGCGTTGGTAAGTAGCTTCGTCGCCGCCCAGCGTATTGATGATTAACGCTTTCTCGTGCGTCAACAGACCCTGCATCCCCGCCTCGGTGAAGTCGAAAGCGAATTTGCGCACGAACACCCGATCGATCCAGCCCTTGAGGATGGCGGGTGGGCCGAACCACCAGATCGGATAAATAAAGACCAGCCCTTGCGCCCAGCGGATGGCTTCCTGTTCCTGGCGAATGTCATTCGGCAGGTCGCTGCGCCAGTTGCGGATCAGATCCTCGCCATCCAGCACCGACCGAAACCGCATCTGATACAGATCGCGAATACAGGTCGCGTGTCCCCGTTCGCAGAGCTCGGCATCGATCGTTTCCAGAATGGCCCGATTGAAGCTGCGCGGGTTGGGGTGGGCGTAAACCAGCAGGATGTTCATGTTCGAATCACGGCTCAGGCCACTCGCGCGCTGAAATCGTGACCGGCCAGGCTGAGCATCAGCATATCGCCGGAGGCGAGCGGGCCGACGCCGGACGGCGTGCCGGTCAGCACCACATCGCCCGGTTGCAGGGTGAAATGCGTGGAAATGTAGGCCATCAGGTCGAAAATGCCGACCATCATCTGGCGGGTATTGCCCTGCTGACGCAATTCGCCGTTGACCCGCAGCGCCAGATCGGTCGCTTGCGGTTCGGGCAGTGCCCCAGGGTTCAGAAACGGCGACAGCGGGCAGGCGCCGTCGAAGGCTTTGGCGGTTTCCCAGGGGTGGCCTTTTTGCTTCAGTGCGCTCTGGAGATCGCGCAAGGTCAGATCCAGGGCGATGCCGTAACCGGCCACGGCCGCGCGGGCGGCGTCGGGACCCGCGTTTCGCAGCTCCCGGCCCACCAGCACCGCCAGTTCCACTTCGTGGTGGCAACTGCCCCGCCGTTCGGGTAACTGGATCGGTTCGTCCAGCCCGGCCAGCGCGGTGGTCGGTTTCATGAATAGGATGGGGGTTTCCGGCACCGCGTTGTTGAGTTCGCGGATGTGTTCGAGATAGTTGCGGCCAATGCAGACGACCTTGCCGGCCGGCAGCGCCAGCGGACTACCGTCCAGATAGCGGTGTTGGTAAGCCACGAGGGTCCCCTTGAAAGCTGTCTGTAAAGGTTCGCGCCTGTTTGGATAGTTGCGATGTCGAGTAGAAGGATGCCGAGGCACTGGGCTCCAACCCCTCTTTGCCGAGGAAGGGCGCGCGCGGCACGGAGGAATTTTGGCGTAATGTCAAGCCGCTTTTTGCAAGGGCAATTGGGTGCGCTTGCTCACGTAGAGAACCTCGATGCCCACGATCCACCCTTCGGCATCGTAGTCCATGATGATGCCGGGCTGGATTTCCTTGGACTCTTCCACCTCGGCCTCCGTCAGTTCCAGATAAATCGCGTCGGCCTGGGGATCAAACTCGAATTTCATAGGTCATTCACCGTGTCGTCGAAATAGGCCGTCACTATACGATGACCGGATCAGTGGTTTCGTTGTAGATGACCCGGAGAATTCGGAAACCTTTCTCCGGAATCGGCCGCAATGCATGAGCCAGGGTCGGGTCAACCTCATCGTTCCCGGTGCGTGCTGGGGAAGCCAAGGTCATCTCGATCCATTCGGTACGGATTTTCCGCTTCAGAATTCGCTTGCGAGCATGGTCGCTCAAGATGTAGTCCATGGCGTGAGCCCAACCCGTTTCGCCATCAGCCAAGGTTTACGAGGTATTGTCGGGTAAGCCCGTCGGAGTCGCAACGGCGGATGAGCAAAAAAAGCGCCAGCCCGGAGGCTGGCGAAGTGGATGTCCCGCGACCGGGCGAGGCCGGTCGCAACCCGAGAGCTAGGCGAAATAGGTGGCGGCGATCTGGTCGTGCAGGTGGCCCAGACCGATCTGCAATTCATCGATAAATTCGTGCAGACCCTCGTGGGCGAGTTCCGGCACCGCCGCCGCGTTCAGCCGTTGTCTGAGGGCGGCGATGCTGGCGAGCGGCGCGGCGTTCTTGGGCAGCGCCCGCAGGCAGATTTCCAACTGCGTCAGGCTACAGGCCACGGCGCGCGGGAAATGTTCGTCTTGCAGCAGGAATTTGAGCACATCGGGACCGCCGACCCGCAACCGTACCTGCTGGCGGTACATCTGGTAGGCGCTCAGCGATTTCAACACGCTCATCCACTGAATGTTCTCGAAGGGGTCCTGTTCCTGCCGTTCGGGCGTGACGGCCTGGGACTGCGACTGCGACTGGCTGGCCTCGGCCGAATCCTGCTCCTGTCGGGATTCCGCGGCCGCCGGCTGGCCGACGCGCGGCAGCAGGTTGGCCGAGCGCACGTCCAGAATGCGGGTGGTCATGTCGGCCCGCTCCAGATAGCGGCCCAGCCGGACGAAATCGTAGGCGGCGGTGCGGCTCATGGCCCCGGCCAGCATGCCGTTGATCTGTTGCGCGCCGTGAATGACCCGGCGCATGAATTCGAAACGGCCGCGCCGGGTGGGGACATGGTCGCGGGCGTAGATATACAGGCCGTTGACCTGTTCCCAGACCTCTTGCGGCACGGTGTCGCGGGTGGTGCGCAGATTTTCGCGGGCGGCGGCCAGGCTGGAAATAATCGAGCCTGGATAGTCGCGGTCGCTGATCAGGAACTTGAGTACGTTGGTTTCGTCGGCCAGCCGGTTCGGGTCTTTTTCGAAGAACGACTTCTCGGCGCCGACGATGAAGATCAGCGGCAGCCAGCCGAAGGTGGTGTTGCGCGGCAGATCCATCAGCAGGTTGCTGTTGACGTTGATGATGCGGGCGGTGTCTTCGGCCCGCTCGATCTGACGGGCCATCCAGTAAATGTTTTGGGCGACGCGTGACAGCATGTTAGAAGCCCTCGGTATCGACGATCCAGGTGTCCTTGCTGCCGCCCCCCTGCGAGGAGTTGACTACCAGCGAGCCTTTTTTGAGGGCGACCCGGGTCAGGCCGCCGGTGGTCACGTAGGTCGTGGGGCCGGACAGGATGAACGGTCGCAGGTCCACATGGCGTGGTTCCATTTGATCGTCGCACAGGGTCGGCGAGGTGGAAATCGACAGGGTGGGTTGGGCCATGTAGTTGCGTGGGTCCTTCTTGATCAGTTCGGCGAAGCGCTTGCGCTCGCTGGGTGTGGCGTGCGGCCCGACCATCATGCCGTAACCGCCGGATTCGTTGGCGGGTTTCACCACCAGTTGGTCGAGATTGGCCAGCACGTAGCTCCGTTCCCGCTCGCGCATGCACAGGTAGGATGGCACGTTGGCGATCAGCGGGTCCTGATCGAGATAGTACTTGATGATGTCCGGGACGAAGGCGTACACGACTTTGTCGTCGGCCACGCCGGCGCCCGGCGCGTTGGCCAGCGCCACGTTACCCTTGCGCCAGGCCCGCATCAGGCCCTTGACGCCCAGCGCCGAATCCGGCCGGAAGGCTTCGGGGTCGATGAACAGGTCGTCGACCCGCCGGTAGATCACGTCCACCCGCTCCAGCCCGCCGATGGTGCGCATGTAGACGCAGTCGTCGTCGTCCACCTCCAAGTCGCTGCCCTCCACCAGTTCCACGCCCATCTGCTGGGCGAGGTAGGAGTGTTCGAAATAGGCCGAGTTGTAGATGCCGGGGGTGAGCACCACCACGGTGGGGTTGTCGCCGGGGCGCGGCGACAGCGAGGCCAGCATGTCGTACAGGCGCGGCGCGTAGTCGTCCACCGGCTGGATGCGCTGGTACTCGAACAGTTCCGGAAACACCCGCTTGGTGACCACCCGGTTTTCCAGCATGTAGGACACGCCGGAAGGAACCCGCAGATTGTCTTCCAGCACGTAGATGGTGCCGTCCTTGTCGCGCACCAGATCCGAGCCGCAGATATGCGCCCAGACACCGTGGCTGGGGCTGACGCCCACGCACTGTGGCCGGAAGTTGACCGACTGCGCCAGCACTTCGGCCGGAAACACGCCGTCCTTGATGATCTTCTGCTCGTGGTAAAGATCGTCGATGAACAGGTTGAGGGCCTGCACTCGTTGTTTCAGGCCGGCTTCGGCGCGGTCCCATTCGTGTTTCGGGATGATGCGCGGCACGATGTCGAACGGCCAGGCCCGGTCGATGCTGCCGCCCTCGGTGTAGACGGTAAAGGTGATGCCCATGACCAGGATGGCCAGTTCGGCCGCGGTCTTGCGTTCGCGCAGGTCCTCATCGCTCAGCGAGGCCAGATACTCGCACAGGGTTTTCGCCGCCGGTCGCGGGCCGGTCGCGCTGTCGATGAGTTCGTCGTATGCGCTAGTCGCGGCATAGTTCCGCCATTCGATTGTCATCTATCGTTGTCCTTGCATTGGCATGCTCGATCGTTGTTGCGCTCGAATGCAGCAAAATCCAAGCCAGTTGGGAATAAGGCAGGATGATCGCGGCTGGCCGGCGGTACGGCAAATAAAAATATAATGGCGGCCTTCAATAGCGCGAGCGGCGTGGTGGACGGCGGTGTACGGGAAAACGGCCTGAATGCACGAGGATGGCGCATAAAAAACCGTGTTGCACTGATCGGGTGCAACATAGTGAATTATAAACAAACTTTCCCTGCTTAACGGGGTATCGCCGGCATTGGCCAAGCCGGGTTGTTCCCGCATAATGCGCGCCACGATTGTAGCCGACTGTGAAGGATAGGCCATGGCCATACGTGTTGCTCTCCACCACCAGACCTCGTATCGATTTGATCGCCCCGTCAATGTGTCGCCGCATGTGATTCGCCTGCGCCCAGCGTCGCACACGCGCACTCCGATCCAGGCCTATTCGCTCAAGATCGAGCCGGTCCAGCATTTTATCAACTGGATGCAGGACCCCTTCGGCAATTTCCAGGCCCGGCTGGTGTTTCCGGAAAAGGTCCGGGAACTGAGCCTGACCGTCGATCTGGTGGCCGAGATGACGGTCATCAATCCCTTCGATTTCTTCGTCGAAAGCTACGCCGAGAAGTATCCCTTTGCCTACGAACCCACGCTGCGCCGGGAGTTGGCGCCCTATCTGGAAACGCGGGAAAACGGCCCATTGCTGAACGTCTGGCTGGCTGGCGTTGACCGCAAACCCCAGACGATCGTCGATTTCCTGGTCGAACTCAATCGACGATTGGGTCAGGATATTGGCTATATCATTCGCATGGAGGCGGGGGTGCAGACCAGCGAAGAAACCCTGACCAAGCGCAGCGGGTCCTGCCGCGATTCGGCTTGGCTGCTGGTGCAGATTATGCGGCATCTGGGCTTGGCGGCGCGCTTCGTCTCCGGCTATCTGATTCAGTTGACCGCCGACATCAAGTCGCTGGATGGCCCCTCCGGCACCGAGATCGATTTCACCGACCTGCACGCCTGGGCCGAGGTATTCGTGCCGGGCGCGGGCTGGATCGGGTTGGACCCGACCTCTGGCCTGCTTGCCGGCGAGGGCCACATCCCGCTGGCCTGCACCCCGACCCCGCCCAGCGCCGCGCCGGTGACCGGCTGCACCGATCCGTGCGAAACGGAATTCGGTTTCGAGATGAAAGTGACCCGCATCCATGAGGACCCGCGCGTCACCAAGCCCTACACCGAGGAGCAGTGGCGGACCATCGAGGCGCTGGGCCACGACGTGGACGCGAAATTGCGGTCGGGCGACGTGCGGCTGACCATGGGCGGCGAGCCGACCTTTGTCTCCATCGACGACATGGACGGTGCGGAATGGACCACCGCCGCCATCGGTCCCACCAAGCGCAAGCTGGCTGGCCGGCTGCTGAAGATGCTGCGCGATCGCTTCGCGCCCAACGGTTTCCTGCATTACAGCCAGGGCAAGTGGTATCCGGGCGAATCCTTGCCGCGCTGGGCCTTGTCCTGCTACTGGCGCAGCGACGATTTGCCGCTGTGGCACGATCCGCGCTGGATCGCCGACGACGAGGCGCCGCAAGGGTTCGGCCCGGAGCAGGCGCTGACCTTCGCGCGGGAACTGACCCGGCGTCTGGGCGTGAGCGCCGAGCGCCTGATTCCCGGCTACGAGGATGTGTATTACTACCTGTGGAAGGAACGCACCCTGCCGGTCAACGTCGATCCGTTGCAATACGACCTCAAGGACGACGAGGAGCGTCGGCGGCTGGCGATCCTGCTGGAGCGAGGTTTGAACGCCATTACCGGTTACGTGCTGCCGATTCGTTGGCGCGAGGCGCCGGACGGCGGGCAGTGGATGAGCGGGCCGTGGGCGCTGCGCCGCGAGCATCTGTACCTGATTCCCGGCGACTCGCCGATGGGTTACCGGCTGCCGCTGGCGGCGTTGCCACAGGTTGGGGAAACCGACCGCGAAGTGCCCCATCCGCGGTCGCTGTTCGAGTTCCGCGCCACGCTGGGCGATGTCCACGGCGAGGTGATGCGTCGCTATAGCGAATTTCTGAGGGGGCGAGCGGAGGCATCGCGCGGCGATTTCCAGGAACAACCGGCGGCGGCGGATACCCAGTCAGTGATCCACACCTCCTTGTGCGTGGAGCCGCGCGAAGGTCACCTTTACGTCTTCATGCCGCCACTGGGGCAATTGGAGCATTATCTGGACCTGCTGGCCTGCGTCGAGCAGACCGCCGCCGAGCTGGAAATGCCGGTGCTGGTCGAGGGCTACGCGCCGCCATCGGATTGGCGACTGCGCAAGTTCGCCGTCACGCCCGACCCCGGCGTGATCGAGGTCAATATTCATCCCGCCGGCGACTGGGACGAGCTGAAGCGCAACATCGAAGGGCTGTACGAGGATGCGCGCCAGTCGCGACTCGGTACGGAGAAATTCATGCTGGACGGGCGGCACACCGGTACCGGCGGCGGCAACCATGTCACCTTGGGCGGCGCCACGCCGAGCGACAGCCCATTCCTGCGCCGCCCCGATCTGCTGCGCAGTTTGCTCACCTACTGGCAGCATCATCCCAGCCTGTCCTACCTGTTCTCCGGCCTGTTCATCGGCCCGACCAGCCAGGCGCCGCGGGTGGATGAGGCGCGCAACGACAGCTTGTACGAGCTGGAAATCGCCTTCCGGGAGATGCCGGTCGGGGAAGTGCCGCAGCCCTGGCTGGTGGACCGGTTGTTGCGCAATCTGTTGGTCGATCTGAGCGGCAACACCCACCGCGCCGAATTCTGCATCGACAAGTTGTACTCGCCGGATTCCGCCACCGGGCGCTTGGGTCTGGTGGAGATGCGCGCCTTCGAGATGCCGCCGCACGCCCGGATGAGCTTGATGCAGATGCTGCTGCTGCGTGGTCTGGTGGCGCGATTCTGGGAGCGGCCCTATTCGGGTCTGGAACTGGCTCGCTGGGGGACGCAAATCCACGACCGTTTCATGCTGCCGCACTATGTCTGGGAAGACTTCAAGGATGTGACGGACGAATTGAACCGGGCGGGTTTTCCCTTCGAGCGCGACTGGTTCCTGCCGTTCTTCGAGTTCCGTTTCCCTCATTACGGCCGCATCGTCCAGCGGGATATCGAACTGGAGTTGCGGCAGGCGCTGGAACCGTGGCATGTGCTGGGCGAGGAACAGGCGTTGGGCGGCACCGCCCGCTATGTCGATTCCTCGGTGGAGCGAATGCAGGTCAAAGTGCGCGGCATGACCGGCGAACGGCATGTGGTGGCCTGCAACGGCCGACGGGTGCCGCTGCGTCCAACCGACGTTCCGGGCGAGTTCGTCGCCGGGGTGCGTTACCGCGCCTGGCAGCCGCCGTCGGCGTTGCACCCGACCATCCCGGTTCACGCGCCACTGGTGTTCGATCTGGTGGATACCTGGAACCAGCGCTCCATCGGTGGCTGCACCTACCATGTTCAGCATCCAGGCGGCCGCAATCCCGACACCTTCCCGGTTAACGCCAACGAGGCCGAGGCGCGGCGCTTCGCCCGATTCTGGCCGTATGGTCACACCCCAGGGGTGATGGTGGTGGCGACCGAGGAGCCCAACCCCAACTTTCCGTGTACGCTGGATTTGCGGCGGCGGGGGAATTAACGCCGGGTCTCGGGCTGATGCCCGCCGGCCGGTGATGGCTGATTTTCGCCAGTCAGCGGGTTCTCATCGTGCTGGATAAGAATTTATTGGAGGAATAATTGAGGCGCGAACCATCTCATTATTGATATTTTATGCAAGATATGGTTTACAGTTAGAATGATTATTAAAGCATCGGAACTGGGCGAAATCTAAACTTTTTATTCAAGTTTTTGTTTTGTCAGGGATATGGTGATGATGATGGTAATCAGATCATTCTCTATTGTAAGGGGCGCCCGTCTTGGCATGGAATCAAAACAGCAGTTGTCAATCGACGATGAGAAGAATGGAGCGAAGGCCAAGGATTTTGGGGCTCACCTTCGGTGGCTTCGCGAACAACGCCGAAAGGTGAACCGCCGGTACTCGGTACGGCAGACCGCCGAGCGGATCGGGGTAGAGCCGACCTACCTGAGCAAGATCGAGCGGGGGGAGGTTTACCCGCCGGCGGAGTATACGGTGCGGCGGTTGGCGGCGGATCTGGGGGAAGATGCGGACTTGCTGCTGGCCATGGCGGGCTTGGTGGCCAGCGATGTGCTTGAGGTCATCGCCAAGCGGCCGGTTCTATTCGCCGAGATGATTCGAGGGTTGGGCGACGTGTCCGACCAGGAATTGTCCGCCTTGGTGCATAAAGTCCGCAACGGCGCCTGGTAGCGGTGCGGTGGCTGGCCGGGCCAGCGGACTCCACTTGGCTTCCAGGTTTCCGACCTGCACGGGTGATGGATGAAAGTCGTTCAGAGCTGGGATGACGGCGTCGTCGATGATATCCGGCTGGCGGATTTGATGCGCCGCCACCAGGCCAGCGCCACCTTCAACCTGAATCCCGGCTTGCATCAGGCGGGGCGTTCGTTGAGTTGGTGTTATGGCGACAAGGAGGTATGGCGACTCGGCCGCGACGAACTGGTCGAGGTCTATGCCGGCTTCGAGATCGCCAATCATTCCCTGAGTCATCCCAACCTGCCCGACTTGTCTCCCGCTGATCTGGAGCGTGAGGTGCGGGACAGCCGGCGCATTCTGCAAGAGTGGTTTCGGCAGCCGGTGCGCGGTTTTTGCTATCCCTTCGGCGGGTTCAATCCGGCGGTGAAGGAGGCGGTGCGCGCCGCCGGTCATGTTTACGCCCGCACCGTGACCGAATGCGAGCCGGTGTTTCCACCGGCCGATCCATTCGAGTTCGGAGTTGGTTGCCGGTTTGTCGATCCCCTGTTCTGGACCCGTTACGAACGCGCCAGGACGACGGACGGGGTGTTTTTCTTCTGGGGCCACAGCTACGAACTGGTCGATGAGTCGATGTGGGCCGATCTGGAACACAAAATCGCCCGCATCGGCGCCGATCCAGCGGCGGAGTGGACCGGTCTTGAAGCCTTGTTTTGAGCAGATTCGGAATTAAGCTCTGGCGTGCCTCCCCGGTGATTTTGCTCACTGTCCGATCAGTTGTTGCCCGATCAACTTCAACGTCTCGATGCCATGCACGTCATGGGGCAGCAGCGGCAGGTACATGCGTCGCAGCGACGCAAACTCCCGTTCGATTTCGGCCAGATATTCGGCCTCCTGGCGACGACGATTTGCCAAAAACGCCCCTTCCGCTTCGGGTGGAAGCACCCGGTTGACCACCAAAGCGGCTACGGAAACCTTGAATTCCCGCAAAATCACCTGTGCTTTTTTGCTTTCCAGAATAGGCAGTTTCTCAGCGTTCAGCACCAAAATAAATGCGGTGTGCTCACCGTCCAGCATTAAGCGTCGCGCTTGATGGAACTTGCGTCGGCGTTCGAGCAGAATTTCGCGAATACGACTGTTGCGGTCTTGCTCAGGAGGATTTTCCCGCTCGAAATAGGACAGGTCATCGCCCTTCCTATCACCATGCTGACCACCCAGTCTCCCAAGCACTTCCCCCAGTTTGCTGGAGCGCTCTTGCTGCCTGAGCAACCCATCCGTCCAAGCCGCCATGATTTCGGGTAGCGACAATAGCCGGAGCGTATGGCCGGTGGGCGCGGTGTCAAAAATCACCAGATCGTAGCGTTCCCGCGCTTCGCTAATCAGCGTCGAAACCCGTTCCAGCAAAGCGGCCTCCACCGCCCCCGGCGCTAGTCGCGCCAGATTCATTTGTCGCTGAATCTCACCGTACATGGCAGGGCTAACCAGGTCGCGCATGTTGCGCTTGACCGCGTCCATGTAACGGTCGGCAGCAACGTCAGGGTCAATTTCCAAACCCCACAGGTTGGCGGCCAATGCTGTTTCACTGTCATTGAGCGCTTGATCAAAAATATCCCCAAGGGAATGCGCCGGGTCGGTGGATACCACCAACACCCGACGTCCGCGCTCAGCAGCCAACAGCGCCAAAGCCGCCGCCAGGGTGGTCTTGCCCACCCCACCCTTACCACCGACAAAGAGAATTCGCCGTTCGAGAAGGTCCAGCAGCATCGTTCAACAGCACTTGAAGTGGTCGAGAGGTGAGTGTTCCATTCCCATGCGCTGGTGCCACTCGTGGAACCGCTCCAACAACAGCGGTTGCAACTCCAGAGTGTAATAGGTCGCGGGGTTAGGGACGCCCAGCATCTCCGAGAACACGAACAGCATGAATAGATCGTCCGCATCGCGCCGGGCCCGGGCCACCGCCCCCCGGTAAGGGGCGGTGTAAAACTCGCTCGCCAGGGCTTCTAACTGGTTCAGGATCTCCCGCAACCGCTTGTGGTTCACTTATCCCACCTCATCGGCAGTTGCTAACCGCTGTCGTTCGCGCATAAACGCGCTTATGGCTTCAAACGCCACCATGGTTGCGGCAATCAGAATAAAAATATCCATGATTATCAAAAGCCAGTTGCCGGCGCTGAAAAAACTCCAGAGTTGGATAAGCAGCGCCAGGATGGTCATAACCAGCAGGAAAGCCATGGGCAACAAAGTGAACCACACCGGGCGACCCAGCTTGAGCAGAAGCAGGCTAACCACCAACAGGCACAGCCCGGCCAGTAATTGGTTGGTGGTGCCGAACAGCGGCCAGATGATCATGCCACCCGCACCACTCGAACCGCCTGCACCAAAAGCCAGAGCGATGCAGGCCCCGACGGCGATTAACGTGGCTACAAAGTTATTAGTCAGAATAGGAATGTTATAGATTTGACCCCATTCCTGAACGATGTAACGTTGCAAGCGCACCCCGGTGTCCATGGTGGTACCGGCGAACAGAATCGCCATCACCGCGAGCAAGGTGGCGGCGAACTCATGCGAAAAGCCCAGGCCGTTGGAGACGATAGTCGCGCCACCCTCGACAAAGGCCGAAATACCGCCAGCACCAAACTTGGTATAGACCGCCTGCCAGTCGCCCAGCGTTGCGAAACCGGCGGTGACCGCCACAATGGCCGCTAACGCCAACAGTCCTTCGCCGATCGAACCGCCGTAGCCCATCAGGCGCTCATCCGTCTCCTTATCGATTTGTTTGGCGGTGGTGCCGGAACCTACCAGCGAATGAAAACCGGAGATGGCGCCGCAGGCAATAGTCACGAACAGCAATGGAAAGATCGGTGGCGTACCGGCGGGTGGGTTGGGATTGAATGCAGGCGCCACCACCTGCGGGTTGAAGATGAACAGGGACACGTAAAGAATTCCCAACCCCACGAACAGTTGCAGTCCGTTGATGTAGTCCCGGGGTTGCAGCAGCATCCACACCGGCAGCAGGGAAGCGATGGCGGCGTAGATGAACATGATAATGATCCACTGAGCGTTGGGTACCAGGCCGAAAACCTGCTCGGGCAGTGAAATGGGGAACGAGGGTCCGATATACAGGAAGAAGTAGAGCGCGATCACCCCGCCCAGAGACGGCCATAGCAACCCGACCTTGTATCGATAGATCAACTGGCCGATCACCAGCGCGACCAGAATGGCGCTCCATGAGGGGATCACACTGCTCGGCGTGTTGATGAAGCTTTTGGCGATGGCGACGGCAAACACCGCGTTTACCATCAACAGCAGCAGGAAAATCACGATCATGAACAGGCTTTGCGCGCGTTTGCCAAGCAGGTCGCCGCTAAACGAACCGATCGAGCGAGCTTTGTTGCGGACGCTGGACCAGACCGCGCCAAAGTCGTGAATCCCGGCGAAGAATATGGTGCCCAAGACGACCCACAGAAAAGCGGGTGCCCAGCCCCAAATCACCGCCACCGCTGGTCCAATGATCGGCGCGGCCCCTGCAACCGAGGTGAAGTGGTGCCCCCACAGCACATATTTATTGGTGGGCACGTAATCCACGCCGTCCTCCATGCTGTGAGAAGGCGTCACGTAGTCAGGATCAAGCTGATAAATCTTCCTGGCGATAAATTGGGAATAAAATACATAACCACCTGCAAATGCGACCAAACCGATGACCGCCAGCCAGACTGCACTCATGATTGTGTGTCCTCTGATGGTTTTGAAGGTACGAAAACAAACAAATCTCTCTGATAGTTATAGTCATCAGTAGGATTTATTCAATTTTCCATACGGAACAATCGTAGGTTTGCGATCCCCAGCAGGGCAGGTTGCGGGTCGAAAGCGTTATGCGGCTGTGGGTCTATTCTTCCGCGTCATACCCCAGGTTCGGCGCCAGCCACTTTTCCGCTTCCGCCACGGTCCAGCCCTTGCGCTGGGCGTAATCGGCCACCTGATCGCGGTCCAGCCGGCCCACGCCGAAATAGCGCGCCTCGGGATGGCTGAAGTACCAGCCACTCACCGCCGCCGTCGGGGTCATGGCGAAATGCTCCGTGAGATGGATGTCGGCGTTATGGGCCACATCCAATAATTGCCAGAGCAAACCCTTCTCGGTGTGGTCGGGGCAGGCTGGATAGCCGGGAGCAGGGCGAATACCCCGGTATCGTTCGGCAATCAGGTCCTCGTTGCTCAGCGTCTCTGCCGCCGCGTAACCCCAGAACTCCCGCCGCACTCGCTCGTGCAGTCGTTCGGCCAGCGCTTCCGCCAGGCGGTCGGCCAGCGCTTTCAGCAGGATGGCGCTGTAGTCGTCGTGAGCGCGTTCGAATTCGGCGACCCGCGCGTCGATGCCGATGCCGGCGGTGACGGCAAACGCGCCCAGGGTGTCGGCCACGCCGGTTTCGCGTGGGGCGATCCAGTCGGCCAGGCAATAATGCGGCTTGCCGTCCGGCTTCGGACCCTGCTGGCGCAGGTGGTGCAAGGTCATGAATGCCTGCTCGCGGCGCTCGTCGGGGTACAACGCGATGTCGTCCTCGCCGACCCGGTTGGCCGGAAAGAAGCCGATCACCGCCCGCGCCGTCAGCCATTTTTCCGTCAGAATCTTGTCCAGCATGGTCTGGGCGTCGGCGAACAGGTGGCGGGCCTGCTCGCCCTGTTCGGGATCGTCGAAAATGGCCGGGTAGCGCCCGCGCAGTTCCCAGGCATGGAAGAACGGCGTCCAGTCGATCCGTTCCGCCAGTTCCGCCAGCGGGTAGTCGTCGAACGCGCGGATGCCGAGGAAAGCGGGTTTGGGCGGAGTGTAGGCGCTCCAGTCGAACGCCGGGCGATTGGCGCGGGTTTGCACGAGCGGCAGCAGCGCTTCCCGGTTACGCCGGTTCGCATGTTGTTCGCGCTTTTGAACGTAGTCGGCCTTGGTTTTGGCCACGTAGTCGGCTTTGGAAGCAACGCCAACCAGATTTTGCGCCACACCCACCGCCCGCGAGGCGTCCTTGACGTAGATCACCGGGCCGGGGTATTGCGGGTCGATCTTCACCGCCGTATGCATGACCGAGGTGGTCGCGCCGCCGATCAGCAGCGGCACGCTGAAACCCTGCCGCTTCATCTCCTTGGCGACATTGACCATCTCGTCCAGCGACGGCGTGATCAAGCCGGACAGGCCGATCATGTCCGCTCCATGCTCGCGGGCCGCGTCGAGAATCTTCTGCGCCGGGACCATGACGCCCAGATCGACCACTTCGAAGTTGTTGCACTGAAGCACCACGCCGACAATGTTCTTGCCGATGTCGTGCACGTCACCCTTGACCGTGGCCATGATGATCCGGCCATTAGTGCGGCGCTCGCCGTCCGCCTGTTCCGCCTCGATGTACGGAATCAGGTAGGCCACCGATTTTTTCATCACCCGCGCCGATTTCACCACCTGCGGCAGGAACATCTTGCCGGCCCCGAACAGATCGCCGACCACGTTCATGCCATCCATCAGCGGGCCTTCAATGACGTGCAACGGCCGTTCCGCCTGCTGACGGGCTTCCTCGGTGTCGGTGTCGATGAACTCGTCGATGCCTTTGATCAGTGCATGTTCCAGCCGCTTGGCGACTGGCCAGGAACGCCATTCCTGCGCCTTCTCCGGAGCGGCTGCAGCCTCGCCAGCCTGGTATTGCGGCGCGATTTCCAATAACCGTTCGGTGGCGTCCGGGCGCCGGTTGCGGATCACATCCTCGACCCGTTCACGCAATTCCGCCGGAATCTCTTCATAGATCGCCAGTTGCCCGGCATTGACGATACCCATGTCCATCCCGGCCTGGATGGCGTGGTAGAGGAACACCGAATGGATGGCCTCGCGCACCGGATTGTTGCCGCGAAACGAGAACGACACATTGGACACGCCGCCGGAAATCAGCGCGTGAGGCAATTCCGCCTTGATCCGCCGGGTGGCTTCGATGAAATCCACCGCATAGTTGTTGTGTTCGGCGATACCGGTGGCGACGGCGAAAATGTTGGGGTCGAAGATGATGTCCTGCGGCGGGAAACCGACCTGCTCGGTCAGAATCCGGTAGGCGCGCTGGCAGATGGCGAACTTGCGGTCCTCGGTATCGGCCTGACCCTGTTCGTCGAAGGCCATGACGATCGCCGCCGCGCCATAGCGGTGGATCAGCCGCGCCTGACGGATGAACTCGGCCTCGCCTTCCTTCATGCTGATCGAGTTCACCACCGGCTTGCCCTGGATGCGCTTGAGCCCGGCTTCCAGAATCTCCCATTTGGAAGAGTCGATCATCACCGGCACCCGGCTGATGTCCGGCTCGGCGGCGATCAGATTGAGGAAGGTGACCATCGCCTCCTTGGAGTCGAGCATCCCCTCGTCCATGTTGATGTCGATGATCTGCGCGCCGTTTTCCACCTGCTGGCGAGCGACATCCAGCGCGGCGTTGTAATCGCCGGATTTAATCAGCCGCTTGAACACCGCCGAGCCGGTGACGTTGGTGCGCTCGCCGACGTTGATGAAGCGGATGGGCGGGCCGATGTTGAGCGGTTCCAGCCCGGCCAACCGGCAGCGCGGCTCGATGGCGGGAATCGGACGCGGCGGCAGATCCTGGACCGCTGCGGCGATGGCGCGAACGTGCGCGGGCGTGGTGCCGCAACAGCCGCCGACGATGTTGAGAAAACCGCTCTCGGCGAACTCGCGGATCACCGCCGCCATCTGCTCCGGCGTTTCGTCGTACTCGCCAAAGGCATTGGGTAAACCCGCATTGGGATGGGCGGAAAGGTAAGTGTCGGCGATGCGCGCCAGTTCGGCGACATAGGGCCGCAGTTGCGTTGCGCCCAGCGCGCAATTCAGGCCGAAGGACAATGGGCGGATGGGCGACAGCGAGTTCCAGAACGCCTCGGTGGTTTGCCCGGACAGGGTGCGGCCGGAAGCGTCGGTGATAGTGCCGGAGATCATCACCGGCAGGCGGATGCCGCTATCGTCGAAGAATTGCTGAATGGCGAACAATGCCGCCTTGGCGTTCAACGTGTCGAAGATGGTCTCGACCAGCAGGATGTCCGCGCCGCCCTCGACCAGCGCCTGGGCGGCCTCGGTGTAGGCGGTGGCCAGTTCCTCGAAGGTGATGTTGCGGAAGCCTGGATTATTGACATCCGGCGACAGGCTGGCGGTGCGGTTGGTGGGGCCGAGCACCCCGGCGACGAAACGGGGTCGGGCGGGATCGCGGGCGCTAAACTCGTCGGCGACTTCGCGCGCCAGCCGGGCCGCTTCCCGGTTCAACTCCGGCACGAGGCTCTCCATACCGTAGTCGTGCATGGACACGGTCGTGGAATTGAAGGTATTGGTTTCGAGAATATCGGCCCCGGCATCCAGATAGGCGGCGTGGATCTCGCGGATGATCGCCGGCTGGGTCAGCACCAGCAGATCGTTGTTGCCCTTGAGATCGCTCGGCCAGTCGCGGAAGCGCTCGCCCCGGTAATCGGCTTCCTGGAGGCGGTAGCTCTGGATCATGGTGCCCATCGCGCCGTCCAGAATCAGGATGCGGCGGGCGAGCAGGGCGGATAGTTCGGCGGTGCGGTCAACGGTCATCGGTCAGGTACTCGGCAACTTCGATGGAATACTTGTCAGGTATCAGAAGGTGGGGGAGCGGGCAGCCGGGTTGTGCGCCTTGGGGGCCGATACCCTGGCGGCTGCCGGGCATTCAAGTCAACTGGAAGGCATCCCGAATCCATTCTATCCGCGGTTCGTCGTCGGCCTGGAGAATCGCCACCACGTCGAAGCGGCAGGGCAGGTCGAGGCGTTGGCGTTGCAGGTAGAGCGCGGCGGCGCGGAGCAGGCGTTGCTGTTTGGTTCGGGTGACCGATTCGGCCGGCGTGCCGTAGCGGGTATGGCGGCGGCTGCGCACTTCCACGAAGACCAGGTTCTCGCCGTCGCGCATGATCAGGTCCAGTTCGCCGCCCCGGCAGCGGACATTGCGTGTTACCAGGGTCAGACCACGCGCTTCCAGATAGCGGCAGGCCAGATCCTCGGCGGCGGTGCCTTGGGCGACGCGGCTGATCACGGGCGGTCTCCGGCAGGGTAATGAAAAATCAGGGTTTCAAAAACCCGCGCATTGTAGAGGTTCAAACCATGACCGTCGAATCCGGCGCGCTGTACGTGATCGCCACTCCCATCGGCAATCTGGAGGATATCAGCGCCCGCGCCCTGCGGGTGCTGCGCGAAGTAACGGCCATCGCCGCCGAGGATACCCGCCATACCGGTCGCTTGCTCGCCCATTTCGGGATTCAAACGCCGCTGTTTTCGCTACACGATCACAACGAGCATACCCGATTGACGCAAGTGGTCGCACGCCTCCGCGAGGGGCAGGCGCTGGCGCTGGTGTCGGATGCCGGTACTCCGCTGATCAGCGACCCCGGCTTTCCGCTGGTGCGCGAGCTGCGCCGGCAAGGGTTGCGGGTGATCCCGGTGCCGGGTCCCAGCAGCATTTTGGCGGCTCTGTCAGTGGCCGGTCTGCCGACGGACCGCTTTACTTTTGAAGGCTTTCTTCCGCCCAAATCCGCCGCCCGCCGCGAGCGTTTGCAAGCGCTGGCGCGCGAGGAACGAACGCTGGTTTTTCTGGAAGCCAGTCATCGGATCGCGGAGACCCTGGCCGACCTGGCGGCGGTGTTCGGCGGGGAGCGTCCGGCGGCGGTCGCCCGCGAACTGACCAAGCGCTTCGAGGAAGTTCACAACGCCAGCCTGAGCGAGCTGGGGGTTTGGCTGGAGGCCGATCCTCACCGTCGCAAGGGCGAGTTCGTCGTGATCGTGCAGGGCGCGCCGGCCGCGAGCGAGGCGGATACGGCGGAGACGCGCCGCTTGCTGCTGGCGCTGCTGGCGGAACTGCCCGCCAGCCGGGCGGCGGCGGTGGCGAGCCAAGTTGACCGGCCTGCGGAAAAAGGCGCTGTACGATCTGGCGCTGACGCTGGGGAGCGATTCCTCGCTTTCCTCTGCCCTGGAGGGGGAGGGGGAATAAGGAGAGACGGCTGGAGTCGGATTGAGGGGTATTTCCATCCACATGCCGGCCTTGCCAACCAGCGCCCGGCGGTGGACACTAAGAGCCGGGAACCGGCTGGACGGTCGCTGTATCGCATTGCGGTATGGAGGAAAGTCCGGGCTCCACAGGACAGGGTGCCAGGTAACGCCTGGGCGGCGCGAGCCGACGGAAAGTGCCACAGAAAATACACCGCCCAAGTTCGCAAGAACCGGTAAGGGTGAAATGGTGCGGTAAGAGCGCACCGCGCGGCTGGCAACAGGCGCGGCAGGGTAAACCCCACCCGGAGCAAGACCAAATAGGGGGGCGCTACGTGTGGTCCGCACGGCTCCCGGGTAGGTCGCTACAGGCGTCTGGTGACAGGCGTCGCAGATGAATGATCGTCCTCGACAGAACCCGGCTTACAGGCCGGTTCCCACTTGATTCCCCTTGCGGCTCCTTTCGAGAGCCGGCTATCCGATCCCGCGTCGCGTCGCGGCCATCGCTTTTCCGGGCACACCATGAGCACGTTTACACCGCTGGAGATTCGCCACGGCCTGCTGCTGGATCTGGACCCTATCCAGATTTGGGGGTGGGAGGAGGAGAGTTTGACGCTGCCGGTCGGCGCGACCGGCTACGGCATGGTGACTCGTGGCCGTTCCGTGCTGCGCGATCCCTGGGGTGGCTGTGAGTTAGGCCAGGAGATGTTTTTCGCGCTGCCTGACGGGGGTACGGTGCATGACGGCGCCGGGCTGGTTATCGCTCTGTCCGGCTATCGTGGTTTGCGGCAGATCGGCGGACCTTTGGAGAGCGTCGGGCGTTTGCGCTATATCGACGGGTGCAGCGACACGCTGTTGATTTGTCCGCCCCGGTTGGGCGAGCCGTGTCTGAATCACCTGCACATTCCGCCGCATACCGACCAGACACCCCATACCCATCCCTCGGCGCGGATCGGGGTCATCATGCAGGGGACGGGTGAATGCCGCACCCCGGATGGCATGTTTCCGCTGCGGCCAGGCATGGGCTGGTACATTCCGACCGGTTGCCTGCATTCTTTTTTCACCGGGGAAGCGGCGCTGGATGTAGTCGCTTGGCACCCCGACAGCGATTTCGGACCGCGCGACGACGATCATCCGATGATCAACCGCACAGTGATATCGCTGGGCTGATAAAAACTCATGACGATTCATGGGCCACATCAGGCCAGCCGGAGCGAGAGAGCTCCAAGGCTCCGCCGCGCTGAGTGGCCAGGGCGCTTGAGGAAACTACGAGCGAGAACGGGTCAGTTCAGCTTGAGAGATTGGTAGGGTCAAGTTGCGCGCAAGATGCCTAGAGGCTGCCGCCGGCGCGTTGAAGATATCTGTTGAGTTTGTCGTCGAAAGTGAAAACCGATTCCTTCTCCACGACGTGATAGGCCCAAAGCAAGGCATCCACAAAATCAAGTCCACTGTCGCTGTAGCATTTAAGCCCTTTCAAGAACACCGCCGGCTTTTCCATGCTGACCAGAGTTTCATCCAGCAAAGCGCCGAGTTGCCGCTGAATGTCCTTTCGCTCGACCGCATAGACCTTTTGCAGCACGTAGACCACTTCGCAGGCGGCCTCCATCGGCAAGGTCACCGCCTGCTGCTCGATAATCTCCGCCGCCTTGGCGGAGAGCTCGGCATGGTCGTCCAGCAAGTAGCGCAGCACCACATTGGCATCAACGATGCTCATGTTTCTCGCTCGCTGCCGTTTGCCAGGCGTGTTGCTCCTGGGTCATCAGTTCAGGCTTGGCGTATTGCTTCAGGCAACCGCGCAAGCTTCTTCGGGTCGCGACGCGTTGCGAGCCTTCTTGTGGCGCGGTCAACACGATGATTTCCACCTCCTGGCCCCAGAACTGCTCGGGTAACTGGAGATGGATCTCTCCGTTCTCCACGGTTTGAATTTTGCGAATGGCTTCCATCACTCAAGCCTCTTTTTCGGTGTCGATTGGTTTACTCATCAGCCCCCACCCTTCGCGGACACTGGCCAGATATTCATCGGCGGCTTGGCGCGACTCATGGCCTGCACCGAAGAATTGGCGTGGGTCGAAGCACGCGCTGTGCCATTGGTCGGCAATGCCTCAGAGGGAACACGCGCCGCCGCATACCGACCAGACGCCCCATACTCATCCCTCGGCGCGGATCGGGGTCATCATGCAGGGGACGGGCGAGTGTCGCACCCCGGATGGCATGTTTCCGCTGCGGCCGGGCATGGGCTGGTACATTCCGACCGGTTGCCTGCATTCCTTTTTCACCGAGGAAACGGCGCTGGATGTGGTTGCCTGGCATCCCGACAGCGATTTCGGGCCGCGCGACGACGATCATCCGATGATCAATCGCACGGTGATACCGCCGGGCTGATAAGAATTCATGACGATTCATGGGTCACATCAGGCCAGTCGGGGCGAGAGAGGGTTTTGTGCAAGCCCGATTGGCGTTTGAGCGTCCAGCCCATTCGGTAGAGAGCGGAAAGTACCTTGGGCCTTGGACGAAGGCCAAGATGTCATGCAGCCGCGATCCCGACGGAAATGGGTTGTGGTTTAGCTTCGTTGTGGTCAAGACATTCGGCGAGGACGCGCAGGGCGAGCACTTCTGCCTTCGCCATTGCTTCGTCGGTAGTGGCGCCATAAGCGAGAACTCCGGGAAGCTTGGGGACTTCCGCAAGCCAGCGCCCATGTTCTTCACGTTCGTGCTCAATCATGAATTTCAGAGCGTTCTACCTCGACATTTTGGGGCATTCTATGCTCACTTTTTCTTTCCACTCAAAGGCTTATATCACGGTTTTCATGGTTTCATCTTTCGATCTGGCCTTGGAAGTCGCTGATCGGGCGCTCTGGGGACACGAAACAATACTTCGATTCGTTGCCTGCAAGATGCACATGATTACCTTAACACTAAAGCTAACCCGCCGTGAGCGAAGCGAGCGGTCGGGTTGAGCGCCGGGTTAGGCTTTTCTAATCAAGCCGTGATCTCAATTCGGTTGCCTTCCGGGTCCAGCACTACACTTTCGTAGTAGCCATTGCCCGTGCGCCGATGACCATTCGGAAGGTTTTATAGGCACCGTCCACTAACCGCTGGGTAAGTTTATCGACCGCCATCTCTGAACCAACGGAGATGGCTAGGTGAGCATACCCAATAGCGTTCTGATCGGAATTTATTCCCTCTCTCGCTTTGAGACCCGGTCGCTGCATTAGCTCCAGGCGTGCGCCGGAGGAACGTCATCAAAAAGTACGACTGAAACTGCTTCTTCTCATTGGTGTATTTTGCATTGGCTTCCGCACCGAAGAAGTTCTCATAGAACGCTTTAAGGGTCTCGATGTCGTTGGCCCAAACGGCCACATGGTCAATTTTTATCATCTCAACTATCGCCTCTACAGGTTTCTCGTCGCGCACAACCGCTCAGAATGCCTATCCGCCGCCCCGTCGTCGCGGGCGCGAAGCGTCCGCGACAACGACAATGCTCACCCGAGCGAAGGGAGTGGTAACGACCGTAGCGTCGGGTGCAGCATCTTGTTATGTTTTTCCGGCATCAAAATAGCCAACACCTACTTTTTCGTTCTCATACGTCCAATACCACAATGCCAAATTTGTTAGGTGGTATTGATACTGGGCCACCTGATTCTCTTTCAATCTGATCCATTATCTGCCATAGTGTTTTTTCATTAAGCATATCATGCTTAGACAAATTAGATTTTGTTTAATTGAACACTTTTAATTACGCCTTCCTTGTCTTTCGGGATAAAAGACATTACTTCATCTCGCGATAAATCCAGATCCAATGAGTAAAACAATTCAGGCGTGCCGCCCCTTATCAATTCTCTTGTCAATCCTAGAAACAATATTTTACATATATGGCTTCTTGCAATGCCAACTTCCTCAACTGCTTCGCGGGCAGCGTCCAAGTCTGACAAAGCGGGATTAGCTAGCCTGCATATGTTTTCTATGTCGATCTTATCAACGGTGCCAGAAAAACCCGAACATAGCTGACCCGGTCGCACTAGCACCTTCTGGTTCCTCTTTTGATATATCATATAACCATCATTAGTAAACATTAACCCATTTATTCCTGTAATGTTACCGAGCGGACTATTCTCTAAATCTTGCAAAATACCATTTATTGCAGTCTCTTTTCTAAATGTTTCTAATGGTGATCTATCAAAGTCCATTGATAGGTTTGTCGCGACCCAATCAAAGTATCGACAACCCTGAAAAACAAGCTTCTTATTTGGTGAATCATAATTGACAAGGCGCGCAGTTATCTCGTTGTAACTGTTGCTGTTCAAATAATAGCCCAAGCATTTTTCATTTATATATGGCGGAACGAAGTCCTTTGGAATCAATGATACCTTTATATCTTCATGCAACGTTGATGCATCGCTAGGCGATATGATAATTAACTGCGGAATAAATAAACGCTCTCCGTCTTTTCCTGCGATCCATAAGATATTATCGTGATTATGATAATAATGGGGCCAGTTACTCCCACTCCAGTCAAGCGGCGGCGTTACAACTCTTGTTTTCAGAAATTTATATAACTTAATAGAATATGATCCGGCCTCATACAAAAATTTCCTGTCTATATAACTTAGCACTTCAAAGCCTAAGTATTTGTAGTCAATATTCATGGATTCAATCCTATCTATAAAACATAACGGGGCGCGAGTTGAGGGTCATCCCGCACGGAGCGGACTGGCCGCCCGGCGGAGGAACTGCCCAGTTCCACCCGTCGTGGTGGGCGGCGGGGACGCGAAGACGGGACGACGAAGTCGCCCCAAGGGGTGACGCTCGAACGAGAGTTCGACGGCGCGCAGCGCCGAGAACGCGAAGTTCGACTCAACTCGCGCCCGTTCGACGGCGCGAAGCGCCGACGAGCGACTACGCTACAGCCGACCACAAAACCGCGACGCGGTTTTGTGGTCGGCTGTAGCGCTTTGTTAGCGCTTTTCCATACGTAGATGTTCAAGATATTGGTCAAGGTTTATAAATTTCGTTGCAACCTCGCGAAGCTCTCGCGCCGCGTGACCCCAAAACACTACATGAAAAGAAATGCCACGTGCTTTAAGTTTCTCGATGGCTGGCACGTAATCTGAGTCGCCAGCAACGAGCGTCATCTCATCTGTGGTGGGTTTTACTAACGCGAAAGAATCTTCCATCATTGTTGCCACGATATCCGTATCAATTTTCTTCTCTCTATTTGCAACGTTCCTGTCATAAACTACCGGCTCGAATCCCTTCCTTTTTGCGGCCTCCCACAAAGTGTCGTTTGGCGGGGGTCTTGATCCGAATAGCATAGCTTTCTTCACTTCCTGTTCATCTCCACCCGCAAAACCGAACAGTTTTCCGAAATCATTTTTCCAAGAGTGGTCGCATATGTTTTTCCGTTGCGCTGTCCACAAATCAGGTGCCATTCCGTTGATTACAGCGGAAACGTGCATTCCCTCAATCCAGACATTCGAATTATCGACGTAAAGTAACGTGAGTTCTGGCTATTAATCTTAGTCGGTCAACAGCTTAAGCTCATTTTTGGATAGATTCAGCGAGGGCTTACAGGGCTGATGCGTGTAGGCCACCAACGCGGCCAGGACATTGACCATGGCATTGACGAGGCTGCGGTGCCGGGTGTGCTCGACCTGCTGGATGTTCTTGAGTTGATCGTGGCGTTGGTGCATAAATAAATTGAGAGGCAATAATCTCCCCTGACTCCGGTTTATTCAGGACAGAGAACCCCTACCGGGACGGAAACAGGCATGCCGAGGTAGGTCATGACATTCAAGGCGGCCACGCGGACGTGAACCTCCGTGACCTGGGTTTCGAAGGTGGGACGCCAGGCGCTCACCGAACAGTTGTTTAAAGCGGTAGATGCCATTTTCGGCGAGACTGCGGCGATGATATCCGACGGCTTGTTTCCAGGCTCGCAACCCCTGCTCGGCGATGGTGGCCAGCGCTCTGGTGCGAGGATGATCGGCTTCCCACGGCACGGCATTGGGCGGCACCGCCACCGTCGCATCGCGTTCCATGGCCGCGTCGTACACGCCGCGGGTGTCGTAAGCGCCATCCCCATCCACTTGCGCGATGTCCTCATCGATTTGATCCAGCAATCCCTGGAAGACTTCACCGTCCGTCCATGCCTCGGTGGTGACTTCGACCGCCAGGGCATCCTTGACCTCGGCATCAAAGGCCAAATGGACCTTACGCCAAGTCCGTCGCTTCCCAGCGCCGTGCCGGCGTACCTTCCACTCCCCTTCGCCATGGATCTTCAACCCGGTCGAATCCACCACCACATGGATCGGTCCGGCCCGCTGGCGGCACGGAATCTGGACCGTCAGGGTCTGAGCCCGGCGCGACAGCAGGGTGTGGTCGGGAATGCGCAACGTCAATCCCATCAACCGCACGATCGAACCCGCCAGCCCTTCCACCATGCGGTACGGCAGGTCGAACACCGCCTTGAGGGTCAACAACGCTTGAATGGCGAGATCGGAATACTGGAAATGCGCACCCCGCCGGCCCGTCGGCGCCGGTCGCCAGCGCTCGCGTAAAAACTCCTCGTCGAACCAGATCGTCAAACTGCCCCGCCGCACCAGGGCGCGGTCGGAACCGGGCCAGTTCGTCACCCGATATTGAATTTTTTGAGTGGCGGCTTGTACCGCTGGAATCGCTTCGGCGGTCATGACGCGCTTCTCCGTTCGGGGGGTCTTAACTACTTTGACAGTCCAAAGGTATTTATGCACCAACGCCGTTGATCGTTGATGGT
>CAVOGC010000013.1:0-30974 GCA_963695105.1 uncultured Gammaproteobacteria bacterium | reverse complement strand
CTGGTTTCCGATTTTGCCCGCTTCCGCCTGTACGATCTTGAGGACGGCGCGCAGCATGAATTCCCGCTCCAGGATCTGTACCGGAATATCCGGCTGTTCGGCTTTATCGCCGGGTATCAGACCACGGCCTACCAGGAACAGGACCCGGTCAACATCCAGGCGGCCGAGCGCATGGGCAAGCTGCATGACAAGCTCAAGGCCATCGGCTACGAAGGCCACGAGTTGGAGGTTTACCTGGTCCGCCTGCTGTTCTGTCTGTTCGCCGAGGACACCAGCATCTTCGGCCGCCGTCTGTTTCAAGATCTGATCGAACAGCGCACCGCCGAGGACGGCGCGGACCTGGCCCACTGGCTAGCGGCCTTGTTCCAGGTGCTCGACACCCCCGAAGAAAAACGGCTTAAGAAACAGGACGAGCAGCTTGCGGCGTTCCCCTACGTCAACGGCACCCTGTTTGCCGAGCGCTTGCTGATTGCCGCCTTCGATACTGACATGCGCCAGCTTTTGCTGGATTGTTGCGCGCTGGATTGGAGCCGGATATCCCCGGCGATTTTCGGCGGCCTGTTTCAGTCGGTAATGGATTCCACCCTGCGGCGGAATCTTGGCGCACACTACACCACGGAAAAAAACATTCTCAAGCTGATCAAACCGCTGTTTCTGGACGCGCTGCGGGCGGAGTTTGAACGGCTGAAAGGTCAACCCAGGAAACTCGCCGAATTTCACCAACGCCTGGCCCGACTCAAATTTCTGGACCCGGCTTGCGGCTGCGGCAACTTCCTGGTGATTGCCTACCGGGAATTGCGCTTGCTGGAATTGGACGTGTTGCGCGTGCTGCACAAGGACAGCCGTACCGGTTCGTTGGACGTGTCGCAGTTCAATATCCTGTGCGACGTGGACCAGTTTTACGGCATCGAGATCGAAGAATTTCCAGCCCAGATTGCCCAGACCGCTCTATGGCTGATGGACCACCAGATGAATCTGCGGGTGTCGGAGGAGTTCGGCAGTTACTTTGTCCGTTTGCCCTTGCGCAAATCCGCGACCATCGTTCACGGCAACGCGCTACGCACGGACTGGCGCGAGATCGTGAAGCCGGAGGCACTGAGCTACATCCTGGGCAACCCGCCGTTTGGCGGCAAGCAATACCAGAGCGTCGAACAGAAGGCCGATATGGCAGCGGTCTTTGCGGACGTGCCGGGGGCGGGTGTGCTGGATTTTGTCGCCGCATGGTACCGGAAAGCTGCTGATTACATGGTAGGCAATTCAGCGATCAAAGCCGCTTTTGTGTCAACCAATTCCATTACCCAAGGCGAACAAGTCGGGGTTTTATGGTCGGACCTTCTCAAGCGAGGCGTCAGAATTCACTTTGCACACCGGACTTTTCAATGGTCGAGTGAAGCACGGGGAAAAGCCGCCGTGCATTGCGTGATTATCGGCTTTGCCTTGCATGATGTCGATGACAAGCGGATTTTCGACTACGAGACGCTACAGGTCGAGCCACACGAGATCAAGGCGAAGAGCATCAATCCTTATCTTGTCGATGCGGCTGATATTTTGTTGCCTAGAAGAAGTGCCTCATTTCAGGAAATACCGCCTATAAGGTATGGTAGTAAACCGGTTGATGGGGGTTATTTCATCCTTAATGATGAACAAAAAGCCAAGTTAATTGAAAAGGAAGCGGGCGCAGAGAGATTTATCAAGCCCTTCATTGGCAGTGAAGAGTTTATTAACAATATTTCAAGGTGGTGTTTGTGGCTGAAAGATATAACGCCCCATGATTTAAGGGAGCTACCAAAAATTTTAGAGCACATTGAAAAAGTAAGAGTAGCTCGACTTTCAAGCAAAAAGGCTGCAACTGTAAAAAATGCGGATAATCCAACATTATTTACTGAGGATAGACAACCTGACACAGATTACCTGGCTATACCTGAAGTTTCTTCAGAAAACAGAAAATACATTCCAATTGGTTATCTAGATAAGGATGTAATAGCGAGCAACCTAATCTATACAATCGAAAATGCAACCCGCTATCACTTCGGTGTTTTGTCGTCCACCATGCACATGGCATGGGTTCGTAGCGTTTGCGGGCGACTGAAAAGCGATTACCGCTACTCAGCCGGTATCGTTTACAACAACTTTCCGTGGCCGCAGGCCCCGACCGACAAGCAGAAACAAGCCATTGATAACGCTGCACAAGCGGTTCTGGACGCACGAGCCAAGTTCCCCAACTCTTCCCTTGCCGACCTTTACGACCCCTTGACCATGCCACCGGAATTGACCAAGGCCCATCACAAGCTGGACGCAGCGGTAGACGCAGCCTATGCCAAGCGAAAATTCACCGGCGACAGCGACCGGATCGTGTTCCTGTTCGAGCTTTACCAGCAGATCATCAGCCCTCTTGAATCCAGAAAAACGACACGCCGGAAACGAATAAAAGCCAATGATAAAGGCACTTCAAGCCACAGTTCATAAAATACCAACATCCATTAACATGAATAATCTATCCGCCTCTTATCATTGGATCAAAAATGACTGTTGTAACTGTTGAAAAAAATCGAATTCCACCATCCAAAACAGCCCTACTGAATCTTGGATTTCGGCCATTTTTCTTAGGCGCGGCAATTTTTTCGATAGTTTCCATTGCGCTTTGGATGGGCGTTTATATCTTTCAGATACCTTTTCCGGTAGAAAAAATTTCCTATTTTCAATGGCATGCCCACGAAATGATCTACGGATTCACCATGGCGGTGATTGCTGGATTTCTGTTAACCGCTGTTAAAAATTGGACAGGCGTACAAACCATTCATGGATTAAGCCTCTTGGGTTTGTTCGCCTTGTGGGCATTGGCAAGAATTCTATTCCTGTTCGGAACATCGCTTATATTTATCGCGGCTATTTTTGATATACTTTTTATTTTTTTCCTGATCGGTTCAGTAATCTATCCAATTATTAAAGTTAAACAATGGAAACAAATGGGAATTATGGCAATACTTATATTGTTGGCCATTGGAAATAGCTGTTTCTATCTTGGAGTAGCTGGACTCATTGAAAATGGCGTACATCTTGGTATTTACATGGGGCTGTTTCTCGTTCATTGGTTTGATTATGACCATGGGCAGAAGGTTAATCCCATTTTTTGTCGAGGTTGGCGTTGGCTACCCGGTAAAACTTTTTAACTCCAAGTGGTTGGATATATCAAGCCTCATCTTGTACTTGGCATTTTTTATCGTGGAAGTATTTGTTGGAAACAGTCCGATAGTAGCATTCATTGCAATGTGCCTGTTTATTATTACCTCGATTCGGCTGATTGGTTGGCACACCATTGGGATTTGGAAAAAGCCGCTCTTGTGGAGCTTGTTTATTGCATTTTTGCTGATCGATCTTGGTTTTTTGCTAGTGGCGCTGACTCCTTTCTTCAACCTGCCGAAACTCATTGTAATACATGCCTTTAGTTTCGGCGGCATAGGCATTGTGACACTCAGCATGATGGCTCGTGTCTCGCTCGGCCATACCGGAAGAAATGTTCAAAATCCACCCAAATGGATCACTTTCTCTTTTATAATGCTCATTGTAGGCAGTATGGTCAGAGTAGTATTGCCTTTGATTGACGCGACTCATTATTTGTCTTGGGTATTAGTCTCCCAAATTTTGTGGATCGCGGCCTTTCTGATATTCGTTGTTATCTACGCGCCCATGCTGATCAAACCAAGAATTGACGGCCAGTTTGGCTAGCGTCCAACGGTCCGGCCTCGGATAATCAGTCGCCTATTGTTCCTTGTTCCGGAGCTGCTGAGCATCCTCCCCCGGACCGGTTTGAATCGGATTATTCGGGTCAAGGGCTGGCGGCGCGTCCAGTATCACCGCCAAGTCCAGTTGCCGCATTGCGGAAATCGCGTACTCCCAGCGGCCCTCGGCGCACAGGCCGAGCACCCCACCCTCCTCGTAAGCGTCCAGCGCCGCCTGGATGCAGGCGGCGCGTACCGTTTTGGCCAGCAGTCGCGGATCGATCATGAGGTCCTCCCGGTTCAGTGGGTCAGCCGCGTGTACAGCAGCAGCAAGCGGCGCGGCAACTCTTCCGGGTGGCGGATCAGCACAAACCCGTCTCGCCCGAACAGATAAGGCAGATAATCATCGGCTTCCTGGTCGATGGTCACGCAGAAGGGCCGCAAACCGGCGCGGCGGGCTTCCAGCAGCGCCATGCGGGTATCCTCGATCCCGTACCGCCCCTCGTAGTGATCGAGATCGTTCGGTTTGCCGTCGGTCAGCAGCAGCAACAGGCGGCGAGCGGCGGTCTGCCGGCCAAGCAGGTCGCTGGCATGGCGCACGGCCGCGCCCATGCGGGTGTAATAACCCGGTTTGATCGCGTTAATCCGCCCTCGCACCGCGGCATTGTAGCGCTCGCCGAACGCCTTGATTCGTTGCACCCGCACATGCTGGCGCTTGCGCGACGAAAAGCCGTACAGCGCGAAGCGGTCGCCGGTGACCGCCAGCGCCTCGGCGAACAGAAACAGACTGTCGCGGATCACTTCGATCACCCGCCCCTGGTTGTTGACCCAAGCGTCGGTGGACAGCGACAAATCCGCCAGCAGCAGGCAGGCCAAATCGCGTTCCTGCCGCGCCAGTTGCCGGTACAAGCCGCGCTCCTGACCGTGCCCGCCGCTGGCGCAATCGGCGGCGTGACGCACGCAGGCATCCAGATCGAGTTCCTCGCCGTCGGGCTGGGCGCGACGCCAGCCGTGAGCGGGTCGCAGAATTTCGAACTGGCGGCGCAGGCGCTGGGCGCTCCGACGCAAGGTCGGCGGCAACTCGCAGGGTTCGGCGCGACGGGCCAGCATCTCCTGCACGAGGCAATACTCCGGCAGCAGCACATGCTTGCGGTAATCCCATTCCGGCAGCTTGATCCCCGGCCCCAGCGGTACATCGTCCTCGCTGGCGGAGGGCAGATCGAGGTCGAAACGTACCCGGGAGGCGGTGCTGGCGCCGTCCTGGCTGACGCTGAGTCACATCCATATCTTGCGCCGCCGCCGTGCTGGGTTCGGAATCGTCGTCGGGCCGATTGACCCGCACGAACTCGGCCCAGGACAACAGACTTTCCGCACGGAAGGGCAGCAGAAAAGGACTTTGGCGTTCCGGCAAATCCACGGACTCGGCGCGGCGCCGCTGGCGGTCGCGTTCCGCCGGCAAACCGCCGCCGGGCGGCGACTTGCCGGTATCGCGTCGCTGGGATCGGGCGGCGGCGCGGGCCGGGGCGGGATAAAGCCAAAGCGGCACCGGCGGCGGCGGGCGGCGGGCGGCGGGCAACTTCGCCACGCTGCCAGGCTGTTGCAACGCCCGCCGTAGCTGGTCTTCCTGGGCGGCTTCGTCCGGTGGCAATCGTTCCGGCCCCCGTCGCGCCGCCAGCACGGCGATCACCAGCCGCCGGTAGCGCGCGCGCAGACCGGGGTAACGCGCCAACACCAGCACGGTCGCCCGCTGATTGCCGGTCAGCCAATCGGCATCCGGGTCGATGGCGTCGTGAGCGGCGGCCAACGCGATCAGCCAGAAGTATAAATCGCGGTTTAGCTCGCGGCTCGGCAGCAGGGCCAGTTCCGACGGCAGTTGCAGGGCTTCTGGATCGCGGCTGGCCAGATCCGCCCGATCCCCTACTCCGGCGATCCGCGCCAGCCAGCCGCGCCGCGCGCCGTGCCGGACCGCCGCCGCCGACGCGACCCGCAGGCCGGGATCGCCGCCGAAAGCGCGAAACAGCAGGCCGGCGGTTTTCTCGATGTCGGCCAACACGACCGCCGCCTCCGGGTAACGGCGTTGCGCCGCGCGGGTAACGAAGCGATGCCAAAGCGCGCCGACCTGTTCTTCCATGTCAGTACAAGCCCAGCACAACCTGCAAAGCCTGGTTGACTTGAGCCAGTTCCGTAGACGTGAGTTGAGTCAAAGGTCCTTCACCCAGGCGACCACGATCCAGAGTGCGGGGCTGATCCACCATCACCTGGCAGTCCTGTTGCAGGCGGTCGCGGGCGCGAAGCAGTACCCGCATATGTTGCAAGCCCGATCGAATCTGAGTCGTCAACGGCAACACCACCACTGTAGGCAAACCCGCCTGGGTCAAGCGGTCCTCCTGGATAATGAGCACCGGACGCACCTTCCCGACCTCGGCGCCGCGATTGGGGTTGAGGTTGCCAATCCAGACTTCGCCGCGCTTCACTGCAAGCGCTCCGCCCGTTCCAGTGCCTGATCTTCGGCCTCCGCAAAATCGGCGGCGAGCGTCGCGATTTCTTCCCGATCCAGCAGAGCCGCTTCCGCCGCAAAGGCGTCGAGCAACCGCTGACGGTGTCGTTCATGCAGAAAGTTTTCCAGCGCCAGCCGGATCAGCTCGGAACGGGATTGCCGCGAGGATACCGTCTCCTGTTCCAGGCGCCGCGAGAGATCGTCCGGCAGTCGAAGCGAGATCGTCGTCATGATACAAGCCTCCGTAACACAAAAAGCATTATTAAATGTAATACTTATCATATCACTTTCCGCTGGAGCAACTCGACAAGGAGTTGACCGCGACAGGCTGCTTGAGCGACCTGGACGCGGGTCTGGACCGATCGGCGGCCGGTTCGCTGGCCAACAGCCCCTGCGAGCCATCCGCTTGCAGCGCCTGCTGGTCCGCGATCCAGTTCAGCAAACCGCCTTCGGGATTGTTCCGTTGCACAGTGTCGCAGGCGTCGATGCACTGGCCGCATTGGGTGCAGGCAAACATCAAGCGCTTGATGTTGCGGGGCTTGAGCCGCATCGGACAAACGTGATCGCAGAACGACGGGCAATCGGCGCAGGCGCGGGCGCGCTCCCGCGAGTAGCCCACCACCATCGCCTTGCGATTGGCCATCCAGACCAGACTTTGAAACATGCCGACCGCGCAACCGTAACGGCAAAACAAATGCCGGGCCAGGGTGAACTCGATGAACAGCGCCACGGTGGCGACGCCGATGAACAGCGCCTGATTGCGGGTCGGGGTCAGGTTGAACAGGTTGCCGTAGACCTCCGCCGGGGGCAGCAGGTAAGTGAGCAACGCCACCGCCCACAGGAAGGCAAAGGCCAGGGCAAAAGGGATCGTCAGCAGCCAGTAACGGGCATCGGTGGGGGCCGGCGTGCCATCAGGATGCCAGGGCGGACCCGGCTTCCGGTCCCAGAGGCTCTGCTTGCCGCTGGCCTTGCGCACCAGTTGGTTGATGGTTTCCACCACCGAGAAGTGCGGGCACAACCAGCCGCAGTACAGCCGGCCCCAGCGCCAGGCGATGCCGAGAAAGGTCGCCGCCAACAACAACACCGGCGCGATCACCCGCAACAGGATATTGAAAGCCATCTGATTGGCGTCGATCCGACCGGCCAGATAATCGTCCAGGCCCAGCGTCCACGGCTGGCCGAACACGATCAGATGGCCCTGGGTCAGATCGAAGCGCAGCAGATCGAAGACCGGAGCGAACACGAACAGGATGAAGAAACCGCCCTGATACAGGACGCGCCGGCGTTGGAAGGGAGTCATGGCAGCAGTTTTCCGACCAGGGGATAGCGGTACGTTTGCCCGGCCAGCGCCCGCGCCAGACCGAGAATCCCGAGCAGCACCAGCGTGGTGTGGGCGGTGGTGAAATAGAGAATAACGATCACCCAGGTCCAGGCGGCCTGGTAGCCGCCCAGGACGACAATCAGCAGATTGGCGAAAATCAGCAGCGCGCCCGCCCACAGGCTGGCCGACACCGTCTGTCGCAAATGAACCCGCGCCAGCGGCGGCGCACTGTTGCGATAGCGGAAATACAGCCACAACAGCAGCAGAAAACCTGGACCCGGCAACAGCAGCAGATTGATCAGATACAACGACTCGGCGGCGATGGCGAGGCCCTGACCGGGCGGCGGCGCATCGTCAACCGGCGGCGGTTCAGGCAAAGCTGGCACTCACCACCTCCAGCAGCGCGGCGGCGGTCTGCTGGTCGTCGGTCAGCGCCTCCACCAGCGCGACCCGACAGGCGGTGACGCGATCCATGCCGCCGTGAATCAGATGCGCGGCGTAAACCAGCAGCCGGGTGCTGGGCGCCTCGTCCAGATCGTGTTCTCCCAGGGCGCGAAAGGCGCGACCCAGTTCGACCAGTTGCCCGGCGATGGCGGCGTCGCAGCCGGTTTCGCTCATGACGATGGCCCGTTCCCGTTCGGGGCCGGGAAAATCGAAGCGCAGCGCGATGAAGCGCTGGCGGGTGGACGGTTTCAGGCTTTTGAGCAGATTCTGGTAGCCGGGATTGTAGGAGACCACCAACATGAACGACGGCGGCGCCGTCAAGACTTCGCCGGTCCGTTCGATGGGCAGTACCCGCCGGTCGTCGGCCAGCGGATGCAGCACCACCGTGGTGTCCTTGCGCGCCTCCACCACTTCGTCGAGGTAGCAGATGCCGCCCTCGCGCACCGCCCGGGTCAGCGGCCCGTCGCACCAGACGGTCGCGCCGCCTTGCAGCAGATGCCGCCCGACCAGATCGGCGGCCGACAGGTCGTCGTGGCAGGCGACGGTGTGCAGCGGCAATTCCAGCCGCGCCGCCATGTGGGCGACAAAGCGGGTCTTGCCGCAACCGGTTGGCCCCTTGATCAGCAGCGGCAGGCGGTTGCGCCAGGCCGCTTCGAACACGGCGCACTCATCGCCGGAAGCTTCGTAGTAGGGAATTTCCAGTGCTTGCGGCTTGAGGTGCGGTTTCATGAAGATGAACAGGCGATCAGGAAATACCGCGCCCCTCTCCCACTGGAAGAGGGGCTGGGGGGTGAGGGCATTTTTTTCTCAACGCTCCAACCCCCAGCCCGACCCTTTTCCCGGAGGGAGAGGGCGCATCGCTCAAGTCGCGGCGGGTTGGGCCGCGCCTACCTCGGCGGTTTGCGGCTTGTCCTTGGCGAAGAAGCTGTAAATGTACACCACCAAACCGATGCAGAACACGACGCCGGACAGCCAGCGCATCCAGTAGAACAGCGCCAGTTGGTCCTGCACCTGCATGAACGGTTGCGGGTTGGGGATGATCCGCTGCAACCACACTTGCAGGATACCGGCGGCGGTCAGGAACAGGGTGATGAACACCATGGAAACCGTCATCAGCCAGAACGACCACATTTCCAGCACCTGCGCCCGCTCCGGGTTGGCCTCGCGCCCACGCAACATCGGCATGGCGTAGGAGATGATGGTCAGCACCACCATCACATAGGCCCCGTAAAAGGCCATGTGGCCGTGGGCGGCGGTGATTTGGCTGCCGTGGGTGTAGTAGTTGACCGGGGCCAAAGTGTGCATGAAACCCCACACGCCGGCGCCGAGGAAAGCCATGACGCCGGTGCCCAGCGCCCACAGGGTCGCGGCCTTGTTGGGATGCTGGCGGCGGCGACGGTTGACCATGTTGAAACAAAATACGGTCATGGCGAAGAACGGTAACGGTTCCAGGGCCGAGAAAATCCCACCCCACCACTGCCAGTAGCCGGGCGCGCCGATCCAGTAATAGTGGTGGCCGGTGCCGATGATGCCGGTTACGAGCGCCAGGGTGATGATCACGTAGAGCCATTTCTCGATCACCTCGCGGTCCACGCCGGTGATTTTGAGCAGCACGAAACCGAGGATGGCGCCCAGAATCAGCTCCCATACGCCCTCGACCCACAGATGCACCACCCACCACCAGTAGTATTTGTCCTTGACCAGGTTCGACGGGTTGTAGAAGGCGAACAGAAACAGCACCGCCAGTCCGACCAGGCCCATCAGCAGAATCATGCTGATCGCGGTCTTGCGCCCCTTGAGGATGGTCATGCCGATGTTGTACAGAAAGGCCAGCGCCACCACCACGATGCCCAGCTTGGTCGGCAGCGGCTGCTCCAGGAACTCGCGCCCCATGGTTTCCAGCAGTTCGTTGCCGGTCATCTCCGCCAGCGTGGCGTAGGGCAGCGCCAGATAGCCCACCACGGTCAGCGCGCCGGCGATCAGGAAAATCCAGAACAGCAGATACGCCAGCAGCGGGCTGTGCAATTCGGTTTCGGTCTCCTCCGGCACCAGGTAATAGGCCGCGCCCATGAAACCGAACAACAGCCAGACGATCAACAGGTTGGTGTGAACCATGCGGGCAATGTTGAACGGGATCGCCGGAAACAGAAAGTCGCCGATCACGTATTGCAGGCCCAGAATCAGGCCGAACAGGATTTGCCCCACGAACAAGGCGATGGCGGCGATGAAATAGGGCTTGGCCACCGCCTGGGATTTATATTGCAACTGCATGATGCTCTTCCTCGCTCTGGATGCCGGGACGGCGGATCAGCCTTCGATGTTGGGCGGCCAGTTTTCGGTGTTGATTTCCGAAGTCCATTTCAGAAAGGCCACCAAATCATCCAGTTGCTGGTCGGTGAAATGGAACTGCGGCATCTGCCGGCGACCCGGCACCTTGGTCGGTTGCGCCTGAATCCAGACCTTGATGAACGCCGGGCCGCGCCGTTTGTAAACGTTGCCCAGTTCCGGCGCGAAGTAGGCGCCTTCGCCCAGCAGGGTGTGGCAACCGATGCAATTGCGGGTTTCCCACAACGCCTTGCCGCGAGCGACCTCCGGCGACGGCGTTTCGGTGGGAACCCGCTGCGAGATGCGCCGGTTGGTGTGGAAGGTGAGGGCGAGAAACAGCAGCACCGAAAAGAGCGTGCCCCCATAGAAAATATTTCGCGCCATGGACTTGGTGAAAAACGCGCTCATGATGACCTCTTGATCGGCGACGATGCGAGCCGCCCCGCCAAAATCCGCATCGGGCGACAACCCGCTCCATGTTCCGAAAATCACGGCTTGCATTCCTTGACCGGGATCAAATAATTCCCGACCTAACGCTCACATAATCGAAAGTCATTTTCATCAAGTGAAGGATTGGAGCCATGATCGTCATCACCCAATTTCTCGCCGACGAACACCATTGTTGCGACGAAAGCTTTGCCGCCGCCGAAGAGGCGGCCCAGGCCGGCGATCCGGCCGGCTGCCGCCAGCGGTTTCAGCAGTTTCAGACCACGATGGAACACCACTTCCAGAAGGAAGAAATGGTTCTGTTTCCCGCCTTTGAACAGGCCACCGGCAACGCCATGGGGCCGACGCGGGTCATGCGGCTGGAACACCAGCAAATGCGGCAAACGCTGGCCGAAATGGAGCAGGCGCTGACCGGCAACGACCTGGACGACTTTCTGGGACAGGCGGAGACCTTGCTGATCCTGATGCAGCAGCACAACATCAAGGAGGAGCAGATGCTTTACCCGATGTGCGACCGAGTGCTGGGCGCCGCCGCCGGATCGGTGATCCAGGACATGCGCGACCTCCCGGCGAACCAGCCGACATGAACGCGCCCGAGATCGTGGTGGACGGGCGGGGTCTGGAGCCGCCGGAACCGATGGAACGGGTGATGGCGGCGCTGGACCAGTTGCGGCCGGGACAACAGGTGCGTTTTCTGATCCACCGCCAGCCTTATCCGCTCTACGACATCCTGCGCCGCCATCGCTACGCCTACACGGTCGAGACCCGCGCCGACGGCCATTTCGAAATTCTGATTTCGCCGCCATGACCCCGGCCGGTCTCTCACTGGAACAGGCGCCGCCCTTCGGCGTACCGCTGCGGTTTTTCCTGACCGCGCCGCCGTTTCTGCTGCTGGCCGCCGGACTGCTGCTGTGGCAAGGCCCGGACATGTTCGCCAGCCGCTGGCTGCCGGCCATGCTCGCCCTGACCCATCTGCTGACCCTGGGCTTCATGGCGCAGGTCATGCTGGGCGCGCTGCTGCAAATCCTGCCGGTGGTGGTCGGCGTGGTGGTGCCCCGTCCGCAACTGACGGCGGCGCTGATCCACATTCCGCTGACCTTGGGCGCGCTGGCTCTGACCGTCGCGTTTCTCGGCGGCGGACCCGCCTGGTTCCAGGGCGCCGCCGGCTTGCTCGGCCTGAGTTTCGGCGTCGCCCTGCTGGCGATTCACCTCGCTCTGTGGCGCGCGCCGGTGGTCGGGAGCACGGTCATCGCGCTGCGCTGCGCCCTGGGCGCCCTGCTGGTTACGGTCGCGATCGGCTTGTTGCTGGGGGGTTTCTTCGCTTGGGGATGGCGACTGCCGGTGTTTGAACTCACTCACCTGCACGCCGCCTGGGGCTTGGTGGGCTGGGCCGTGCTGCTGGTGGCGGGAGTCGCCTACCAGGTCGTGCCGATGTTCCAGATCACCCCGCCCTACCCCGCCTGGTTGAGTCGCGGATTCGCGCCGCTGCTGGCCGTGCTGCTGGCGGTGTGGTCGGCGTTTGTGCTGATCGGCTGGTGGGCGGCGGCGGGCTGGACGGGCGCGGCGCTGGCGGTGGGAACCGTGCTCTTTGCCGGCGCGACGCTGTGGTTGTTGACCCGGCGGCGGCGCAAGATCGGCGATCCCACGCTAAATTTCTGGCGCGCCAGCATGGTCAGTCTGCTGGCGGGCGCGGCGCTGTGGCTGCTGGCGCCGTGGGTTCCGGCGCTGGCGCAAGCTCCACAAGTCGAGTTGTTGTTGGGAATCCTGTCGATTTTCGGCTTCGCGGTCGCCGTGATCAACGGCATGTTGTACAAGATCGTGCCGTTTCTGGCCTGGTTTCACTTGCAGGCGCAACTGTTTCAGCGCGTGAAAGTGCCCAACATGAAGCAATTGCTGCCGGACGCCTGTATCCGGCGGCAATGGTGGAGCTATCTGGCGGCGCTGCTGCTGTTGCTGGCCGCCGCCGTCCAGCCTCGGGTGTTTACCTATCCAGCCGCGCTGGCCGTGGGTGTGGCCGGCGGCTGGCTGGGTATTAACCTGTTGAAGGTTTACAGGATTTATTATCGCGTATCGCGCACCGGGCCTCCGCCGGCCGCCTGAGCCAGGATGGGCGCTAACCCGGCTGCTTGCCGCCGGCCGGCACTTTCAGGGCCAGATACAGCGACCCGGCATCGCGCTTGATCAGCAGCGGCACCCGCTTGCCGGGCGGCAGCGTCTTGACCAGTTGTTGCAGGTGCGCGGCGTCCTTGATGTTCTGATTGTTCAGGCTCAGCAGGATATCGCCCGGCTCCACCCCCGCCTCGGCGGCCATGCCCGGCCCGACCTGTTGCACCCGCACCCCGCCGCCGCGACCGCGCTCGCCGTCCGGCAAATCGGCCACCAGTACATTCAAGCGCGGCGCACCGTCGTCCGGCGTGTTGTTCAACGCCAGTTCGGCCTGATCCTGATCCGGCAACTGACCGAGCTTGACGGCAATGTCTTGCGTCTTGCCGTCGCGGATGACGGTCAAGTCCTTGTTGGCGCCCGGCTTGGTGGTCCCCACCAGCGGCGGCAAATCGGCGCTGTCGTTGATCGGCTTGCCGCCGTAGGCCACGATGATGTCGCCCGTCTTCAGTCCGGCCCTGGCGGCGGGGCTGTTCTCGGTCACATCCGCCACCAGCGCGCCGCGCGGTTGCTCCAGTCCGAACGAGCGCGCCAGATCCTGAGTGACTTCCTGCAAGCTAATCCCCAGCCAGCCGCGGGTCACGCGGCCGTCGGTCTTGAGCTGCGCGACCACGTCCATCGCCACATCCACCGGAATGGCGAACGACAGGCCCATGTAACCGCCGCTGCGGCTGAAGATCTGCGAGTTGATGCCCACCACCCTGCCGCTCAAATCGAACAGTGGCCCACCGGAGTTGCCGGGGTTGATCGGCACGTCGGTTTGGATGAACGGGACATAGGTGTCGTTTGGCAGCGAGCGGCCCAGGGCGCTGACGATACCCTTGGTGGCGGTGCGCTCCAGTCCGAACGGCGCGCCGATGGCAAAAACCCATTGCCCGACCTTGAGATGGTCGGTGCCGCCGACGGTCACGGTCGGCAGACCGCCAGCGTCGATCTTGAGCAGGGCGATGTCCGATCGCGGGTCGCTGCCGATCACCTTGGCCGAAAATTCGCGCTTGTCGTTCAACCTGACCGTAATCTTGTCGGCGTCATCCACCACATGATGGTTGGTGACGATGTAGCCGTCGGTGGAAACGATGAAGCCGGAACCCATGCCCTGCGTTGGCATGCCCTTGCCTCCCGGCGCCATGGGGGGCATCGGGAAGTTCTTGAAAAAAGGCGCAAGCGGGTTGTTGTCGTCATCCGGGGCCGGCATGCCGCGCCCGCGCCCGCGCCAAACAACGGTCGGCTGGCTCTTGCCGGTCACGCTGACGTTCACCACCGCCGCGGCGTTCTGCTCGACCAGGGCGCTGAAATCCGGCACGGTCATTTCCACTCGGGCCGGCGGGACGGCATCCAGCGCCAGCGCGGACGGCAGGGTATACGCCACCAAAGCGGCGCCGCTGGTGGCGAGCGCCACCGCCACGGTCAGTTTTTTGATTTTGCTTGGGAATTTCATCGTCGTCACCTCTCGCGCAACGAAAATAACGGACTCGGTTTCGGGATCGGATACATCCCGCTCCCATCGTTGCACGCCATTATCCCCAGTGATGCTTAAGGCAAGCTTAAGGCTGAAACGGTCGGCGATGGCTGCGGACCGGTGAATTGATGGGCCGCGAAACCTCGGCCGAGGCGAAAACCATGGGCATCCATGGCCCGCGCGCCGAGCGTGACGCTGGCGCAGCCCGGATGCTTCAAACGCGAAGGAGCTTGACCCCGTATTGTTCGAATCGCCCATCGATGGTGACGATGGTCATATAAAAATAGGTGATCAAGAAAAACCGTCAACATCCTGCTGCTGGGTTGGCTCCTGCTCGACGAGACCATCACGAGATGCCGAATTGGATGATGAAACCTTGCGGCTGGTTTCCGGCACTGGAAAGGTTGCGCGCTAAACGGGGCAGCCACCCGTGTCTCGACCGCTCAGGGAATCCCCAGCCATTTGTGGGTTTGCAGGCTCAGCCGCCACTGCGGGTGAGCCAGACAATAAGCGACGGCGGCCTGGGTATTTGCGTCCCGCTCGGAACCGTCCAGCGGTTGCAGGAAGAAATATCGGAACGCCAGTTCCACGAACCGCTCCGGTTGCGCCTCGGGTTCGGACTGCGGATAAACCAGCTTCAACTCATCGCCCTGAGTGAGTTTCAGGGGCGCATCCGCCTTGGGGCTGACGCAGATCCAGTCCAGACCGGGTGGAGCCGACAGCGTGCCGTTGGTTTCCACCGCCACCTCGAAACCCCGGAGGTGCAGAGCGGCAATCAGCGGCTCGTCCAATTGCAGCAGCGGTTCGCCGCCGGTGCAGACCACATACGGGCGGGCTTTCGGCAACGACGAGGCGGGCCAGCGGGCGGCGATGGCGGCGGCCAGCGCGTCCGGCGTGACGAATTTTCCCCCACCCGGCCCGTCGGCGCCGATGAAATCGGTGTCGCAGAACCGGCAAACGGCATCCGCCCGATCCGCTTCCCGGCCACTCCACAGGTTGCAGCCGGCAAACCGGCAGAACATCGCCGGCCGGCCACTGTGGGCGCCTTCGCCCTGCAAGGTGTAGAACAATTCCTTGACCGTGTAGCTCATGCGCGAACCGTCAGACCGGCAACGCCGGCCCTTCTTCCCCCCAGCACAACAGCGCGCCGCAGCCGGGGGTCGATTCCAGATCGATGCGATCCAGGGGTAGCCCGCAATCGGCCAGCGCGGTTCTGGTCCAGCGCAGCAGGCCGGCTGGGTCGGCATCCTCCAGCCCCGGTAATGCATCCAGCCGGTGGTGATCGAGTGCTCGGTAGATCGGCTCGAAGCGGGCTTTCACTTCGCCATAGTCGACCGTCCACCCTAGGACGTCGTCCAGCGGGGCGGTCAGGTGCAAGCGAATCCGGTAGCTGTGCCCGTGCAACCGGCGGCGCGGGTCGTCCGCCGGCGCCCGCCGCAGACGCAGGGCGCTGTCGAAGCTCTGCTCCTTCCAGATTCGGTAATGCCGGCCGTCGTAATGGCAACCGGCGGTGGCGGTTTCGTAGACCGTGACCCAGGATAAGGGCGAGAGTTGCGGCTGTAACCGATCCCACAGCCAGCCAGCCAGTCGCTCGCTGGTCGGGTTGTCCAGGCCGGGCAGATCGTTGAGACACGCATAGTGCAGTTCAGCGTGCAGCGGCGCCCACAGCGCGTCGATCCGCTCGTAGTCCACCCCGAGATCGCGACCGCTCAGATCCTGATCGACGTGCAGGATGACTTCAAAGCCGTGGCCGTGCATCCGCCCGCAAGGATGGCCGGGCGGAACGTGGGGCAACTGGTGGGCGGCCTCGAAGCGAAAGCGCCGCCAGAGGTGGGCGTGGTCATGATCGTCCAGATCGACGCCCCGATCGCGGGTGCTGTGGATGCCGACGCTGGCGAAGCCGGGCAAGTCCAGCCGCGCCCGCAGCCAGCGGGCCAGATTTTCGTCGGTCGGCGCCGGCAGATACTCGTTGAGGAGGGCGTAATCCAGCGGCGCCACCGTCGCCCGCAGCCGCTCGGCCAAAACGTCGCTTTCGGCTCCTGGAAACGGCGCCGCCGTCGAGGGGAGTTCGGCTCGGACCCGCGCCAGGAAGCTGTGCCCGTGCAGGCGGTGAGCGCGATGCTCGACCGGCAGGAGATCGACCCGCCTGGCGGCCTCGAAGGGGGCGGCCGCCGTGAAGTACAGCCGCGCGCTCATGGAGCCGGTTCCCGAAACCGCTCCAGCAGAGGATCGGGAATCCCGGCTTCGGCGAAACCCTTGGCGCGCAACTGACAGGCTGGACAAACCCCGCAGGGGGGCTGCAAGCCGTTGTAGCAGGTATGGCTGTCGGCCAGCGCCGGCAAAGCGCCGAGGTCGCGGGCCATCCATACCGTTTCCGCTTTGGATTTGAACATCAGCGGGGTGTGGATCGTGATCTCATGCTCCATCCCCAGCCGGATAGCCTGTTCCAGCGCCTGGATCGTGGCCTGCCGGCAATCCGGGTAGCCGCTATAGTCGGTCTGGGCCACGCCGGCGACCAGATCGTGGATACCCCGTGGATAGGCGAAGGCGGCGGCGAAGGTCAGGAAGATCAGGTTACGCCCCGGCACGAAGGTGGCGGGCAATTGGGCACGGGTGTCCGTTCCGGATTGCACCGCGATGCCGGGGTCGGTCAGGGCGCTGCCGCCCAGAGCGGCAAAGGTATCGATCGGCAGCACGACGTGCGGGACACCGGCCTGGGCGGCGATCCGGGCGGCGCAGGCCAACTCGATGCGGTGGCGCTGGCCATAGTCGAAGGTGAGCGCCTCGACCTGACCGGCGCCGAACCGGTCCAGCGCCCAGTACAGGCAAGTGGTGGAATCCTGCCCGCCGGATAGGACGACGAGGGCGGGGTTCATGGACGGTACTTCTCCGCGCGAGGGCGCCCGGTCAAGGTTCAGGTTATCAGGCCGTTGCCATGATCGGGCTTTTTAAAGATGGCGGCGCTGGATAAACGCCATCTCGGCGATGGGCGGGCTCAGATCAGGGAGCCCTTGGCGTCTTTCTTGGATTTCTTTTCGGCTTTTTTCTCTTTCAGGGTCTTGGTCGGTTTCTTTTTGGCTTCTTTCTTAGTGTCGGTGCCTTTACTCATGATTTGCTCTCCTCGTGATCTCGTGTGAGCTTTAATTTCCCCGGCGTTGGGTTGGGCCGGGGTTCCGTCGGGGTGGCGTGTTGACCATGCATCCGCGCGCCCGTTCCATCGCCGCGCCCGCCGTCCGCCCCGTCATGATCCGGCTTGCGCGGGCTTAATCCAGCCCCGCACATGCACGAAACCCCACTCCCGCGGGCGGCGCTGTTTCTCCGCGCTGTTATAGGCCATAGCTTAACTGGTTGCGCACAAGGTTACATGATTACCAGAAGCAACTGACCATCCATGACCGGGCCTTACGAGCCATCGCGCAAGCATGGGCATATGGAAGGTCCCGCTCCCCACCGCACCAGATTCGGCCCAAAAGACGTCGGTCGATCCCCATTCACGCCAGTCGCTGACCCAAATATCCGCCACTCCGGTCAGTGGACGGCTGTGAAGCCATGAAAATCGGTTGTGCCGGCCCAGGATGGCCCGCCCGGTCCGGCCCGTTGGATCGGTTCGCTCCAAAAGAAAGGCGGCTGTGCATCTAAATCGCTCCGTACCGCGTAATTAGGATTACAGCCGCTAACAACGCGGCCATCTTCAACCCAAGCGCTTCAAAGGAGCATCGACCATGAAAACTTTCATCACCGCCGCCAGCTTTGCCCTGACCCTCGGCCTATCCGGTCTGGCCCACGCCGGTTTTAACGATCGTGGTCCGGGCATTGACACCACTCCCGCCCGCGCGACCCAGCAGGGCCTGAGCCAGGCGCCCACCGTCCAAGGTTTTAACCAGAAGAGCCGCCGAGCCCCGACGGTAAAACCCGCCTCCCGTAGCGGCCACAACCCGATGGCGTTGGGCGCAAACTGCGATCTGAGGCCACTCCTGGGTTTCCAGAACAGCAGTTCGGGCGTGAGCTGCTGAGATTCGTCGCTCCGGCGCGACCGTTTCGGATCGCGGCCACCGCGAAGGGTCGTGGTGGCCCGGGAACCAGCCCCGGGCCACTCACTGATCCAAGCCCCCGATCCATCTCGGGAAAGACGCGGTAACCGGCCCCGACCGCCATCATGGCGCGCGACTTGCAACAGTGGAAGTATAAATCCACCTGCAGTTCCGGAGAACATGCCATGTCCACTTCCATGTCGAGTCGTTGCCGTGATCGAGAGCCACTGCCGACTGGGCTGGCGTCGGGGTTATCCGCCCAGACGCTGCGCCGGCAGAACCGCCACTTCCGCGGCACCGGCGGGGTCAGCGCCGAGAATCGGGCGATTGGTTTCACCCCGGCATTTCTGGATACCGCAACCGATCAAGTTTACCGGGCGTGCTTCGCCGACGGCCGGCCGGCGCCGATGCACCTGCTGGAGGGTTTGCCGCCGGCGGTGGTGGCGGCCCGAGACGTGGCGGGCCGGGTGCTCGCCCTCAAGCCCACCGTGGTGGCCGGCTTCCTGCGCGAGGAGCGGTTCTACACCCGCGAGCAGGCCGCTGCCTGCACCCGGCATTAAAGCGGGCTAGCGGGGTCAGGTCTTGCCTTTTGCCATATGTCCTCGATCCTTCGCTCACAACCTGACCATCACCTTTCACCGGGGAGGTGTCCTGAGCCAGGAGCCACTTCGTGTTGGCCGTCGGTTTGGGCGAGCAGAGAATGAGGGTATATATCCGCGATCAGGAGAAAGAGGAGATCGCCACGACCAGATGAAGCGGTAAGGATAGCCGCCGCAGGTGGCTCACGAGTTCACGGCCCCCTTTGAGGGTTCACCTAATACCAGGGATCATTTCACTTGACCTGAACGACGGGTTTCGGACATCGTTCCGCCCATTCCCTTCCGACGAGCATCCATCCCCATGCGACCCCTTTCCCTCGCCGGCCAGCAGGCAATTGACGATCTGGCCCAACGGCATGGCTTCAGTCCAACGGCCGTCCTGTGCATGCTCGAAGCCGTGATCCACGGTAACGGCGGCATGGCGCAGTTCAACCACCCCGAATTCGGCGGTTCCGGCCAATGGATGTCGGGCGGCATGACCATGGTGTCGGATCTGTTCAACCACGCCCTGAAAAGCCGGGTCGATGGACTGTGCAGCGAACTCTCCGGCCTGATCGCCCAGCAGCCCGGCCTGATTCAAAGCGGCAATTTCCAGTCGCAGAGTCAGGGCGGCGACTACGGCCAGCAGCAAGGCAGTTACGGTGGCGGCCAGCCACAAAACAGCGGCGGTGGACAGCAACAACAGAACGGTGCCGGACCGGTCGGTCCGGTCAGCCTGTTCGTGCCCCCCGCGTCCGACACTGCCGGCGACTGGTGGGGCGCCAGTCTGCGCTGGCCGAATAGCACCGGCGCCCAGAACGGGGCGCGCTATGCCTACTTTGCCCAGGCACGGCGGCTGGCCATTGAAGTCGGCGGCCGGGTAACGATCTACGACACGCTGGACCATCAGATCGGCGGATTCTCGCAGCAGCAGAGCCACGGCGGATCGCTGACCTTTTCCAGCCAGTATGGGCTGGTGGAGGTCGCGCGCCTGCCGGTCGTGTCGATCGATGGCGCGCGCCCACCGGAAACCTCGGCCGAATGGTCGCCGCCGCCCGTGTCGCCTGTGTCGCCCGTGTCGCCCGACGGCAACCCGGTGCCGCCGGGCCGGGCCGAGGACGATCTTTTCGCCCTCATCGAGCGTCTCGCCGACCTGCGCGCCAAGGGCATCCTCAGCGACGAGGAATTCGCGGCCAAGAAAACGGAGCTGCTCGGCCGGCTTTAAGTACGACCCATTCCTCCGCTGCAACGGCCACGCAGGAGTCCCTCATGTTTGCGCCGTCCCCCGCCAATCGCTACCAGGTCGAACACGCGGAACGATTACGCCGCACCTTCCACGCGCTCACCGGACGCGACCTGATCGACCCGGCCCTGTCGCCCGAAGCGGCGGCGAAAACCCTCTTTCACGCCCCGTTCGTGGTGCTATCGCACGATGCCGCGCCCGATCCGATCCTGACCTACGGCAACCGGGCCGCCCTGGAACTATTCGCGCTATCGTGGGAGGCGTTGATCCAGATGCCGTCGCGCTTGACGGCCGAGGCCCCCAACCGGGCCGAGCGGGCACGCCTGCTGGCGGAAGTCACGGCCCGAGGCTTCATCGACGATTATTCCGGGGTACGGATCGCGCGTACCGGGAAGCGGTTCCTGATCGAGCGGGCGACGGTCTGGAACCTGAGCGACGAGAGCGGCCGGCGCCGCGGCCAGGCCGCGACGTTTCAGGCGTGGCAATATCTGGAAGACGCCGGACCGGAGTAGCGGCGGGGACCGGATTTCATCGGGTCCGACCGCCGAGTTCTGCTTCGCGCCGCCGCTTTATTCGTTGCCGTGGCTTTGACGCGATAGCCCACTCAAGAAGCGGAGTGTTGAGCGGGATCTGGTCGGCGAGCGTCGGGAGCGTCGGTGCTAAGTTCCAGGAAGTAGGCCAGCAACGCCAGAATACCGACGCCGACCGCCCAGCCCAGCATCTGCCAGGCCCAGATCGAAGGAATGCCGAACAGCCAGGTGGCCGGCTGGTTAGGATCGCCGAACAGGCTGTTGCCGATCATCGCGCCGGGTCCGGCGGCGAACAGCAGCCATAGCACCGTCAACACGGCGATGGGCAGAACCCAGCGGCGCTTGCGCGCCGGCAGCGTGGCGTGTTCGGCCAACCAGCGGTGGCATTCGGCCTTGCGTTCGGCATCGTCGCGAGTGCAGGCCGACAGCAGGACCGCGACACCGAAATTGGCCAGCAAGCCCCAGGCGGCGGCGTGGACGGTCAGCGGCCAGCGCCCCCAGGCGGCGATGCCGAACCAGCGCAGCCCGGCCACTTCGGTCAGCGTCACCGTCGCCAGCCCCACTAGCAGGCCGGCGATCACTCCTTGCCGGGTCAGGTACGGCCAGTAGCACACCGCCACCAGCGCCGGCGCCATCTGCAAGCCGTAGGACACCGCCAGCCCGCCCAGCAGCGCCAAGGCGTCGGCCGAGGCGCTCGCCACCAGCAGGGCCAGTATCACCACACCCACCACAACCATGCGGCCGACGAATTTCAGGGTGTGATCGTCGGCGTTGGGCAACAGGAAACGCTGAAACACATCGTAGGCCAACATGCCGCCGGCGGTGGCCATGTAGCAGGAAGCGGTGGACTCCATCGCCGCCAGCGCCGCGATGGCCAGCAGCCCCACCAGCCAGGGCGCCGTCGCGCCGAGCAGGTTGATCAGTTCCGGCACCAGCAGATCGCGGTGTTGGAGTTTGTCCGCCATGACCGGGTTGACCAGATCGGGATGCGCGGTCGCGAACGCGGAGTCGGCCCCGAGAAAATGGCTACCGACCCCTTGAATGGTGGTGAACACCATCAGAATCAGCCCGATGGCGAAGGCCGAGGCCCATACCTGCTGGGCGGCGAACGCCGGTCGGCGGCTGGCCAGCGCCAGCATCGAAAAGGCCGGCGAAACCTGAATGCCCATCAGCGCGATCAGATAGGTCAGCACCATGGTCCCGGTCCAGGCCCCGCCGGCCGCCTGCGAACCGTCGCGCACCCACTGCATCGGGCCGGGCATCGCCAGATAGTGACTGTAACCGTCCGGGGTGCGGACCGGATCGTCCCTGGCCAGGGCGATCACGCCGGCGATAAAGCGGTCCCAGCCACCAACGTAGTGCAGGGTCAACAGGCCGACGACGACGATGCCCACCACCAATAGCAGCACTTGCAGCACCGCCACCCAGACCATGGTGCGCAAGCCACCGGACGCCACGTAGCTGAGCACCACGCTGGCCAGCACCCACATGCCGAACTGCACGCCCAGAAAACCGTCGGTAAGGACGTTGAATAGAAAGCCGGCGGCGCGCAGTTGCAGGCCCAGGTAAGGCACCGAGAAGAACAGCGCCACCCCCACCACCAGGACGCGCAACAGATCGGAGCGAAAGTAGTAGGCCAGCATCGCCCCAGGCGTGGTGAAACCGTAGCGCTGACCCAACAGCCATTGTCGCTTGAGGAACAGGATGCCGGTCAGCGGGATGGTCAGCGCGTAGAACGAGGCGTAGGCGTACTGCCAACCATCGGTGTAGGTCGAACCGGGGTGGCCGATGAAGGTCCAGCCGGAGAAACAAACGGCGGTCGCGGCCAGTGTAAACAGCGTCGGCGACAGCTTGCCGCTGGCGAGGAAGTAGTCGCTGGCCGTGCGCGCCCGCCGGGCGCCGACCACGCCCCACAGGATGCAATAGGTCCAGTACAGGATCATGCAGCCGAAGATCCAGGCAATCTTGGGGGTGAGGTTGGCGACGTCGGTCATCGAAGTGTGTTTCGGGCGCGGCGGAAGGGCATGGCCCTAAGTATGATCCAGTACGGTGATGCTTGCCGGCACGCGGCCCCGTCCGGGACAAATCGAATCGGTTTTCGACAGACAGGCTCGCTTCCAGGACATGGCATGCTTTCCGACTCCTGAGGGCACACACCTTCTCTCCACACGGTGATGGCGGCGATGGGGTCAGAAATTAACGACATTGACCCTCCCTCAAGTATCATCAATGAGGCTGAATCACTTGAGCCTTGCAACTTACGGCCGACCGCATCCCGGTTTACGCTGGATCGCCGCCATTAACGATAGCCGGCCCGAGACTCGGCACGAGATGGGTCGGCCCGGCTCTTTCCCGGTGGCGCTTTCAGCAACTGGCGAACAGGCACCTCGTTGCGAAATAACACCATGAAGAGCAACTAAAGGAGTAGAGCGCATTACTGAACGCAATTCCCGCACCGGTCCACGCCACCGAACGTGGATGGTGGTCTTCGCCTTGATCGCTCTGACGCTGCTGGCCGGCGGTTATGGGTATTATCGCGGCGATGCGGAGCGCATCCGCCGGGAGAAGTATCACGACATCGCCGCCATCGGCGAGCTGAAAATCGGCCAGATCCTGCAATGGCGACAGGAGCGCCTGGCCGACGCCCGCGGGGCGGTGGGGAGTCCATTCTTTCAACGAGCGCTGGCGGAGTGGCGAAGAACTCCCGACGCCGCCGGCTTGCGGGCGGACTGGCGGCAGCGGTTGAAGCTCGAACAGGAAGCGTATGGCTACGCCGACGTTCTGCTGCTCGATCCGGAGGGACGCCTGCTGCTGGCCGCCAACGATGACCCCGAGCCGGTCGATGCCGTTACTCAACAGGCCATTGCGGCGGCGCTCGCCCGTCGCGAAGCGGTGCTCGCCGATTTCCACCGTTCTCCCCAAGGCCAGGTCAATCTGGACACGGTCGCCCCGATATATGATGCCGCGGGTGTGCTGTTGGGGGTGCTGATCCTGCGTAGCAACGCGGCCTCCTATCTGTATTCCCTGATCCAGTCCTGGCCCACGCCCAGCCACAGCGCCGAGACGCTCCTGGTTCAGCGAGAGGGCGACACGGTCGTTTTCCTGAACGAATTGCGCCATCAGGCCAACACCGCCCTGTCCCTGCGCGCCCCATTGACTCAAGGCGATCTGCCGGCGACGCAAGCGGTGCTCGGACGACAGGGCCTGTTCCAGGGTCAGGACTATCATGGCGTGGAGGTGCTGGCCGACCTGCGCCCCGTTCCGGGATCGCCCTGGTTCCTGGTGACCCAGGTGGATGCCGACGAGATCCTGGCCGAGGCGCGCTACCATGCCGGGATGATCGCCCTGCTCGTGCTGCTGAGCCTCCTGCTCGCCGCGGCGGTGACCGCCTTCGCCTATCGACGGCGGCAGGCCGGTCTCTATCTCGACCTGTACCGGTTGGAGCGGCGGCAACGGCAGGTCCGGGAGGAATTCCGCGCGACCCTCTACAGCATCGGCGACGGAGTGATCGCCACCGACCGGGAAAGCCGGGTCCGACGAATGAACCGGGCGGCGGAGCAACTGACCGGCTGGTCGGAGGCCGAGGCCCGGGGCAAGCCCCTCGACACCGTCTTCACCATTGTTTGCGAAGAGACTCATGCCGTGGTCAAAGATCCCGTCCAGCGCGTGCTGCGCGAGGGGGTGGTGATGGGGCTGGCCAACCACACCCTGCTTGTCGCCCGGGACGGAACGGAGCACCCCATCGCCGACAGTGGCGCGCCCATCCGCGACGAGGGCGGCGCCATCGCCGGCGTGGTGCTGGTGTTCCGCAACCTGACCGAGGAACGCGGCGCGGAGCAGGCGCTACGCAATAGCGAGCGCCGTTTCCGTCAGGCTGTGGTGGAAGCGCCGTTCCCGGTCATGATTTACGCCGAGGATGGCGAAGTGCTGGTGCTCAGCCGCGCCTGGAAGGACCTCACCGGCTACGATGAGGCCGACCTCCCCACGGTGGCCGACTGGATGGAACGGGCCTACGGCGCGCGCCAGAAACCCTTTCGGTCGGCTATCGACCGGCTCTACGCCGCGGGCCAGCGCCAGACCGAAGGCGAATTCACCATTATCTGCAAGGATGGAACGCGGCGGCTGTGGGAATTCAGCTCGACCCCGCTCGGTCCGCTGCCCGACGGTCGCCGCATGGTCGTCAGCATGGCCGCCGATCTCACCGAGCACCAGAAGGCCGAGGCGGAGGTTCGCCGCAACGAGGCGCGGATGCGCAGCCTGGTGAGCATCCTGCAATATCCAGCCGATTCGGTGCAGGATTTACTGGACTACGCGCTGAATGAAGCCATCCAATTGACCGGCAGCAAGATCGGTTACCTCTATCGTTACCATGAAGATCGTCGGGAGTTCGTGCTGAACTCCTGGTCCCGGGAAGTGATGCGGGAATGCACCATCGTCAATCCCCAGACCTGTTACGAGCTGGACAAGACCGGCCTTTGGGGCGAGGCGGTCCGGCAGCGCCGGCCGATTCTGGTTAATGATTTCACCGCCGCGCATCCCCTCAAGAAGGGCTATCCGGAGGGCCATGCCGCGCTGTTCAAGTATCTCACCGTGCCGGTCTTCAGCAGGGGCCAAATCGTCGGCGTGATCGGAGTGGCCAACAAGGAGACCGATTACCATGAAGCCGATATTCTCCAGCTCACGCTGCTCATGGAGGCTGTTTGGAAGGTCGTGGAGCAACGGCAGGCCGAGGACAAGGAGCGTCAGGCCGTGCGCTCCTTCCGCATGCTCAGCCACTATAACAGGGTCATCGCTCTGGCCGAGGAAGACGCCGGCTTGATGCGGGAGATTTGCCGCATCATGGTGGCGGAAGGAGGTTGGCGGCTGGCCTGGGTGGGACTGGCCGAGAACGGGCCGGACAAGCGGGTGAGGCCGGTGGCCCAGGCCGGGCTCGAGGAGGGTTATCTCGAAGCCATTAAAGTCACCTGGGACGAGTCCCCAACCGGGCGCGGCCCCGCCGGTATAGCCATTCGCACCGGCCAGCCGGCGGTCTGCCAGAACCTGCTGACCGACCCCAACTTTGCGCCCTGGCGCGAGGCGGCGATCCGACGCGGTTTCGCCACCGCCGTCGCGCTGCCGCTGCGCGATGAAACCAGGATTTTCGGCGCGCTGATCCTCTACGCCGCGGAGCCGGACGCCGTGGCGCCGGCTGAAGTTGAGCTGTTGTGCCGGCTGGCCGACAACCTGGCCTATGCCCTGCGCGTGCTGCGGATGAAAGCGGCCGGCGAACAGGCGCTGCGCAAACACGACGCGCTTGAGGCCCAGCTCCGCCAGTCCCAGAAGATGGAAGCGGTGGGACGACTGGCGGGCGGCGTGGCTCACGACTTCAACAACATGCTGGCGGTAATTGTTGGCCATGCCGACCTGGCCCTGGAGCAGACGGATCCCGAGGGTCCGCTCTACGCGGAACTTCAGGCGATTCAAAAAGCCGCCCAGCGCTCGGCCGATCTGACCGGCCAGTTGCTGGCTTTCGCCCGCAAGCAGACCATCGCGCCCCAGGTACTCGACCTGAACGACACCATCGCCAGCATGCTCAAGATGCTCGGGCGGCTGATCGGCGAGAACATCGATCTGCTCTGGAAGCCCGCCGGCGCCCTGTGGCCGGTGAACATGGACCCGACCCAGATCGATCAGGTCATGGCCAACCTCGTGGTCAACGCTCGCGACGCGATCACCGGCGTCGGCAAGATCACCATCGAAACCGCCAAAGTGACTTTCGACCAGGACTATTGCGAGATCCACCCCGGTTTTTCCCCCGGGGCTTATGCCCTGCTGGCGGTCAGCGATAACGGCTGCGGCATGGACAAAGAGATTATGGCGCGACTCTTCGAGCCCTTTTTCACCACCAAGCCACCAGGGCAGGGCACCGGCCTCGGTCTGGCCACGGTGTACGGTATCGTCAAGCAGAACCACGGTCTCATCAACGTGTACAGCGAACCGGGACGGGGCACGATCTTCAAGATCTACCTGCCCCGTTATGAGACCGATCAGATCAGCGCCCGCAGAGTACCGGCGCCCGCCGTGGCGCCGACCGGCACCGAGACCGTGCTGCTGGTCGAGGACGAGGAGGCGCTGCTCGAACTCGGCAAAGTTTTACTCGGCCAGTTGGGCTACACCGTACTGGGCGCCGGGAGTCCCAAGCAAGCGATTCAACTGGCCGAAACCTACGAAGGCGCCATCCATCTGCTACTGACCGACGTGATTATGCCGGGCATGAGCGGCCGCGACCTCTGGCATCGGCTCGGCGCCCTGCGTCCCGACCTGAAATGCCTGTTCATGTCCGGCTACACCGCCAACGCCATCGCCCATCACGGCGTCCTCGACCCGGATGTCCATTTTCTGCAGAAGCCCTTTTCCAAGACAGTGCTGGCCAATAAACTCCGCGAGGCGCTATATGCCCCCATGCCCCAAGGCCACGGGGGAAAATGAACGACCACCACCGCCTTGAAGACGGTGGTGGATCAATCTGACAAAGTAGAGTTAGAAGTAGGCGTGCAAGCCGAGTTGGAACTCGTGCGCGCCTTCGAGGTAGCGCCAGTCAGCACGTAGCGCCAGATCGCGATCCAGCGCCAGATGCTGGCCCACCGTCGCCCGCAATGCCGTGCCGGTTTCACCCAGCCGGTAGTCCAACCAGGTCACGCTCGCCAGCAGCTTCCAGCCAGCCGCTGGTTGCAGCAGCGCTCCGGCCGTGATCACCAGTCCGGCGCGGTGAGCGTCGGCCAAGTCCTTGCCGTAGTCGAACTCCAGCCCCGGCAACCCAAACCATACCGTGCGCCACGGCCAGCGGGTTTCGGTCGCCAGACCCAGGCCACCGCCGAGATTGAAGGCGGCGCAATCCAGACAGTCCGAGCGCGGATAAGGCGCCCAGCCGGCATGAAGCCGCCACGCCGGACGCGGGGTCAGCGCGTTGCTTGGCGGCAGCGAAGTGATGTCGAGCAGAGTCAACCGTTCCAGGGCCAACCGGCCGCTATCCGCATAACGGCGGAGCGCGACGCTCAGCAACTCGATTTGGGCGTCCGGCGTGTAGCCGGCGTCGGGCTCCAGCAGATCGTGATAGCTGGCCCGCGCGCTGAGTTCCAGGAAGGTCACGCCATCGCGCTGGCCGAGCCCCAGTCCAAGCCGCCGCGAGGCGTGGCCGGTTTCCGGCCGGGTGGCGTAGGGTTCGATCTCGACTGGCGCGGCGTCAGCCGGCAGGCGGTTGCGCGCGGTCAACAATCGATGCGCGACCGGGTCCGGTGGCGGCGCGGTTTTGTCCTTGGGCGAGCCGGCCCGGCGATGCTGGCGTTCGTCCAGGGCCAGCTCCAGCAACAGCGCCCGCCGTTCCGGCGCCAGTCGGACGAACGCCGCTTGGGCGGCAGCCGTCGGGTCGTCGCGCAAGCGGCGCGCCAGCCGGCGCTCGGCGGGAGTCAGCGCTTCATAGCGGCGGCGGATAGCGGCGCCACGCGCCGGCCGGGCAGTCACGTCTCCAACCAGGCCGGGCTGCCGGACCAGCAAACGGATCGTGTCGGGCGGCAAGGCCCAGAGCTTGAATTCATCGCTCAATCTCAGGGCCGGATCGGCGGCTTCCAGCAGGGTCAGCAGTTGCCAGGCACAGTTTTCCTTGAAAAAGTAGTAATCGAAACGGATGTCGCGCAGTTCCCAGAGGTGCTCCAGCAATCGTTGCAACTGACGCTCGGACAGATTCAGCCGGTACTCCCAGATGTCGCGGCTTTCCAGATCGCTGTAGGTGCGCACCAGTTGATAATAGGGCTGAATGTCGAACTTGCCCTGGAATTTACCGGTCATCCCATCCACCGCGTACATCAGGCCGCGACTGCCGGAATCGTCGGCGGCGTAATTAACGGCGTGGGCCAGCAGACGGGTCTGCTCGGTCTGACCACGCCGGTCCAGTCGCAGCAGGGTATGGCCGAACAGGGAAGCGGGATTGTTGAGATACGCCGAGGTGAACACCAGAGTCGCGGACTCCGCGTTCAGTTGGGCCAACCACTGCTGGAAACGCTCGCAGGATTGTGGCGGCAGGCGATGGTCGTCGAACGCCAGTTCGCGCTTCAACCACTGGTAGCGGGCACGGAAGGCGCACTGAGCCGGCCGCGGGTCGCCGCCGACCGGCCGGGTATCGAAGAAAGCGCGCAGGGTGGCGGTCAGTTCCGCGTGGGGATCGGTCCGGCCGGCGGGCGCGAGGAAGAAGCGGGGATCGTCGGCGTCGCTCAGCATACCCGCGCCGGCGGGGGCATGCCGGTAATGCAGCAGCGTTTGCCACTCGCGTCGCCCGGACAGACCGGCCGCATCGGCGCGGCGCAGCAGTTCGGCGAGATAGCGGATATCGCCCGTATCCGCTGCAACCGCCGTGGGGGCGACCCTCTGTATCCGCCCGTCGGAACCAGCAACGGCATTCGTTGCCAGGAAAAGAATGCCGGGGAGCAGAACGCCCGCAACGGCCCGATTCAGAACGCCGGACCGCTCAGTTCAGCGCCAGTTGCGGGTTGAAGCGCGGGTCGGCCCGCATTTCCCGTTCCAGAACCGCCAGCATTTCAGTGGCGGTGGTCCGTTCGTTCGGAAACAACACGGTGAATTTGTCCTTGGTGAAGGCGAAAAACGCCGGCTGTTGGCTGGGACCGACCCCCAGCAGCGCCGCCAGCGAACCGAGATATTCGCCCTGTCCGGCCGCCATGTCGTTCCTAAGCTGTTCCAGATTGGCACGGGTGAATTCGGTGGTCTGCTGCGGGGTACTGGCGCTGCCGCTTGAACCGCCGCTGCTGGCGGCGCTGGAGCCGGAACTGGGATCGGTGACGACGGTGCAGGCGCCGGCGAACACACCCAGTGCGGCGATTAAGGCGGCGTTCAGCAATAATTTCATAATTCCATCCTCGCAATGCTTTCGGTTTCATCCAATGATAAGGTTAAGGATACCTGGTGAGAGAGTGTTTTTTTCTTTGACCCTTGACCTTCCCCTTTCTCTCAACCCCCGCCGAGGACTCGCGCGCATGAAAAGCCATTTTTCGCTGATCCTGCTGTCCACCCTGCAATGCAATGCCGACTGCGAATACTGCTTCGAGAACAAGACCACCGACCGGCTGACGCTTGACCGCCTGGGTGAGATGATCCGCAAGGTGCTGGACTACATGGTGGAGAAATCGCTGGGGTCGCTGACGATCTACTGGCAGGGTGGCGAAGCGATGCTGTTGCCGCCCAGTTGGTACGAGCAAGCCGACGAACTGATCCAGCGCGAAGCCGAGGCACGCGGCAAGCAAGTCTTCCACAGCCTGCAAAGCAACATGCTGGCCTACAGCTCCCGCTGGAACAAGGTGATCGCCGAAATGTTCGGCAACTCGGTCGGCACCTCGCTGGACTATCCCAACCTGCACCGCAAGCTGCTGGGGCAAGGGCCGGAGAGCTACAACGAAATCTGGGGGCGGCGGGTGCGGGAAGCGCGGGCGGCGGGCATCGACGTGCAGGTCATCGCCGTGCCCAATCAGGCTACCCTGGAGATCGGCGCGGAACGGTTCTACTCCCATTTCGTGGATGAGCTCGGCATCACCGATTTCCAGGTCAACACCCCGTTTCCCGGCGGCGAAACGACCACCGCCAAAAAGGAACTGCCGGTGGCGGAAGTGGAAAAACTGAGCCGCTTTTACGTCGATCTGGCGGATGTCTGGCTGGAGCGCGGTCACCGGCAGGGTGTGCGGGTCGGACCGCTCGACGCCCTGCTCCAACAATTCAGCCACGAACCGGCGACGCTGCCCTGCATCTGGGGCGAAAACTGCGCCAATACCATCGTGTCGATCGATGCCCGCGGCTACGTGGCGCAATGCGATTGCTGGGTGACCAGCTATCCCGATTACCACTACGGCAACATCTTCGAATGCGACAACTTCGGGGAATTGCTGCGGAACAGCCCAGTGCGCCAGCAGTTCAACGAGCGGCCGATCCAGTTGATCCAGCGCGACTGCCTGAGCTGCGATTATCTCTCGCTCTGCCACGGTGGCTGCCCGGTTCGGACCTTCACCGTGCATGGTTCCCTGTTCGAGAAGGATCCCTACTGCGCGTTGTACAAAGCCATGTTCGGTCGGATGGAGCGGGCGGCTCGCGATCTGGCGAGGGAGGCGGTGGCGGCCCGTGGCGTGGCGGCTTAATCGCCCGCTTCCCGCGGAAATTCGCGGAATATTCCACGTGGAATA
>CAVOGC010000012.1:0-38176 GCA_963695105.1 uncultured Gammaproteobacteria bacterium | reverse complement strand
GGGGATCGGCGTCAAACCGGGTTGTCGATATCGACGAACGCGAATCGCAGGCCCATTCCTCGGCCGGATGCGCGCCCAGCGCCCGCACCCCATAACGATCGATGGCGTGATGCCCGGCGCCGAAGAAGTGCAGACCGTTCTCGCGGCGAAATGGACGGTCTGTTCCAACGCCTCGCCGGTCAGGAAGGCGTCCGCGCCCGCCTCGGCGGCGGTGGCGGTGAAGGTTCGCGCCGCCGGTGCACCAGGCCAGTTGACGGATCGGCGCATCGTTGCCGGCGATATGCAGGGTTGCCGGCCAAGCAGGCGGCCAAGTGGCGACGAATTCCGCGCCACCCACCGGCTCGGCCGGCTTGCCGAGCATCACCAGGCCGGGCGTGCGGCCATCGCCGCCGGCGACGCCGGTGACGGTCAGATCCAGCACGCGGGCAGGCTGGGCGTTGTTGCCGAGCTCGGGGTCGGCGTCCAGCGGCAGATGATCAGCGAGCAGGCCGATGCCATGGCGGAGCGGGTCGCGAGCCGCCGGTCTTCATGCCGTCAGGCACGGATCTTCGCCTTTCCAGAAATAGCCGTGATGCACCAGTACAGCATCCGCCCCGCGTTCCACCGCCGCGTCCAGCAGTGCCTGACAGGCGGTGACGCCGCCGACCAGCACGCGGATCTCCGCCCGGCCTTCGACCTGCAAGCCGTTCGGGCAGTAGTCGCTGAAGCGGTCGATGTCCAGCAGGTGGTCGATGTAGGCGACCAGTTCGCGCGGTTGCACGGATTCAGCCCTTCGCCAGAATTGCGGCGAATGCGGCGAGCAACGCGGCGTTCTGGTCCGGGTGACCGACCGTGATGCGCAAAAACTGTTCGGTGCGCGGCTGGCGGAAATGACGCACGATCACCTGGCGTTCGCGCAAGGCGGCGGCCAGCGCGGCGGCGTCGCGCTTCGGGTGGCGGGCGAACAGAAAATTCGCCGCCGAGGGCAGCACTTCGAAGCCGAGCCGGCCCAGCGCCGCGACCAGTTCGACGCGGCTGGCGATCACCGCCCGCCGGGTACGTTCGAAGTGCTCGCGGTCCTCGAACGCGGCCACCGCTCCGGCGATGGCCAGCCGGTCCAGCGGGTAGGAATTGAAGCTGTTCTTGACCCGCTCCAGCGCCTCGATCAACCCCACATGGCCAATCGCCAGCCCCACCCGCAGCCCGGCCAGTGAGCGCGCCTTCGACAAGGTTTGCACCACCAGCAGATTTGGATGGCGATCCACCAGGGCGATGGCGGTGTCGCCGCCGAAGTCGATATAGGCCTCGTCCACCACCACGACCGAATCGCGGTTGTGCTCCAGCAGCCAGGCGATGTCGGCCAGCGGCAGCAGGCAGCCGGTGGGCGCGTTCGGGTTGGCGAAAATGATGCCGCCGTTCGGCCGCCGGTAGTCGGCGACCCGCAGCGTAAAATCCCCGGCCAGCGGCACGGTGACAAAGTCGATGCCGTACAGCCCGCAGTAGACCGGATAGAAGCTGTAGGTAATGTCCGGGAACAGCAGCGGGGCCGTATGGTGGAGCAGGGCCTGGAAAGCGATGGCCAGCACTTCGTCCGAGCCGTTGCCGACGAACACCTGCGCCGGTGCGACCGCGTGGTAGTCGGCGATGGCCTGTTTTAGCCGTTCGGCGTTCGGGTCCGGGTACAGGCGCAGAGTGTCGGACAGTTCGGCGCGGATCGCGTCCAGCACCTTGGGCGACGGGCCGTAGGGGTTTTCGTTGGTGTTGAGCTTGACCAGGTGGCTCAGCTTCGGCTGCTCGCCCGGCACATAAGGCGTGAGCCGATGCGCCAAGGGGCTCCAGTAGGCATTGGGCGGGCGGGCGTCAGTGGGGTTGGCGGTCTCGACGGTCATGGTCAGTGGGTTTCGATGGCTGAGGTTCGGGGCCTGGGTAAGCGGCGGGCGGGACGCGGAGAGCGGCCGAGCGGCCGGCCGATGTCCCGATCCGCAGGCGGCGCGCTTAAGCGCGTTCCAGGTCTGCCCAGGCGGGCAGCATCGCCAGCACCGGGTCGTGATCGCTGGCGGGTTCCGGTTTGCCGGGGGCGGTGTCGCTGTTGACGTGGGGGATATGCGCCGTTGCCCCGATCCGCAGCGCCGGGCTGATCAAAATATGATCCAGCGCCTGCGGACGGCCGCCGTGCCGGCGGGTGTAGCCGCGCCCGCGCGGCAAATCCTCCAATAAATTATGGAGCAGCTCACCCTTAAGGAGTTTCAGGGTCTTGGACCCCGGCACGTCGTTCAGGTCGCCCAGCACCACGATCGCCGCGCGCGGGTCGCAAGCCAGAAGATCGGCGGCGAAATAATGGACGATCTCGGCCTGGGCGTGACGCTGCTTCTTGGCATAATCTTCCTCGCGGCGGGTGAGCGCGCGCATGGATTTGAAATGGCAGACGATCACGAACAGCCGTTGTTCGCGCAGTTCGAACTCCGCCGCCAGCGTCTTACGGCTGGGCGCCCAGTGATGGTGGCAATCGCCGGCAAAGGCCGGATGCAGGGGGGCGATGCGGCCGGGGTTGAGCGTCAGGCTGGGGCGGCCACCGTTGAAGCGGATGCCGGTGCTGTCCTCCGGGCCGGCGCGGCCCCGGTCGGGAAAATCGACCTGTAACGGGTTGAATAGCAGCCCGACCCGAATATTGGCGCCGGCCATGCCGCCGTCCCGGTGGGCCAGCGGCGGGATCTCCCGAAACTCGTAGCGGGGACCGCCCGCGTTGGCGACGGCGGCGCTCAGCGCCTGATAGGCCAGGTCGGCCGGAACCTGCCCGTTCGACGGCGGGCTTTCCGTCATGATCTCCTGCACCGCCAGAATATCCGGCCCGCCCAGATCGCGGGCGATGATCGCGCCCAGTTGCGCCAGCCGAGCCGGCGGCGCGTCGGCGCCCAGATTGCGCAGGTTGAAAGTGGCGATGGAGAGCATGACGATTCCCTGTTTGTTTTATGGTTGCTTCCGGAAAGAGTAGCGCGGAATCGGAGTGGCATTGGTCGCGGGAGCGGGATTTTAGCCCTTGTCTCTGGCGCCCGTCGCTTTAGCCGTTGGCCTGGAAGCGCAGCCGCGCCCGCACCAGCGCCCCGCCGAGCGGACCGCGGCTGATGTCGATCTGGCCGTAATAGACCTCCTCGACCAGATTCCGTACCACCGCCAAGCCGATGCCGTGGCCGGCCACGCTCGGGTCGGCGCGCTGGCCGCGGTCGAGCAGCAGCGGCGCCTGGTCGGGCGCAATGCCGGGTCCATCGTCCTCGACTTCCACCACCAGTTCGACACACCCGTTGCGGTTGGCGGGGTAGGCGCGCACCACCACTCGCCGCTTGCACCATTTGCAGGCGTTGTCGGCCAGGTTGCCAAGGATTTCCATCAGGTCGCCCTCGTCGCCGTGGAATACCGTGGTCCGACCGACTTCGCTGCTCAGCCACGGCGCCCGGTCGGCGTAGACCTTGGCCAGCGAATCCAGGATCTTGCGGGCGACCGGCGCGACCGGCAACGGCGCGCTGAGAGCGATGCGCCCGGAGGCGGCGGCCCGTTGCAACTGATAGTCCACCGTGCGGTTCATCCGCTCCAGTTGTTCTTGCAGGGTCTGCCGCAGTTCGAAATGATCGGCCCCATTGTCCAGGGCGCCACGCACTACCGCCAGCGGCGTCTTCAGGCTGTGAGCCAGATCGCCCAGGGCATTGCGGTGGCGCTCCAGGTGGGCGTGACCCTGGCGCAGCAGGGTGTTCAAATTGGCGGTCAGCGGTTGCAGCTCCTCGGGATAGTCGCCGCTGAGTTCGGTGCGCCGGCCGGCTTCGATCTCGGTGACTTCGGCCGCGACCCGCCGCAGCGGTTTCAAGCTCCAGCGCAGGATCAAGCCCTGCGCCGCCAGCAGCACGCCGGTCGCCGCCAGCAGCCAGCCCCACAGACCGCGACGAAAGCTCCAGAGCTGGTCGAGGAAATTCCACTGGGTTTCGGCCACCCGGAAGGTGTAGAGCCGATACTGGTTGGCGGCGATTTCCCAGCTTACGGTGAAGGCCAGCACGAACAGCGGGGTCTCGGTTTCATCGGAGGAGTTCAGCGGTGCGAACTGGGTGTCGCCGGGCGTGCGCACCGCCGGGAAAAAGGGCAGCGCCATGCCCAGCAGCGACGGCGAGCGCCAGACCAGGTTGCCCTGGCTGTCCATGACATCGGCGTACAGGCCGGAATCCGGGGTGGAGAAACGCGCCTCCGGCAACGTCTGGGGCAGGGTCAGGCGGTTGAAGGCGTCCAGATTGACCGCGCCCAGCAGCATGTAGACCTGGGCTTGCAGGCGATCGCTGGCGGCGGCCAGGGCGCTGTCGCGAAATGCCCGATCCAACGTCAGGCCAGTCAGGCCGAGAAAGGCGGTCAGCACCACGCTGGCGGCGATGCGCAGGCGACCGCTGAGAGACTTCATCTCAGCCGGTGGACCGTTCCAACCGGAGCCGGTAGCCACGCCCCCGCAGCGTCTCGATCGGGTTGAGCGTCCGGTCGGGATCGAGCTTGCGGCGCAGCCGGCCGACCAGCACTTCCAGCACGTTGCTGTCGCGGTCCTCGTCTTCCTGGTAAAGGTGTTCGGTCAGTTCGGTCTTGGAAATCACGGTGCCGGCGTGCAACATCAGGTACTCCAGCAGTTTGTATTCGTAGGCGGTCACCTCCACCGGTTGGCCGGCGAGGGTCACCAGTTGCGCGCCGGTGTCCAGGGTGATTGGCTCGCAGATCAATGCCGCCTGGGTCCAGCCGCCGGTGCGGCGAATCAGCGCCCGCAACCGCGCCAGCAGTTCTTCCATATGGAACGGCTTGACCAGATAATCGTCGGCGCCGGCTTCCAGTCCTTCGACCTTATCCTGCCAGCGACCGCGGGCGGTGAGGATCAGGATGGGAAAGCGCCGCCCCGCGGCCCGCCAGCGGTTGATCACTTCGATCCCCGACAGATCCGGCAGGCCGAGATCCACCACCGCCGCGTCCAGCGGGTATTCCTGGCCGAGGTACAAACCGGTGCGGCCGTCGGCGGCGGTGTCCACGGCGTAGCCCTGCGCGCGCAACTGGGTGGTTACGCGCTCCAGCAGAGGGACTTCGTCTTCGATAATCAGAATACGCATGAGGTCGTCCGGTCGGAGGAAGGGATTCAGTCGCGCACCGCGCCGCTGTCGGAGTCGTAATGCAGGCTGCGCACGCGGCCGTCCGGTTGCAGGATGCGAACCCGGTAACCTGGCCGGCCGTCGCGTTCGGAGCCCTGCACGCCCAATACCCGCCCACCGGTGGCCCGGCGCGCGGCGTTGGCGGCGCGGTCGGGATCGGCGAGCTGACGGGGCGGCGACCCGCGTTCGTCCCCCCGTTGCCGGTACCCGGACTGCGCCTGCGCGCCGGTGACGACCAGCACGCCGGCTAACACGAAGAGCGGCAGGCGCCGCGGTTGCTGGAGATCGTCGGGCATGAATGGGCAACTTCCTTAATAGTTTTAAATTAGCTTACAGCTTAGCCGGTTAATAATGAATCATGACTGAACTGCGACCCGGTTTTTCCGGGGTGGTGGCGATGGAAAATGGGCAAAGTGTTCAGTAGGGATTCAGCCGTTGCCACTTAGGCTGGGTCGCATGGCGAAAATGGCGGGGTTTGGAAACCGCGGATCGATAACAAACCATCGGGAGCAGGTTCGATGAAGATGAAGTGGCAAATAGGGTTGATGGCAACATTGGCGCTGCTGGTTCCGACACTGGCTGGGGCGCAGCGGTTCGATAGCGGCGATGTGGAGGTGGACGTGGTCAATGATCGCGGCCGGCCGTATCCCCAGTATCCGCTCGACGGGCGGGGGTCGAGAGTGTTCAAGGCGTATGTGGAGGCGGTGCGCGACCGGAAATATTCGGTCCAGATCCGCAACCGCACCAACCAGCGCATCGGCGTGGTGATCGCGGTGGACGGCCGCAACATCATTTCCGGCGACCGTTCCAACCTGCGTCCGGACGAGCGGATGTACGTGCTCGGACCGTACCAGCAGGAGACATATGAAGGCTGGCGGACCGGCAAGAACCGGGTCAATCGCTTTTATTTCACCGACGCCGGCGATTCCTACTCCGGGGCCTGGGGCGATTATTCGGCGATGGGCGTGATCGCGGTGGCGGCGTTTCGGGAGCGTGCCCCCTACCAGCCGCAGCCGCAGCCGTGGGCTAAGGATGGTCCGGGTTACGGTAATCAGCGCGGGCTGCGGGAGAAGTCCGCGCCCCTTGGCGCCGCGCCCGGAGCGCGGGCGGAGCCGGGCACCGGCTACGGCGAGAGCGAATGGTCGCCGTCGCGGCGGGTGGAGTTCGAACCGTTGCCGCGGCCGTTCGCCCAGTATTTCCTGAAGTACACCTGGCGCGATACGCTGTGCCGCCAGGGGGTGATCGATTGCGACGGTGGGCGCCGTCCTCCACGCAACCGGTTCTGGAAGGAAGACGACGGCGACTACGCGCCGCCGCCGCCACGCGACGACCGTGGCGAGGAGTGGCGGTAAAATCAGCGACGGCGTTCCGGCGCCGGCTGGACCCACGCCCTCCTTGGCGACAAGGGGGGCGTTTTTTTGTCGATGGATTGAATCCCGTGGTCGGGATAGCGACACTGCGCAAACAACGGTCAATACCGATCATTGTTTTCAAGGGATTTGGCGGATGGCGTTTCATTTAAACCGGCCCGACTACTGGCGTCACCTGCGCGATGCGTTATTGCATCCCCGCGTCGATGATGAGGCGTTGGACGCGGCCTTGCGCGATGCGCGGGTCCGGCAACCGCTGCCGGTGCTGTGGCTGATCGGCAAGGCGCAGGCCGGCAAAACCTCGATCATCCGCGCCCTGACCGGCAGCGAGACCGCTGAAATCGGTAACGGCTTCCAGCCCTGCACCCGCACCGCCCGTTTCTACGACTTTCCCGCCGAAGCGCCGGTGCTGCGCTTTCTCGATACCCGTGGCTTGGGCGAAGTCGCCTACGATCCGGCCGAGGACATCCGCTATTGCGAGTCGCAAGCCCATCTACTGCTCGGGGTGATGAAAGCGACCGATATTCGCCAGGATGAGGTGTTCGAGGTGCTGCGCGCGGTACGCCGCCGCCATCCCGAATGGCCGGTGCTGATCGCCCAGACCGGCTTGCACGAAGCCTATCCGCCCGCCGGCGAGCACATTTTGCCCTATCCCTACGACCGACAACCGTGGCCGCCGCAAGCACCTCACGATCTGACCCGCGCCCTGCGCGCGCAGCGCGACCGGCTGGGGAAGTTGCCCGGCGTGGCGCCGGTGCGCTGGGTTCCGATCGATCTGACCCTGCCCGAGGACGACTGCGAGCCGGCCAACTACGGCCTGGATGCCTTGTGGAGCGCCATCGAAGCGGTTTCGACCCTGGGCTTGCAGGCGATGTTGCGGGGCGATGCCGGCGTGCGGGATGTCTACCAGCGCGCCGCTCACCCGCATATCGTCGGTCACGCGCTGGCGGCGGCCGGCGATTGGCGCGCTGCCCTGGTGGATCTGGTCGGGGTGCCGGCGGTACAGGCCAAGTTGCTGCACAGTCTGGCCACGCTGTACGGACAGACCTGGGATCGACGAACGGTTTCCGAATTTTTCGGCCTGCTGGGGATGAGCATTGGCGCGGCCTATGTCGCGCGACTGCTGGGCCGGGAAGTGGTCAAACTGATTCCCGGGTGGGGGCAAACGGTCGGGGCGATGTGGGGAGCGACGGCCAGCGGGACCACGACCTACGCCCTGGGCCAGACCGCCAGTGTCTACTTTGTCAATCGGCGGCGTGGCGCTCCAATGGATGCCGAGGCGATCCGCCGGGTTTACGCCGAGGCGCTGGCCACCGGCGCGAATGTCTTGAAAGCATCCTCATCGGCAAATCACTAAAATTCCCCTCCTTTATTTTGAAGGAGGGGTAGCGCGATGCGCCGGGGTGGTTTGAACCGCTTCGACCCTCATACGGGAGATTCCCTCCATGTTAATGTCCGGCCAGGATTATCGTGAATCGCTGCGACGCTACCGACCGCGAGTGTTTATCGACGGTCGCCCGATCGAATCGGTGACCGATGAACCGTTGCTGGCGCCCGGCGTCAACGGCGTGGCGCTGACTTACGACTTTGCCCGACGTGAAGATTGCTCGGCGCTGATGCGAGCCAACCGCCCGGAATTCGCCGGCGGCCGGCCCGTCAACCGGATGATCGCCATTCCCGCTTCGACTCAGGATCTCCTCGACAAGCTCGAAGCCGTGCGCCTGGTCTGCCAGGAAACCGGCTGCGCCCAACGCTATCTGGGCGGCGATGCGCTGGCGGCGATCCAGCAAACGACGGCGCGATTGGATGCCGAGCAGAGCACGACCTACCACGAACGGTTCCGCGCCTATCTGGAACGGGTGTACGCCGATGATTTGACCTTGGGCGTGGCGATGACCGATGGCAAGGGCGACCGTGGCCGGCGACCTCACCAGCAGGCGAATCCGGACGCCTACCTGCGGATCGCCGAGCGCCGCCGGGATGGCCTGGTCATTTCCGGCGTCAAGGCGATCATCACCGGCGCACCCTACATGCATGAACTGCTGGTGTTGCCGGGGCGCAATCTGACCGAGACCGACGCCGATTACGCCGTGTGTTGCGCGGTGCCGGTGGACGCCGAAAACCTCACTCTAATCGCTCGCCCGGCGGGTCGGCCCGGCGAACCGGCGGCCAAGTTCAGCGCCCGCTACGGCCAATCCACCGCCGTGGCGATTTTTGACCGGGTGTTTGTTCCCTGGGACCGGGTATTTCTGGCCGGCGAGTGGCGGCACTCCAGCGATTTGACCCACCAGTACGCCACGCATCATCGCCATACCTGCATCGGGGCGCGGGCCGGCTTCGGCGATTTGCTGATCGGCGCGGGCGTGTTGATGACCGAAGCGAATGGCCTCGACCTCGATCAAACCGGCCATCTGCGCGAGGCGATGGTGGAATTGATCCAGATCGTCGAGGGCTTTTTCGCCTGCGGCGTGGCGGCCTCGGTCTACGGCGTCGCCGACCCGGCCGGGGTCATGATGCCCGAACCGGTATTCGCCAACATCGGCAAACTGCTGCTGGCGACCCAGATCTACGATATGCACCGGGTTGCCCATACCGTGTCGGGTGGGTTGATCGTCACCCTGCCCGGTCCGGAAGAAGACCACAATCCGGCCACCGCCGGCCGACTTTCGGAACTGCTGGCGGCCCGTTCCGACATCCCTTACGAAAAGCGCATCGAAGTGGCCCGCTTCATTGAAGATCTGACCGCCTCCCATCAGGCCGGCTGGTATTCGGTGATCTCGCTGCACGGTGGCGGTTCGCCGGAAGCGATGAAGCGGGAAATCTGGCGGCATTATCCGCTTGGCGATCAGGTGGCCCTGGTCGAACGGTTGCTGGAACGCGGCGTTCTCGCCGACCAAAACCGCCCGATCACGCGCCGCCGGCAACCGAGCCGCTGCTGCGCCCTCGGTTGCGAAGCGCCTCCCCCGGTCGCGCCAAACACCCCACCCGAATGAAGTTGTTTAACCGGCTCGACCGCCTGCGCCTGACCGCGCTGCTGCTGTGGGCGCTGCCGGTCGCGGCGCTGCTGCCGCTCGGCGCGTTCTGGCTTTGGCAAACCGGGATGCTGTTCTGGTGGCTGGCGGCGATGTTGGTGTGTAGCGCCGCCGGCTACGGCTTGCAATCCTGGCTGTTGCGTCGGGATCGCCGCCTGCTGGCCGACGCGGCGACGGCCCCCGATCCCCATTGGCCGCCGAAGACGGAGGGCGCCTGGGCAACGGTTGAACAACTGGCGGAAGCCGTGAAGCCGGAAGACTGGCCGTTGAACGACGGTGGCCGGCTGTGGACGCTGGGCCAGAACACGCTGGATGCCGTGGCCCGCTGCTACCATCCGGAACAAGAGCGGCCACTGCTGGAACTGACCGTGCCGCACACCCTGCTGATCATCGAGCGGGCCAGCCGCGACCTGCGCGCGACCGTTACCGATCACATTCCGCTGAGCAACCGACTGACGGTTGGCGATCTGCTCCGCGCCTGGCGTTGGAAAGATGCCGCCGAGCGGCTGGTGAATGTCTATCGGGCGGGCCGGCTGGTGGTCAATCCGCTGGACGCCCTGTTGAGCGAAGCCTGGGGTCATCTGCGCGGCCAGGCGTATGGTCAGGCGTGGACGGAAACCCAGCGCTGGCTGCTGCGGGAATATGTCCGCAAGGTCGGTTACTACGCCATTGAGTTATACAGCGGGCGACTGACCCTGACCGAGGCCGAACCGACGACGCAACTGCCGCAAGCGACCCCCATCGACGAACCGTTGCGCATCGTGGTGCTGGGCCGGGCCAACGCGGGTAAATCCAGTCTGATCAACGCCCTGTTTGGCCGGTTGGCTGCCGCGACCGATGTACTGCCGGACACGACGGGGGGATTGCGGCCCTACCGGCTGGAGCGCGAAGGGCTGACCGCCGCGTTGATCTTCGATACGCCGGGTTGCGATACCGAGCTGCTGAGCGAGAAAGCGTTGCGGAAAGCGGCCATGGAGTCCGACCTGATACTTTGGGTCTGCGCCGCTCATCGTCCCGACCGGCAACGGGATCGGCTGCGCCTGGATGCGTTGCGCAACGGGTTCGCCGAACGCCCGGATCGCCGGCCGCCGCCGGTGTTGGTGGCGGTTAGCCACATCGACCAGTTACGCCCGCCGCGCGAGTGGCAACCGCCCTACGATCTGCTGAATCCGCAGGGAACCAAGGCGATGAATATCCGCGCGGCGGTGGAAGCGGTAGCGGGGGGGTTGGCGGTTCCGGTCTCCAGCGTCATTCCGGTCTGTCTGGCCGAGGGTCGGGTTTACAATGTGGATGATGCCTTGTGGGCGGCGATGCTCGACCGGCGGGACGAGGCGGGCAAGGTGCGGTTTCTGCGCTGTCTGGAGCAGCGGAAACGGGAAGAAAATTGGACGCTGCTGCGCCGGCAACTGGCGAACACAGGGCGGCTGTTGCTGAAGTTGCCGGGGCGGACGGTGAAGTGAGGGCGCGATGCGTATTGGGTTGTTTCGACTGTGGCGGCATGGAGCGATCTTTTGGCGGCTGTCGTGGGCCGAGCGCGGGTTGGTGGCGCAGGCGTGGTGGATGCTGCATGGCGTTGCGCTGGCGTTGCGCTGGGTGAGTTTTCAGCGCGTGTACGGTTTTCTGGGACGCGGGGTCGGAACAAGCCACCCGGCCGCCGGCGACGAAATGCAGCTTGCGGATCAGGCCCGCGCTCTGGCCCGTTTGGTACAGGGTGCGGCGGCGTGGAGCTTGCACTGTCCCACCTGCCTGCATCGCTCGCTGACGCTGTGGTGGCTGCTGGGGCGGCAGGGCATCGCCAGCGAGTTGCGGATTGGGGTACGGACGCAGGAAGGGCAATTTGAGGCACATGCCTGGGTGGAATACCAAGGAGTAGTGCTGAATGATCGAGCGGACATCGGTCTGGACTTCGCGGCTTTTGATAACGTTAATTGGTCTCTGACGTGAGCGGCATAGCGGGCATCATTCATTACCGCCTCGATTACCCGAGGCGTTTCGAGGACTTGGCGCGTGTCCGAACGGCTATCGTGGAACACGCGCGCCATGCGGGTGATGGCGTATGATTTCCCGGGCGCGCGGCCATGAGCTAAACATGGGGAGTGGTCGGCGATCCATTGCTTGCGAGAATCACGGCTTTTTACCAGGAGAACGTCATGATGAATCCGGCTCTGCAAACGACTTTCGATGCCGAGGCCTATCTCGCCTGGGAAGAACGGCAAGTGGAAAAGCACGAGTATATTGCCGGCGAAGTGTTCGCCATGGCGGGCGCGCGGCGCGAACATGCGGTGGTGTCTCTGAATCTAGCGGCGGCTTTCAAGCAACGGCTGCGCGGTGGACCTTGTCAGGCGTATGTCGCCGATTTGAAATTGCGCGTGGAAGCGGCGGATGCCTTTTTCTACCCGGATGTCGTGGTGTCGTGCGATCCGCGCGACCACGCGGCCGGTCAGTTCATCGCCCATCCGACCTTGATCGTGGAAGTGTTGTCGGAGTCCACCGCCGCTTTTGATCGTGGCAACAAGTTTGCGGCTTACCGCTCGCTGCCGTCCTTACGGGAATACGTGCTGGTCGATATCGAAGCGCGCCGTCTGGAAACGTTCCGGCGCACTCCGGAAAACGACTGGTTGTTTCACGAATCCCTTTCCGGTTGCGGAGAATGCTTTTTCCCGGCGTTGAACGTCTCGATTCCGTTCGAGGAGATCTTTGAAAACGTCGTTCCTCAAGCAGGCGGGAATGGCTCTTCCACAACCGAATGATGGACGGTAACCACAGTGGAAAGCCGACTGATGTTGACCCGCGACGCTCGTTTGAAAATTCCCGAACAGGTGGTCACTCGTCAGGTGGGTGATGAGACCGTCCTCCTCAATCTCGAATCCGGGACCTACTTCGGCCTTGATCCGGTGGGCAGCCGCTTCCTCGAATTGCTCGAAGCGGAAGGCACGCTCGCGGCGGTTGTCGCCCGGATGTTAAAGGAGTTCGAGGTGACCGAAGCGCAATTGGAGGCCGACCTGGTGCGACTCGCCGACGAGATGCTGGCCAGCGGCTTGCTCGTGGCGGCGTAGCGGTCGGGAATCGGCGAGGGGTTCGCCCGCATTGCCGATGAGGGGATTGGGTTGGAAAAACAGACTTGCGCAATCCTGCTGGCCTGCTTGCATCGAGACGAAAGCCGGCTCGATCCGGCCGCTTTGTCGGCTTTGACCGACCAGGAATGGACAGCCCTGATCGAGATGGCGACCCGGCACGGCGTGGCGCCCCTGCTGTATCGGCGGTTGAAGGCGTCCACCCTGACCGGCTGCATACCCAATGAGGTGCTGGATCGGTTGCGGGGTGTGTATCTGAATACCGCGGCCTGCAATGTGCGTCTTTACGAGGAATTGCGGCCGCTGTTGCTGGCGCTGCATGAGGTTGGAATTCCAGTGCTGGTCCTAAAAGGCGCGTACCTGGCCGAAAACGTCTATCGGAATATCGCCCTGCGACCGATGAGCGATATCGACCTGCTGGTCCCCGCAAGCCGAGCTCGGGAGGCGTGGCGTGTCGTGAAGGCACTGGGCTACCGGCTGATTTATCCGGCGACCGAGACCCTGATTCCATCGTTCGGCAAGGACTTCGTTTGCCAGAAGCCGGGCGGCTTCGTACCGGTGGAAGTGCATTGGACGATCAGGATCACTGACGAAAAGGACTGCATGGATGACGAGGAACTGTGGCAAAACGCCCGGACGGTCCGCATCGCCGAGATGAAGATCGACACCGCGACGCTGTCGGTGGAGGATTTTCTGCTGCATCTCTGCCTGCACGCTTCCTGCCAGCACGAATTCGATTTCGGGCTGCGGGCGCTGTGCGACATCGCGATTTTCATCGAGCGATTCGAGCCGGAGATCGACTGGCCGGCATTGCGCGCGCGGGTTTCGCGCCACCACTGGCGCAAGGGTGTCTACTTGATCCTCCATCTGGCCAGCGCCCGAACTGGCGCCGCCGTGCCGGTGGAAGTTCTGACCGCGCTGAAACCAGCCGATCTGTCGGCCGAGGTGATCGAACAGGCCGAACGGCGATTGTTCGACGCAGGCGCCGAGACGGTGGCGATGACCCCGAACATGATCGACTTTTTCAAGTCGGGGCGGCTTGGCGATCGGGTGAAAGCTGCTGTGGCGGCGATTGTTTCCCGGCCGGGAAGAAATGGCGTACATGTATCCGATCCCGCCGGGTTCTCTGGTTTTGTATGGGTATTATCTGGTGCGGATGAAGGACTTGATGCGGCGCCACGGGGCGGCGGCATGGCGTCTGTTGCGTGGCGACCGGGAATTGGCCGAAACTGTGCGCCGGCGCGATGCGCTGCGGGGCTGGCTGTTTGAACCGGATGACCGGATAGGCGGAGGAGAACGATGGACGCGGCGGCGTTGGCGGAAAAGTGGCGAGAAGTGATCGAGAGCCCACATCTGCGGGATTTGCCCTTCAAACTGGAGTTAAACGAAGACGGCAAGGTGGAGTTCGCGATGAGTCCGGCCAGTAATCGGCATTCCCATTGGCAGTTTAGAATCGGCGTGCTGTTGGAACGGGCGTTGGGTGGTGAGGCGCTGGTGGAATGTTCGATTCTGACCCGCAAGGGGGTGAAGGTAGCCGATGTGGTCTGGTGTTCGCCGGCGTTTCTCGCCCGGCAGGGTTACGAAACGCCCTATACCCAAGCCCCGGAATTGTGCGTCGAGGTGGCGTCGCCATCCAATACCACCGATGAATTTGAAAGGAAGACCCGGCTCTATCTCGACGCCGGCGCGGTCGAGGTGTGGGTCGTGCGCGAGGATGGAACGGTGGAGATATTCGGCTCCGAGGGGCGGCGGTCGGAATCGACGTTCGGCATCGCGGTCGAGCCGCTCGGGCTTGACCCCTGATGCGGGCCGTTTCGGCGACGGTCGTTCAGGCGCTGCGCGAGCTGGCGGCGGAGACGCCCCTGACATTGCGGGTCAGCGGCGAGTGCATGACGCCCCTGCTCGAATCCGGGGCGACGATCCAGGTCATCCGCCAGCCCTTTTACTGGCCCGGCGATCCGGTGGTGGTCCATGCGCCGGATGGTCGCTTGCTGGTTCACCGCCTGCTGGGCGGTTATTCCAAAGGGCGGGGATGGCGCTGGTTGACCCAGGCCGACCATGCCTCGCGTCCCGATGCCGCGGTTCCCTTGAACGGATGATCGGTAAGGTGATGGGGGGCGATGGTCATGCTCACGTCATCCGCGTGCCACTTCCGGCATCGGCTTTGGGCGTCCGGGCGGTTTCTGCGGCATCCGCTGCGGGCCGTGTGTCGGCGGTGGTGAAATGGCGTTTGGCGAGAATTTCCTGACCTATCCCGACTGTTCCCGGCCCGGCCAAGCGGCGAGCCGTGGGGCGACGAACGGGTGATGATTCGCTTCGCTAGCAACCTCTATGCCTGGGACGGCCTGAGCGCAACTCAGGCGACTGCGGCGTGCCAGCGGTTCGGCGAACCGTGTCTGCCACCGGACGAGGAATCGCCAGCAGCAGTGGAGATCCAGGTTTTTCGCGCGACGGCTGAGGATTTTTTTGATAACGGACGTGGTTGGGCATTCGAGTTCGATCTGGATTACCCGCCCGAGTGGTGAGCATCGCCGGTTTTCATTTCGTGGGCCGGATTGGACTGGACGCCCGGGTTGCGGGCGGCGCTGTGGACGTCGGAAGACGTCGGCTGGTGTCTCTGCCATGTTCGAAAACTTTTTCCGGGTCGTCGTCGCCTACCATCTGTTCGAACAGGGCGGCGTGTTGCTGCACAGCGCGGCGGTGGTAAACGGTGGCGACGCCTATGTGTTTTTTGGGCCATCGGGAGCGGGTAAATCCACGATTTCCCACCTGAGTTTCACCGCTGGCCACGCGGTGCTGAGCGACGATATGAATGCCCTGCGAGTCACATCGGCAGGCGTGATGGTCGAAAAATTACCCTTCGCGGGTGATTTTGGCCAGACGGCGGGCGGAGTCGACGGCGCTTATCCGGTACGTGCGCTGTGCCGTTTGGAAAAAGGGCCGACTCCCGCGTTACAAACCTTGCGGCCAGCCGCGGCTATCGCCGCTTTGCTGGGCTGCGCGCCGTTCGTCAATCGCAATCCTTATCGTCATGATGAACTGATCGATCAACTACAAGCGCTGAACACCAGGTTGCCGGTACGGGCGCTGACGTTTGCGCGGGATGACCGGTTCTGGACTGTGCTTCGGAGTGAAGTGGAGAAACCGAATGATTGAAGCAGATATGGTATTGAAGCGGTGCGCCGATGCCCGTTATCGCAACATCGGCGATGAGGGGATCGTGATCCGGCAAACGGCGGGCGAGGTGCTCGTGTTGAACGAGATCGGCGTGCGAGTGCTGGATTTGCTGGAGGTGGCCCTTCCGGTGAGCGGGCTGCTGGACGCGCTGGACGCCGAATACGATATCGATCGGGGGACCATGGAACAGGATGTGCTGGCTTATCTCCAGGAATTGGTGGACGCGGGGGTGATCGAACGCGCGGTTTAGCGCGTCTTTGGTATTTTCCTCTTCCATTCAACAGTAGTGAGGCCCTTCCCATGGCGTTTACCGACACGCTCCAGCGCACCTGGCGGGAAAATATTCTGTTTTCGGTACTGGTCGAATTGACCTACCGTTGCAATCTGAATTGCTTTTTTTGCTACAACGATCCCCATCTCCGGGGCGTTTCGCTGACCACGGAACAATATGGCCGTTTCTTCGAGGATCTGCGTGAACTCGGCGCGCTGAACCTGACGTTTTCCGGTGGCGAACCGCTGGCGCGCGCCGATTTTTTCACGCTGGGCCGCCAAGCGCGCGAACTGGGTTTCGTGGTGCGGGTAAAATCCAACGGCCATGCCCTGAACGGCCGGCTGGCGCGGCGGTTGCGGGAGGAAGTGGACCCCTTCATCGTCGAGGTTAGCCTGCATGGCGCCCGCGCCGAAACCCATGACCGCCAGACCCGGATGCCAGGCAGTTTCGGGAGGCTCCTAGCCAATTTGCGCGAAATGCAGACGCTGGGGTTGCGGATCAAGCTGAACAGTCCGCTGACCGCTTGGAACGAATCAGAGATGGAAGCAATGTTTGCGCTGGCGGACGATTGGGGTTTACCGATCCAATTCGATACGCAGATCACGTCGCGCGACGATGGGGATTCTGGCCCGCTCCAGGTAGCGCCGTCCCGCGCGGGCGTGGCGCGGCTGTTCGCGCTTCAGCGGCAACGGGCCGCCGTGCGCCAGACTGATCAGGAACCGCGCCCGGCGGACGCCGCCGCCGAGATTACCGGCGCCAAGCATTGCGGGGCGGGTTCCGCCACGGTGACGGTCGATCCTTTCGGCAACGTCTATCCGTGTGTACAGTGGCGGCGGCGGGTGGGCAACCTGCATGAACAGTCCATTCAAACCATTTGGCAACATTCCGGTGCGTTGGTCGAAGTCCGTCGGCTGGCGGTGGAGGTCAAGCAGGGGATCAGCCAGCATGGCCCGCCGGGGTTTGGTTTTTGCCCCGGTTTGGCGGAGCAGGAAACTGGCGATCCCGCTGGCCTCTATCCCGCCGCTCGACGGTTGCTGGAACTGCGCCACCGGACGGCTCGCTAGCCGGGGTCCGCGCGAACTTTGAGGAGTTATTACCATGACCTTTGATATTCATGCGGAATGGGATGCGGAGGCGGGTGTTTGGATTGCGACCAGCGAGGAGGTTTTGGGTCTTTGCGTCCAAGCGGAGACCTTTGATGAATTGGTGGAGGTAGTGACCGCGCTGGTTCCTGAGTTATTAATGGAAAACCATGTTGCCACGCCTGCCCTGATTCCCATTCGCGTTCTAGCGGAACGGACCACCACGGTCAGGGCTGCGGCGGCATAATGGCTTCGATGTACCGAGATATCGTGGAGCATTTGAAGCGGGCCGGATGTTGGTTTGTGCGCACCGGTAAAGGAAGTCATGAAATCTGGTACAGCCCGATCAATGAGCGAACTTTCACCGTGCCGCGTTCGCTGGCTTCCGCATCGCTGGCTAATGCGATTTTGAAGCAGGCCGGGTTGCCGAAGGCTTTTTGATGGGATCACCGGAGAGTTACCGCCTATTGGGAGGGGCTTGGAACAGGGCAAGTATCGCAAGGCGCTGGCGCCGGCTTCTATACCGCTGGCGCTGAATTTTTCGCCGAACGGGTCGCTGTCATCGCCCAGTTCCCTCGGCCAGCTTCCACGGAAAATAACCGACCGAGCGGTTGAACGCAGCTAGGTTTTCACCCCCCTCGCTTGGCCGAGCCGGTTGCAGGAACAAGCCCGTCCACCGGAACAGGGTGCTCGGTGCCCAATCAAGACGCAGCAGCAGCGATACAACCTCCCGGACCACAAACGCCATCCGCCTTGCCAATCTGCTGACCGTAACAGGTTGCCGCCATGGCTTCCAATGGTTCCCGCGAAAGGATCCGGGGCCGCTGGTATAGGTCTTCCAGCATCTTCTCATCTGGCGCTTGCGCACAGTTCGGATGATGACTCCTGGGACTGGAATTCACGATTGACCATATTCTTAACTTCCCCAACTTGGTTTGCGATACCACGTTCAACACCAGATTTAATACTGGTCGATTAGATAGGTTGCCCGACTGCTCAAGGGTGAACCCGCAAGGCGGGATCACCGAACACTTGGATAGATGTCGCAGCATGTATCGTTGGCCACCCTGTTTGGCCAAACTCGCGCGAGCCGCCGTTAGCTGCATCGCCCAGGACTTGGATTCCTGCCGGAGCCGAACAGAGCTTTCACAAGGTTCAGATTTAGAATATGGGCTTGGCTATCGTCGGACAAGCCTGTGGGAGCGAAGGCAGCGACACTGCCGCCGCCTTGTTGCCACAGCAGAGTTTCGGTCAGGGAATCCCATCCCGGGTAGCTGCCGTAACCCACCCCGCAGGTAAACGCCAGGAACACTGGCAACTGCGTTTTGGTTGATGAGTTGGTCCATATCTTCCTTGCGCAGTAACCCCTCGTCGGCGAGTTGGGTGGTATGAACCGTGACCAATGTAATTGAACAACATTCACGCCGTGAGTAGGGTGTTGATGAGTGTCTGGCGGGCCTCCTGGATTTGCAAATTTCGCTCGACGATCGCACCGGCACGGATTTCAACCCGGCCGCTTTGAGACTTTTTCGCTACAGCTTCGCTCTCGGCGGTGAAGTTGCCGGCGGCGTCGGGATTGTCAGCCACCAGCAGCGCGGTTGTCTGCGACCCACCGCCGCTTTCATAGGCTTGCAGCTTGGTGACGTAATTCTGTACATCCACGTCGGTCAAAGCGGAAATGCGGCCGATCGCCAGTTTAGATTTGCCGTCATCGTTAAAATCCACATAGCGGTTGTCGGAGACGAACAGGCCGCTCGGCGTCTCGGTCATCAACATGGGGAAACGATTGGTATCCCAGCCCAGATAGTTCTTCGGATCGAACGTGCCTTTGCCGACCAACGCCACGTAGCGCGGTTGCGGTTGCCACTGGCGGTAGGCGTAGCGCAGAAAGTCGCGGATGGCGTTGGGGTTGGCGATGCCGTCGTTAAATTCGTCATAGATGTCTTGCAATTCTACAACCTGCGTACTGTAACCCGTCCCTTTGCGATAGTCCGCCAGTGCGTCGGCTCCAGACCGGAGGGAAGCGGGGGCAAGCACCAAATAATCGACCCCGTTGCTCTTGGTTTTCAGAGTGGACGGTGTGTCGCCCTCCACGGATACGGGCGCTGCCGGCACCGCCGCGAAATAGTCGGTGGTGGGAGTGGCTGGGACAAAACTGACCGAATAATCGTTGCCGGGTGGGGCCACGGTGGTGGCCGCCAGCCACCGCGGTTTACGTGGGTCGCTGATATCCAGCACTGCGATATGAGAGCCTCTGAAACCATCGACCGTGACCACGGGGTTACCGTTGCCGCGCAACCGCAGCCGATCCTCCGTCGCGCGGTAGGCGCGCGGGTAGCTGATGTCGAGGCTGTTTACGTTGAATGCGCTGAGGGATACGTTCGGGTCCAGTTCGGCGCCCACCGTCACGGTGTTGTCGCGGTCGACGAACAGAGAAGAGGCGTCGAAGGTGGCGGTTAACTCGTAGGGAGCGATACCGGCCCACGCGCCTTGTCCGACCTCGGCGTCGTTGACCCGGAGACGGGCGTGATGGTCGAGGACGCCGGCGGGGGCCAGGGCGGTAGACCCTTGCAGGTTGGCGCGGAGCGTCACGGTGCCCGTTGAAGCCGCGCCGGGCGTGGGTACCGTAAGTTGCGCCACGCGGCCGGGATCGTTCACCGCCATATACGCGTAATCCCAATACCAGAAGTCGGCATCGGGGTTCAGGGTCGGAAGGGGCGCCGGGAATTGGTTTTCTTCCACATGGATGCTGGACTGAAAGCAGCATTGCGCGCCGGTGCCCGACGGTCCTTGTCCGTTCAAGACGTCCATCACCAGGCCGTTCGCTTTGTCGAGCCAGTAGACGTTGAAGCGGGTATAGACGCCATCGACGCCCTGGATGGCTTGGCCATAGAAGTACAGTTGATCGCCGCTGGAATCGGCCATCCAGGCGACCGACTGGCCTTTGTTTTGAAGGCGCAGCCTGCCCTTGGTGATCCAGTTCCGCACCTGCTGCGGGTCAGCGTCCAGCGCAACAGCGATTTGGTTGGTGCTCACGGCATACAAGCCTTCCTGCTCAACCTGGATGCGGACCACCGTCTTGGGAGTACTCGCCTTGGTTGCCGCCCGCGGCCGCGTCGCGAGCGGGGGAGCCGCGCGGCCACTGGGGGCGTGGGCGACGCGCCCGTAGCCGTCGGCGCGTGGAGCAGCTTCGACATCGGCGGTCAGCGGTAGCGCCCGTTCGGCACGGGCGAACTGCTTGCCAACGCCGGCGGTGACGGTGAATGGGCCGTGAGTCGCGGATGCGTCCGTTGGCTTCGATTTCTTCCAGCAGATAGCTGTAAGTCTGGCCCGGCGCCACCGCCCGATCCGAGTAACGGTAGACGCCGCCGTGCGGAGCACCGTCAGCCCCGGCAACAGGCCGTCGTTGACTCGTGCGAACTCGCCGCTGGCCGGATCCTGGCGCAGCAGGTTGAAGCCGACCGTGCCCACTTCCGAGGCCGTCTCCCATTCCACGCTGCCGTCGCCGCCAACCTGGAACGATGAGATCACCGCCTGGGTGATGGTCGGCTGGTCGGAAAAGACGAAATCAGAGATCCAGAGCCATTGTTGGGTAGGGTTGCCACAACCACCTCCATCGCCTGGTTTGTACTGTAAGGTCATCGACCTGATCGTCTGGGTGGCGAAGTTGAAGGAGGCCCATCCATTTTGATTGTTTGGGTCGATGCCAGCGTTCCCCTTGGCCGAGATCGTGTTGCCGCCCGAGTCGGTCCAGTTGGGTGTGGTGGTAAATTGACTGATGAAGTCGGGGTTGATGGTAGTGCCACTCTGATTGACTGCCGTTACCGTCACGACGTCTTGGTATTGATTGAAAAAACAAACTGCAGGCTGCTGTCTATCGACATCCCTCACCGCGATGCCTTTCATGGCCACGGGCGCAGGCGTGGTGGTGCCTGTCTGGAAAAACTCGATCAGGACGGTAGCACCGGTGGTAGTATCCCGGTTAGCAAAATCGACTCGCAAATTTAGCTCGTCATCTTGGCCCGGATCGTTGTTGAGCACGGGGTAGCCGGTTAACCACGATCCACCCGTAATACTGGTGGTGACTCTTACGTCGATGCTGGAGCCGGCGACATTGGTGTAGGTTCTGGGCATGGAACCTGCGCCATTAGGATTCCACCCAAGCGTGTTCCAGTCGAACGTCCAGTCGGTGGCAGCCGCTGGCGTTACCCACGCGAACGACAGCAGCGCTGATAGAAACAGCGCCCCATAGCCGGGGGTGCGGCGACCTGCTTTGAATAAAGCCTTAAAAGTGTTCATGATGACACCATATTAGCATTTAGTTGATTCGGAATAGCGCTCACACAACCCCAGCTTGTATCCGGCACTGGTTCAAGTTGGCCTGATGCTCATATCGTATGCTAGAAGTTGTCAATTCTTTGCCGAGTCTTGGCGTTTCCACGCCCATCTCCGGTAGGAACCAGACCAAACATAACCGCGCGCGGTGCGGAACAAGCGCTTTTGGAGGAACCAACAGTTCTCATTTTGGGCTGATGGGGTCACATAATTCCCACAAATCAAGCAAAATACGGCAATTTTTCGGGAAATTTCCCCACTTATAGCCGAAAAATGCTATTTCCAGACAAGTCACTCCGCCAAGATTTCAAAATGAGAATTGCCGGGATGATGCGGTTGTCTAGCAAAATTTGCGCCTTATGCTAAAGGAGCGCGTTACGATAGTCAAAATCGACCATCCCGCCGTTCCAGTACCGCTAACCCATGGTGGAAAAAGTGTGGCTGAAGCGCTATCCGCCCAAACTTGTATGCCACCGATCCCGCTTGCCTTGGAACTCATCCTCAGCCAACCCGCCGGAATCCCTCGTGTTGCCAACCGTGGCGCCCGGATCGTCGATGCACCCACGAACTTCCGAATCACGGTCGTGATCGATGGCCAAGTCATTGGCAAGTCGATAAAATGCCGCCCATGGGCCGAAAAGACATCATCTCCAAGGGCATTCTCAAGCGTCTGCTGCTGGACATGGCGGTCTACCTGTTCCGGCTGGACCTGATCGACGCCGAGCTGCTCGCCACCGAGGAACAGCGGATCGAAGACCGCCGCGCCGATCTGGTCGCCAAAGTCACCCCTGCCCAAGGCGAGCCATTCATCCTGCATCTGGAAATCCAGAACGCCAACGACGGTCAAATGGCGGTGCGGATGCTGCGCTACCTGACCGACATCCACTTGGCGTATCCGGGTTATCGCATCCATCAATGTCTGGTCTACATCGGCGCCGAGCGACTGACCATGATGGCCGGATTGGACAGCCCACAACTGCGCTACCACTATGACCTGGTCGACATGCGGACCATCGACTACCGCACCCTGTACGCCAGCGACCAGCCCGACGCTCTGGTGCTGGCCATTCTGGGCGACTTTGGCGACGACGACCCGCAAACGGTATTGATGCGCCTATTGGAGAAACTGCGCCGGCTGACCGAGCCCGACGAAGGCCGGCTGCGCGACTACCTGTCCATGCTGGAGATTCTGGCGGACAACCGCCATCTCACCCTCAACCTTCAGGAGGCCTATGCCATGTTGCAAATCAACCTCGAACGGCTGCCCAGCTATCAGAAGGGCATGGAAAAGGGCATGGAAAAGGGCATGGAAAAGGGCATGGAAAAGGGCATGGAAGAAGGCGCGCATCGCAAGGCGTTGGCGGTGGCTCGGGAACTCCTGGCGATGAACGTTTCGCCGGAGCAGATCGCCGCCATCACCCAACTGCCCTTGGCCGAGATTCCAAGAAAGTAGGGCGAGCCAGCCCCAGCCCGTGCCCAGCATTGCAATTCCCCCAAGCCAAGTTTGGTAATCGGTCGCCAACCATCCCACAATGGGAACAAACGGACGCTGACTGGAGACCTCTCCCGTGGAAAGACTGTGGCTGAAGCGCTATCCGCCCAACGTGCCGGCGGACATCAACCCCGATGGATACCGCTCGCTGGTCGAGGTGTTCGATCGGAGTTGCTGCCAGTTCGGCCGGCGCAACGCCTTCGTCAACATGGGTCATGGCATGACCTATGCCGAGCTGGAGCAGACAAGCCGGGCGTTCGCCGCCTGGTTGCAACAGGAACTGGGGCTGGAAAAAGGCGAGCGGGTGGCGATCATGCTGCCCAACCTGCTGCAATATCCGGTGGCGCTGTTTGGCGTGCTGCGCGCCGGATTGGTGGTGGTCAACGTCAACCCGCTCTACACCCCGCGCGAGCTGGAGCATCAGCTCAAGGACTCCGGAGCCAAAGCGATCCTGATTCTCGCCAACCTCGCCCACGTATTGGCCGAGGTCATCGAGCGAACCGAAATCAGGACGACCATCGTCACCGAGATCGGCGACCTGCTGTCGTTCTGGAAGGCCAAGGTGGTCAATCTGGCGGCCCGACACCTCAAAAAGAGGGTACCGCATTACGCGCTGCCGAATACGGTCGGGTTCAAGGACACGCTGACTGGCGGCGCCCGCCTCGTCCTGCGGCCGGTCACGGTAACCGGTGAGGATTTGGCCTTCCTGCAATACACCGGCGGCGCCACCGGCCTGGCCAGGGGCGCGATGCTGACCCACCGCAACCTGCTGGCCAACGTGCGACAGATTGTCGCCTGGGTGGGTTCGGCGCTCCACGAGGGCGAGGAGATCGTGATCACCGCGCTGCCGCTGCATCACAGCTTCTGCCTGACGGTGAACTGCCTGTGTTTCCTTCATTTGGGCGGCTTGAACGTGCTGATCACCAATCCCCGCGACATTCCGCTGTTGGTGCGGGAAATCCGTCCGTGGAAGTTTACGGCGATCACCGGGATCAACACCCTGTTCGACGCACTGATCCATAACGACAAGTTCGCCGGACTGGATTTCTCCTCGCTGCGACTGACGGTCGGCGGCGGCGTGGCGGTGCGGCGGACCGTGGCCGAACGCTGGCGGACCCTGACCGGCGTGCCGATCCTGGAGGGCTACGGTCTGAGCGAAGCCCCGGTGATCTGCGTCAATCCGGTCGATATCGAGGATTTCACCGGCGGCGTCGGCTTGCCGTTGCCGTCCACCGAAGTGCAACTACGCGACGAGGAGGGCAGGGAAGTGCCGCTGGGCGAGCGCGGAGAACTGTGCGTCCGCGGCCCGCAGGTGATGCGCGGTTATTGGCGGCGGCCCGAGGAAACCGCCCGCGCTCTCCGCGACGGCTGGCTGCTGACCGGCGACATCGCCACCATGGATCAACAGGGCTTCGTCCGCATCGTGGACCGTAAGACGGATCTGATGCGGGTGTCCGGCTTTAACGTGTTCCCCAGCGAAATCGAGCAGGTGGTGGTGACTTGCCCGGCGGTGTTGGAAGCGGCCTGCATCGGCGTGCCCGACGAGAAAAGCGGCGAAGCGGTCAAGGTGTTCGTCGTTCCCAAGCCGGGGATGGAACTGACCGTCGAGGCGATTCTGGCCCACTGCCGCCAGCATCTCCCCGCCTACAAGCAGCCGCGTCAGGTCGAGTTTCGCGCCAGCCTGCCCAAGTCCAGCATCGGTACGATCCTCCGGCGCGAGCTGCGCTGACGGGTCTTTGGCCCGGAACTCGCCATGACCGACCCTGAAAAAAACGCGGGCGCGGCGCGGCTGCTGGAGCAGTTGCGGCGCGGTCAAACCTTCCATCACGATGGCGTGGCCGGGGTGGAGCGGGAGTTCGGCATCCTGCGGCGCTGGCAGTCGGCGCGGCTGGCCGGCACCCACGCCGATTTGCTGGTCCATCCCCACTACCGGCCGGCGGCGGAGTTCTTTCTGGACGAATTGTACGGTGACCGGGATTTCCGCCAGCTTGAACACGATCTGGGGCGCATCGTTCCGACCATGACCCGCATCCTGCCGGCCAAGGTCCTGTACGCGGCGGCGCTGGCGCTGGAGCTGAACGCCCTGTCCCGCGAACTGGATATGCGCATGACACGGATTCTGGTCGCGGAATTCGGCCTTCGGGACGCACTGGACGAAGCGACCTACCTTGCCGCTTACCGCCGCTGCGCCAATTACGAGCAGCGCCGCCGGCAAATCGACCTGGTCGAACAGCTTGGCCGCGACCTGCGGCGCGTCGTGCACAAGCCCTTCATCGAGGCCGCCCTGAAAATGGCCAAGACCCCGGCGCGTCTGGCCGGGCTGGGGGAACTGCACCGCTTTCTGGAAGCCGGTTTCCGCGCGTTCCGGCACATGGGCGTGGAAGCGGAAACCTTCGTCACCCTCATCACCCGCCGCGAGCGGGAAATCATGGAGCGGATACACGCCGGTCACCCCCAACCGCTGGGTTTGGGCGATGAGATCAAGGGTTAAACCGGATCGGACGGCCCGGCTTGCTGGAACAGCTCGTCCAGGTAACCGTGAATTTCCTGTTCCAGCTTGTATTTCAGCGTCGCCAGGAGAAAGCCCAGGCGCACGCTGATCCGCAGCGTGCCCGGCTCCAGTTCGATCTGGCCGCCGACGCCGGAGCGTTCGAAGTACAGGGTGTCGTCCTGCCAGTGATGGCTGAGGTCGTAGCGCTCGGCCAGTTGGACGGCGAGGTTTTCCGCGGCTTGGCGCGCCTGATCGAGAGTGAGCGGGTGGTCGCGGTGGATGACGATATGGGACATGGAGTGTTTCCCGTAATAAACCCAGTGTAGCGATAAGGTGGCAGGTCTTGGCCGGTCGGTGGCTCCGAAGCGGCAGCCAACTCCTTCAGCCACGGCTGGGCCTGCTTCAATTCTTCCTTGCTTTGGATGTTGAGGATACGCTCCTTTCGCGCCGCCAAGGTGGCGACCGGGATGATGCGACCGTTCGTCCGGCCGATCAAACAGGTGGTGATATAGCGCTTCCAGCCCGGTTGTGGAATTTCCCCGCCTTGGATAAGGCGGGGTGGCGCGTAGCGCCGGGGTGGTTCGAAACGGTGATTCCACCCGTCAGACAGGAGCGCTATCGTGCTCAAGCGGCGGGTGTGTCGATCAACTCCAAGCGCCGTTCGAGGCGTTCGAGGCGATTTTCGATCTTATCCAGCCGGCTCTGACCGCCGTAAACGGCGGCGGTCAATCCAGCCAATTGTTGGCCCATCGCCGATTGCTGAACCTTGACTTCCGCCACGTCCGATTTCAGAACGGCGAGATCGGCACGGATGGCGCGCAGGTGTTCGAGGACGAGGTTCTCAATATTTTCCGTCATGGTGCTCTCCGGAGAATGCCCGTTACGATTCACCGGGCGCGGTTTTGTTCAGCAGGATTCCCGATTGTTCCACGGATGATCCGTGTTCAGGGTGGCAGATCGGCCAGCGACCGCGCCAGCCGCAGATACCAGCCGCTCACGTCGCGGATCGTGCCGATGCCGACGATGTCCATGTGATCCCAACCGGTCAGCACGCCGCGATTATTCCAGATGCCCGGTTGCGGCTGGTCACGGGCGGGCGCGATGCGGTCGGGTGAATCCAGGGTCGGCCCGGCCATCGAGCGGGTGTTGACCAAGCCGTCGTTTTCCCACCAACTGGCGTCGATGACGACATGGCCCGGCTCGTCGCGGGTGTAGGCGCCGATGAACAGCGCGCTGGCCCAGAGCTGCGGCAGCAGGGTGGGGCGGGGTATCTGGTGCTGGGACGGCCAGACCGGCACGGTCGCCGAGGTCGCCCAGGAAAAATAGTACACCGCCGGCTGGGCCGGGAAGCGTCGGTTCAATTCCCGTGCGCCGTCGGGGCTAAGATCCCAGGCGCTGATGTCGCGCGATTGCCAGATCGGGCTCCGTTCGATCCGTTGCAGGTAGGCGCGGAAAGTCTCTCCCGGCTGGCGGCGCAGGCCCCATTGATCCAGCTTGAAGTCGTAGGGCAGTTCGTCGGGCTGGATGCCGGCGAGGGCGGCGAAACCGAGCAGCGCGTCGCGCGCGAACGGCAACAGCCGGTCGATTCCCGTGGCCAGGCTGGTGCCGTCGTGCGGCGAGGCGAGGGTGGTGACGCTGCGAACCCAGGAATGGCCGCCGCGAAACAGCGGGGAGAGTTCGGCCGTCGGGGTGGCGGCGATTTCCGTCGGCGCACCCTGTTCCAGCAGGGCGGCCAGCACTCGCACGGTCTGGCCGCCCTGGCTGTGGCCGATCAGGTGAATTTTGCGAAGCTGGCCGCGCTCGTCCGCCGTGCCCCAGTGCGGATACAGGCCGGGAAAGGTCCGGCCGTGACGGGCATGACCATGGACGGCGGCATGAGCCTGGCCATAGTCCACCGTGCCGCCCTGGATGAAGGCGTACAGCTCGCAGGCCCGGTCCCAATTGCTGGCGAAGGGGCCGACCACGCCGGTATAAGTCCGGTGGCCGGCGCGGTTGAGCGTCTCCTGCAAGTCCTCGAACCCGCCCCAGTATTTGAAGCCGAGCAACTCGTCCCGGCCCCAGCCCATGAAACCGTGGACCAGCACCAGGGGATAATCGTTGCCGGCGCGGGCCGGCGCGGTTGCCGCCAGCAACAGCAGCGATAGCAGAAGGCGGCACAGGAAGTGGAGTCGCATGGCGTTGCCTGGGGAATGATCGGTAACGGATCGAGTATGGCGAGTGTAGCGCCGCCCGGTGGACAGCGCTTTGTCCGAACGGGTGGTTCAGGCACTCCGCCCATAGCACCAGAACCCCGCCAGCAGCAGCCCGATTCCCGCCAGCCAGGCATCCGACTGCACCAGCACCATGACCCCGCCGAGAATGCAGGCGGCGGCGACGATGGCGCCGCGCAGCCCGGCCAGCGGGTTGGCCGGCGGCCGGGCGGGTTGGTCCAGCAGCCGCGCCGACCGGGCCAACAATTCCGGCAGCCGGCCGGCGAAATCCAGCAATTCCGGCCCATTGCGCCACAGTTCCCCCGTCAGCCGTTCCACCCGGAACTGATCGCGGAAAATGCGGCCGACATGGGCGCGCGACAGCGCCACCACGTCCAGCTTGGGGTCCACCATCCGCCCGACTCCCTCGAAGGTGACCAGCGCCTTGACCATCAGCACCAGTTCGACCCGAAAGTACATCCGATGACGGCCGCCCAGCCGCATCGATTCCAGGATCAGCCGGGCGATGCTGAAATCGCCGCGCGCCGCGCGCAGCAAAAACCGCCGCGACAGTTCCACCACGGCCCGCCGGAACGCCTCCGGGTCGCCGCCCGGCCCGATCCGGGCGATCCCGCCCAGATGCTGGGCGGCTTTTTCGACATCGCCGTTGACCAGCGCGTGGTAGTAATACAACAGTCGCCGCCGGGTTTCGGCTTCGAAGCGGCCGACCATGCCCAGATCGATGAAGCCGATTCGCACCGGCCGGCCGGGCAACACCAGCAGGTTGCCGGCGTGCAGATCGGCGTGGAAAAATCCGTATTGATACAACATCCGCAAAATGGCTTGCGCGCCCAGGTTGACCACCCGCGCCCGCGCCGGCTCGTCCAGATCAAAAGTCGCCGGAGCGCCGGGCTTGAAACCGTCCAGGAAGGACATGGTCAACACGCTGGCGCTGCTGAGTTCCCGATACATGCGCGGAAACACGATGGACGGCGTGCCGTGAAAGTGGGCGGCGAAGACTTCACCGTTGTCGGCCTCGGCGGTCAGGTCCAGCTCGCGCACGGTGTAGGCGCGGAACTCCTCGATGATGGCGGCCGGCTGGTATTGCGGCAGCAGCCGGTTCAACACGGCGCCGAGCCAGCGCAGCAGGGTCAGATCGGCCAGCACGGTCTCGCGCACGCCCGGTTTGAGCACCTTGACCACCACCGCCTGATCGGCGCGGGTGGTGGCGCGATGCACCTGAGCCAGCGAAGCCGAGCCGAGCGGTTGCTCTTCCATCCGCATGAACAAATCCGGCAGCGGTCGCCCCAACTCCTGTTCGATCAGGGTGCGAACCACCGGAAAAGGGACGGCGGGCGCCTGGTCGAACAGATTTTTCAATTCGTCGGTCACGGTACGCGGCAGCATGTCCTCGCGGACCGCCATGATCTGGCCCAGCTTGATATAGGTGGGTCCCAGTCGCTCCAGCCGGCGGCGCAGTTGGGCGGCGAACGGCAGATCGACCAGCGCCGGATCGAGCCGGCGCACCGCCAGCGCCACGGCCCGCCGCGCCAGCCAGGCGCTTCGGCCGCGGCGCCGATCCGGGGGCAGATTGCGAACGTGCGCGACCAGGCCGCCGGCCAGCAGTCCGCACAGTTGCCTGTTGACGCCGAGCCAGCGCCGCAGCAGTTGCCGGTAACGCGCCAGTGGGTGCAACGTAGTAAAGTTTTGCGCCGGCGCGACGTTGGCGAGCAACGGATCGGGCGGCGGGGGAGGATTGGGCGACGTCTTGGGAGCCTCGGCCATGCGACGGGTGATGGTGCGGGCGGCTTATCGCCGGTAAGCAGCCGATTATTGTTCTAATGTTGATGGAAGAAGCTGTCGGTGGCGGGACGCGCGAGCGTCGCAATCAGTATATAGCGCTCCCATGCTGGTTGTGGAATTTCCCCGCCTTGGACAAGGCCGGGTGGCGCGTGGCGCCGGGGTGGTTCGAAACGGCGATTCCACCCGTCAGGCAGGAGCGCCATGGCAATCCAGGGGAGCGCGCATGGAACCACGGCACGAACCGGTCGAAACCGCGTTGATCGAGGCGGTCGATGGCGTCTGGGGCGCGGGTGTGCCGGAGTTGGGGGCGGTACCGGAGCCACTGACCGCTAACGATAGGGCGTGGGCGCGGATGGACGCGCCAGGCCAGCCGATGGTGGTCACCATCGTGCTGCTGCTGGAGCGGCCGTTGGCGGCGGAGCGGCTGCGGGCGACGCTGCGCGCCCGGTTGTTGGCGCCGCTGCCGCGCTTTCGCCAGCGGATCGTCGCGGACGGGGGCCGCCATTGCTGGCTGGAAGACCGGCCATTCGACTGGAACGACCACCTCGAACAGGTGCGTTTGCCACACCCGGTCGACCAGCGCGTGCTGGAGACGCGGATCGGGCGCTGGGCCGGCGAAGCCTTACCCTTCGACCGGCCGCTGTGGGGCTGCAAGCTGGTGGAGAACTACGGCGCCGGTAGCGCCCTGGTGTTCCGGGTGCATCACTGCATCGCCGATGGGGTGGCGCTGCTGCGGGTATTTCTGGCGCTGACTGATCGGACTCCCGAAGGCTGTTCGCCGCTGGCGGAGCGGCGGGATGATGCCTGGCTGGCGGCCAAGACCGGCCAGCGGCCGATGCCACCGTCCAGCCCATGGGGGCGACTGCGCTGGGGGGCGACCTTCGGGGCGGCGCTGCTGCGGCAGTTGTGTCTGGGGCCGGATACCCGCACCGCGCTGCGTGGGCGGCTGACCGGCGACAAGCGGGTTGCCTGGTCGCGACCGGTGCCGCTGGCCGACATTACGGCGATCCGCCAGCGGCTGGGCGGCCGGGTGAACGATGTGATGCTGGCGGTGGCGGCGGGGGCGCTGGGGCGCTATCTGCGTGCTCGGGGCGAGATGCGGCCGGCGCTGGCGCAGCGCCTGCTGGTGCCGGTCAATCTGCGGCCCTACCAGGAAGAAATCCGGCTGGGCAACGAGTTCGGGACGATCCTGCTGGAACTGCCGCTGGGGATCGCCGACCCGGTGGCGCGGCTGGCGGCGGTGCGGGCGCGGATGGACCGGATCAAGGGGACTCCGGAAATGCTGGCGAACCGGCTGATTCTGAACGTGGCGGGCCGGCTGCCGGGCTGGATCGAGCGGCAGGCGTTGCGCTGGTTCGGCTTGAAAGCGACCGTGGTGATGACCAACGTGCCGGGGCCGGAACAGCCGCTGTATCTGGCGGGAGCGCCGGTGGGGCGGATTCTGGCCTGGGTGCCGCAGATTGCCGGCGTGGGCGTCGGAGTGAGCGTGTTAAGCTACGCTGGAGCGGTGACGGTGGGCGTCACCGCCGACAGTGGCATCGTCGCCGATCCGTGGGAACTGGTTGCGGGTTTTGAGGTGGAAATGGCGGCATTGACGGCCGGCGCTTTGGCGGTTTGCGCGGGATAGCCAAGCCCGGCGACGGTTCATTATGACTCATTTTAAAATCAATGACTGGTCAATGATACGAAAAAAACACTATGGGGATGATCACCAGAGTTTTAGAATGCTGACTGGAGCCAGCGTCGGGGAGGGGGTTCATGTATACCACCTACTTCGGTTTTGAAAACAAACCTTTCAAACCGAAAGATCTCAAGGATTATTACCGCAACGATAATTTCGACGGAGCTTGCGCCGACATCCTGAATGCTATCCGGGAACGGCGTGGGTTCGTGCTGCTGACCGGCGAGGCCGGGTTCGGCAAGACGCTGGTATTGCGTCGCTGCATGGCGGAAGCCGCCGACGTTTTTTTCATTCTGCTCAATAACGCCAACCTCGATTTTCCCGACATCCTGAACTACCTGTGCACCAGCCTGCAATTGCCGGTCGACGGTTTGAACGTCGAGCAGCAGAGCAAGCTGTTGCTGGAGACCGTGGCCGCGCATGCGCGCCGCAACCAGCCGGTTGCCCTGCTGATTGACGACGCGCAGCATCTGCGTATCGGTGTGTTGAGCCGCTTGCGGGATTTCGTGGAAACGGCGGCGGAGCCCGGCCAGCGCCTGCAGGTCGTGCTGGCGGGCCTGCCGGAAATCGAAGGTAAGCTGCGCCAACCCGAGTTGCGGCGGTTGCACGAGCAGACCCAGGTCCGCTGCCGCCTTGATCGACTGAGCAGTATGGAAACCGAACTGTTTATCAACCATCAGTTCGAAACCGCCGGCTACACCGGCGAGGCGCTGTTCTCCCCCGCCGTGATCGAGCGCATCAACCACTACAGCCAAGGGGCTCCGCGCGCCGTCGCCATGCTATGCGACGCCATGTTCCTGTTCGCCAGCCTGGAGTCGGGACAGGAGATCACGGCGGATCTGGTGGATGAAGCTGCCCGCAACTGCTTTCTCGGCGAGCGGGCTCAATCGGGGTCCGGGACAGTTGGCCCGCTCCGGCAGGATGCCGTTGGCGAGACATTGCCGGCGCCCATGGATGATGACGGGTTCGATCTAAAACTCGATCTGGATCTGCCCCTGGATTTCGCCCTGGATTTCGATCTGAACCTCGATCAAACCCAGGGTCTTGATAAGACGCTGATAGCCGAGCGGCCGGCGGTCACGGCCAAGGAGCCGAAACCGGTGCCCGCGTCGCCGCACGAAGCCCTGCCCACGCCGCCGCACGAAGCCCTGCCCGCGTCGCCGCACGAAGCCCTGCCCGCGTCGCCGCGCGAAGCCCTGCCCGCGCCGCCAGCCGCCGAGCTTGCGGTGGAGGTCAAGCCGCAACCGGCGAGACCGCCCAGTGCCGCCCCTCCCGTTGTACCGGAGGCGCCGAGTCCGGTTGCGCCGGCGCCGCCCGCCCTGCGCGAGTTCGCCCAGTTGCTGGGCGAACTCGCCGCCAAACAGGAGCACCGGGAATCGCGGGATCGGGAGGCGGTGGATTATTTTCGGAACCGGTACCTGCGCTGGTCGCGCGGTGGTCCGGTGCAGGCGGACGAGTACCAGCGACGCATCGCGCGGCTGGCTGAAACCCAGCAGCCGGTACTGGTGAGCCTGGCGGTCGCCGTGAGCCCGGCCCCGGAGCAGGACAACGTGCTTTGCGCGCTGCTGGTCAATCCCAGTTGGTGGTTGTATCGGGAAATCCGCCTGCGGCTGCGCAGCCCCGAACTGGCGTTTGCCGGCGAAGGACGGGTTCCGCCGCTGCGGTTGCTGGACGGCCGGGAAGCACAGCCGGTGTATATCGGCTATCGATGTCCCCGCGCTGGCCCGGTGCAGACCACGCTGTGGCTGGAACTCGATCTCTGCGACCATCGGGGCGAGTGGCACGCCTACGGCAACCGCTTCGAAATCCGGCTGGATTTCACCCGGCCGGTTGAGAGCGAGCAGGAGCCGGCGGCGGGCGCCGCGCCGGGACCCGATCGCTTTCGGCCCGACCCGCTCCTGGACAACAAGGCCGCCTCCAGCGGATGGCTGCTGGACGAACCGGCCGCCGCGCGCGAAGAGGCCGGCGCCGTCGCCCTGGCCTGCACGCTGCCGCTCGAACTGGAAGCCAATCCCGAGCGTAGTTACAGCCTGCGGGCCGCCAGCGCCGCCAGCGGTCAGGCGCTCAGTCGCGGCACGCCGCTGACGCGGGCGTTGCTGCTGCCGGAAAATTCGGCCCAGGCGGCGGCGCGCATCGAACTGGTATCGCGCCCGTTGATGATCTTTGGTCGCCACAGCGCCACCGCCGGCACCGGGTTCGGCGATTTCACCCTGGGCTTCGTGCCGAAGTACAACCGGATTTCCCGGTTGCATTGCGTGGTCTGCGCGCTGGGCGACCAACTGGCGCTGATGTCGGCCAGCGACGAGGGTTACACCTACACCGGCCGAAACGGCGAGCGCCTGGAGCGCGGGAGCTGGCACCTGCTGGAAACCGACGACATCCTGGATGTATGCGAGCTGTATCGGTTGAAGCTGTCCCTGGCCTGGGATCGCAAAGGCGAACACGCCCCGCCGGATTGGGACAGCCAGGAACCGCGCGACAAGTTCGGCCACTATTTGCTCGAACTGGTCGATGTGCTGCACCAGCGCGATCGGCAGGCCAACACCGATGCCCTGCGGGACAAGCTCAAGGTTCGCTATCTCAAGCTGCTGAAAATGCAGGAACGGGTGGCTCAGTTGAACGGAGTCGGCAATCCAGGCGCCCTGCTTTACGCCCGGTTCGAGCGCGAGGATGCCGCGCGCCGGCAGATCGTCCACTACTACGTCCCCAAGTGGTTGTCGCTGGGTAGCTCCCCGCAGGCCGGCCTGCGCGTCAATGCCCCAGGCGTGGTGCCCCGGCACGCCGAACTGTTGTTCCGGGACGGCATGTACTGGATTCAGAACCTGGCGGAGCCGGATTCGGTTCGGGTGGGTTGTCACGGTTTGGCCACCAACGAGGTACTGGCCCTGGAAGCAGGCGACGTACTGAGGATTGGCACGGCGCGGTTTACGTTTGAGGCGTACTGATTCCGGGCTGGCCATCGGGCGGTAGCGGCAGCACCGCCTCGGCCAGCAGGCCGCCCAGCGCCGTGGAGCGGTCCAGCCGCAGTACGCCGCCGTACTGCCGGACGATGTCGCCGGCGATGGCCAGCCCCAGGCCGTGGCCGGCGCGGGATTCATCGATGCGCGCCCCCCGCCGCCGCAACAGCTCCATCTGCTCCGGCGGGCAGCCCGGCCCGTCGTCCTCCACCCGCAGGCACAATCCTTGCCGGGTCACGCTGGCGGTCAAGCGCACCACGGCCGTCGCCCACTGACAGGCGTTGTCGAGCAGGTTGCCCAACAGTTCCAGCAGGTCGTCGCGATCGTAGGGGAAGGCGCTGGAGGCGGGGATCCGCACTTCGATCCGCGGGTTCCGGTCGCGGTGGATGCGGCGCAGCGTCTCGATCAGATCGGCGACCTCCCGTTCCAGCAATACCCGCTGACCGGGTGCGCCGCCACCGGCGATCCGCGCCCGCTTGAGCTCACGTTCGGTCAAGGCGCGGATTTGGTGGATTTGCTGGCGCAGCGCCTGCCAGCCGGCGCCGTCCTCGGGCGGGAGCGGTTGCTCGGCGAGCTGGACCAGCGCGGTAAGTGGGGTTTTCACGGCGTGAGCCAGGTTGCCGAGTGCATGGCGCGCCCGCCGCTGGCGCTGGTCCAGCAGGGCCAGCAAGCGGTTCAACTCGGCCACCAGCGGTCGCACTTCGTCCGGCGCATCGGCTGGCAGTTGCGCGATTTCGCCCTGGGCCAATCGCGGCAGATCCCGGCGAATCTGCTCCAGCGGCGTCAGGCCGCGCCGCACGAGCTGCCGCTGAAACAGCAGCAGCGCGGCGAACAATGCCAGCGCAACCAGGGTAAATTTAGACAGGATCAGGTGGATGCCTTGGCGTACCGGTGTGAAGTCCTCGGTCACGGCGATGGCGACGGGTCGGTCCTGGACCCGGAAGGTGCGTCCGACCAGCAGCAGTTGCTGGTTTTGCGGACCGGTGACGAAGCCGCGGGTGACGCGGTCGGCCGCGAGTGGCGGCAGCGACAGATCGGTGTCCCACAGGGAGCGCGAGCGGATTTCGCCGCCGGGCGCTTCGATCTGGTAGTAGTGTCCCGAGTAGGGTTGATGAAAGGATGCACCGATCCGGTCGGCGGCCAGACGAGGTTGGCCGGCGAGGTCGAAATCCAGGGCCGCCAGCAGGGTTTCCAGATCGCGCTCCAGCCGGCTGGCGACGAAATTCTCGGCCAGTTGCCGCAGCGAGTAGCCGCCGAGGGCAACCGCCAGCGCCATCAACAGGGTCAGCACCAGAATCAAACCGGCCGACAGCCGGGCCTGCAGCGAGCTCATGCCCTGTCGCCGCCGAACACGTAGCCCTGACCGCGACGGGTGGCGATCAGGTCGCGGCCGATCTTGCGGCGCAGTCGGTTGATATAGACCTCCAACACATTGCTGTCGCGCTCGGTCTCGAAATCGTAGACGTGTTCGACCAGCCGGCTTTTCGATAGCACCCGACCGGGGTGCAGCATGAAGTAGCGCAGCAGGCGGAACTCGGTGCCGGTCAGTTCGAAAGTGGCGGCGGCGGTCACCCGCACGGTTTGGGCGTCTTCGTCCAGTTCCAGTCCGGCGGCTTGCAGCGGGCCGGCCGGCCGGGCGATACCGCGCCGCAGCAGCGCATGCAAGCGGGCGATCAGTTCGGCGCTGTGAAACGGTTTACTCAGGTAATCGTCGGCGCCGGCCTTGAATCCGTCCACTTTTTCGTGCCAGGCGTCGCGGGCGGTCAGGATCAGCACCGGCGCCCGATGGCCAGCCGCGCGCCAGTCGCGCAGCACGTCCAGTCCGGAGCGGTCGGGCAGCCCGATATCCAGCACCACCACGGCATAGGGTTCGGACTCGCCCATGAAACCGGCATCCACGCCGTTGTCCGCCACATCCACGGCGAAGCCGGCCCGTTGCAGTTCGCCGCGCAGCCGACCGCTCAGCAGCGCATCGTCCTCGACCAGCAGCAAGCGCATCTCCTAATCCTTACTCTTCGTGTTCTTCATGCTCGAAATGCCACAGTGCGCCGGTGCGGGCATCGTATTCGAACTCCCGCACCACGCCGTCGTCGCCCAGAAATTTGAGGTCGTAGACATGGTGGCCATGCTCGGATTCCAGTTCCGCTTCCAGCAGTTGGCCTCCGGGATGCCGGGTGCGATGCTGGGCGATGATGGTTTCCAGCGACAGGATTTGCCCGGCGCCGCGCAAGCGACGGATTTCGTCGTGGTCGCGTCCGGCCATGAGCGGACCGGCCGCCAGCAGGCTCGCGGCCAGCATGAAGGCGGCGATGGGTCGGATGGGACGGTGCATGGGCGTGGCGTCGCGAACGAAATGGGTTAGGCGCGCTTGCGCCCGGTCACCATGGCGCGGGCCAGATTTTCGCGGTGTAGCAGACTTTCCCAGACCACCCCGATCAGATGTCCGGCGATCAGCGCGAGGGTGAAGTTGGCGAAAAATTCGTGGATCTCCTTGAAGAGGTGGATGGTGTTTGCGCTGCTGTCCGCCAGCAGATCGGCCAGCGGGCCCAGACCCTTGTCGGCGCCGTACAGCAGCAAGCCGGCGGTGACGGCGATGGTCAGACTCAGCAACAGGATCACAATCATCGCGCCGCCGGCGGGATTATGGCCCAGATGACGGGGTGCACGCAGGGTCAGTACCTGTTTGAGATAGGACAGGGTGGCGCGCGGCCCGCGCACGAAGTCGCCGAACCGGGCATGGCGCGGTCCGGCGAAGCCCCAGAGCAGGCGAAACAACAGCAGTCCGGCGATGGTGTAACCGGCCCAGACGTGGATGGTTTGCAGCCATTCGCCGTCCAGACGATCCTGGAAATCCTCGAACCACTCGCCCTGGGTGAGATAGGTGGCGCAGAACGCGGCCGCCAGGGTCCAGTGAAACAGGCGGACCAGCGGGTCCCAGACAGTGATTTCGGTGGAATGATGGTCGGTCATGGCCATAAACTCGCGGTGTGGTCGGGGCCTCCGCCGCGCGGCGGAGGCGAAATGTCAGCCTTTAACCCTTGTGCCTTTAACCTCAATCCTCCTCCTCGGCGACCAGCTCCCCGGTCTTGATGTCGTAATACACCTCCCATTTCTTGCCGTCGTCGCCCTTGATTTTTACTTCCCAGGTCTCCTTGCCGTTTTTCCTATCCTTGTAGGCCTTGGTCATTTCACCCGGATGCGCCTTCAGCGCCATCTCGGCCGCCTGCTCCTTGGTGATGCCGGCTGGCGCGGCGTCCTTGGTTTCGGCGGCGAAGGTGGCGGCGGCGAAGGTGGTGGCGAGCGCGAAAGCGACGGCGCCGAGCAGGGATTTATGAACGATCATGGAGTAATACCTCATTTATTGGATGGATTCGGCAACGAAAGTCTGGGTCGCCGGTTCGGGTTGGCGCGTCCGTTGCGACCTGGGGCGCACTTTACGGGGCGGACCTGAAACCAAGCTTAAATTTCCTGGATGCCGTGCCGCTGGGGCCGGCGGGATCGCCTTGGAGGGGCGGGACCGGGTCTGCTCGGCGTCGGTGCGCCAAGGACCCGGAATCGGGTCGAAAGCGCGAGATCGGTGCGGGCAACGCGGGTTCGATGTTGGTTTTTTCCTCGCCGCCATAATAGACTTGCCCGCCAATCAAGCTGATTTGTCAGCCACTATCAGGAGTTTTGCCCGTGGAGATGAAAAATATCGAACAATTGCTCCAGTCGTACCGGGGTGATCTGCCCGATGGCGGCAAGACCGCCGCCGCCATCGATCGCAACGCCAGCCTGGAGGAAATTTCCGAACTGGCCGAGGAGGAAGGTTTGCATAAGTTGGCCTCGGTGTTGTTCGAAGCCGAGCAGGAAGCGCTGCGAGACGGTCCGGCGGCGGTGGAAGATGCCGGCGTGGCTACCGACGCTTTCATTCGAGGCGCTCGCCTGGATTTGCCGGAGGGCAGCAAAACCGCCGCCGCCATCGACCGCGGCGCTTCGTGGGAGGAGATTTCCGAACTGGCCGAGGAGGAAGGTCTGCACCAGATCGCATCGGTCCTGTTCGAAGCCGAACAAGAGCAGTTGCGTCACCCTTCCTGATGTCGCT